>CABUIE010000001.1 GCA_902491565.1 uncultured Collinsella sp.
CAATGGTATACGGGTGCATCATCGACGTCTTCAATACAGAAAATATCAGTGCGGAATGTTCTGAAAACTAAGTCCAGCAACGGCCCTGTGCTACCGCTGCAGGGGGGGGGTGCGATTCCTCGATCGCTCACTTAATCTAATGGGAAAGATAGTGAGGCCGGAGCTTTAGCTCCGGCCTCCCCATATAAGGGCTCGGCTTTGCCGAGCCACCAAATTTGCATCAGCCCCCAGAACATGTTTGAGAACTGTGCCTGAAGTATGTATTTGCAGGCCCCGAATCGGTGTTGCCTCCCGGCGCATTCCGCAGGGGGAGCGATATTTTGCAGCACGAAGTGCGCAGCAAAATATCGCTCATGCCCGAGGACGCGCCGGGAGGCAACACCGATTCGGGGCCGGACACACGGATCTGCCTGCGCATTTACAAATTCGTAAACTTTTTTGAAAAAAGTGCTTGCACAGTTCTCGAATCATAGGTTATTATCTTCCTCGTTGAACGCGCGGGTCCAACAAAACGAACCGTGAATCAACAACATAGCATGTCGGAGTGGCGGAATTGGCAGACGCGCTAGCTTGAGGTGCTAGTGACCGCTTTTTGGTCATGCGGGTTCAAGTCCCGCCTCCGACACCATCGCATTTGAGAAGCCTCTTCGGAGGCTTTTTTGTTACCGATAGACGGTGGGGTCCACGATGGAAACGCTTGAACGCAACGAGTGGGCATACGTTGCCCAACTGGTCGAGATCACGAGCGATGCTGTCATCATCTGCGAGCTCGACGGAACCATTCTGCATGTGAATAATCGCTTACTTGGTTTGATGTGCGAGGAACGCGCCGACGTCATTGGTGGAGATGTTAAAGACGTCCTGTACTCGTCCGCTTTTGAACGTGCGACGGAACATCGTCTGCCATTTGAAACTGATGGCTCCGAGAACGAACTGATGCTCAAGCTGAGTGACGGCTCCTTTATCCCCGTCTTGGTTCGTGCGGGCTCCGTAACGCCTCCACGCATCTTTGGGCGCCGCGCGCCACGTGTCCTGGTGGCGCTCCATAGCATCGAAGAACAGTATTCGCACGACCGTCAGCTCAAGCGTGCTCTTTCGGAGCTTAGAGTGGCTAACAAGCGCCTCTCTGGCACGCTCTCGGTCATTATGAGTACCGTGGGCTCCGATGAGCTGCCCAGCCTACTTGATACCGTTTTGAACCAGCTTGTAGGAACGCTCGATGCTTCGGGTGCTGCTATCTATTTTTCTGAGAGCGGCGGTTTTAAACTTCGCGGTGTTTCCAAGGAGCTGTACGACAGCTACCTGCCTGAGTTTTTGCCGTATGGCGCTGGCATTCCGACGTATGTTCTTCGTGAGTCGCGTGCCTGTCGCTTGTCGATTCAACAGGACCTTAAGGGTGATAAGGCCGCCTCCGGTATGTTTATGGACCTGGACAATCGTTCTAAGCACCTGTTGCGCATGCAGGATATGCCTCCGTACCGCAGCGAGATCTGTCTTCCCGTTTTTTACGGTACGCAGATCCTTGGCGTGCTGGAAGTTGGTTGGAAACGCCCTCAGGCACCGCTCGCCTATGACGTTAATGTGCTCGAGGTCATTTGCGATTACCTGTCTATCCAGCTGGTCGGCATGGCATCGAGCCTTCGCTCCCGTCGCACGGCCGAGCTTGGCCGCTCGCTCAATGTCTTGCGTGATGAGTTGTTTACCTTTCTAGACGATTCCGCCGCGGCTACCCAGGCGGTATCGTCCGAGATCTGCAATATGCTTAACTGCCATTTTTGCCCTGTTGAGTATGACGCCAGTCTGGATTCCTACGTCATAGATTTTGAAGGTGGCAGTCGCGTTGCTTTGCCGGACGATCCCGAGAAGCTTTTCTTTTCCACGACGGCGCCAGCGGCACGTCTGGGGGCTGGCCCTGATGGCTTTGAGGCATCTGTTTTGGGCGGTACGAGTGCCGAGGACCTTAAACACGTCCGTATAACTCGCGTTGACGAATCGATGCCTATGGGAGGCTGGCTTAGGGCGCATGGTCTGCCTTGTCAAGGTCTCTACGTCGACTCCGGCATCGAGGCGGGGCGACCACGCTCTAAGGGTGATGGCAAGCACAGTAACGACGCAATTGTTCCTGCTTCTGTTGCGAAGAGCCCGACGACGCGCGCGCTACTGCTTCGTGATGGTAGCCAAGAGCCGATTGATGATCTTGAATATGACTACTTGGTGCACTTGGCGCATGACTTTGAACTGATCTACGAAGGCGAATCTCAAAAGCGCGAGGAGCGCCATATCGCTCAGACCCTTCAGATCGGCATGAGAAATTCCCTGGGGGATGTTCCGGGTATCGCAACCGATTCGGTGTACCTGTCAGCCACGAACTCGGCGTTGGTCGGCGGCGATTTCTATACGCTCATCCGTCTTCCCGACGACTGCGCCGTCATGATTCTGGGTGATGTGTCTGGCAAAGGCATTGAGGCCGCATCGATGTCCGCGCTCGTCAAGACGGCCCTGACGGCATATGCGTGGGAGGGCGCTGGACCGGCCCGCATGGCACGCTCTCTTAACAGTATGCTCATGGGCTTTTCGAGGGTCGAGACGTTCGTGACGGCCTTTATCGCCAAGATTGACCTTAAAGCCGGACGCGCAACGTATTGTTCGGCGGGCCATCCTCCGACCATGGTCATTAGGCCAGAGTCGATGCCGCTGGGTGGCGGCGAGGCCCGTGGGGGAGAGGTCGAGCTGCTTGGATGCCAATCGGGCGTAATCGGTGCCTTTGAGAGCATGGTGTACGAGACAGGCGTGTTTACGTTCGCTCCTGGCGACATGCTCTTCATGTATACGGACGGAACGATTGAGGCCCGCGACCGCACCGGAGCGTTCTTTGGTGAGCAGCGCCTTCGTGACCTTCTGCTCTCTGTCTCGGGTGAGGGCGTATCGGGAATCTGCGGCAAGGTCTTGGGCGAGCTTGACCGATTTACCGAATCGGCGCTGGACGATGACATTGCATTGGTGTCCCTTGAGTTTTTACGGGGTCGTTCATAGACGACGCCGGGCGGGCTGAATCCGTACGGTTGGGGAAACGAATGCATCGAGTGGGCTTTTTTGGGGAACCATGGTCGTATGAATGAGTGGAATGACATAGCGGTTTTGACGCCTCCAGGCGATATCGACATCGCCACGGTGCCTGCGCTGCGTCGGCGGTTGGATGCTTTGATTGGCCGCGGCGTGCGTCGTGTTGTCATCAACTGTCAGGCTGTTAGCTTTATCGATTCGACGGGCTTGGCATTCCTGCTTACGCGCGCTCGTGAGCTCATGAGGCGAGAAGGCCTGCTTTCGCTCGTCAATGCATCGGGTGAAGTTGTTCGCTTTTTGGAGATTGCTCGTCTTGTCGATATCCTTCATGTCGCGGGGCCGGCACGGGAGTCTATTCCCGCCATTCCGGTGGGGGAGCTGCCTCGCTGGAGTAAGAGCGTCGAGGTCCGTCAGGGTATCGAGAATCTTCCATACTACCGACATCGCATCGCCGAACTCCTTGAATCGCTTCCGTTGCGCCGTGACGAGCGCTACGATGTCGCATTGGCGTCGGGGGAGGCGCTGGGTAATGCCTATGACCATGCGGGCGGTATCGGGTGCGTCCTGACGGTTCAGGCCTATGGCGATCGCGTTGTGGTTGAGGTGCTTGATCGAGGTGCCGGCTATTCTATCGATGAAACGAGCGAGCCGGTTGCATCTGAGGAACGCGGCCGTGGTATCAAGCTTATGCGTATGCTCGTCGATAACGTGGAGGTTGCTCGTCGTACGGACGGCGCCGGCACGCGCGTGCAGATGGTGAAGCTGTTTAGCGGAGCGCTGGAATCGTGTGCCTAGCCAATCGCTTTAGCGCGTTTGGCTATTAAGAACATGCGGCAGACAAGTTTTTTGAAAAAAGTACTTGCGTCTTTTGGACAACTCGCGTAAATTAATAACCCGCAAGCGGACATGGCTCAGTTGGTAGAGCACAACCTTGCCAAGGTTGGGGTCGCGGGTTCGAGCCCCGTTGTCCGCTCCATTGCATTTCCGGACCGTTTAGGCGGTTCTTTTTCGGCGAAGTGGCCAAGTGGTAAGGCAGAGGCCTGCAAAGCCTTTACCCCCGGTTCGAATCCGGGCTTCGCCTCCAGGCAACATCCGGGCGCTCCGGCGCCCGTTTTGTTTTACATATGCGGACATGGCTCAGTTGGTAGAGCACAACCTTGCCAAGGTTGGGGTCGCGGGTTCGAGCCCCGTTGTCCGCTCCAAGTGTAATAGCCCGACTACCACGGTAGCCGGGCTTTTTTGTACCCATCGCCTGGGCTCGAACCCGAGAGGGAGCGAGCGTTAAGCAAACGCGGAGCGTTTGTAGCGAGCTGGCGAGGTCGCCGGCAGGCGGCCGAAGCCGGTGCGGATCCGCGAAGCGGATACGCGGACGCCCCGTTGTCCGCTCCAACTATCTTACGCGGTTCTAACGAACCGCGTTTTTTGTTGACGCTGCGCGGGCCCCGGGCACCCCATCTTGCCCCTCAATCGTCGGTCGCGTACATAAAGTACGCTTCCCTCCTCTTTCGCGGCAACCTGGGGCACCCGGAGCCCGCTCGCTGTCGTGGCCGGGAAAGTGGGTCTTCCGTTCTTTTCATTAATCGGTCGATTCGTCCCAGGAGGCTTGAACCCGAGAGGGGGCGATCGTTTTGGGGCGTGGCTGTGGCGTTGTTTGTCGCGAATGTCCGCTTTGGGCGTATCATCGTGGGCATCTCGCATAACCTCGTTGCAAGGGAGATATGCCCCATGGCTACGGAAAAGTCTTCTTCGCGCTCATGGATGTCTGATGCCGCGATCTATCAGATCTACCCGCGCTCGTTTAAGGATTCGACTGGTTCGGGTCTGGGTGATATCGCGGGCATTACCCAGCAGATGGACTATCTTGAGCGGCTGGGTATCGAGGCCATCTGGCTGAGCCCGTTTTACCCATCGCCTCTTGTCGATGGTGGCTATGATGTGGCGGACTACTGCGATGTCGATCCACGTCTCGGCTCGCTTGACGACTTCGATGACATGATCGCTGCGGCTCACGCGCGCGGCATCAGGATTATCGTCGATATCGTGCCCAACCATTCATCAAACCAGCACCCCTGGTTCAAAGCCGCTCTTGCCGCCGGCTCCGGATCGCCCGAGCGCGCCCGTTATATCTTCCGCGATGGTCGCGGCGAGCATGGCGAGCTGCCTCCCACCAATTGGAATGCCAACTTTGGCGGCCCCGCATGGACGCGTGTTGCGGACGGTCAGTGGTATCTGCACATGTTTACGCCCGAGCAGCCGGACTTTGACTGGTCATGCCCTGAGGTTCACGCGCTCTTTTGCGACGTCCTGGCGTTTTGGAGCGATCGAGGCGTCGACGGCTTTCGCATTGATGTGGCGCAGGGTCTCGCCAAGGATCTCGACCGCGATGACCTCGACCGGTGGCATCTCGCCGAGGGCGATGACATGGTTGACGACGGCACCCATCCGCTGTGGGACCGCAATGAGGTCCACGAGATCTATCGCGAGTGGCGCCGCGTGTTCGACCGCTATAATCCGCCGCGCAGTGCCGTTGCCGAGGCGTGGGTGCTGCCCGAGCGCCAGTATCTCTACGCGCGTCCCAGCGAGCTTGGCCAGACATTCAACTTTGAGTTTGCCAAGGCCACTTGGACCTATGATGACATGCACACTGCAATCGAGAAGGGCTTGAAGGCAGCCGTCGAATCCGATTCCGCCTCGACCTGGGTACTCTCCAACCACGACGTGCCACGCGTGGCGACACGCTATGCCCTGCCGCAAATCAAGGCGACGCGCTACCACCAGATTGCGCTCGACTGGCTCTTACGCGACGGGTCGTCTTATGACGAGGACCGTGAACTCGGCGAGCGCCGCGCGCGGGCGGCCCTTTTGCTTGAGCTGGCGCTTCCGGGCTCGGCATACGTGTATCAGGGTGAGGAGCTCGGCCTTTTTGAGGTGGCTGATATCCCGTGGGCCGCACTCGAAGACCCTACTGCGACCAATACGCACGGACCGAAGCGTGAGAAGGGGCGCGACGGCTGTCGTGTGCCCCTGCCGTGGGTGGCGGCGGACGATCCCGCGCATGGCGGATCGTTTGGGTTTTCGCCGGTGAACGCCGATGCGGCGCCCCATCTGCCGCAGCCTGCATGGTTTTCCGATTACGCTGCCGATAGGGAAGAAGCGGACCCGACATCGATGCTTACGCTCTATCGTGACGCCCTCTGGCTACGGCGCAAGCTGCGCGGGTGCGCCAACGATCTTGCGTGGCTTGATCTTGACGGGCGCACCGGTCTTGCGGATGGTGCCGAGGGCGCTGAGGGTGGTGTCATTGCCTATCGCCGCGATAACGGCTGGGCGTGTGTGACGAACTTTGGCGCAGCACCCGTGGAGCTGCCGGCGGGCAGGGTCCTGCTCACCTCATCACCGCTTGCAGACGGTAGGCTCGCGCAGGACAGCTCCGCCTGGATCATGCTCGGTGAGATGTAGGGGCCTTTTGCGGCGAGTTTGCGTTTGCCTGCGCCTTCCGTGGTGGCTGATGTCTTCGCGAGGTTCGCGAGGGCGTCGCAAAACTTTTTAAAAAAAGTTCTTGCATTTGGGTGGATCATCCCGTATATTAAATCCTCGCAGGCGGACATGGCTCAGTTGGTAGAGCACAACCTTGCCAAGGTTGGGGTCGCGGGTTCGAGCCCCGTTGTCCGCTCCATTTGGGCGTTTAGCTCAGGGGGAGAGCGCTTCCCTGACACGGAAGAGGTCAGAAGTTCAAATCTTCTAACGCCCACCAAATGTTTGCAGCCCAGAGGCTATGTCTCTGGGCTGTTTTGTTTTATGCCGCCAAACATGCCGGCAAATAAGCCACCAAATATTGATCCAAGGTTTGTACGCGATGGTCTTCGCATCCCGTAGAGGTGCCGGCAGATTGCATACGTCCTGGCCGACCGTGACCGCAACATGTTGGTCAAGCATAATCTTTTGGATTCTTTTGGCGTGAGCGGCTTGGTTTTGGTAGGATTTGTCAGCGGCTTGACTAAGGGGGTTTTATAACTGCCATGCAGGTAGCCGTGTTGGTAACGTTTTACCGACTTCCCAAGAACCCCTCATTTTTAATGCGTCTGCAAAATGACTAATTGCTTTGACCTGCTGAAACACTATATGTTGTGTTTGACCTAAAAAAAGAATACAGGATATAGATGCCTCTTTGTCGTATGATAGATGGCGGACAGAGAACGAGAACCTTATTCGCCCCATTTGGACACGTCTTTGAGCCGCTTGATCGGCCGCGAGGATTGTCCGCATGAGGACTTATGGTTTATCGAGAACACAGATTGCGCGACGGCGCCGCAAGACAGGGGCAAGCCCTGCCGGGTATCGTTTGGCTCTGAAGCGCGATGAGGCTACGATGCGAAAGAGGCAAGAGGATGAAGATCATCAAGCGCAGCGGCACCGAGGTTGTCTTTGACATCGATAAGATCGTCAATGCCATCCGTGCCGCAAACTTGGAGGTCGAGGAGAGCTCTCGTCTTACCGACCGCCAGGTGGTTTACGCGGCGCAAAACGTCGCCGAGGCATGCGAGAACGCGGGCCACACTGTTTCGGTCGAGGAGATTCAGGATTTGGTCGAGGACGAGATCATGCGTCTCGACTGCTACGAGGTTGCCCGCCACTACATCATCTATCGCTATGTTCAGAGCCTGAAGCGCCAGAAGAACACGACCGATGACAAGATCCTGTCGCTGATCGAGTGCAATAACGAAGAGGTCAAGCAGGAGAACTCCAACAAGAACCCGACCGTCAACTCCGTTCAGCGCGACTACATGGCCGGCGAGATCTCCAAGGACCTGACTCAGCGCGTGCTGCTGCCCCAGGAGATCGTGGATGCCCATAATGAGGGCCTGATCCACTTCCACGATTCGGATTACTTTGCCCAGCACATGCACAACTGCGATCTGGTGAACCTGGAGGACATGCTCCAGAACGGCACTGTTATCTCGGGCACGCTGATCGAGAAGCCGCACAGCTTCTCGACCGCTTGCAACATCGCGACGCAGATCATCGCCCAGGTTGCTTCTTCCCAGTACGGCGGCCAGTCCATCTCGCTGACCCATCTTGCCCCCTTTGTTGAGGTGAGCCGTCAGAAGATTCGCGGCGAGGTCGCTCGCGAGCTTGAGGAGCTCGGTGTCTCGGCATCTGCCGAGAAGGTTCGCGAGGTCGTTGAGGATCGCCTGCGCGATGAGATTCGTCGCGGCGTCCAGACGATTCAGTATCAGGTCGTGACCCTTATGACCACGAATGGCCAGGCGCCGTTCGTGACGGTCTTTATGTATCTTAACGAGGCCCGTACGCCTCAGGAGAAGCACGACCTTGCCATGATTGTGGAGGAGACGCTTCGCCAGCGCTACGAGGGCGTTAAGAACGAGGCCGGCGTGTGGATTACCCCGGCATTCCCCAAGCTTATCTATGTACTCGAGGACGATAACGTTCACGAGAATTCCCCGTACTTCTACCTGACCCAGCTGGCTGCCAAGTGCACCGCCAAGCGCATGGTGCCCGACTACATCTCCGAGAAGAAGATGCGCGAGCTCAAGCTGTCGAAGGGCGAGAGCGCCGGCAACGGCGATTGCTACACCTGCATGGGTTGCCGCAGTTTCCTGACGCCCGATCGCTCGGGCAACGGCTTTAACAATGTTGCCAACGCGCTGAACTATGACCCGACCAAGCCTAAGTACTATGGTCGCTTTAACCAGGGTGTTGTAACCATTAACCTGCCCGATGTCGCGTTGAGCTCGCACCAGGATATGGACAAGTTCTGGAAGATCTTCGATGAGCGCCTTGAGCTGTGCCACCGGGCCCTGCTGTGCCGCCATGAGCGCCTGATGGGCACGCTTTCGGATGCCGCGCCGATCCTTTGGCAGTACGGCGCCCTGGCGCGCCTTAAGAAGGGTGAGACGATCGACAAACTGCTCGTGGGCGGCTATTCCACCATCAGCCTGGGTTACGCCGGTCTGTATGAGTGCGTCAAGTACATGACGGGTCACAGCCACACCGAGAAGGAGGGCACGCCGTTTGCCATGGCCGTCATGCAGCACATGAACGACAAGTGCGCGGAGTGGAAGGCTGCGAGCGACATCGATTTCTCGCTGTACGGCACGCCGTTGGAGTCGACGACCTACAAGTTCGCCAAGTGCCTGCAGCGTCGTTTTGGCATTATCCCGGGCGTGACGGACAAGGGCTACATCACTAACAGCTATCACGTCCACGTGTCCGAGGAGATCGATGCCTTCGACAAGCTTAAGTTTGAGGGCATGTTCCAGCAGCTTTCGCCGGGCGGTGCTATCTCCTACGTCGAGGTTCCCAACATGCAGGACAACCTCAAGGCTGTCATTCGCGTGATGCAGTACATCTATGACAACATCATGTACGCCGAGCTCAACACCAAGAGCGATTACTGCCAGGTGTGCGGCTACGACGGCGAGATCAAGATTGTCGAGGATGATGGCAAACTGGTGTGGGAGTGCCCCAACTGCGGCAACCGCGATCAGGAGAAGATGAATGTCGCCCGTCGTACGTGCGGCTACATCGGTACCCAATTCTGGAACCAGGGTCGAACCGAGGAGATCCGCGACCGCGTGCTGCATCTCTAATACCGCTCCGGGGCTGAACCGGGAGGGCCGCTTGGGCATTTGCTCGCTATTTCGGACAGTCCTGCGCAAGACGAAGGCCACATTAAGTGGCCTTCTTTGCGTGCGGAACTCATATCGAGCAAAAGCCCAAGCGGCCCTCTCGGTTCAGCCAAGTTGACGTAGTTGAGATGTAGCATGCGGCCTGCTCACTCCTCGAAGTTCTTAGCGGAAATGAGTTGACTTGCAACAACGCTTTGCTTGCGATGGCGGTTGGGCTGCAACACAGTTTTTATTGGACCTCGAACCCTATACTCGATGTTCGCTTCGTTCATTGAGTTACCCTTTGCATGAGGCCGGGACATATCGTCCCGCCCGCAGTTTCGCAGGCCGCAGGCCGAGAATGTTTGAGGACGGGATGATATGTCCCGGCCTCCCGGGAGAGTTACCTATGAACTACGCGAACATTAAGTATTTCGACATTGCTGATGGGGAAGGTGTTCGTACTTCTCTGTTTGTGAGCGGGTGCCGTCGTGGGTGCAAGAACTGCTTTAACTCTGTTGCGTGGGATTTTGCTGCGGGCGAGCCCTTTGATCGCACCGTCGAGGACAAGATCATCGAGAGTCTCGACCATCCCTTTATCGATGGCCTGACGATTCTGGGCGGGGAGCCCATGGAACCCGAGAACCAGGCGGGACTCGTTGATTTTATTGAGCGTGTTCGTGCCACTTATCCTGTGGGGTCGGGGAAGACCATTTGGTGCTTTACCGGTGACGTGCTCGAGGAACTTATGCCGGGCGGTCGTCACTATACCGAGGCGACGGAGCGCATTCTCGCCTGCCTCGATATGTTGGTGGACGGTCCGTTCGTTCAGGATCTGTACGATATCTCGTTGCGCTTTAGGGGCTCGAGCAATCAGCGCGTGATTGATATGAACGCCACGCGTGCCCGTGCCGAGCGTGAGAACATTGCGCTTTGCGACGCCGTGGAGCTTTGGCGGGACGATCCGGTCTATTCGACCCATACTATGTAGCTTGTGGCCGATGCCAAAGGGCGTGGTACCATAGCGCGAACGCAAAATCGGAAAAGTGAGGCCCAGATGGTCGATCAGGAAAAAGTCGAGGCCGCCATTAAGCTGCTGCTTGAAGGTATAGGCGAGGACCCAACTCGTGAGGGCTTGCTGGAGACTCCGGCACGCGTCGCCCGTATGTATGGCGAGATTGCCGGCGGTATGGACCAGAGTGCCGAGGAGCACCTATCCAAAACTTTTGCCGTCGCTTCGAACGATTTGGTTATCGAGCGCGACATTACGTTTTACTCGCTGTGCGAACACCATCTGCTGCCGTTTTATGGCAAGGCTGCGATCGGCTATATCCCTAACGGTCGCGTGGCGGGCCTGTCTAAGCTTGCTCGCACGGTTGAGGTCTATGCCCGTCGTCTGCAGCTGCAGGAGCAGCTGTGCGCACAGGTTGCCGATGCCCTCATGGAATATCTTGCTCCCCAAGGGGCGATTGTGCTGATGGAAGCCGAGCACATGTGCATGACCATGCGTGGCGTGCAAAAGCCCGGCACCAAGACCGTGACGCTCGCTCGCCGCGGTGTCTTTGAGACCGATTCGGCGCTCGAGGAGCGGTTCTTTAGGATGCTGGGCCGCTAACCATGAGAGTCGTCAACGACTTTACATCGAAGACCGATGAGGGGACACCGCGTCGCGGCTTTATGGCTTCGGGCCTGACTCCTTTTGGCGCCATGCCTCGCATTGATTACATTTGTGCCAACGGGCTGTTCCGGCGGCACCTGGGCAACATTGCACAGTTGGAATCGGGGCGCATCTTTTGCCGCCACGGTATTGACCATCTGCTGGATGTCGCGCGCATTATGTGGATTAAGAATCTCGAGGAACAGCTCGAATTTGACCGCGAGGTCATTTACGCCACGGCGCTTCTTCACGATATCGGCAAAGATGAACAGTATGAATCGGGTATATCCCATGATGTTGCAAGCGAGCGCGTCGCCGATGCGATTCTCGGCGGCATGCCCAATGACGTGGCGTTTGAGCCGGCCGATGCCGCAGCCATTAAGACGGCCATTCTGGGCCATCGAAAGCTGCGCGTGAACAGCCAACCGCTTGAGCGCCTGCTCTATGCAGCCGACAAAGCGTCGCGCGCCTGCTTTGCATGTCCCGCGCGCAATGCTTGCAACTGGAGCGATGATAAAAAGAACCTGTCGATTCGCGTGTAGTTAGTTTGCGCGGTCGGGGTTCTAAACGAAGGAGACGATCGCGATGAGTAACAAAAAACTGCCCGAGAATGCAACTAAGACTGAAGGTGCCGAGCTCGCTCGCCGTGGAAGGGGCGAAATATCCACCGCAACGGCGGTGCCCCACGTGAGCTATGACGATCTGCGCCATGCCGATCGCATCACCGTTGAAGGACTTGAGGTTTTTGCTAACCACGGCGTGTATCCCGAAGAGAACGCGCTGGGCCAGAAGTTCATTGTGTCCTTGGTGCTCTATGCCGACCTGCGTGCAGCGGGGGAGCACGATAGCCTGGACGCCTCGATTGACTACGGCTCGGTGTGCCACGATGTCGATGGTTATCTGCGCGAGCATACGTTTAAGCTTATCGAGGCTGCAGCCGAGGGTGTAGCCCAGATGCTGCTGCGTCGTTACCCCCTGCTGCTTGGCGTGCGTGTTAAGCTCGATAAGCCTTGGGCACCCGTCGGTCTTCCCCTGGCAAGTTGCGGTGTCGAGATCGAGCGCGTGCGCTAACCGGCCCTACAGCTCGTTGGCAGGCGGTTTTTTGAGCCGCTGCGACAGAGCCCTATTGTTGGGGCAGTACGTGTCGAGCAGGGCGTGAAACCGCTGATTGTGGCTTGGCTCGAGCAAGTGGACGAGCTCGTGGGCGACAACCATGTCGAGGCACTCGACTGGGTAGGCGGCGAGCTCGCACGCGATGCGAATGGCGCCGGTTTTGGGCGTGCAGGAACCCCAGCGCGTCTTCATGCTGCGTACGGAAACGCGGGAAACGGCGACACCCATTGCGATTTCGTATGCATGCACCATATCGCGCAGCTCCGTGGTGACCTCGGAGGCATAGAGCTGGTCGATGTGGGCTTGGAGCTCATCGGACGTTAGGTCGTCGAGGATTGCGTGCCGCTTGGCCTGTAGGCCTTCGTCCGATTCATCGGTACCCATAAAACTTGCGAAGGTGGCCTGCTTGGGTCGCGGTGCGGGTGATGCAAAGTTGTGATCGAGTGCGTCCTGTACCGTGATGGGCTTGCCCCAAAGTGCAATGATGGACGAGGGACTGAGCGGCTCTCGCACTGTCGCCTGACGTTGCTCACGCTGGGCAAGTCGGCTGATAATCCAGGCGCTGTTGCGCTTCACAAACGCTTCGATACGCTCGCGGCTGGCGCCGAGCGGTGCGCTGGCGTGGACCTCACCGCTCGATGTGACACGTAGGTTGAAGTTCTTGACGCGCTTTTTGGTAACGACGACGGGGATGGGCGTCCCATCCGGTCGGGATACGGAAATCGTAAACTGCTGCGTCAAAAGCGGTCCTTTGGATTGGGGGCGGGCCGGCATGTCGACCGTTCGGCATGCCGGCCCGCTCAAGGGATGTGAAATTAATAGCGCTCAAAGAAGGCAAGCGCGTTGTCGCTGCAGAGCTTTTGCATCACGGTCTTGCCAAAGTGCTTGGAGAGCATGTTCTGGAATTCGGGCATCTTGCTGGCATCGGAGAGGAAAGCGGGCACCGTGGCACCGTCCCAGTCGCCGCCGAGCGCGATGGCGTCCTCGCCGCCCAGGTCGAGCCAGTGCTCTATATGTGCCGCCAGCTGGTCGAAGGTGACGTCTGCGGCGGTTTTGTCGGTTACGTCGTTGGAAAGGAACTCGCTGCAGTAGTTGAGGCCGACGATGCCGCCCATGTCGCGAATGGTACGGAACTGGTCGTCGGTAAGGTTGCGCTTGACGCCGCAAACCGCACGGGAGTTGGAGTGGCTGGCGACGAAGGGGCGCGTGGCGTGGGCGACAACCTCGTCAAAGCACTCATCGTTGAGGTGGGAGACGTCGAGTACCATGCCGGCGTGCTCCATTTGCGTAAGTGCCTCGACGCCGGCGGCGGTAAGGCCGGCGTGGGTGTCGTGGCCGCTCGCGAGCGGCCCCTGCGCGTTCCAGCTGAGTGACGACATAAGCACGCCCAGGCTCTTGAGCACCTCGATCAGCGCGGGGTCCTCGGCAAAGAACGTGGCGTTTTCGATGGTGTGGATACAGGCGATCTTGCCGTCCTTGAGCGCGGGGCGAATGTCTGCGGTGCTGCGCACGTTGACCATGCGGTCGTGGTTGAGCATTGCCTGGCCGCTCATATGCGCCATGATTTGCGCCTGGAAGCGCGCGGCGTGGGCGGTGGGGATCTCGTCGGGGACAAACGTAGCGAAGCACTGTGCCCACGGCGTGTTGCCGATCTTTGCGAGCGAGATGGCGCAGGCGTTACCCTCGATGAGGTCGAAATCTTGCGGATGCGTTTCGTCGCCGGGGAAATAACCGTCGGTGCCGGCGGTAAAGCGCAGGTCGAGATCGAGCGTGGCCCAGCCGATTCGGTCGGCGGTGTCGCAGTGTAGGTCAAATACGGGATATGCCATGGTTCCTCCGGTTGCAGCGTTTCTTTGCAAACTGTCTTTGAATTGTATGACTAGGGTATAGTTAGCGCCATATGTTCATGGCGGCCCGTGTTGTGCGCCGCCCTTATCACGGAGGTTTCCATGTCCAACCAGGGCAAGAAGGTCAAGACTCATTATCGCGGCACGCTCGACGACGGCACGCAGTTCGATAGCTCCTACGATCGCGGCGAGCCGCTGGAGTTCACCTGCGGCGCCGGCCAGATGATCAAGGGCTTCGACGCCGCTGTTGTCGACATGCAGGTGGGTGAGAAGAAGACCGTGCACATTCCTGCTGCCGATGCCTACGGCGAGCACAATCCCGAGATGGTTCTGACCTTCCCGGCCGAACAGGTTCCCAACATCGAGCAGATTGAGAAGGGCATGAAGCTCTTCCTGTCCACGCCGAGCGGTATGCCCGTCCCCGCCGTGGTCATCGATGTAACGCCCGAGGCCGTGACGCTCGACGCCAACCACGAGCTGGCCGGTAAGGACCTCAACTTTGATATCGAGCTCGTCGAGGTCGAGGGTTAGAGTATGCCTGAACGCTTGGTTTCGACGACATGCTTGGGAAATCTCAACGATCCGTCCTATGAACTCCTGCTTCGCCGGAAGTTGGGCGGCGTCTTTGAAGTTGACGAGCTACTGCTCGATTGGGACCAGGCTGATGTATACGCGTTTGTGGGCGTGACGGAGCTGGGGCGCACGGTCGATGTTCGGCTGGATACTGCCGACGGCGGTCGTCTTGCCGACGGCGACGTGCTCGCCATTGACCGTTCGGGCATGGTGCCCGTGGCGGTTGTCGTGCGCTTGCGCAGCGCCGAGGTTTATTTGGTCGAAGTTGACCGCATGGACCCGATTGCGCTCGCGCATTCGTGCTGGGAGATCGGCAACATGCATGCGCCGCTCTTCCGGGGCGACTCGGACGAGCATACTGTGCGCATGTATACGCCGGTGCAGCCTGTTTTGGGCCGCATGCTCCGGGGTGTCGAGGGTGTTCGGCTCTCGCTGGTTACCCGTGAACTCGATGCGGACCGGCGCTTTGCGTCGAGTGCGGCGGAGGTCGTCGTGAGCATGGCTCCCGACTTTACCATCGTAAAAAAGGCGCGCGGCTAAGCGCGCGTATGCGAAAGACGGGCTTTGAGGGGCGACCGATCAAGGTCCGTCTTGCTGTTGATATGAGGCTTTGGGGGAAGCATA
Source organism: uncultured Collinsella sp. (assembly GCA_902491565.1). Lineage (GTDB taxonomy): Bacteria > Actinomycetota > Coriobacteriia > Coriobacteriales > Coriobacteriaceae > Collinsella. Next base: position 15,507 of record CABUIE010000001.1, read on the forward strand.
TGGGTCTTGAGGGAATCAAACTGATTGCATGCGATTTGGACGGCACGTTGCTGCATCCGGGGGAGCGCGAGCTGCGTTCCGAGGCCTTTGAGCTTATCGATGAGCTGCATCGTCGTGGTATCGTGTTTATGCCGGCGAGTGGCCGTCAATATGCGAGCTTGCGCTACCTGTTTGCCCCGGTGGCCGATGAGCTCGCCTATGTATGCGAAAACGGAACCCTGGTGATGAGCGAGGGGCGTGCCGTCGTCAAGCGTTCCATGGAGCGTAGCCTTGCTATGGTTATCGCGAATACCGTGGTTGCGTATCCGCATACCGACATGACCCTTTCGTGTGAGGGGCACATCTACACCATGAGCGGCAACGATGCGTTCGTCGACCATTTGCGCTATGTGGTCCACTGCGATGTGGCGGTGGTCGACCGTCCCGAGGACATCGACGAGGATGTCATTAAGATTGGCTTCCAGACGCCCGAGGTGGATTATCCGGCGGCCCGGGAGTATTTCGAGCGCCTCTTTGGCGACCGTGTCAATGTGATGACGTCAGGAACCGCATGGACGGACCTTATCGGTTTCGGTTCGGGCAAGGGCTCCGCGCTTGCCGATTACGGTCGTGTCCTGGGGATTTCGCCCGATGAGATGATGGCATTTGGCGACAATGAGAACGATCGCGACATGCTCAACGTCGTGGGCCATCCCTATCTGATGGAGAGCTGCAACCCCACCATGCGCGGTATCAACGATCGCGTCCGTTACGTGCACACGGTCGAAGAAGAACTGCGCCGCCTGCTCGCCGAGTAGGTTTTCGGGACATGCCTAGAAATGTACTGTTTGCTGTAACGGATGGGAAAGTAGATTTGCAGGCATGCCCCAAAGGCTACCGGCAGTCGGGGCAGAGTCCCTCAAAGATGGTGTAGTGCGAGCTGACGTTCCATCCGATTTGTTCGGATGCCCTGGCGTCGAGCTGGGCATCGAAGGGGAGCGGCACGTCGATGACGCGGCTGCACGAGGTGCAGATGATATGTGCGTGCGGCTCGATGGTGCGATCGAAGCGGCTGCCGCCCGGCGTCTTAATAGAGAGAATCTCGCCGGCGTCGGCTAAGAGATTGAGGTTGCGGTAGACCGTGCCGCGGCTGATCTTGTCATCCTGTTCGCGTACGACATTGTAGATTTCGTCGGCGGTGGGATGGTTATAGCTTTGGCGCACAGCGTCAAGAACCAGCTTTCGCTGCCTGGTATTCCTTCTTTGCACCGCCATGCGCCTCGCCTCTTTTCTGTAAACGGCATGAAGCAAATGATACCTTATTTAGAACACAATACTAATAGCGAGGGCTAAAACCATCCTCGTTGGCAAGCGGGGTGCGAGCTTGAGCGTCTACAAGGCGAAAACGTGTCCCCATGCGCTCATAGGAGGCATGAAGCGCCTCGAGCAGAGACACGATGTTTGCCGGCGTGCCCTGTAGCTCCATCTCAACCGAGCCGTCTTCCATATTGCGCACCCAGCCGGTGAGGGAGCGCGCCTGTGCGAGGTTGGTGTTGGTGAAGCGGAAACCGACGCCCTGGACTTGCCCCTCCCATCGCAGGAAATAGCGCTGCGGGGCGTCTTGAGTGGCCTCGTCGCTTGCGAGCACGGTGAGCCTGCGGCGCAGCTCGAGCTCGACGCCAGAGAGCTTTTGGGGTTCGCGGCTGCCGCCGGCGACGCTGGAGAAGAACGTATCGAAGAAGCTCATCGCTAGGCCTGCTTGTCTGCGTCGGCCGGGAAGGTAATGCCGGCCTGCTGGCGTACGGCATCCATGATGCGCAGTGAGACGAGCGTGACATCGCGGTAGTGTCCGAGCTCGTGGCGTCCCGCCGGGGTCTCCCAAATCTCTTCCTTAACGTTATCGATACCGCCGATGGCGGTGATAAAGTCTGTGAGTTCGTATTCCATGGTGTTGCTCGATTTGGGAAGGTCGAGCACGCGGCCGTTGTCGCCCTGTTCGCGCGGTACCTCGGTCGCCGAGCCGCGTACGACGTCGCCGCGATAGTCGATGCGGACGTTGCGGGGCGTGGACAGATGGTCGATCTGGATAGTGCCACGCTCGCCTTCAATCTGCGAGGGCAGCAGGTCATTCGTAATTTTGGAGTGCGCAAGCTCGACGGAGATACGGCCACCGCCGTAGCTGGCGAGGATGGAACCGCAACCGTCGATGGGGCCGTGCGTGAGCTGTCGCGTGGCGGGGTCGAGCAGAGTAGCCATGCTCGTAAGGCCGGAGGGCATGCCGAAAATCTCGACCATGGGCTCGACGGTGTAGACGCCGATGTCCATGAGGGAACCCGATGCCATATTGCAGTCAAAGATATTGGTGGCGCGCCCCGCGAGAACCTCGTTGTAGCGCGAAGAATACTTGCCAAAGCGCAACGATGCACGACGAATGGGCGCAATCTCGCCCAGGGCGTCCTCGACGGCGTGGAAAGCGGGGTCATGGAGCGGGCGCATGGCCTCGAGGGCTACGACGCCCGCCGCCTCGGCTGCGCGAAAGACCTCGAGCGCCTGCGCCTCGGTGGCACAAAAGGGCTTTTCGACGATAACGTGCTTGCCGCCGGCGATACAGGCGAGCGCCTGCTCGTAGTGGAGCGCATTGGGGCTGCCGATGTAGACGGCGTCGACGTCGGCAGCGGACGCAAGCTCGTCAAGCGCGGTGAAGTAACGCTCGCCGCCGTGCTTAGTGGTGAAGGCGGCGCCGCGATCTGCATCGCGCGAGAGCGTGCCCACAAACGCGGCTTGGTCGTTGGCGTTGACGACCTGGATAAAGTCGTCGGTAATCATGGATGTGCCGATGGTCGCTATACGCAGCATATATCCCCCTCGTGCCGTTCGGTTTACAGGATGAGTGTAGCGCGAGGGGGCAGGAAATAGCGTGCGAAAACGCCGTTACAGGTCGCTCTCGTTAAAGCCGGTGTCGATATCGAGGTTGCTGCCGTCGGCCGCCGTGGTGGCAAGCTCGTCGCAGCGCTCATTGAGCTCATGGCCGGCGTGGCCCTTAACCCAGATGAACTCCACCTTGTGCTTGCTCTTTGCGGTGAGTAGGCGCTCCCACAGATCGCGGTTCTTAACGGGCTGCTTGTTGGCGGTCTTCCAGCCGCGTTTTTTCCAGCCGTCGATCCAGTGCTTGTTGAAGGCGTTAACAACGTACTGCGAATCGGAATGGACTTCGACATCGCAGGGGCGGTTGAGCGCCTCGAGCGCTACGATGACCGCCATGAGCTCCATGCGGTTGTTGGTGGTCTTGGCATAGCCGCGCGAAAGCTCGGAGGTGAAGGTCTTGCCGGCGGGGTTGGTGTATTTGAGCACGGCGCCGTAGCCGCCGCGTCCCGGATTTGATCGGGCCGAGCCGTCGGTATAGATGATGACCTTCACATGGTTCCTTTCGTTGAGTACGTTTCGTGCGAGTGACCATTGTAGCGCCATGCCCGCCGGGGGCTAGCAATCTACGATTTCTACCCCGTCTTCCGACAGTTAGCTGGCATGGATGATGCGGTTGAGCTCGTCGAGGTATTGCTGCAAGAGGGGAGAGGGCTTGCGCTCGTCGTGCATGATATAGCCTACGCGCATCGTTGGGGCGTCTGCTAACGGGATCGATGCCATACCCCACTGCATTTCATTGGAGAGGACGCCGGTCGACAGGGTGTAACCGTTCGACGTGATAAGTAAGTTAGTAAGTGTTCCGCGGTCCGAGATTCGTATGTTGCGGTCGCAAGGGATATAGCTAAAAGGTTCCTCGGCGTAATAGAAGGAGTTTGAGGTTCCCTGTTCAAAGCTGTAGCGCGTATAGGGCGTGAGGTCGGCAAGGGACAGCTGAGGGCGGCGTGCGAGCGGGTGGCGCTCGCTGACGAAGACGTGGACCGTCGCGTCGAATAGGGGATGGAAGCTCGCTCGGGCATCGGCGAAGGCCTTCTGCAAGACACGGGTATTAAAGTCGTCCAGATAGAGGATGCCGATGTCGCTGCGAAACGCACGGACGTCGTCGATGATCTGCGCCGTGGTGGTCTCGCGCATGATGAACTCGAACTTGCTGTCGCGGCAGCGCTCGACTACGTTGACAAAGGCCTCGACCGAAAACGCGTAGTGTTGGGCCGAGATGGCAAGGCGGGCCTGAGGTGTACCGCCGTCCTCGTAGCGGGCCTCGAGCATGTCGGCCTGCTCTACGACCTGGCGCGCATAGCCCAAAAGCTCGGTGCCGTCGTTGGTGAGCGTGACGCCGCGGCTGGAGCGCGTAAAGATCTCCAGATGGAGCTCCTGCTCCAGGCTTTTGACGGCATTGGAGATATTGGACTGTGCCGTATAGAGGCGCTGAGCTGCGGCGTTGATTGAGCCGGATTCTGCCACGGCGATCAGAAAACGAAGCTGCTGGAGGGTCATCGGCGCCCGTCCTTTCGATAGCTATCTAAAAAACCGATAACAGGTTAGCGCTTTTAAGTGATTGACCCGGGGAGACGATGCTCGTACTATTCAAAACACACAAAGGCGGTAGGTAATTAAGCCGACCACGGAACCGGGATGTCAAAAGGAGGACCGCATATGAACTGCTTGCTAAGACGAATGCCGGGCTCCTGTTTGCGCCCGTCGGCGTGATCAGGAGACAGCAACTTACTTCTCTCTTTTTATTTACTTTCGTTCGATCAAGGAGATCACCATGAGCCAGTTTATCAACAACCCCGAGCACACCTTTGGTTTCGACACCCTGCAGCTTCACGTTGGCCAGGAGAGCGCCGATCCCGCATCTGACTCCCGTGCCGTGCCTATCTACCAGACCACGAGCTATGTGTTCCGCGGCTCCCAGCACGCCGCCGACCGCTTTGGTCTTGCCGACGCCGGTAACATCTACGGTCGTCTGACCAACTCCACCCAGGGCGTCTTTGAGGACCGCATCGCCGCGCTCGAGGGTGGCGTTGCTGGCCTCGCCGTCGCCTCTGGTGCCGCCGCCATCACCTATACCCTGCAGGCGCTCGCTCAGGCCGGCGACCATGTGGTGGCCCAGAAGACCATCTACGGCGGTTCCTACAACCTGCTGGAGCACACGCTCTCCCAGTTTGGTGTCGAGACCACCTTCGTCGATGCCCACAACCTGGACGAGGTCGAGGGTGCCATCAAGGACAATACCACGGTCATCTACCTCGAGACGCTCGGTAACCCCAACTCCGATATTCCCAACATCGACGCTATCTCCGAGGTCGCCAAGAAGCATGGCCTGCCGGTCGTCGTCGATAACACCTTCGGCACTCCGTATCTGTTCCGTCCGCTGGAGCATGGCGCCAACATCGTCGTTCACTCCGCAACTAAGTTCATTGGCGGCCACGGTACCTCGCTGGGCGGTGTGATTGTCGATGGCGGCAACTTCGATTGGAAGGCGAGCGGCAAGTATGCGCAGATCGCCGAGCCCAACCCCTCCTACCATGGCGTCTCGTTTGCCGAGGCCGCTGGCCCTGCCGCCTTCGCGACCTATGTCCGCGCCATCCTGCTGCGTGACGAGGGCGCTTGCATCAGCCCGTTTAACGCCTGGATCTTGCTCCAGGGCACCGAGACCCTGTCGCTGCGTGTCGACCGCCATGTCGAGAACACCAAGAAGGTCGTTGAGTTCCTGACCGGTGACAGCCATGTTGCCAAGGTGAATCACCCGAGCCTGCCCGAGCACCCCGACCATGAGCTCTACAAGCAGTATTTCCCCAACGGCGGTGCCTCGATCTTCACCTTCGAGATCAAGGGCGGCCAGGAGGCTGCATGGAAGTTCATCGACCACTTGCAGGTGTTCTCGCTGCTCGCCAACGTGGCAGACGTCAAGTCGCTCGTCGTGCACCCGGCTACGACTACGCACTCCCAGCTCTCTGCCGAGGAGCTCGCCGAGCAGAACATTACGCCCTCCACGATCCGTCTTTCCATCGGTACCGAGAACGCCGAGGATATCATTTGGGATCTGAAGCAGGCCTTCGCCGCGCTGGACGAGTAAGGCGACTTGTGCAAGGACCCCTTGCGACTCGATAGGTATAACCGCATAAAATGCCTGCTCAAGGCGCCTGTGCGAACAATGGTTGCACAGGCGCCTTTTTTGCATAGAGAGGGCGCAAAAACAGGGTTTTTGACACGCTTTATGCATTCGAGTTGTGGAAAACTCCTGTTGAGAGGATGTGAGTTTTACGCAATTGACGTGCGCCTTTTGAGTAAAACCACAGGTCGCGATTTGCTCGGGGTACTATGCAGCGCGATCGAATCACACGCAGCTCAAACGCAGCAAAAACGCACTACGGAGGTTTCCAGCTACATGATGATCGATTCACGAAAACCGAAAGCCGCCGCCCTTTCCGCCGCTCTGACCGTGGCACTTTTGGCGGGCGCCGGTGCAACTGATGCCCACGCGGCAACACTATCCGATACGGTTGGATCTACTCCGTCCGAGACGACGCTGGTGCAGCCCGTTGACTATCGTGGCGATGGTTATGGTTCCATGCAGGAGTGGAACGCCTCGATGGAGGCCAAGCGCGATTCCCTGGAGATGCGCGCTCAGATCATCATGAATATGTATGGCGACTATGCCACCGATGACGAGCGCGCTGTGCTGCAGGGTTGCATCGACGGTGCGGGTAGCCTGTTGACGATGGGGGAGGTCGACGCCAAGTCGACCGAGCTCGATGAGCTGCGCGCTGCGCTTGAGGATGCCAAGTGCGAAGCGCTCGAGGCTGCCGCCGAGGCGGAGGCTGCCGAGGCCGCCCAGGCTTCGTACTACAACGCCGGTTACACTCCGCCTTACGCGTCTGCCGCGTCCTACGCGAACGGATCGGGCCTGACGCGCTCTGCGGGTGTCAATAACTACAACGGGCGCCGCGAGACCTATTACAGCAGCAATGTGCTTTATCACTATCGCACGGGCGAATGGACTCAGGATTCTGAGGGCTTCTGGCGCGATTCCGACGGCTATTACGTTGTTGCCGCGGGCGATATGGCCCAGGGCTCGACCTTTACGGGCTCCAAGGGTGATTGCAAGGTCTATGACTCCGGCTGCGCTGCCGGAACCACCGACTACTACACCGGTTGGTAATCTGCCATAAGCAAAATAGGCACATGATGGGCGGACGTCTTTACTGAGCTTTTAGGCAACGTAAAGCCGCCCGTTCTTTATGCGCGTTTGAGTTAACAGAGCCCTTACCGTGGCGGTACGCTGGGCGTATGGATGCGGGGCACACTAGTTCATGAGAAATAAGGTCTTTCTCTTGGAAGAAGTGGTCTTGTGAATGCTCGAGATATTGCCGTTGCCGCCGTCGCGTTGATGCTCGGCTGCCTTGGTCCCACGGCCGCGCTCGTCGCGGGCATGCAGGGGACATGCGGGGCTGCTCCTATCGTGGTCGGCGCGCTGATCGCGGCCACGCTGCTGGGAAGCGCAGGCGTGGTTCTTTGCCGCGACGATGAGGACGAGGTGCCGGGGTCGCAACGCTAACTGTTGTGAGATCGGCCGCCGGTCATAGACGAAGATGAAGGCCGCCGCAGGGGAAAGGTTCCCTTGCGGCGGTTTTGCTGTTAAGGCTGTTGAATGCGGCGCGTCGGCGCTACCAGCTTTTCTCGATATCGCGGATGCGCCGATAGAGCCGCTCGTTTTGCGGTGCCTGGATATCGTGTTTGGCTGCGAGGCGGCAGATGGTGCCCGCGAACTCATCAACCTCGGTTTTGCGCCTTGCGATGCGGTCTTGAGCCATCGAGGGCATACCGGCGGGGTCGATTCCCTCGATGAGGTGCACCATTTGCGTCAGGTCTGCCTCGGTCAGTTCAACGCCCTCGGCGTTGGCGACCGCAAGCGTTTCGCGCATGGCGGAAACAAAGCAGCGACGCTGCTCGGAGCCCGGCTCCGTGGCGCTTCCGTAGGTCCCGCCGTAGGCCATGCAGGTCTGGTTGATGCCGTCGTTGAGCATGAGTTTGGCCCACATGCGGTGGGCGATGTCGTCCTCGACGGTATGGGCGATGCCGCAGCGCGTATAGAGCTCGTCGATTGCGGTGATGGTTGCGGGGTTCGTGCCGGCCGCCGCGCCAAAGCGGATTTCGCCCGCATTGGTAAAGGTGAGCGCGCCGTTGAGAAACACGGCGTCCATGCCCTGGCAGATACCAAGAACGGTATGCTCCCAGCCAAAGCGTTCGGCAATCTTTTGCTCGCTCGTAATGCCGTTGCACAGCGAGGCGATGAGCGTGTTGGGTCCCACGACGCGCTCCATAGTCTTGAGTGCTTGGTCGAGACCGGTGGTCTTGACTGTCAGGATGACCAGATCGGCGGGCGTCGCCTCGCTGGCACGGACGGACGTGAGATCGCAGGGCTTGCCGTTGACGGTGAGCGCGTCGTTCGCATGACGCTCAAAACGGGCATCATCCATGACGTATTCGACGGCGTCGTTGCCGAGCGCCCGGGCGATCATGCTGCCGTAGAGCAGGCCGACGCCGCCCTTGCCGATAAAGGCGACCTTGTTGATCTGCATGTGAATCATCTCCCCATGTAAAAGGCGCCCGCGTAAGGGGCGCCTGATGGATTGTATGCTGCCAGGGTGATTGGTGGGTGCGCGGGGCGGCTGTTATAAAAAAGAAACTATTGCGCTGTGCGCTTATGCCGCGGGGCAGACCGCAAAGACATGCGCGTGGTCACGCCCGGCTCCTTTCATCGGGCTTTTTGCTGATGTTAAACCGGTATCGTGACGGCTCGATTTCTGCTACGTTACGATACGTTCTCAATTACGATTCCAATGTGTTTCGATGGCGTGACCATTGTGTTTCGCCTTGCCGGGGCGCTGATGGCGAAGGGAGGGGCCGTGCAATACCGTGTTGACCCCAAAAGTGGTAACCGAATATCCGCTCTGGGTCTGGGCTGCATGAGGTTTCCCGGTGCGCCGGGACGCCCGGATGCGAAGGCAGCCGACGCCATCGTTTCCCGTGCGGTGGAGCAGGGGATTAATTATCTGGACACCGCGTATCTCTATCCCGGTAACGAGGCGTGCGTGGGCGCCTCGCTTGAGCGATTGGGGCTGCGTGACCGGGTGTTGCTGGCGACCAAGTTGCCGCATGCTTCGTGCAAGTGTGCGGAGGATTTCGACCGGTTCTTCGACGAGCAATTGCGCCGCCTGCGGACCGACCATATCGACTATTACCTCATGCACAACATTACCTCGCCCGCCCAGTGGGAACGTGTGGTGGCGTTGGGCATCGAGGACTGGATTGCGCGCCAAAAGGCGGCGGGGCGCATTCGCCAGATTGGTTTTTCGTACCACGGCAGCGCGGTGGACTTCCTTACGATGCTCGATGCGTATGAGTGGGACTTTTGCCAGATCCAGTACAACTACGCTGGAGAGCGATATCAGGCGGGAACGGCGGGGCTCATGGCCGCCGCCGAGCGAGGTCTCGCGGTGTTTGTGATGGAGCCGCTTTTGGGCGGACGCTTGGCAGGCAAATTGCCTCCGCGGGCGCGCGCTGTTCTCGATGGTGCATGCGATCGGCATTTGCATACGCCTGCCGCTTGGGGGCTCTCGTGGGTGTGGAATCATCCCCAGGTGACCATGTTGCTTTCTGGTATGACCGATACCGCGCAGGTGGACGAGAATTCGTCACTGGCAGACCTCGCGTTGCCGAATTCGATGACGGCCAACCAGCTCGATACGATTGCGCGCGTGTTGATGGAGTTTGAGAAATCGAACCGTGTGCACTGCACGGGATGCGGCTACTGCATGCCATGTCCCAAGGGTATTAACATTCCCGGCTGCTTTGCCGCCTACAACGCGAGCTACGCGCACAGCTGGTTTACGGGGCTGTCTCAATACTTTACGGCGAGCGCGGTGCGCACAAGCGAGCCCAAGTTGGTGAGCAATTGCGTCAAATGCGGCAAATGCGCGCGGCACTGCCCGCAGCACATCGATATTCCCGAGCGTCTCGACGATGTGCGCCGACGTTTCCAGCCTGGTCCCGTGACGGCGGTGCTTAAGGCCTTCGGCAAAACGCGCTCCTCATGACCCTTTTATAACTTGCGGTGGAATAGTTCCTGTTTGCGGCAGAATAGGGGCCAAACAGGAACTATTTCACCGCAACTGATGGGAGGCTATCGTGGGTGACCGAGGTTTACGTAATGATTCGCGTGAGGTTCGTTGGGGCATTTTGGGCGCTGGGCACATTTCTCATCGATTTGCATCGTCACTCAAGAAGGTCGACGGGGCACGGCTGGTGGCTGCGGCCGGCCGCACTCCTGCACATGTCGAGGAATTTTGCCGAGCGTTTTCGATCGATGTTGCGCATGGCCATGCCTCGGTCGACGATAACGGCGATGCGGCTTATGACGCGCTGATTGCCGACCCCGATGTCGACGCAATCTACTTGGCTCTTCCGCATGGCATGCATGCGCGTTGGGCCTGTCGCGCGCTGCGCGCCGGAAAGGCCGTGCTGTGCGAAAAGCCGGCCGTTTTGAGTGAGGAAGAGGCTCTCTCGATTGCCTCCACCTCTCGTGAGCGCGGCGTGCTGTTTATGGAGGCGATGAAGAATCGGTTTTGCCCGATGCACACTCGCGTGAAGGACTTGCTTGCGTCGGGTGAGCTTGGCCGTATTGTCTCGATTGAAAGCGTGCAAAAGCTCGATTACGGCGAGTTTCCTTCGGGCTATCTGCTTGATCCGTTGCAGGGCGGCTGTCTATATGACATGGGCTGCTATGCGGTCGGTTGGTTTGAGGATTTGCTCTCGGGCGCGTGCGAGGTTTCGTCCCGCGAAGTTCGCTGGCGTGACGTATCAGGCGGCCGCGTCGATTGGGCCGACGAGATCCATATGAGCGTCGGCGGTATACCCATTCATATGGCGTGCGACGGCAAAGCAACATATGAAAGCCGCTTAACGATTGCCTGTGAGCGGGGCTCGTTGGAAATCGAGCGTCTCCATCGCCCCGAGCGCGCTCATGTGAAGTATTCCGACGGTCGAGTACTCGAAATCGATGCACCATTTGAAGTCGATGATTTTTACGGTGAGGCATCGCATGCGACACAGCTCATTCAGGCGGGAAAACTCGAAAGCCCCATCATGTCCCTAGCCGCCACACAGCGCTGCGCACGCATCATCGATGCGATTCGTTTGAAACTTTAGGGCGTGGGGGCATGGCACCAGCGCTTGGAATGCCTGGAGGCCTTTGTCCCTGATGCCCCTTTTATAACTTGCGGTGGAATACGGTCTGTTTGCGCCAAAATAGGGCACCAATAGACCGTATTTCACCGCAACTGATGAGGGGGAGCTGGAGATGCTGACGATCGGGTGTCATCTTTCGACGACGAAGGGCTATCGGGCAATGGGGGAGACGGCGTTGTCCATTGGTGCCAATACCTTTGCGTTCTTTACGCGCAACCCGCGCGGTGGCAAGGCAAAAGACCTTGACATGGATGACGTGGCGGCTCTGCGCGAGCTTATGGCGCAAAACGACTTTGGACCGCTGGTGGCGCATGCCCCGTATACCTATAACCCCTGCTCCGCTAAGGAGCGGGCGCGAGAGTTTGCCTTGGAGGCTATGGCGGAAGATTTGCAGCGTCTGGAAGCACTGCCCGGCAACTACTACAATTTTCACCCCGGTGCGCATGTGGGACAGGGGGCAGACGCCGGCATTCAGATGATTGTCGACACGCTGTGCCAGGTGATGTTTGAGGGACAGCAGACGACGGTATTGCTCGAGACCATGGCGGGCAAGGGCACCGAGGTGGGCCGTAGCTTTGAAGAACTGGCGTGCATTATCAAGGGCGTTGCCGCCAAGTGCCCAGAGCTGTCCGATAAGCTGGGCGTTTGTTTGGACACCTGCCATGTGAGCGATGCCGGCTACGACATCATCCATGATCTGGACGGCGTACTCGACGAGTTCGACCGCGTGGTGGGTATCGATCGCTTGCATGCCGTACACATCAACGATTCGAAGAACCCTTGTGGCGCCCATAAAGATCGTCACGAGTGCATCGGCAAGGGATACCTTGGCAGCGAGGAATTTGGTGGCGGTATGCAGGTTATGCAGAATATTGTATCGAATGGTCGCTTGCGCGCATTGCCATTCATTTTGGAGACACCGAACGAACTTGCAGGTTATGCGGCTGAAATCAAACTGTTAAGGTCATTGCAGCAGTAATGACTGTCACAAAGTAGAGTATTCAATTCACGTTATGGGTTTGTTTCAATCAGTTTTCTCATTGCAGATTCGTAATTCCGGGTGCATAATAGCCAACAGTTTTTGCAGACCTCTGAATCAAACGAGGTCACCGGAAGGAGACTGATTATGAAGCTGAAGAAGCTTGGCGCATTTGCCGCCACGGGTGCTATGGCGCTCGCCCTCGCTCTGACGGGCTGCGGCTCGTCCAACGCCACCTCTGGTTCTAATGCCGGTTCCAGCAGCTCTGACGACGCTAAGGTCGAGAAGGTCGACGGCTCCAAGGAGTACGCGCTCGTCAAGGACGGTACGCTGACCGTCGGCACCTCTGCCGAGTACGCTCCGTTTGAGTACAAGGATGACAACGGCGATTATCGGGGCTTTGACCTTGAGCTCATCAAGGCTATCGGCGACAAGCTGGGCCTGGATGTCGAGTATGTCAACAATGACTTTGACACGCTGGTTCCGGGCGTCGCTTCGGGCGCCAAATATGACGTTTCCATCGCGGCTATCACCGACACGCCCGAGCGTGAGAAGGAAGTTACTTTCTCCGATTCCTACTACATGGACGATCAGGCTATCGTGACCAAGGTCGATAACACCGACATCACGGCCGACAACTACGGCGAGAAGCTCAACAACGCCGATGCTACCATCATCGTCCAGTCTGGCTCGACCGCCGAGTCCTTTGCCCAGGAGAACTTCCCCAAGGCCAAGATTGTCCCCTACAAGGACGCCACCGAGTGCTTCAGCGCCCTGCAGTCCGATAAGGGCGACGCCGTAGTCACCAACCGCTCCGTTGCCAGTCAGCTGACCGCCGAGCAGTTCAACACCTGCCAGACCATTAAGCAGATCAGCACCGGCGAGGAGTACGCCATCGCCATCAATCAGGGCAACACCAAGCTCAAGGATGACATCAACCAGGCCATCAAGGACCTGACCGACGACGGTACCGTCGACGCCCTCATGGCTAAGTACAACATCAAGTAAAATAACTACTTGATTGCTCGCGGGCCCTTTCCGCTTTGGCGGAGAGGGCCTTTGCGCTTCTCTTGACGGAGAGCATTTCCGTCTCGTTTTGCCGGCAACTTCTACGATAGGAGCCACCTTGTCTCGACTGAACAAAGGGGCCGTGGAGCAGCGTTTTCCACTGCCCGCCTTGCTCCAAAAGCTAGTCTGCGTCATGGCCGTGGCGCTCGCGCTGGTGTGTGTGGGGGCATATGCGCCCACGACCGCCCAGGCGCTTGAGACCGCAAAGATTACCGCCCGACCCAACACCGGTTCGGGCAGCGCTGTGGTCGGCGGTACCGAGACGCGCATTACCTGGGAGGTCCAGGCCGATGCCGATGAGGAGCTGAGCGGTCTTTCGCTGACGTTTGTCGACGGCACGACGTTTGGTACCGATGACACGCGATTGACGATGCTCTCGGGCGAGGACCTCATGGATCGTACGCCCATGAAGCCCACGTGCAAGGCTGACGGCCAGACGCTCAAGATTGATTTTGGCGAGACGGCGCCTGCCGGCGGCTTTTTCCGTGTCGAGGTTTACGGCGTGACCTTCCCCGTCGAGGGCGGCGATGAGGCCTTTAGCGGCACCTACACTTTGGCCGATGGCTCGACCAAGAAGATCTCCAAGATTCCGTCGGTGGAGATCAAGGGTGTGACGGCCTTCGATAACTTCTTGGCCGATCTTAAGGAGCAGCCGTGGGTCGAGGCTTGGAACTCCAATATGTTCCTGCGCCTGTTCTTGAACCCGGTCATTTTGGTCCAAAGCCTGCCGATCGTCTTCAAGGGCTTCCTCATGTCGCTTTCGATCGTGCTTGTGGCGTTTCCGCTGGCAATTCCCTTCGGTTTCGCCCTATCGCTCATGCGCATTTCCAAGTCGCGCATCCTTCGTTGCCTTGCCGGCATCTATGTGAATATCATCCGTGGTACGCCGGCGTTCCTGCAGATCTATATCGCGTTCTTCGGTCTGCCGCTTGCCGGCGTCAAGGTTGATGACTACGTGCTCGGCGTCATCGTCATGGCCATGAACTCGTCTGCGTACCTGTGTGAGATCTTCCGTGCCGGTATTCAATCGATCCCCAAGGGCCAAAACGAGGCTGCTCGTTCGCTGGGCATGAACGCGTTCCAGACGCTGCTCTATGTCATGATTCCGCAGACGTTCCGTAATGTCCTGCCTACGCTGACCAGTGAATTTATCCTGCTTTACAAGGATACGTCTCTGCTTGCGGCCGTGGGCGTGGTCGAGATCGTCATGAATGCCCGCACCATCGTGGCCACGACGGGCTCCATTACACCGTACGTGGTTGCCGCCCTGTTCTATCTGGTCATCACCCTGCCGCTCGCTCGCTTGGTGAGCGGTCTTGAGGCGAGGCTTTTGGGCACGGCCGAGACCAAGAAGAAGCGTCCCGCCAAGAGCGCCGGACAGGTTGTCGCGACGCCCGCCGATCACATCGCCGGTCTGTAAGGAGGTCCTATCATGAGCGAAACCAATAACTCGAACGAGGTCGTCGTCAGCATCAAGAACCTCCAGAAGGCCTTTGGCGACAACGTGGTCCTGCGCGATATCGATCTGGATGTGCACAAGGGTGAGGTCGTTGTGGTCTTGGGCCCCTCGGGCTCGGGCAAGTCGACGATGCTTCGCTGCATCAATCGTCTGGAGCATCCCACGAGCGGCTCGATTATCGTTGAGGGTGTGGACGTGTGCGCCAAGGGCGTCGACCTTAACAAGGTGCGCACGCATCTGGGTATGGTGTTCCAGCAGTTCAATTTGTTCCCGCACCTCTCAGTCAAAAAGAACGTCATGCTCGCGCAGCAAAAGGTGCTCAAGCGCAGCAAGGAAGAGGCCGAGAAGATTGCCGTCGAGGAGCTGACCAAGGTCGGCCTGGCCGAGCGCATCGACTTTATGCCGAGCCAGCTCTCGGGCGGTCAGCAGCAGCGCGTGGCGATCGCCCGCGCCCTGTCGATGAATCCACACGTGATGCTCTTTGACGAGGCTACGTCAGCGCTTGACCCCGAGCTTGTCCGCGACGTTCTTGGCGTCATGCGCGATCTTGCACGTGACGGTATGACCATGATCGTGGTGACGCACGAGATGGGCTTTGCCCGCGATGTCGCCGACCGCGTGGTCTTTATGGACGGCGGCGTTATCGTGGAAGAGGGCACGCCGAGCGAGGTCTTCGACCATCCCAAGAGCGAACGCACCAAGGCGTTCTTGGGCAATATCTCGTAGCCGCTTTATATGACTGACATAGCAGAAAACGGGAGCCGGATGTGATCCGGCTCCCGTTTTTGTTGGGACGCGAATGTGTTTTGGTGCAGAGCGCGTTACGGGCGGAGCTCATTGCCGCTAGGCGAGCTCGGCTCCAAGGGCGCGGCAGGCCGCCTCGCCCTCATCGTCGGGGGCGTCGTAGCAGATGACGGAATCGACGACGTTAACACCCGCCTCGTCGGCGTCCGCCTTCCAGTTGTCCATCCATTCGCCCTCGGCCCACGAATAAGAGCCAAAGAGGACGACCTTCTTGTCGCCGAGAGTCTCCTTGACCTCGTTCCACATCGGCTGGAACTCATCGTACTCGAGTTCCTCGGAGCCCATGGCGGGGCAGCCGAAGGCGAAGGCGTCGTAGTCGGCGGCCCTGTCGGTAGAGAAGTCGGCGCAGGGGATGACCTCAGTTTCGGCACCCGCGGACGTGGCGCCTTCGGCGACGAGATTTGCCATGGCCTCGGTATTGCCCGTGCCGCTCCAATAGACGACGGCGATCTTGCTCATGTTGAGTCCTTTCAGTTGTGCGGCAGGTTGCCGCGGCTTCTATGTTCTATCGGGTTGCCTGGGCAAGTTGCGCCAAGCTGCAGCCCTGCTGATAGACAAAGGTGAGGTATTGAGTGCAAGCGCGGTAGGCGTCAAACATCGCAAGCGCTTGCTCGACATTCGTGTAGACCTTCCAAGCTCCAAAGACCTTGTAGTTCTCGCCGCGCTGGACGATAAACTCGCGCACATCGTCGTAGGGATATCCGAGGAAGTAGCCTATTTCGTGCGGAAACTCGCAGGTGCAGTCGTTGCTGCAGCTAGCTTGCTGGGGTAGTGCGCATCGAGTCTGGCTACAGGCGCATTCCGCGACGTTATTGCTCGCGAGCGTGATGCGTGATGCCAAATGCACAAGGCATGTCGAAAGGTCTTTCGTGTCGTAGCCTTCCGAGGCGAGCGCCGTTTGGGCGCGAGGGTCTGCGAAATAGGTGGTGAGGCTTTTGGCTCGGTACATATACACGAGCGCTCCGCAGGGCCGCCAGACCAAAACACTCAGGTGGATACCGAACGGGTCAAGCTCGCGATTGCACTGGGCGATAACGTTGAGCAGGCGTGCTCGGCGCTCTGCGATGGTTTCGGTTGCGGTCGAGCCGTCCCCGTGGGCGTAGGTACCTGGATAGGTAAAGAGCGATGCCGGCTTGATACCCGCGAGCGTGGGAGAGCAGTTGCGCACGACTGCTGCCTGAAACGTTGGGATGTCTATGGTTCGAGTCACGGCGCTCCTTACGGATCTAAACTGTTAGCCTAGGAAAACTTATACACGAAAGTAAGCCATGGTCAACAAAAAAGTTTGAGGTGGGAAACTAATTGACCGAACGGACATGAATTTGGGTTAAGATGGGGACACCCCATGGGGGTATCTAGATAGTGCTACTTGAAAGGGGAACGCATGAGTGACTTGCTCAACCCTGCGAATCTCATCGTGCTGGCCGTCATTGCCGTCGGCATGTTTTTTGGACTGCGTCGCATTGCCGCTTCGACACACGGGAAGAGTTGCTGCAGCGATGGCGCGAGCGGTAAGAAGGCCAAAAAGGTTGTTGTGGTGGATACCGATGCATCGCACTATCCCTATAGCGATGAGCTGCTCATCGGCGGCATGAGCTGTGATGGCTGCGCTCAGAACGTAGCCAATGCCCTCAATGCGCTGAATGGTGTGTGGGCAACGGTGACGTACACGGACCACACGGCACGTGTGCGCTCTAAGCAGCCGGTTGATCGTGGTGTCCTCGAGACGGCCGTGAAAGACGCGGGCTACTACGTCATGACGCTGTAAGCGCCGCCCTGGATGCGCTTCCTTGGCTAGGTTCGTCCGCGCAGTTCGATGTCTTGGATGTCGTCGAAGTCGATGGCGATGTCTCGGAGCTTGAGGAGCTTGAAGGCGGGAAGCACCTCATCAAGGATGCCCGTGCGAGCTCGATAGCCGTACGTATCGTAATAGGTGACACGAACCAAGTCGCCACGTTTGAGACCCTCGAGCTTTTTAGAAAGCACGAGGGCTTTTTCTTCCGTGAGCTCACGTTTTGGCTCGACGGTGATTTCTTGCTTGCGCACGAGTTCGTAGTATCCCGTGAGGGCGGCAAAGGGCATAAACTGTGCGGCGCGGTTGGCGCGCACGGCACCGTTGGCTGTGAGGTTGGGGTCGGCGGCGCGGCGTCTGCCCTCGGGGTCCGCCAGGCGCTCGAAGGCGGTCGGCGGGCGCACGGGCTGTTGTTTGGGTTTAGGCACGGTGTCCTCCAACTTGGTCGTTGCGTTCGCGCGCGGTGGCGCCGGCGGTAAAGCTTAATCCCTTGACGAGCGCGTTCTTGCCGTACTTGCCTTTCACAGCCAGGACGGCGCGCGCCAGGTCGCGCTCGCGCTCATCGGCCTCGACATCGCTAAACAGATCGATGGTGGCAAATTCCTCGGGCATGAGGTTGCCAAAGCCCAGGTTGATTCGCTTGACCGGTCGTTTAGGGTCGACCGTTTGCGCCCAAAGGTCATCGAAATAGCCCATGATCTTCTTAAACGAATTGGTGCGCTCGGGCAGCTTGCGCGAGGCGTTGGAGTGCGCAAAGAGCGCGGCATAGCCACCACGCGGTTTGCCGCCATGCTCTCCCGCAAAGATGCCATCGATTGCCTGCGCTTCGCGCACCAGGCGACGCCTTTCGTCATCGCACTGGACGGGCTTGGGCGCACGGGGTGCGAGCTCGGGGCCGGCGGTTGCGGTGGGTTCGATGCTCGACGTACTCGAGCGCAGGTGTCCGCATCCGTCCACATATTGTGCAGTACCGCTGGCATCAAGCCTGCGGATGTCGGCGCGCTCGCTCGCGTAGCCCACAAAGAGCGAGATGCTGTCGCAGACCACGTGCTTATCGACCAAGTCCAGCACGGCACTGTCGACCATCTCGCGCAAGACGGTGTAGGCCTGCTCGTAGGCATAGCCCTTCGAGAGCACCTGTCCTGTAGTGGTCGAAGTTGCTTGTGGGCGATAGGCTTGGATATCGGCGATGGTTGTCGGCTCGCGCCCAAAGGCGTGGTCGATGAGATATTCGGCATTGACGCCGAGCTCGTCGTAGAGCAGGTTCTCGTCGAGTGCGGCGACACCCATCAGGTCGTAGACGCCATACTTTTCGAGTCGTGCTGCCACGCCGGGGCCGATGCCCCAGATATCGGTGATGGGACGATGGGGCCAGATCTCTTTGCGAAAGGTCTCGTCGTCGAGTATGCCGATGCGGCTGGGTACGTGCTTGGCGGTGATATCGAGCGCTACCTTGGCCTGGAATAGGTTGGGGCCGATGCCGACCGTCGCCGTGATGCCGGTGCGCGCGAGGACCTCATCGCGCAACATGCAGGCAAAGCCTTTGGCATTGGTATGGTAGAGGTCTAGATAGGGCGTCACGTCGATAAAGCATTCGTCGATTGAATAGACGTGAATGTCTTGCGGGCTCACGTATTCCAGATAGATGCCGTAGATTTGCGCCGACACTTCCATGTAGTGCTGCATGCGCGGTACGGCTTTGATGTAGTCGATGCCGTCGGGAATCTCAAACAGACGGCAGCGATTGTGAATCCCTAAGTCCTTCATGGCCTGTGTGATGGCGAGGCAGATGGTCGTGCGCCCGCGCGATTCGTCGGCAACGACCAGGTTGGTGGTGAGCGGGTTGAGCCCGCGGTCGACGCACTCGACGCTGGCATAAAACGTCTTGAGGTCGATGCAGATATAGGTGTGACGCTCGTGCCCCACGCGTCCTCCCATCAAACACATGTTCTTATCGAATATCTGTTCGATAATACCCGCTCGTCCGGACATCGTCAAAACCTGTCAAAAAGGGACTGGTTTGTTTTGGTAGGTATGGTCGTGCGGTTTGATCGGGTTTTTAACGCAGCTCTAAAGAGTGCGAAACAGCTCGGAAAACCTTGCTTCGTAGCATGAGCCTAACGATTGATACCGCCTATGCGCACGGAAGGGTTGTGGGAAAGATGGTCAATTACGGGTTTGGTATGCCGACGCGCCTTGTTGTGGATGGAGACGTGGCTCGCTGGTGCGGACGATTGGTCGCTCACTACGGTGGCACTAAGGCGCTGGTCGTGTTGGGCGGTGACAAGCATACGCGCGATGAGCTTGTCTCGGCGGCACTTGGCTCGCTTGATCGAGCCCTACTCGAGCGCGTACTTTTCCGCTGCGGCTCGGTTGGGGGCGACGGGGGAGACGAACTGATCGACGAAGCCGTGGCCCTGGCGACCGACGAAGGCGTGGACTTTGTCCTGGCGATTGGCGATGCCGATACTGCTGGCTTTGCGCGCGAGCTCGCGCGTCGCATGGCGGCGCTCGATGCCGGCGAAGACGGTTTTGTCCCTTATGGATGCATTCTCTCGGAGGGCAAGGCGCCTGCTGTCGTGGGCACCGGTGAGGTTCCCGTTTTTGCCATTATCGCGCCCGAACTGCTGGAGGGCATCGGGTCTCCTCTGCGTGAGTTGCTCGGTAGCATCTGCGCCGCGGCCTAATATTTGCCATAAAAGGACGGGTTAATTTTGGTTGGTAAAGCGTTTGACCTGCCAAAATAAGCCTGTCCCTTTTTAATCGGTTGCCGTTTGGGGGCCGATTGGCAACGCTCGCTGATTGTAGTCTTGACCTGCGCTAGAATAGTGGCATCTGAATGTCCGGGCGCATGGAGGCGTGCGCCCGTATGCTGAGGAGGACTCTATGGCAACTGTTGCCGCACCTATCGATGCTACGTCGACTGCCGCTTGGAAGGCGCTCGAGGCTCATCAGGAGAAGCTCGAGGCCGAAGGTATCGACCTCAAGGCCTGGTTCGCTGCTGACGCCGACCGCGTGAACAAGCTGAGCTTTGACGCCGGTGACCTGCACTTCGATCTGTCGAAGAACCTGGTGACCGATGAGACCGTCAAGCTGCTGTGCGATCTTGCCCGCGAGGTGAAGCTCGAGGAGCGCCGCGACGCCATGTTCTCTGGCGAGCACATCAACACTACCGAGGACCGCGCCGTCCTGCACACCGCGCTTCGCCGTCCGGCAAGCGAGAAAGGCCAGCTCATCGTTGACGGCCAGGATGTCGTCGCCGACGTGCACGAGGTCCTCGACCGCATGTATGCCTTCGCCGAGCGCGTGCGCTCCGGTGAGTGGAAGGGCGTAAGCGGTAAGAAGATCGAGCACCTGGTGTCCATCGGCATCGGTGGCTCCGATCTGGGCCCGGTCATGGCCTACGAGGCCCTGCGTCCCTACGCCGACGCCGGTATCGACTGCCGCTACATCTCCAACATCGACCCCAACGATCAGGCCGAGAAGCTCAAGGGTTTGGATCCCGAGACCACGCTCGTGATCATCGTCTCCAAGACCTTCACCACGCTCGAGACCCTCACCAACGCCCGCGAAGTCAAGACCTGGATGCTCGAGCAGCTCAAGGCTCAGGGCGCCATCGACGGCTCCGATGAGCAGAACGCCGAGGCCGTGGCAAAGCACTTCGTCGCCGTTTCCACCGCACTCGAGAAGGTCGAGGCCTTCGGCATCGACCCCGCCAACGCCTTCGGCTTCTGGAACTGGGTCGGCGGCCGCTACTCCGTCGACTCCGCCGTGGGCCTGTCGCTGATCGTCGTGCTCGGCCCCGAGCGCTTCCAGCAGTTCCTCGAGGGCTTCCATGCCATCGACGAGTACTTCTGCAACACCCCGCTCGAGAACAACGCCGTCGCGCTGATGGGCCTGCTCAATGTCTGGTACGTCAACTTCTTCGGTTCCAAGAGCCACGCCGTGCTTCCGTACTGCCAGTATCTGCACCGTTTCCCGGCCTACCTGCAGCAGCTCACCATGGAGTCCAACGGCAAGCATGTCCGCTGGGACGGCAGCGCTGTGACCTCCGACACCGGTGAGATCTTCTGGGGCGAGCCCGGCACCAACGGTCAGCACGCCTTCTACCAGCTGCTGCACCAGGGCACTGTGGTGGTTCCGGCCGACTTCATCGCCTTCGCTAACACTGCCAACCCTGCGACCGATAGCGGTCAGGACGTGCATGAGCTGTTCCTGGGCAACTTCCTGGCCCAGACCAAGGCGCTCGCCTTTGGTAAGACGGCCGACGAGGTTCGTGCCGAGGGTACGCCCGAGCAGATCGTCCCGGCCCGTTGCTTTGAGGGCAACCGCCCGACGACCTCGATCTTCGGCGACACGCTGACCCCGTTCGCGCTCGGCGAGCTCATCGCCCTGTACGAGCACATCACGTTTGTCGAGGGCACGGTCTGGGGCATCGACTCCTACGACCAGTGGGGCGTTGAGCTGGGCAAGCAGCTTGCCAAGCAGATCACCCCGGCCTTCCACGACGACGCCGCCAAGGCCGAGCAGGACGCTTCGACCCAGGCGCTCATCGAGTTCTACCGCGCTCACCGCAAGTAGTCGCTGCTGTTAACGCATCGCGCCTTATAGTCAGGGGCCCGTATCCTATCGGATGCGGGCCCCTTTGCTTTGCCGTGGTCCCGGGGCGCACGGCCTTTGTGGAACATCGCCGGGGCGCCGCGCGCTGCGAGAACCCTGCGCCTAGATCTTGGCCTCCGCATGGCCTCGCTGCGCCTCGGGCAGCTCCCCATAGAGCGGATGGTCTTCGAGCCTAAAGCGCTCGACCTGTTCGGGAGTGCGACCGCGTACAAAGAGCCACGAGCGATCGATCGGCGTCGCCATGAGCGTGCTGGGCAGCGCGTCGGCGCGGTCGGAAAATACCCGGGCACTCTCGGGATCCTGGAACGCCAGCACCAGATGCGTGTCGCAGTTGCCCATGATGGAGCGTGCGCGTGCCTCGCCATAGAGCGCATCGAGCTGGTTGGTCGACTGCAGCAGCAGCGTTGCCCAGATGTTGCGGCTTCGGATAATCGAGAGCACGTTGTCGATCTGGGGGATCTGCAGATTTGCGAAGTCATCGAGCATAAAGCGCACGGGCACGGGCAGGCTGCCGTCGGGCTGCCTATCGGCCTCACGAATGAGGCCCATAAACGCCTGCGAAATAAAGAGGCCGGTCAGCGGATCGAGATTGCGGTCAATATCGCTCACGGTTACAAACAGGGCGCAGGGGGTGTGTCCCATGGAAGCGAAGTCCACCTGATGGCACTCACGATAGAGCTGTGCCGCACCGTCGAATCCCAGACACATGACCTTTTCGGCAAGGATGCCGACGATGCTCGCGTGCATGCGCTCGGCATTTTGCGTAATGGCGTAGCGCCGCCATAGCGAGAGGGCATAGCTTTGGGGGTCGGTCGTGATCAGGTCGTCAAACAATCGACCCGTGGCACCGTCCTGCAGGTGCTCGATCAGCTTGATGACCGAGCTGATCGTCTGCTCGTCGGCGGGTAGCTGTTCGGTGACGTAGGCGATAAGACACGACAGCAGGTTTGCCGCCGCATGATCCCAAAAAGGCTGGTTGTTGTCCTCGATGGGGCAGATGGCCTTTGCCACCGAGAGGATGTCCTGCTGGTTGGGCCTGCCGTCCGCCTTGCGGCGAATGTGCCTCAGGGGGCTGTAGCCGCAGCGCTCGATGCCGGGCGCAAGGGCCGGGACGGTGTTGAGGTCGGCGAAGTTGAGGCATTGCACGCGGTAACCGTGGGCTGCCAGCACGGGTCCCACTTCGCGACAGAGCGTGCCTTTGGTGTCGAGCACGATGTAGCTTGCGTTCATTTGCAGCAGGTTGGGCTTGAGGACGTTTCGGGTCTTGCCGGCTCCCGAGGGGCCGATCACAAGTGCGTTGTTGTTGAGTCCCGTTTGGCGGGTGTCGCAGGAGAGCGTTCGATCCTTGGCGAGGATGGTGGACGATGCGGACTCAGATGCGGCGAGGCGGCTGGCGAGGTTAGACATGGGCGACCTCCTTGGTGGTCGAGAGAATTTCGTGGGCAAAGCCGAGCTCGACGGCGCGCTCGGCCGAAAGGTAGGTGTCTTTTGCAGTGAGGGACTGGATGCGCTTGGGCGTGAGGCCGCTGCGGTCCGAGAGGATTTGCGTGAGGGTCTTGCGGGTCTGCATGAGACGCCGGCTGGTTTCCTGCAGCGCAAGTGCCGAGCCGCCTGCCCCCTGGGGGATCAGTGGGTCGTGAATCATGAGCTCTGCATGGGGCGCCATACGGCGATCGTCGCCGCCCATAAAGATCACGGCGCCCATGGACGCGGCGAATTCCAGGCAGACGGTGCGGATGGGGCACGATGCGAGGCGCATGGCGTCATAGATCGCAAGACCCGATCGCACGCTTCCGCCGGCGCTGGCGACAAATATGGTGATGGGGCGGCTGGGGTCGGTGGCATCGAGCAGGCGGATCTGCTGGCATAGGTCGTGGGCCATCGGGGTTTCGATGTTTCCCATGACGGAGAGCTCGCGACGGGCGAGCATCTCATCGTAAATGCTGGTGAGCGTGATACCTCGGGCGGATTCACGCATGGTGAGGGGGCTGATGATGGGGGAATGATTGGTGTCCATGAGGACTCCTTTCTGTTGGTGGTGTTGTGGAATAGAGTCGCTGCCCGCGGAGGGGCTGGCGGGCTACAGGGTTCGTCCGAGCCTGAGATCGAGCTCGGTTGTGGGGCAGGCTGCCTGTCCGTGCGGCTCGCAAGCGCCAAGGGCTCCAAAGCGATGGAGCGTTGCGACGGGCGTGGTGTAGGCGAGCCGCAGCTGATGCTCGATAGGGGCACATCCGTCATTTTTGTAATGAGCCGCGTAGTACTGCGCGATGCTGGCGTTCATCTCGCTGCCATTGCGATGGCGCTCAAACTGGCGTCTGCAGGTCTCGATGATCTTTGCTACCGACTTGGGTGCCGTCGCGGGAACAAGGGCGAGATAGCCCTCAAATAGCTCGTTGATGTTCAGGAGGCACAGCAGGTCGATCAGCGTCCTTATGGCTGTTCCCTCGGCAGAAAAGTGCGCGGTCATGCGGTTATATCGGTTGCGGTCGACGATGGCCGCATGGGGTCTTGGAGTTTTCTGCCCCGTGGTCCCGGGCTTTTGCCGCGCCTGTGTATTGAGCTCGACGTTGCAGCGCTTGAGGCCGTCCAACGGAAGGAACAGTGCGGTGCGCAGGGTGTTCCGCTTGCTTTCGAGTTCATGACGCTCGTCGGGTTCCCATTCGAGCTTGAGTTTCGTGTCGAGCGCCGTAAGCATATGGGCTAGGCAGCCTACGGTAAGAACGTACGAATCGTTGTCGCGTTTTGGGGCATAGGGGTCTGTCAGCTTGCGAATGTCGGGGTCGCCCATGATCTTTGTGCAGCGCTTCAGCAGTTGAGGGTGGTCGGCCAAGATCGTCGCGAGCGGTAGCGACGCGTAGTTCTTGATGGTCGCGGCGGCAAAGGCGGCGTCATATTCGTTTGCATATGCTCGCTCAATGCGGGCATCCAGAATGCTTTTCTTATTGCCGTCTTCAGCGTGGTGGTTTGTCATAGCTTCTCCAATCGGTTGATGTTCGTGCTGTTTGTTGATGTGTTGGTTGTCGTGAGTGATGTGCTTGCCGTGGGTGATGTGCTGACGTTGGGGTGCTATGCGGTTTTCAATGAGCCCGTGAGGCAGTTGCTGCAGGGGCGGGATGGAACGGCCCATGCAAGGCGGAAGGCATCGTGCTCAAAATCGAGACAGCAATGCCCTGGGTGCCTCACATGTGGCAGTTACCTCATTAAGTTGTCATTGCGTTTGGGGTTGTACTTTGCCGATCTTCCTTCTCTTACACGCTAAAACTCAAACTTCATATGCTCGATCTACTTAAAACCGCAACGGCGGTCTTTTATCAACTTATATGTCGGAACGCGTCTTTGCAAGTACTTTTTTGCCTTTGTTTCAAATGGGGTGGTTTTGCAACCGTCATACGCGCGCTGTGCGAACGTGCCCCGGCTCGGATAAGATAGTGCGCGATAAAAACGATGCAAGGAGGCACATATGGCAATTAAAGCCATCGCAATGGATATCGACGGTACGCTTACCAACGATCAGAAGGTGATCAGCCCGCGTACGCGCGAGAAGCTGCTCGCGGCGCAGGAATCGGGTATTAAGCTCATCTTGGCTTCGGGCCGTCCCGCATGGGGGCTACATGCTCTGGCACAGGAGCTCGACCTCCAAAACCATGACGGTCTGCTAGTCGCTTTCAATGGCGCGCATGTGGTCGACGCTCAGACCGATGAGGTCCTTTTTGACCAGGCCATGCCGGCTGACGAGCTGCACCGTCTGATTGATCATCTGCAAAACTATGATGTGATCCCCATGATCTCGCTCGGTCGCGACTTGCATGTCGAGGACTCGTACCACTGCATGATTACGCTGCCGGATGGCTCGCAGAAAAACATTGTCAAATACGAGCGCGATGCCTGCGACCTTAAGATCCGCGAGGTCGAGAGCTTGCATGAGGTCGTGGACACTTATCCCGTGGACAAGCTGCTGACGGCGGGCGATCCGGCCTACCTGCAGGCACATTACGAGGAAATGTACGCGCCCTTTAAGCAGACGCTTTCGGGCATGTTTACGGCCGACTGGTACTTTGAGTACACGGCGCCCGGTATCGACAAAGCCCGTGCGCTCGAGGGTGCTCTGCCCAAGCTCGGCATCGATGCCAGCGAGGTCGTATCGTTTGGCGACGGCCAGAACGACAAGTCCATGATCGAGTGGGCTGGTACCGGCGTCGCCATGGGTAACGCTGTCGATGAAGTCAAGGCCGTGGCCCAGATGGTGACCGCCAACAACAACGAAGACGGTATCGCGGTGGCACTTGACCAGCTACTGGGTTAGAATCGCCGATAGTGCATGGTTCGGGCGTCCGCTTGCGGGCGCCCTTTTGTTAGGGAGGGTGCCGTGTCCGCATTTCCGTTCGACGCCGTTATCTTTGACATGGATGGCGTCATCGTCGATACCGAGTATTACTACCTGGGCGAGACTGCCGCGTTTGCCAAGGAGCTTGGGCTTAATCTGACTCAAGAGGAGTTGAATGGGCAGGTCGGTACCTCGCATCAGTTCTTCCTGCATATGCTGGTCGATTGGTTTGAGCGCGCCGGTAAGGGGCATTTCACTGGCGATGAAGCGTTGGCCCGTTGGGACGAATGGGCTCATAAGCGTCCGCGCGACTATCAGGCTTTGATTAACCCAGGCGCCGTGGATACGATTCGAGAGCTGCCGCGCCGTGGCGTTCGCGTGGCGCTTGCCAGCTCGTCTCCCATGGTTAGCATCGAGGAAGTGCTCAACGCATGCGGGCTGTCGGATGCCTTTGAGTATGTGGTGAGCGGCGAGCAGTTTAAGGAGAGCAAGCCCGAGCCCGACATCTACCTGCATGCGCTGGACCTGCTGGGGCTGCCCGCGAATCGCTGCTGCTGCGTCGAGGATTCGGTGCCTGGCATCACTGCCGGCAAGCGAGCCGGCCTGACAGTCATTGCCAAGCGCGAGGAGCGCTTTGGCTTTAGCCAGGATGCCGCGGACAAGATTATCGACCAGCTGCCGGAGCTGCTCACGCTTTCTTAGGAGCGCGGTAGTTGCGCGTTTTTCGGGTCTGATGAGTAAATAGCCGACATTTTGGTGCGACACCTAGCATACTTTAAGCTAATGCGGACTTAAGGGCTTGTTGAATGCCCTTAAGCCCGTTTTAGAATTAATTGTGCTGGGAGAGGGTATATGCCACCGACTGAAGGGCCAACTGACGGTAAAGCAGCGATACCGCTGTACCAACAGGTTATTGATATCATCAAAAACGAAATCAACTCCGGCGCCTACAAGGCGGGCGCGCGGATACCCAACGAATTCGAATTGGCTGAGAGCTATAAAGTTGGCCGCGTTACCGTGCGACGCGCTATTGAGGAGCTCGTCCAGCAGGGCTATCTAACGAAGCGGCAGGGGAAAGGCACGTTTGTCAATGCCCCCAAGCTTAAGCGCAAGATTCGCCAGAAGGATGACGTCCAGAGTTTTTCGGACGCATGTCGCGTTAACGGAATGGAACCGGGGGCGTGTGTCATTTCGAGAAAGATACTGCCGGCGGATTCCACCGAAGCACAGTTCTTTGGTGTTCCCGTTGGAACTGACTTGATTTGCGTTGAGCGCGTGCGCACTGCCGATGGCGTCCCTGTCATGCTCGAGAACAACATATATGTTTACGAGGACAACGCCTATCTATCAACGGCACCTCTATCTAACCAATCCATTTTTGAGTTCGTGCGCAACCGGACGGGCCGCACGCCCGCGTTTACCGACCCGTGCACGCTCGAGATCGCGTGCGCGTCGCCCGAGGTCGCTCGACTGTTGGCAGTTCCCGTTGGCGAGCCCTTGTTTTATATGGAAGCCTTCTTTTTCGATGAGCAGCGGCGGCCGTTTATCATCGGTCGTCAGCGGATCGTTGGGTCTCGCTACGTTTTTGACATCTAGGACATTGCGAATGGAAACGCCCGGTGGATCATCTCGCCGGGCGTTTCCATACCGTTCACGGCGCAAACGCAACCGTTCAACCGCGTTGCGGCAATCAGTTTGAAATTATCTTGATGAAGGAAAAAGCTGCTGGTAATCTATGGAACGTCATAGAACGTTTGCATTGTGCAAACGTTGAAGCGAGATGCGATGCAGTCTCGAGTTCTTTGGAGGTATCTATGTCAGATACGAAGGCGAAGAAGACAAACAGACGTTTTAAGTTCAAATTACCGCATGTCTATACGATCATGTTCTTGCTGATCGTTGTCTTTGCGGTCCTGACTTGGATCGTTCCCTCTGGTCAGTATCAGCGCAAGACGATTTCGACAGCGGCGGGCGAGCGTGAAGTCGCCGTTGCTGGAACCTATGAACAGGTCGATAAGAACTACACCGATTCCGAGACCGGCGAGACCATCAATCTGGGCCAGGATATCTTCGCGGTTCTGCAAGCGCCCACCAAGGGCATCCAGGAGGCTGCCGACGTCGTTGCGTTCGTCTTATTGATTGGCGGATCGTTCGCGATCATCACCAAGACCAACGCTTTGAATGCCGGCATGAGCCGTGTGATTAAAAAGCTCAAGAACAAGGACATCCTCATCATTCCCATCACGATGACATTGCTGTCCATTTGCGGCACTACGTTTGGTATGTCTGAGGAAGCCCTGCCGTTCTATGCCATCTTCATTCCCATCATGATGGGTATCGGTTATGACTCGATGACGGCATTCATCATCTGCTTCCTTGGTCCTAACCTGGGATATTGTGCTTCGACCATCGACCCGTTTAATGTTTTGATCGCCCAAGGCATCATTGGCATCGAGGGTAATCCGCAACTGTGGCTGCGCGCCGTTTCTTGGGTTATCTTCACTGCCGTCGGTATCGCATGGGCCATGCGCTACGCCATGCGCGTCAAGAAAAACCCCGAGTCGTCCATTGTGTACGAGGACGATAAGCTCAAGCGTATTGAGTTTTCCGTGACCGATGCCTCCATCGAGGAAGAGTTCACTATCCGTCAGAAGCTCGTGCTCATCGATTTTGCTTGCGGTATGGGCATTATCGTCTGGGGTCTTGTTACCCAGGGCTGGTACATGAATGAGATTTCCGCCGTGTTCCTTGGCATGGGCTTGCTTGCCGGTATCCTGGGCGGTCTTGACCAGCAGACAATCGCAGAGGAGTTCGTTAAGGGTCTCGCCGACTTTGCGTACGCTGCCATCGTTATCGGTATCGCTCGCGGTATTCTGGTCATCGCCGAGGGCGGCATGATCATCGACACCATCCTCCAGGCGCTCGCTACCGCGCTCGCCGGTGCACCCGCCGCCGTCTACACCACGTTTATGTATATCGTCCTTGGCCTGCTCTCTTTGCTGGTTCCCTCGAGTTCTGGCCTGGCGGCGCTCACCATGCCCGTTATGGGCCCCCTGACCGAGCTCATGGGCCTCAATCCCGAGGCAGCCGTCACCGCGCTCCAGTTTGCCAACCAGACCATCAACACCATCAGCCCCGTGGCGGGCATGACGGTCGCCGGTCTTGCCGTGGCTAGGATTTCGTTTGGCCAATGGTGGAAGACCATTTGGAAGTTCTTCATTTTCATGGTCGTCTTTGGCGTGATTGTAACGGCAATCTCTGGCATGCTTCCGGTGTAGGTGGTTGTGATGTCTGATCGTTTGACGGCCCTGACGTCTAAGAGCGTCTTTACCGGTACGGGGGACCTGCCGTTTGAAGGTTTCGTAGCGGTCCGTGGCAATCGAATTGAGGCTGTTGGCACCAAGTGTGAGGTAGCTTCGTATTTGACCCAGGCGGACGAGGTAGTTGACCTGGGCGACCGCACCGTCATGCCTGGCCTGATCGATGTACATACCTTCTATACAGGCTGGGCGCTGCGGACGTTGGGGTCTGATCTGTCCGGCATCGCTGATGCCAAAGAGGCCGTGTCGCTCTTGCGTACATGGAAAGAAGATCATCCGGATTGCGCGGCGGCTTTTGGCCACAACCTACCCGAAACGTTGGCATCGGATGCCGAGAACGCAAATACGGCAGCTGTGTTTGACGATTGTTTTGGCGATATCCCCGTCGTCTGCTTTACATCGGGTGCGGAGACCTGCGTTCTCAATGCTGCCGCCAGTGCGCGATACGGCTTTACACCCCAGGCGTGCTATGCCGAGAAGATCTGGCGCATGATGAGCGATTTCCTCGCGCTGCCCGAGGTGCGTGCCGGGTATTCGGACTACATGAGCATGCTTAACGAGCGCGGCGTTACCGCCATCAAGGAAATGGCGTTTGATGACTACTACGGCTTTGCCGACGAAATGGCTCGCCGTGAGGAATCTGGTGAGCTGACGGTTCGCGTCTCTATGATGTCGCAGCCGGTGGGCGCCGGTGCAAATCTGGCATATGCCCGCGAGGCGCGAGAGCGCTTCCGGGGACCGTTCGTTCGTTTTTCTGGCTTCAACCGTATGACCGATCGCGGCGTATGGGCGGGGCTTGCCGAGATGATAGACCCCTATGAGGACTCGGCCGATGCGGGCGCTGCCGGCAAGACGGTCGTCGAGGAGCCAGAGTGGGATCTGATTGAGAACGAGCTGCGTGCAATTGATGCTGACGGCTTCCGATATTCCTTGCATTGCCAGGGCGATGGCGCCGTTCGTCGCACCGTGGCGCTCTATGCCTCGCTGCCTCGAGACGAGCATGGACGGATGCTTCGTCGCCATGCGATTACCGATCTCGAGAACTCTGACCCGACCGATCTTGTCAAGTTTGGCAAGTTAGGTGGAATTTGCGAGGTCTATCCGCAGATTCTGACGCTGGACCGGCGCGAGGATTGTCTGTCGATGATGCGTCGACAAATTGGCGAGACGCGACTTTTGCACAGCTGGAATCGCCGCGGCATGGAAGATTCCGGATGCACAGTGTGCTGTGGCACGGATTTGCCGCTGTTGATTCCGAGCTTGGGCGAGTCAATCTACAGTGCGTGCGGCGGATACTTCGACGACGGACTGCCCGTGAATGAGGTCAACACGCTGACGCTTGTCGAGCTCTTGTGCGCTTGGACTGCCGGGGGCGCGTACGACCTGATGCGCGAAGACGAGCTGGGTACGCTCGAGGTTGGCAAGCTTGCCGATATCTGCGTGCTCGATCGGGATGTGTTCGACCTCGATTATCGCGACGCACGTGATCTTGCGGTTGACATGACGATGTCGGACGGACAAATCGTGTTCGATCGAAATAAGGAGGCATAAGATGCCTGAATCCAAACCGACGCTGCGCCGCGAGCAGATTGCGGGCATGAATATTCACTACATCATGTGGTCGCTCGATTACTTCCTTGATGTGCAGCAGCGCTTGGGCTTTGAGTCCATTGAGCTGTGGTGTGCGGAGCCGCATGTGACGCTCGACCACACGGGCTACTTTGAGGCTGAGGTCCTGGCGAAAAAGGCTGCAGACCGTGGGCTTAGGTATCGTACTCTGTGCCCCGAGAATGTTGTCTATCCTTGGCAGTACTGCGCACGCAAACCGCTGCATGAACAGCGCAGCCTGGCGTACTTTAAGCACGGCATTGAGCTTGCCGAGGTACTTGGGTGCGACCGTATGTCCGTCAACTCGGGTTGGGGCGACTGGGACGAGGACCGCGAGGAAGCCTGGAAGCGCAGCCGCGAGCACTTGTCCATTCTGGCGGAGTATGCCGGCGAGCACGGTCTGGTGCTTACGATGGAAAGCCTGCGTCCCGAGGAGAGCAACCTTGTGACGACGGTTTCCGATGCGAAGCGCATGATTGACGAGGTCGCGAGCCCGTACTTACAGCCCATGGTTGATACAACCGCGATGGGCGTTGCAGGCGAGACGCTCGAGGACTGGTTTGCCGCCTTTGGTGATGGGGCAATTCACGAGATGCACTTTATCGACGGTGACCCGTATGGCCATCTGGTGTGGGGCGATGGCAAGCACGATATGGACGCCTTCGTCGCCACGCTCAACGCCCATGGTTTCGACGGCATGCTGGGCCAGGAAATCACGGACGGTCGTTACTACGATGATCCGGCGGCGGCAGATGCCAAGAACATGGCCGCATTCGAGAAATATCTGATTAACTAAAACAACTATCGGCCACGCAGCCAACGTCATTGATTGCGGCCAAACAAGAAAGGAACTGGATATGAACGCACACGATCTGATCAAAGAGGCAATTGCCGAGAAGGGCAAGTTCGACAGCGTCTACTGGATTGCTTGCGGTGGCTCCATGATCGATTTGATCCCGGCCCATGAGCTTCTGCAGCGCGAGGCAACCACCTTCACTTCGTATATCTATACGGCTCGCGAGTTCGATATCATGCGTCCGCGTCGTCTGGGCGAGAAGTCCCTGGTCATCGCTTGTAGCCACAGTGGCAACACCCCTGAGGTCGTCGAGGGCTGCGAGATTGCCCTTGCTGCCGGCGCTACGGTGATCGCCCAGACCGACAACGCTGGATCTAAGATCGACACCGGTAAATGGACCACGTGGGTCTACCCGTGGGGCGAGGGCGTGCCGCAGGCCGAGGTCCCCGCTGGCATTTCGCTGTCGCTTGCGGCAGAGCTGCTCGATCAGCAGGAGGGTTACGCCGATCTTGCCGATATGTATGCCGGTATCGCCGAGATGGATAAGATTCTTCCCCCGGCACGCGAGAAGGTAAATGCCGAGCTGGGCGATCGCTTTGCCAAGCTTTGCCAGGAGCACGAGTTCTTCTATATTCTGGGCAGCGGTCCCAACTTTAGCCAGACCTACGGTTTCGCTATCTGCTCTCTTATGGAGATGCAGTGGCAGCACTGCAGCTACATCCACTCTGCCGAGTACTTCCATGGCCCCTTCGAGGCTACTCAGGATGGCGTTTTTTACTTCCTGCAGATGGGCTCCAGCGAGTGCCGTGCTATGGACGAGCGCGCCCTGGCGTTCCTTAAGACGCATACCGATACGCTGATGGTGCTCGATGCCAAGGAGTACGGTATGGAAGCCGTGCCGGCGAGCGTCCGTGCCTATCTGGACCCGGTGCTGTTCTACGCCATGAACTGCGAGCTGCGTGCCGCACGCGGCAAGGTGTTTGATCACGATCCCGATTTCCGTCGCTATATGGGTGTTGTCGAGTACTAGAAGGAGCAAAGGCCATGGCATTTAACGTTAACGCGCTCGGATTTGGCGACAACGTCGTCGATCGCTACGAGCATATCCACACCATGTATCCCGGCGGCAATGCGGTGAACTTCGCCGTTTATGCCAAGAAATGCGGTGCCGCACGCTCCGCATACATGGGCATTTTTGGCAATGATGCCGCTGCCGAGCATGTCATTGCAAGCCTCGAGGATGAGGGTATCGAGCTTGACAAGTGCGAGCAGATGATTGGCGAGAACGGAGCGGCTCGCGTGACCGTCGTCGACGGTGACCGTGTCTTCCTCGGCTCCAACGAGGGCGGTATCCGTGGCGATGCGCGCTATGTCCTCGATCGCTTTGACCTTGCGTACATGAAGCAGTTCGATGTGGTTCATTCGGGCAACTATTGCTTTACCGAGCGCGAGCTGCCCAAGTTGAAGGCTGCGGGCGTCACGGTCTCTTTTGACTTTTCGGACGACTCCACCGACGAGTACTACGAGCAGATTGCGCCCTACGTCGATTTTGCTTTCTTTAGTGCGGCGGATGCCGCGAGTGAGGACGAGATTCGCGAGCGTCTGGCATGGGTGAAGGGCCTGGGTCCGCGTTTTGTGTCGGCTACGGCGGGCGCCGAGGGCTGCATTGCTTACGACGGCGAGCGTTATTACCGCCAGCTGGCTAAACCGGTAACGGACATGAAGGACACCATGGGGGCGGGCGACTCGTTCCTCACCTCGTTTTTGATGTGCTATCTCGATTCCGCCAAGCGTGGTGAGGATGGCGCCGAGGCCATCGAGCGCGCGCTCGACTTTGCTGCCGGGTTTGCCTCGACCGTGTGCGGTATGGAAGGTTCTTGGGGCCACGGGGCGCCAATCGTCGAATAGCTTAAGAAAGCGTACGGCGGTCTGGCTATGAGGCCTTGGACAGCCGATGCAAAACAATAAGCGAAACGCGAAAAGGGGGCTCGCCATGTGGTGGGTCCCCTTTTGAGCATTGGAGAAGACCATGGGTATTAAAGCGTGTGCGGCTGGTTTTTGCTGCGCGGACGTCTATCAAAACATCGGCGTGTTCTATCCGACTGGTAACGGCATTGACTGGGGTATCCATCTTGCACGAATGGGCGTTTCGGTATCCGCCGTGTCGGTTGTCGGCAAGGACGAGTACGGAGACAAGATGAGAGAGGCGCTGGCCGCTGAGGGGTTTGATATCTCTCATCTGCGGGTGGAGGATGGCGACACCTCGGTGATGCTCATGGCATTGAAAGACGGCGTCGATCGCGTGCATCTCGAGGCAATCGATGGCGTAATGGAGACATATCGTCCGAATGAAGACGACCGGGCGTTTATCCTAGAGCACGACATCATTCACACCGACCTGTTTGGCAATTGTTTGGACCTCCTGCCCGAATGGCATGATGCGGGCAAGACGGTGGTTATGGACTTCTCGGTGTTCAGCCAGGATCCCGAATATGCATGCGAGGCTCATTTTCCTTACGTAGACTATGCGTTCATGTCGTTTGAAGAGGACACTCCGGAGCTGCGAGACTGGGTACGCCACGTGCAGGAATTGGGACCGCGCGTTGCGGTTGCCACGCTTGGCGAGAAGGGAAGCATTGCCTATGACGGTGAGCGCTTCTATGAGTGCGGGATCGTACCGGCGGAGAAGGTCGTTAATACCGTGGGTGCCGGCGACTCGTATATTGCCGGGTTTACCAAGGGCGTGATCGATGGCCTTGATATTCCGGCGTGTATGAAGGCGGGCGCTGAGCTGTCGTCCCGAGTGATTGGTTCGTTTGAGCCGTACTAGGGTTAAATGCCTGGAAAGGAGTACGAAATGGTTATCGACATGTTGGTCCATCCTATGCTCTACGGCGAGATCTGTACGCCGGGTGATGAGCCTGATGGATTCGGTTTTTGGTCACGAGAATATGGTATGGGGCATATGGGCCCCATGGATTGGGATGAGCTTCAAGTCGAGATGGACGTCTGCGACGTGCAGAAGAGTGTGCTCATGCCGCTCGATGTAACCACGGCATGCGGAGGGCATTTTGGCACCAATGACCAGATTGCCATGCTGGTTGCCGCGCACCCCGATCGTCTGTGGGGATTTGCGAGCGTAGATCCGCAGGTGAGCGGTGCCGCAGACGAATTGGAGCGCGCCTTTACCGAGTTGGGGGCAAAGGGGCTTTGTCTGCATCCGGCAAAGCAGGGTTTTGCCCCCGATGATGCTGTGGCCGAGCCGCTTTACGAGCTGTGCGAGCGCTATAACAAGCCGGTGGTTTTCCATGCCGGTATGTCTTGGGAGCCTGGCGCAGAGCTCTCGCGCAGTAACCCGCTTGCATTTGAGCACACAATCGCAACGCATCCAAATGTGCGCTTTAGTTTGACCCACTTTGGCTGGCCCTGGGTGCGCGAGACCGTGGCGATGCTGCTCAAGTATCCCAACTGCTACACGGACACCTCTATCACTTACATCGATTCGCCCGAGGAGATGATGCAGCGTCTTTTCACGGTCGATATGGGGCCGCTGTGGTATGAGCGCGCGCTATCGCATCAAGTGATGTTCGCCAGCAATACGCCGCGCTTCCGTGCATTCAAACTCAAGCGGGCGCTCGATACCGTGCCCATGCGCGACGATGCGCGAGAAAGGCTCTACTGGGGTAATGCCCTGCGTTTTCTTGAAGGGGATGAGTAAACATGGTGACGCTCGAGACATTGAGCTATCTATCGACTGCTCCGGACCAGTTCATCGATATTACCGAAGACGTGCACGCTGCCATCGAACGCAGCTCGGTGACCAATGGCTTGGCAGCGATTATTTTGTCGCATACGACCTGTGGAATCGTGGTAAACGAGGGGCTGCCCTGCGTGGAGACGGATCTTATGGAGACGCTTGATCGCATCGCCCCACTCGACGCCCCCTATGCGCAT
Source organism: uncultured Collinsella sp. (assembly GCA_902491565.1). Lineage (GTDB taxonomy): Bacteria > Actinomycetota > Coriobacteriia > Coriobacteriales > Coriobacteriaceae > Collinsella. The sequence continues at coordinate 51,388 of CABUIE010000001.1, forward strand.
GCACACTTCCTGCCGAGCTATGGAGCCACCGGCAACAACTCCTGTGGGCATATCAAGAGCATGATTTGTGGAAACAGTTGCTTCTTTCCCGTCCAAGATGGCCACATCGTGTGCGGAGGTGCCCAGAACATCTATCTTGCGGAGTTTGACGGTCCTCAGAAGCGAAAAGTGTACGTCGAGGTGCTGGGGGAATAACGTTCCTGCAATAACCCTATGAAGGAGCATGTTATGTCGTTTCTAACCTCGATGTTCAAGACCGAAAAGCCGGTTATCGGAATGCTGCACCTGCGTCCTCTGCCGGGCGATCCACTGTATTACCCGGGCGGAAGCGTGTCGCAGGTCGTGGAAGCCGCCAAGCGCGATCTCGAGGCGTTGCAGCAGGGCGGTGTCGATGGCATTTTGATTACCAATGAGCTCTCGATGCCCTATGAGCAGCACGTTTCTCCCTCAACTCTTGCATCGATGGGCTATGTAATCGGGGCTCTGTCCCATGATCTGTCGACTCCTTGGGGAGCTGAGGCTATTTACGATGGTGATGCCACAATCGAGCTGTGCGCTGCCGTCGACGCGCAGTTCACGCGCTGCAATTTTTGCGGTGCCTGGGCCGGTGATCTTGGGCTGATTAACCGAGATTTCGCTCACACCATGCGTCGCAAGGCGGCGCTGCGCCTGGACGATCTCAAGCTTTTTCACTTCATCACGAGCGAGGGGGAGGTTTATCTCAACGACCGCACGACTGCGGACATTGCCGATTCACTTCTCTTTAATTGCCTTCCGGATGCGATGGTCATCGGCGGTTCGGCTGCCGGTCGTGGCGCTTCGGGCGAGCTTGCCGATGAAGTCCGCGAGCGTGTTGGCGAAGTACCCGTGGTATGTGGCACCGGTTGTCGCGAAAATACCGTGGCTGACGTATTTGCTCACTACGATGGCGCGTTTGTCGGCACCTGCTTAAAGCGCGACGGAAAGCTGGATGCCCCGGTTGATGTTGAGCGGGTAGCTCGTTTTATGGCTGCCGCTCGTACGGCGCGAGGGGAGTAGGCACCTATGGCGCTCTATCTGGGTATTGATATTGGGACAAGCGCCTCTAAAGGCGTTTTAATCGATGATCGATGCAACATCATTTGCCAGGCCTCTTGTGGACACGAGACGGAGAACCCGCGTGATGGATGGTACCAGCATGATGCGGAGGCAGTTTGGTGGGGCGATTTTTGCCGCTTGTCGCGCGAGCTGGTGGTGCGATCGGGGGTTAACGCGGCACAGATCGGATGCGTGGGCCTTTCCGCATTGGGTTGCGACTGCGTACCGGTCGACACCGAGTGCAACGCGCTAGCGCCCGCGATTTTGTACGGAGTCGATGCACGTTCGAAGCCGCAGATCGACGAGCTTCTTTCCGAATATGGGTCAGATCGCGCACGCGAGCTTTTCGGGCATGATCCCTGTTCGTCAGATATTGCTCCCAAGATCTTGTGGTTTAAGGAGAATATGCCCGAGGTGCACGAACGTGCCGCGAAGTTCCTGACGGCGTCATCGTTTCTGTGCGCGAAGTTGACGGGGCGTTTTACGGTGGACCGTTATTTGGCGGAGGATTTTCTTCCCCTATACGACCGCTTCACTTGGAAGGTTGATGCTCGGGAATGTGCTCGTTTCTGCCGGCCTGACCAGATGGCGGAGGTAATGTCGGCTACCGATATTGCCGGGGTGATTACTCAGCGTGCGGCTGAGGCGACGGGGCTCGCGGCAGGGACACCTGTCTTAGTGGGAACGGGCGACTCTGGTGCCGAGGCCATTTCGACGGGTGTATTTCGTCCCGGCGATATGATGGTTCAGTTGGGGAGTACGGCGTATTTCATCTATCTAGCTGATCATATGGTCGATGATGCCCGCCTGTGGCCAGGGACGTTTATCATTCCCGGAACTTACGGGATCTGCGCGGGGACCAATACGGCGGGTGCGCTCACATCGTGGCTGCGCCAAGAGCTGTATCGCGACGCCGTGGAGGCCGAGGGCCACGGTGGCCCCGATGCATATTCGGTTATGGCGCATGATGCCGCCGGTGTGGCGCCGGGTGCCGATGGGCTCCTGTGTCTGCCGTACTTTGCGGGGGAGCGCACTCCGCTCAACGATCCCGAGGCGCGTGGCGTCTTCTTTGGCCTGACCGGAAGGCATACGCGAGCCCATATGGTTCGTGCCGCCTTGGAAGGCGTCGCGTATACCGTTGCATCCCATGTCGACATTATCGAGCGAGAACATGGACTGCCAATTGGGCGCATTATGCTTGTCGGAGGTGGAACCAAGAATCCAGTTTGGATGCAGGCTATCGCCGACGTATGTGGGCGCGAGGTCTCGGTTGCCAAGGTTACGGTGGGCGCATGCTTCGGTGATGCCATCATGGCAGCTCTCGCAGGTGGCGCCTATGCATCATGGGATGAGCTCGCCCAAGTCCTTGGCGTTGCGCAAACAATCGTGCCTGATATGACTGCCCACGAGTTATATGCGTCGCGCCGTCATATCTTTGACGAATTGTATGCACGCAACCGTGATCTCATGCACGAATTGGTGTAATGCTGCCGAATTGTACTGTCTTCCAAAATAGGGACTGCGTTGTGCGATTTGCATGCCCCTTGGCATTTTTGCCCACAGGGGTTAGCGAAGGTCAAAAACAGAGTGCGCATTTGCTAAAACTGCCGACTCGATGCGCTTTGCGTCACAGTTTTTGAGTGAGACGATGCGCATCGAGGTCCTTGCGAGCGATCTGATGAGCGACTGCGCGCTTGTTTCTGTGTTTGGTTCGGCTGGCGCATCGGTCTCGAGCAGTAGACGGTCGAGTGGAATCTGCCGGGCATATTCGCGACCGCGCTTGGTGGCGAGCATACGCTCGTTCACGGAAAAATAGCAGTTTGCGTTTCGCGCGCGGGCGAGTTCGTTCGAAGTGCCGCTAAACCAGTGGAAGATGATAGCGGGGGAGTCGGGGTTTGGGATGAGTAGTCCATGCGATTCGAGGACGTCCAGTACGGCTCCTGCCGAACGAACGGCGTGAATTGATATCACGCGCCCGGTAAGAGGATGCTGCACGAGCGTATCGCAGAGCCGGTCAAATGCCTGTATTTGTAGCGGCTCACTTCCGGCAAAGCGTGCGGAAAAGTCGAGTCCCACCTCGCCGATGTAGCACTCTTGGGCAGCAACTTCGCAAAGCAGATCGACTTCGGCAGGACCGCAGCGGCCGTCGGCGAGCCACCAGGGGTGGAGCCCAACGCCAGCGATGATGCCTGGTAGGCGACGGGCGCGCTCGTTTGCGGCCGAAAAGTCGCGTGGGTCGACCCCGCAGTCAAAGAGCCCCAGACCCAACGCCGCCGACTCACTGGCTGCAGCATCGGGGCCGAGCATCAAATCAAGATGACAATGCGTGTCAAAGAATTGCGGTTCCATCGCAGGACATCCTGCTAGTCCAGGCGTTGGCCGTCGGCGCGTACGCGCTCGGTGCCGCGCCCGCTGATCTGACGGATAACCTCGCCGGCGATCATCTGGCCCATGATGGGCGGCATAAAGCTGGCGGTTCCCAGCTCGGTGCGCTCGTGGATGTTGGAAGGGTCGCGGGGCTGTGTCTTAACCGATTCCTCGCAGCTAAACAGTACGTGCAGGCTCTTGATGCCGCGCTTCTTGCATTCTTTGCGCATAATGCGGCTCATGGGGTCACGTACCGTATCGAAGATGTCGGCAAAGCGGAGGCACTCGGGATGGAGCTTGTTGGCCCCGCCCATGGAGCTAACCAAACGAATGTCGTGGTCCTGAGCATATTTGGCAATGGTGAGCTTGGCCGAGATGGTGTCGATGGCGTCGACGACGTAGTCGAGCTTGCCGTCCGTCTGCTCCAAAACGCTCGCGAAGAACTCGTCGATGTTGTCGCTCAGCAGGTATTCGGTGCGTTTGATAACGGTGGCGGCGGGATTAATGTCGTGGATCATGGCTTCCATAACATCGACCTTGCGCTTGCCGATGGTGCTGTGAAAGGCGATAGCCTGGCGATTGATATTGCTGGGCGCGACGATGTCCTTGTCCAGAATGACGAAATGACCAATGCCGCCGCGGGCGAGCGCCTCGCAGCAATTGGACCCCACACCTCCGCAGCCGAGCATCAGCACCGTAGCATCGGCGAGCTTATCGAGTGCCTCGCGGCCCATGATGATCTCGAGCTTGGTGTCGCGTGTCTCGACGAGAGCGGCAGCGGTTTCGGTCATAGACATCCTCCGATGGGGAAGCGAATCGTGTTTTAGCTATCGTCATTATAGGTAATCGCCATAGGTTGCGATGGCGTTTACTTTGATGTGGTTTGAAGCATTGCGATTAGATAATTAGACAAACATCTAAATATCGAGTATAGTGTGCGCGTCATGAGAGATGATGAGAGGAGGTCTTATGCCGGGAGAGGGTTTTAAGGCGCTGGCCGATCCTACACGGCGTCACATTTTGGAACTGCTGCGCGAGGGCAATTGCACGGCCGGGGAGCTTGCCGAGCATTTTGACATCAGCAAGCCGTCATTGAGCCATCACTTGGCGACGCTCAAAAACGCCGGGTTGGTGACCGACGAGCGCCATGGCCAAAACATCGTATACAGCTTAAACACCACCGTCATGCAGGACTTGATCGGTTGGTTTATGGGCTTTACAAACACGGAAGGTGATAAGGATGAATAACGAAAACAAGGGCATTCACGCCACGGGGGTATCGCGGCGTGTGTGGATTGCGCTGATCGCTCTGTGCGTCGCCAATGTCGTAGTGCACCTCATAGTGATGCCGAGCTTGCCTGCGCAGATTCCCACGCACTGGGGAGCGAACGGCGCCGTCGACGGTTGGGGCCCTAGCTGGATGGCCTCCGCGCTCGGCGTGCTGCCTCTGGCACTTCTTGCAATGTTCCGCGTGGTGCCGCACATCGATCCCAAAGGTGAGGCATATCGAACCTCGGGCAAGTTCTATCAGGGCTTCGTAATCGCCTTTACCTTGTTCATGTGTGCCGTAAGCTGGCTGGGAGAGCTTACGGTCTGGGGCGTGGTGCCGGCGGTCGGTTCGGTCAACGTGCTGATTTCCGGTGCTATCGGTTTGCTGTTCATCGGCGTAGGCAACTACTTGCCGCGTGTGAAGCAGAACTATACGCTCGGTATCAAGACACCTTGGGCGCTTGCCGATCCCGAGAACTGGCGCCGTACGCAGCGTTTTGGCGGCGCCTGCTTTATGGTGCTGGGTATTGGCCTGATTGTGATGGGCGTGGCAGGCAGCGTGCTTTCGAGTGAAGTCGTCGCCGCGGTGATTGCGGTTCTGGCGTTTGGTTCGGTTGGAGCCGTCTACGTCTACTCGTATCTGTTGTGGCGCAAATCGCAGCGAGCCGCTCGTTAAGGTTGCGGAAAACTAGCGTACGCAGTTCATAGTATGTTCCGGGGGACTTTTCCCAGGTAGTATTAGGGGCGTGGGCAACCATGCCCCTTTTTCGTTAAGTTTCAGAGCTGGTTTCCTCATTTCGTTTCCACTAAAGCGAATCAAGAATAGGGAAACAGCAGGTAGAAAGGATAGAACAGACATATGGCGGAGTTTATCTACCAGATGTATCAGGCTCGCAAGGCCCATGGCGACAAGGTAATCCTTGACGACGTGACCCTGAGCTTCTACCCCGGTGCCAAGATCGGCGTCGTGGGCCCCAACGGTATGGGCAAGTCGACCCTGCTCAAGATCATGGCCGGTATCGAGGAGGTCTCCAACGGCGATGCCAGGCTCACCCCCGGCTACACCGTGGGCATCCTGCAGCAGGAGCCGCCGCTCGACGATGACAAGACCGTCATCGAGAACGTGCGCATGGCGTTTGGCGACATGATCGCCAAGGTCGATCGCTTCAACAAGATCGGCGAGGAGATGTGCGACCCGGACTGCGACATGGACGCCCTCATGGCCGAGATGGGCAAGCTCCAGGACGAGATCGATGCCGCCGACGGCTGGGATATCGATTCCAAGCTCGGCCAGGCCATGGACGCCCTGCAGCTGCCCGATTCCGACATGCCGGTCAACGTGCTTTCCGGCGGCGAGCGCCGTCGTGTTGCCCTGTGCAAGCTGCTGCTCGAGGCTCCCGACCTGCTGCTGCTCGACGAGCCCACGAACCACCTGGACGCCGAGTCGATCCTGTGGCTCGAGCACTTCCTGCATAACTATCAGGGCGCGGTGCTTGCCGTCACACACGATCGCTACTTCCTGGATAACGTTGCCGAGTGGATCTGCGAGGTCGACCGCGGTCACCTTTATCCCTACAAGGGCAACTACTCCACGTATCTGGAGACCAAGGCCGCGCGTATCGAGGCGCAGGGCAACCGTGACGCCAAGCTCGCCAAGCGCATGGAGGCCGAGCTCGAGTGGGTACGCAGTTCACCCAAGGCTCGCCAGGCCAAGAACAAGGCTCGTCTGGCTCGCTACGAGGAGATGGAGGCCGAGGCCCGCGCAAGCCAGAAGCTCGACTGGACCGATATCCGCATCCCTGTGGGCCCGCGTCTGGGCAACAAGGTGCTCGAGGCCCATCACCTGCACAAGGAGTTCGACGGTCGCGTGCTCATCGATGACCTTTCGTTCACCCTGCCGCGCAACGGCATCGTGGGCGTGATCGGCCCCAACGGTGTCGGTAAGACCACGCTGTTCAAGACGATTGTGGGTCTGGAGCCGCTGACTTCGGGCGAGCTCGAGGTGGGCGAGACCGTCAAGATTAGCTACGTTGATCAGAACCGCTCCGGCATCGACCCCGACAAGAACCTGTGGGAGGTCGTCTCGGACGGCCTGGACCACATGATGGTCGGCGAGACCGAGGTCCCGAGCCGCGCCTATGTGGCGAGCTTTGGCTTTAAGGGCCAGGACCAGCAGAAGCGCGCTGGCGTACTCTCCGGTGGCGAGCGCAACCGTCTGAACCTGGCACTCACGCTCAAGCAGGGCGGCAACCTGCTGCTCCTCGACGAGCCCACGAACGACCTCGACGTCGAGACGCTGTCCTCGCTCGAGGCGGCGCTGCTCGAGTTCCCGGGCTGCTCGGTGGTCATTAGCCACGACCGTATGTTCCTGGACCGCGTCGCCACGCACATTCTGGCGTGGGAGGGCACCGACGAGAATCCGGGCAACTGGTATTGGTTCGAGGGTAATTTCGAGGCCTATCAGGCCAACCGCATCGAGCGCCTGGGCGAGGACGCGGCCCAGCCGCATCGTATTCACCGTAAGCTGACGCGCGACTAGTAGCAAGTAGAAAGGCCGCCACCAAGGGCGGCCTTTCTTGTAGCAATTGCACTGCAGCTATGCCCTGGCTGCTGGTTTGATTCATAATCAAAGTTATCTCTTTGGGATTAAAGCCCGTTTTTGCTATGAGCGATTTTCTAATTCCGTTTAAAACGTAAAGACGCATTGGGTTGCAAGGACATAAGCAAATCGAATTGAAATATAACCAGTGCTGTAACGTTACAAAAAAGATTATAGAATAGGAGTACCTTATAAGTCGCTTCTCTAGAAAGAAGAACATATGCTTTCGCGTCGTCGTTTTCTGCAACTTGTCGCGTCTTCAATTGTCGCCTTAGCCGCACGTCCGAAAGAGGTTTTTGCTTCGACGGGCAATATTGATGGTGAGCAGATACAATTTACTTCTGAAATTGCGCAAGAGCTTGCCGATAAATATATAAAGGGACTCCTCGGCTATTCGTATACGCCTTCTGACCCTATTCCTTTTGTAGATGTTGATGGGTCCCCGCTTGGTTACATTGTTCCGGTTGTGACATCCAATAGAGCCGCGGGCTATTTGGTTTTAGATGCTTCAGATGATGAAATACTTACGGGATATCGTTTTGGAGACGGCTTAGTCAGCCCTATGGATCGGGGAGGAGATCTTGGTGTCGAGTCTTATTCTTTCAATAACCCAGTCGTAATGATCAATCCATTCGAATTCGGCGTGCAATCTTTGGACGGTTCAATAACAACAAATTGCGGAAGAACAATCCCGGCTGTTTCCATAGAAGGACGGCCTGTCGTTTTATCGAATAAACCTTCAAGCTGGAACGATGTTGTAATTTACGCAACTCAAATGCAGGATTACACAGTATCTGGATTTCGTTCCATTTCTCAGTTTATGTCATATGATGAAAGCGAGATTAAGAGGCTTACCGCCCACTATGCTTGTATGGTGACAGCTTTTTCGAACGTTGCGGAACTGTATGGCATTGCCAATTTATATAGCGACCCTTCGCAATATATGCAGATATGGAGTTACACCAATACCCATGCTCTTTCCGATGAAGAACAGACTGTTCCCGGCGTTGTTTTGGGTGGAACGCCGATATCAACCTGTGCAACGGGGTTTACAAATTACTGCGCAAGCAGAGGAAGTACTCTTATCGCCCGCACTGTCTCCTCTCCGGCTATCGCGAGCATTCAAAATGAGATTAACTCTAATAGACCGAATGTTTTACATGCGAGTTTGTACAACGGATCAGCCCATTCTGTAACAGCGGAGGCTTACGCCACACTTACTGGTAAGAAAACTGGAGAGACAAGGCAGATGATTGGCATAGCGGACGGCTGGAATTCATCTTTATCCTTCCTGAAGTATGATCAGAGCTATTATGCGTGGACTTATGGAACGACTTTTTCGAAGTAGGGCGATTCGTCTAGCCCTGTCTTTGGTGCTGATGGCTTCATTGGTGGGCTGTTCAACAAAGGAAGAGATATCGCGCGGAGGTTCCGGAGAAGTGACTGCGACAGACTCAGGTTCATTAGAAATAGCTGGCGGGCATGCCGATGTGATGTTACAAGGAAAAGGCGTGCTTAGGTCGGTTGATGCTGAAGACGCTGTCTGCTCAATAGAGGATTTAAAGACAGGTGAAACTGCACCGTACCGAGTCTCAGATAATGCTGCGAATATGATTGAGTCGATACCGACTGGAGCGCAGGTTTCTTTTAGATACTTTGCTCCGCAACTTGAGGATGAGCTTGCTTCTCTGGTGTCTATATGCACCGATGACAACTAAAAGGCCTGAATTCAAAAGGCCTCGGATGGTCAATTGGCTATCCGAGGCCTTTTTTACTCGACCGGGGCTTCGACCTTGTCGATGACCCAGGTGGCTCCGAGGCCGCCGGTGGTGTTGCGGCGGATGCGCACGGTGACTTCGTGGCGCTCGCCGGCCTGCGTGTAGTGCAGGGGGAAGCTTGCGCGGTTTCGCGCGGCCTCGATGGTACCGCGCTCGCGGGCGATCCAGTAGTACTCGCCGACGATACCGAGCGTGTCGGCGCCGTAGGGGAGATAGGTCGATAGCTCGTGCAGAAGCGGGCCGGGGCAGAAGACCTCGGTTGCGAAATCGATGGGGAAGTCCTTGGGGATGGTCGGTGCTGCGGGTGCGGGGGCCGGTGCTGCAGCGGGGGCCGGAGACGGTGCCGGTGCGGGAATTTGGTCGCAAACAGCGGCGGGCACGGATTCGATGACGGGTGCGGGCTCCGGCGTCGCTTCCGGCTTGATCGTGGAATCTGCGGGCTCCGGCGTCGTCTTCGGCTTGGTTGTGGAATCTGCGGGCTTCACGGTGACGGGCGCGTCTGCAACTGCGGTTTCAACCTCAACCTGCGTCGCGTTCTCGTTCTCGACGCTCGACTTTGCCTCGATGGGCGTGGATGCCATGGTGGTGATGCCGGCGTTTGCGTTCTCGGGGTCATAGACGACCGTGAGCGAGATGGCGGGCTGCGGCGTCTCGGGCTCCGGCGCCGACTCGGTAGCGCCTTGATCGTCGGGCTCGTCGGGCTGATCGTCCTCGGTCTCGTCGCCAAAGACATCGCTGTTTTGGAACGCAGGCGTTTCGGGCTGGTCAGCGGCTTCTTCGGTTGTCGACTTGGGAGCTTCGTTGAGCTCCGCAGTGGCTTCCTGCTCGGATATGACTTCGGGATCGGTCGTGGCGGTGATTTCGGTGTCGGCTTCTGCCGTTACCTCAATAGCGACTTCGATCTCTGCCTCGGGCTCGGGCTCCGGAGCGACTTCGGCCACGGGCTCGGGCTCGGCGCGCTTAACGTGCTTGGGGCGCACGGCCTTGAGGTCCTTCTCGCCGCGCTTTTTCTTTTTGTAGGACTGCTTGGCACCCTTGGCAGCCTTGGGCTTGTCCTCGCCCTTGGCAAGGGCGGCATCCCAGGCCTCGTTGGCGATGAGCGTGGCATACAGGCGACCGCCCTTAAAGACGGTCAGCCTTATGCAGTCGTCGAGCTCCTCGAGCAGCTCGCGCGTGGACTCGAAGCCCAGGTCATAAGCGGCCATGTCACCAGCAGCGAGCGCCTCCTCGACCTGCGTCATAAACGTTTGCTTGCCGCACCCAATCGCATCACGCAGCAGACGATACAGATAGATGTGGTTGCCCAGCGATAGCGTGGGCTTAACTATTGTCTTGCTCATGGCAAATCTCCTCTTTACACACCAAAGCATCTTACCATCGCGCGGGGCTTGCTACCTCGGCGCCCAAGGCAAACGGGCGCGACCGTTGCCGGTTCGCGCCCGTTATACAGGTCGATTATCTATGAGGGGCAAACGTGCTTAGTTGCCCGATGCCGTGCCTTGGCTCGAGCTGTCAGATGCCGTGCCGGACGCGGTTCCACTCGAGCTGTTCGAGTTGCTGGTGTTGCTGCTGTCTGCTGAGCCCGTTCCCGACGTGGTGTCGCTCGTCTGGTCGCCCGTGCTCGGTTGAGAGCCGTCAGTCGTTTGGCTTGAGTCGGTTGTGCCGGATTGCGTACCGTTGTTGTTCACAGAAGAATCGGCGCCCTGCGACTGATCGGGGGTGTTCGAGGACGAGTCGGTGGATGCGGAGGTGCCCTGCGAGTCGTCCTGCTGGCTTTGCGATTGACCAGTGCTGTCCGCGTCGTGCTCGGTCGTGCGTGACGACAGAATCGGCTCGGGACGCTCGCCCAGACCCTCACCGGCGGTGGTGATAAGGATGGCAGCGGTGCAGGCGATAACCGCGACGATGGCGATGGCGATCGAGAAGATGATGACCTTCTTTTGCGTCTGGCTGCGCTCTGCCGCCGCCTTGGCGCGCAGGCTGTCGGGGGCGACGCGCGCCGTGGTCGCGCGCCCTGCAATCTGGCGCATCTCCTGGGTAGTCGCGGCGCCGCCTAAGTGCTCCTCGGCATTTAATTCAACGGGTTCATAGGCGCCGGCGGGGTAGTCGACGGTGGCGTGCGTACCTTTGAGGGCTTCGGCGCTGGCAGAGATAAAGTGGCGGTAGACCTGCGAGGACACAACGGTGATGACCGAGCTCACGGCGGCACCGATCACCGATCCGGCGATACCGATCTTGGAGGCAAGCGCGACGCTCGTGGCGGCAGCTGCGGCGCCGGCGATGATTTGGGGAATGGAAATGTCGTCAAACAGGCCCTTTTTGGGCGCGATGGCCATGGTCTGTCCGATGGAATGGTTCTCGTGCACGCCGTTGTTGAGCGATGCCGGCGTCATGACGCGCGTGCGCGGCGCGTCGGTGTACTTGGTTGTCATACGGGGTCCTCCCGGTGTAAATCTGCTTCGTTTCGTGTAGCCATCAGGGTACCCACCAGATGTGAATCGTACGTGACATTTAACAGATACCATCAACTCATCAAGGGGGGCTTGCTGTCTTTGGTGCAATAGCTTGATGCTAAACTGGATTTACGATTGCGAGGTGGTTTACGTGATGTACCCGTATATGACATTCGAAGACGGTACCGAGGTCGTTCATTCTGACCTGATTGCAGATGAGGATATCGAAAAGGTTGTCGTGCATTTTGAACGACCGACGGCAGAGGGCTTCGACTCCGCTCGCTGTGAGTTGCCTTCCTGTTCGTGGACTGACTGGGAAGGGCATTTTACTCAGAGTGAAAAACGAGCTTTCGAAGAGTGTTTGAGCAAATCATTTAGATTAGTTCGAGTTTAGTTCGAATAAAGAAGCCGAATGCGATGACCTAAAGCGTATGCATTTTTAGTATTAGATGCGTATGAAATGGAGGATGTGAATGGATGAGCTAATAGACTTTAAAAAACGATTTCTCAAGAATGGCGAGCTGGTTTCAATTCCAAAAAAGGAAAGCTATAAAAGAATCATGCTGCTATGGGCCGTCTCTTTCTTTGAATTAAATACAAGTTATACGGAGCTTCAGGTTAATCGTGTGCTGTCACAGCTCTATCCTGATTATGCCGTGTTGAGGCGGTACTTGGTTGATTATGGATTCCTATTAAGGGATGAACGAGGCCTGAAATACGAGGTTAATCGTGATGTTCACGGTATTGAGAGCTAGCCATCCGGTTCGGGTCCTATATATTGCTAGAGGGATAAGCGAAATAGGCAATTGGTGTGCGAATATTGCTTTGCCAATGCTGATTTACGAGGTAACTCACGATGTTTCTGCAACTGCTTTGATGGTCTGCTGCAGATTTGCCCCCTCTCTGTTTTCAGTTTCGCTCGCGCAGCTGCCTCAGAAGATGGGTATCGGGACACTGCAGGCCATGAGATTGGCAGACTTAATTCGCGCGGGATTATTCGTTTGCTATATTTTTGTTGATAGTAAATGGAGTATGTTTGCTATTACGTGCGCGGTATCGCTTTGCCGAACGGTTGAAATGCCCTGCTTTTACTCGTTGTTAAGAGCCAATACGAATAGTATCAATCGCGACGTAATTAATAATTCGTTTGGGTTTCTGCAGAATTTGATGATGGTTCTGGGGCCAGTTGCCGGCGGTTTTGTTGTCGCTCAATTTGGGGCGGAGGCTGTTCTTGCATTAGACGCGCTTTCTTTTGCCGCGTCGTTCTGGTTGCTGCGAGATGTTCCGTCGGTTATCGAGGTTAATGATAAAGAGGGGATAAGCAAAAATGAAAAAAACAGGACTGCATTTAGTGATCTTAGCGCGAAGCACTTGGCAATTGGTTTCCTATTAATCGATATTTCTAGTGGCGTGGCATTCGGCTCTCTGAATTCTCTTTTGCCAGCTATAGCGCAATTGCAATTTGACTCGTCATCGATACAATATGGATTCCTTCAGAGTAGTCTTACAATCGGACTGTTGTTCGGAAATACAATATATGGTCGTTTAATTAGTGGTTCCGATTGCGTTAAATCATATTGTTTTGTGACGTATCTTGCGCTCGGTGCGTATCTGGCGTTTGGCTATCGTTATGCGTCTGGGATATCGTTTATTTTCCTTTTTATCGTCGGTGCCGGAAACGCCATTCAAGATGTGCTTCTCATAACATCGCTGCAGGATTTGGCGAGAGACGAATCTGAATCGATAAGCCTGTTTTCAATTAGGGAGTCTTTGCAATCGGTTGCTGTTGTTATTTCAACACTCCTTGTTTCGCTGTTCACGAGCACCGCGATGTTCTCAATTCTCGTTACAGGACTTGGTGTATTTTCAATTATGATGGTAGCTGCGTTTCAATTGAATTATTTGCGAAAGATGTGACGTTGATATGCCTAAAACGCTTTTAGTATTTCCCCCAGGATGGAGTCCAGTGGGGCCGTATCTTGCCTTGCCTGTTTTGAAGTCATATCTTCAAGAGGTTGAACAATATAAAGTTGACATTGTTGACTTAAACGTGGAATTTTACGATGACCTCCTATCTTTTAGACATGTCGAAGAGTGCTGTAAAAGGTATCGGGAATCAAAGGATTCGTTTAGTTCGAATGTTCAATTAACAATCGAGTTGATACAAAAGTCAGCACTTAATGTTGACGAGGCAAAAGATATTTTCAGATCGAAGAGATACTTTAATCTAAAAGAAAGACAATATGCTGAAAACATTTTTAGAAATGCACTCTATATCATAAATCACGTCTCGTATGGAGTTAAATACACGTTCAACTCCATAGATCTGCCCTATGATTATTATTCGACACCAGAAATAATGAAATCGCTTGCGGATACCTTGCATAATCCGTTTATTTCCTTCTATGAAACTGCCTTTCTTAAGCGTATTCAGAGGGAAAAAATTGAGTTTATTGGGATTTCGGTGAGCGGCTGTTTCCAATTGATTTCTGCAGTTACGTTAGCGAAACTGATTAAAGAAGAATGTCCATCTGTTAAACACGTCTCATTGGGCGGCAATTACATTACTCGTTTAGCAGATGACTGCATGAAAGAATGGCATCCCTTTTTTGAATACATTGATTCGATGATGATGTATGACGGCGAAGAGCCGCTTGCACGTCTTCTTGAGGCTCTTGACTCCGGTGATGACAATCTCGACTGTGTTCCAAACCTTTGCCATGCTAAAGGTGGAAAGATATATAAAAACCATCGGATTGAGCAAACATTTATCAACGATACAGTTCCCGATTTCGATGGCTTCGCCCTTTCTAAATACTTCATGCCTGAGTTAATATTGCCGGTTTATTCCTCTAGGCAGTGTTTTAATCATTGCGCCTTCTGCACCATTCCCGGTGCTACCGGTGGTTGTTACCGAAAGATGCCTATATCGAGAGTATTTGAAATAATGTGTCGGTTAAATGAAAAATACGGCACGAGAGTTTTCTCTTTTGTGGATGAAACATTCGAAGGCAAAAGAATGGAGCAACTCGCGGATGAAATAAACGCATCGGGAAAAACGTTTTTCTGGCATGGAGAAACGAGGTTCTCTCCAACCCTAAGTACAGACGTTTTCAACAAGATATACCAAAGTGGATGTAGGCAGATTCAGTTTGGCCTCGAGTCATACAACCAAAGAGTTCTTGATCTAATGAAGAAGAACACGAGAGTTGATTGGATTGATCGCAATATCCATGATTGTCTCAATGCGGGTATTCCTGTTCATCTATTCTTTATGATTGGCTTCCCGACCGAAACTAAAGAAGAGGCTCTGAACACCTTAGCTTATACAGAGAATGTTTTGAATTATTCAAAACAGGTATGTGGTGTTCCATATTCCACGAGAGGATTTACGAATTTTGGTCTCGTTATGGGGTCGGATGTTTGGAATCATCCCGATAAGTATGGTGTCTCTGTAATGCCGAAGTCCCAATATGAGGATTTGCGCCTCGAAGTGGATTATGTTTCAGGCACTGGTTTAACTTTAAATGAAGCAAAATCCTTATCTGATGAGCATCATATTGATTTTTATATGCAAGAGGTCATAAACGGTAGCGACACAATTGACTTGCCCCAGCGGCTTCATATTTCAGAGGTGACCTGGATCCTAGATTCTATTCACGCTGTCAGGTATAAGGGACATTTGACCAAAGTAAAGCGACGGCTAACTAGTCTAAATCCAGCTGATCGAATCTGGCTGGATTCCAAGACCTCTGTCGTGCTCGTTGAGCCATTTGCCTACTTCTATAATTCTGAATACCATCATGTCTATGCTGTTTCCCAGTTGGTATACCTTAAGTTGGCCCGTTTATTGGAGGCCGATTGTAGCATTTCTCTTATCCTTGATCAGGGCGACCTCGAGCTGACAAGGGCGATAGAAGAACTGTTGCATTATGGATTGCTGAATACAAATATCGATGCCGATTATGTAATGCACGATAATGGTTTTCAATTGGTTAAAAGTTCGTTTGTGAAAGAAGTCGGACGCTCAAAAGAGGGGTTAAGAGTACTGCTGAGTTGTGCCACCCATAGAATGTGTGCGGTTAATGATTTTTCGTTCGCTTTGCTTTCGTTGTTTGAAAAGCCGATTACTAAGAACGAGGTGCGCGACATTTTGAAAAAAGATGGACTATCGGCAAACGAGGAGCAATTAAACAAGTTGGTTGATAATTGCATGAAAGCAGATATACTACAATTGATTAGATAGAGGAGGTTTCTGCATGGACGTTATTAACAAAGATCTCTTGGAGCAACTGAAAGAGTTTCAGGAAGAGGGCGTCGTGGTGGAAGTGTTCGACTTTGAGGACTACATGGATAAATTCTGCCATTAGTTTCGGAATTTACTCGCCTCGCTTAAAGGAGAAGTCGATTATCGATTTCTCCTTTTTTAATTAAAGATATTTTTGAAATACATGCTTTTAGCACAGGTTGGCCTCTCAGTAAACTGGGAGGTTGCTTTGGCTAGTTAGAGATATGTGAACGTCCGTTAGACTGAATCTCAGGGTAGAAGGGGCCTCCAGTGTCCAGATCAACAAGGCAATGCTGCGTTTCGGCTAATAAGAACGATGGCTTTTTGCGTGTGGCGGCGGCGTCGCCGCAGATTCGCGTGGCCGATGTCGAGGGCAATGCCGAGGTTGCGTTAGCGGCTGTTCGCGCGGCTGTTGAGCGCGGCGTTCGCGCGCTGGTACTGCCCGAGCTCAACTTGTGCGGCTATACCGCGGCCGATCTGTTCCATAACCGCACATTACTGCATGCCTGCGAGGCTGCTTTGGTGCATATCCTCGATGAGACTCGTGAGCTGCCGATTGTCTTTACTATCGGTCTTCCCGTTGCAGTTGCCGAGAATATCTACAACTGCGCCGCCGTGTGCTGCGCGGGCGAGCTTTTGGGCCTCACGGCCAAGAAGTATCTGCCCAACTATGGCGAGTTCTACGAGCGCCGCTGGTTTGCTCCGGCGCCCGCAGATCCCGTGTGGGTCGAGTTTGCCGGTCAGGGTCCGGTTCCGCTGGGTTCGGAGCTTGTCTACCGCTGCTGTGACGAGGGTGCCGAGGATATGGTGCTGGGCGTTGAGGTCTGCGAGGACCTGTGGGTGCCGGCGCCCCCTTCGACCGAGATGGCGCTTGCCGGTGCGACGGTGATCCTCAACCCGTCGGCCTCGGACGAGATTATCGGCAAGGCAGATTACCGACGCAGCCTCATATCCAACCAGAGCGCGCGCCTGTACTGTGCCTATGCCTATGCAGATGCGAGCGAGGGCGAGTCCACGACCGACATGGTCTTTGCGGGCGAGAACCTCGTCTACGAAAACGGCTCCAAGCTCGCCGCGACCAAACTGCTTACCTGCGATATGGCCATCGCCGATGTTGACCTCGACCGTCTGGTTGCCGAGCGCCGTCGCTCGACGACGTGGACGCGCGCGGACGATGCGCCTGAGGCCACGACTGTTGAGTTTTCATTTGAGGGCGTGCTGGCCAAAGAGCCCGTCCTGCGCGATGCCTGCGATATCGACCGCGTTTTCCCGCGCGCGCCCTTTGTGCCGGCCGACCACGGCGACTTGGCCGAGCGCTGCGAGACGATCCTCGATCTGCAGACTGCGGGCCTCAAGACCCGCCTTGCCCACACGGGTACCAAGGCTGCGGTTATCGGCCTTTCGGGCGGCTTGGACTCCACGCTAGCGCTGCTTGTGACCGTGCGTGCCTTCGATGCACTGGGGCTGCCGCGCACTGGTATCACAGCCGTGTCCATGCCCGGCTTCGGCACGACGCATCGCACCAAGTCGAATGCCGAGTCGCTCGCCCGCGACCTGGGTGTGAGCTTCCGCGAGGTTTCGATCCACGCGGCTGTGGAGCAGCACTTCAAGGACATTGAGCATGATCCAGCTGTGCAGGACGTGACCTACGAGAACAGCCAGGCGCGCGAGCGTACGCAGATTCTGATGGATCTGGCCAACCAGGCTGGCGGTTTTGTCATTGGCACGGGCGACCTGTCGGAGCTGGCGCTCGGCTGGGCTACCTATAACGGCGACCACATGAGCATGTACGCCGTCAACGCGAGCGTGCCCAAGACGCTTGTGCGCCATCTGGTACGCTATGCCGCCGATGTCTTTGGCGGGCGCATTGCCGAGGTCTTGCTCGATATCCTCGATACGCCGGTGTCCCCCGAGCTTCTGCCGCCCACGGGCGACGGCGAGATTGCGCAGAAGACCGAGGATTTGGTGGGCCCGTACGAGTTGCACGACTACTTCCTCTACTACCTGCTGCGTTTTGGCTTTGAGCCGGGCAAGATCTACCGCATGGCGCTCAAGAGCTTCGAGGGCGTCTACGACGTCAAGACCGTCCACACGTGGTTGCGTACGTTCTATCGTCGCTTCTTTGCCCAGCAGTTTAAGCGCAGCTGCCTGCCCGATGGTCCCAAGGTGGGCTCGGTGACGCTCAGTCCGCGCGGCGATTGGCGTATGCCGAGTGACGCCAGCTCACGTCTGTGGCTTGCGCAGATCGATGCGCTCGATCCGATTGACTAAGGTTGGCTAAATTGAACCAATACGGGGGTTGCAAGCGTTACACTTTTGCAATCTGATGGCCCGTATCGCGCGGCGCTCTTGTCGGAGCGCCGCGTTTTTCATATCGAAAGGTGGCACCATGCAGGCATCGCAGCGTCTCGACCGCTTTAGCGCGGAGGTCTTCGCCTCGCTCAACAACAAACTGCTTGCGCTGAAGGCTCAGGGCAAGACCATTTACAACATGAGCGTGGGCACGCCCGACTTTAAGCCGTACGACCACGTGGTCGAGGCGCTCACGCAGGCAGCCCAAGATCCCGAGATGTGGAAGTATGCCCTGCGCGACCTGCCCGAACTCAAGCAAGCTGTGTGCGATTACTATGAGCGTCGCTTTGGCGTTTCGGGCATTACGCCGTCCATGGTGCAGTCGTGCAACGGCACGCAGGAGGGCGTGGGCCATTTGGGCCTGGCCCTGCTCGATCCGGGTGACACCATTTTGGTTCCCGATCCGTGCTACCCGGTTTTTGAGGCGGGGGCCAAGATCGCCGACGCCAAACTCGAGTATTATCCGCTGGTGGCGGAGCACAATTACCTGCCCTATGTGGCGGGCATCGATCCCGAGGTGGCCGATCGTGCCAAGTACATGATCGTGTCGCTGCCCGCCAACCCGGTGGGCTCGGTGGGCACGCCCGAGATCTACGAGGAGATCATCGCTTTTGCCCGCGAGCACGACCTGCTGATCGTTCACGACAACGCATACTCCGACATCGTGTTCAACGGCGAGCCGGGCGGCAGCTTCTTGCAGTACCCCGGCGCGCTCGAGGTGGGCGTTGAGTTCTTCTCGCTCTCCAAGTCGTTTAACGTCACCGGTGCCCGCATCGGCTTTTTGGTCGGCCGAGAGGACGTGGTCTCGGCCTTTGCCAAGCTGCGCGGCCAGATCGACTTTGGCATGTTCTTCCCGATCCAGAAGGCCGCCATCGCCTGCCTGAACGGTCCGCGCGATGAGGTCGAGGCGCAGCGTCTGAAGTACCAGGAGCGCCGCGATGCCCTGTGCGACGGTCTTGAGGGCTTGGGCTGGGAGCGCCCCAACGCGCATGGCTCTATGTTTGTGTGGGCCAAGCTTCCCGGTGGCCGCACCGATTCCATGGCGTTTTGCGAGGAGCTTATGGAGAAGGCCGGCGTTGTGGTGACGCCGGGCGCGAGCTTTGGTCCTTCGGGCGAGGGGCACGTGCGCATGGCGCTGGTCTTGCCGCCCGACCAGATCGCTTTGGCTGTCGAGGCCATTCGCGAGGCGGGCCTGTATTAGAAAGCTATTTTGGCTCGTCAATATATCGAAACCGATTTCGTGCAGTTATTTTACGAATTCTGCAAACAATTTCGGTAAACGGTCGATTTTTGGCTGCGAATAGGAGCATAATCAAAGTCCCGATTGGATGTATTGGGATTACGACAAGCCGCTCGGGTCGTTCCCGGGCGGCTTGTTTGTGGAGTGAGATGGGAGTTTCTAATGGTTAACGAGAAGAAGGTCGCTATTGTCGGCTGCGGTTTCGTCGGTTCGTCTTCGGCGTTCGCGCTGATGCAGAGCGGTCTGTTCTCCGAGATGGTCCTCATCGACGTGGACAAGAACCGCGCCGAGGGTGAGGCCCTGGATATCGCGCACGGCATGACGTTTGCCGAGCCGATGAAGATCTACGCCGGCGATTATTCCGATGTCGCCGACGCCGCCATGATCGTCGTCACCGCTGGCGCTGCCCAGAAGCCCGGTGAGACCCGCCTGGACCTGGTCAACAAGAACGTCAGCATCTTTAAGTCCATTATCCCCGAGATTAAGAAGTCCGGCTTCGATGGCATTCTGCTCATCGTCTCCAACCCGGTCGATGTTCTGACCTACGCCGCCATCAAGATGTCCGGCCTGCCCGAGGGCCACGTCATCGGCTCCGGCACCGTGCTCGACACTGGCCGTCTGCAGCAGATGCTTGGTGCCCACGTCGAGGTTGACCCGCGCGACGTTCAGGCCTATGTCATGGGTGAGCACGGCGACTCCGAGTTTGTCGCTTGGTCCAGCGCCCAGGTTGCCGGCGTGCCGCTGAACACCTTCTGCGAGCTTCACGGCCACCTGGAGCATGAGGCTGCCGAGAAGCGCATCGCCGAGGACGTTAAGAACTCCGCCTACACCATCATCGAGAAGAAGCACGCCACCTACTACGGCGTCGCCATGGCCGTTAAGCGCATCTGCACCGCTGTTATGCGTGATGAGCAGACCGTTCTGCCCGTTTCCTCGCTCATGGTGGGCGAGTATGGCCTGTCCGATCTGGCCATCTCCATGCCGACGGTCGTTGGCCGCGACGGCGTCGTCTGCCGCGTCCCCGTGCCGCTGAACGACGACGAGCAGCATGAGCTCACCGTCTCCGCCAAGGCCCTCAAGGACATCATCGACAGCGTCGACTTCTCCTGCTAAATCAAGCTCGCTAGAGCGAAAAGCTACAATGAAGGCGTCCGGGTCCACACGGCCCGGGCGCCTTTTTGGTGCAAAGTAACCTGACTCCAATGCACCATAGTTGATGGGAGGGCCATGTCGGATTCGCCTAATTTTTTGACCTATGTCCAGACGGCGTTTGATCCCTTTGAGGAGCGGCCGTTCTGCGCGGTGGATAGCCTGGTCTTTGCGTGGTTGTCCTATTTGCGCTTGCCGGGTGATATGGCGGGGCTGACGAACTGGCAGGGCCTAGACGTACGCGAACTGCTGCGTGCCGAGTGCTACCGGGACATGATTGACGACTTGTGGGACCCAGAGGGAAGCAGGGCCTTGTTGGAGGCCGTGGCAGCAAATCCCAGATACCGCGGCGTGCACGTTTGCGGCTATCGTGCCGTGAGCGATGTGGTGGCGACGGAGCAGTTTGCAGCCATGGCGTTCCGGTTTCCGGCGGGGTTTAGCTATCTTTCCTTCCGGGGGACCGACAGCACGATTGTGGGCTGGAAAGAGGACTTTAACATGGCGTTCCGGTGTCCTGTGCCGGCCCAGGAATCCGCGGCGCGTTATGTGGACGAGGCGGCGGATGCGATCGACGGGCCGCTTTTGTGCGGAGGTCATTCCAAGGGCGGAAACCTTGCGGTGTACGGTGCGGCGATGTGCTCCGATGTCGCCCGTGAGCGAATCGAACGGGCGTATTCCCATGATGGTCCAGGGTTCGTCGAGGAGTTTCTGAACGGCAACGCCTTTGCCGATCTTTCCGGTCGAATCGACAAGACGCTACCTCGGTCGTCGATCTTCGGCATGATGTTCGAGACACAAGAGGACTATGCCATCGTTGAGAGCACCGAGTTCAGCCTGCTGCAGCACAATCCCTTTAGCTGGGTGGTTGATGGTTGCGACTTCGTATACTGTGAGCGCCTGTCCGCCGGTGCTCGATACGTTGATGGCTCCATTCGCGAGATGCTGCTTGCAGTGTCACCTAGCGAGCGCGAGCGTTTTGTAGATGCGTTGTTCTCCGTGTTTGAGGCTACGGACGCCGAACGGTTTGCGGATATCGCAGGAAATCTGCGTGAGAGTCTGCCCGTGATGCTCCAGGCTGCGCAAGGCTTTGACAAAGATACGCGACGCTTTATCTCGCAGACCATCGTGGCGATCCTTAAATGCGCACTGTTGCCCAAACGACCCCAGATCGACGTGCCCGCTGCCGGCAAGAGTTTGGCAGAACAGCTCGAGGCTTGGCAGTCCGAGCTCCTGCGCTAGCCATTGATACAAAGCAACCTGTCCCCGATGCGCCAATCTTCGATGCGCCTGGGGCGGGCTCGACCGCTATACTGGTTCGTGCCGAAATCGATCTAGAACGGAATGCCGTATATGAAAATCAATCACGCGATTCTGCATATCCTGGACTTTGACTCTGCCGTCAACGTTATGAGCCAGCGCGAGTTGGATATCGAGAGCCGCACCGTGCGTAATTTCGTAACCACGCACCTGCGGCGCGCTCGTACCTCGGCCGACAACAAACGCGCCACGTTTGCCGAGAACTCTGCGTTTGGTGGTGAGCTCAAGGGCTATTTCTTTGGCGAGCGCGAGTTCGTGGACCTGTCGCAGCAGATTGCGGAGTTTATCTCCTCCGAGCTCACCAAAGCCGAGAAAGCCGAGTCCACCGACGTGCTCGTGGCTGATTTTGACGACGATGAGGATGCCCGCTGGTTTGCCGTGATGCTGCTGGGCTCCAAGCAGGCTTTTATGCACGAAGTGGGCCGCGAAGAGGGGGAGGTGCGCAACGACATCGCGCGCCACTACGCCATTCTGCCGAACCCCTCGCAAAAGGTGCCGAGCTATGCAATCGTGCGTGCAAGCACCATGGAGATCGGCTATGTGGATAAGAAGCGCAAGATTGCCGGCGAGGATCGCATGCTCATTCCCGATGGCCTGCTGCAGTGCGACACGGGGGTATCGGGCAAGGAGGTCATCGACACCGTGACGCGTGTGGTCGAGGAAGTCGCCGAGGAGCACGGTGCCAACACGGCCGTGGCGCTCGCCAAGGTTAAGGCTGCCGTTGCCGAGAAAGTCGAGGATGACGAGGAGCTGCCGCCTTGGGATATCGTCGATGAGGTCTTTGAGGACGAACCAGTTATCAAGGAGAGCGTGCGCGCGGCACTGACTGAGGAGAAGGTGCCTGAGCGCGTTCCCGTGGAGCGCAAGCAAGTTGAGCGCGCGGCCGTGCGCAATCACAAGATCCGTACCGACACGGGCATCGTGATCAGCTTCCCGGCCGAGATGGGTTCGAACTCCGAGTACATCGAGTTCGTCAATGAGCCCAACGGCCTCATCTCCATCGAGCTCAAGAATATCGGGTCAATTGAGAATCGATAAACTGCGCTTGGACGCTGCAAAAATAAAGGCCGAAGCCCCGGATGAGGGCTTCGGCCTTTTTACTTGGGGCTGAATTACGTTGCAGGTCGAGCATACGTCAGCGAAAACGCCCCTAAGCGAGCAAGGTGACGTGAAAGAGGAGGGAAGCGTACTTCGGTACGCGACCGACGATTGAACGTCAGATTGCCGCTTAGGGGCGTTTGCAGCGTCGGGCCGTTACGGCGTTTGGTAAAACGCCGTAACTATTAAAGCTGGCGCAGGCCCTCTTCCAGGCCGGTCTTGCTGTCGGTCTTCTCGTCGCGCATCTTGATGGCGCGGGCGGGGACACCGGCCACGACGGCGCCGGCGGGGACGTCCTCGACGCACACGGCGCCGGCGGCAACTACAGCACCCTTGCCCACGTGCACGCCTTCCAGGACCACGGCGTTTGCGCCGATCATGACATCGTCCTCGATGATGACGGGCGTGGCGCTGGCGGGCTCCACAACGCCTGCCAGCACGGTGCCGGCGCCGATGTGGCAGTTCTTGCCCACGGTGGCGCGACCGCCCAGCACGGCGCCCATATCGATCATGGAACCCTCGCCGATAACGGAGCCGATGTTGATGATGGCGCCCATCATGATGACGGCACGGTCGCCAATCTCGACGCGGTCGCGGATGATCGCGCCCGGCTCGATGCGGGCGTTGATGCCCTTAAGGTCGAGCATGGGGACGGCGGAGTTGCGGCAGTCATTCTCGACGTCGTAGTAATCGATGGAATCGGCGTTGGCGTCCAGGATGGCTTTGAGCTCGTCCCAGTCGCCAAAGACGGTCTTGCCGCGACGGCCGCCGTAGACATGTGCGTCGCCCCAGGCAACCTTCATGCCGGGTTTCTCGCGCACATACAGCTTGACAGGCGTCTTTTTAGGCGCGGTGGCGATGTAATTGATAATCTCCTGGGCATCCATCTCGGCTGCGTTGCTCATTCGCTATCTCTCCTTTGGGTGGATTCGGTTGATACCTGGTTAGGCAAACATGACCTGGTCGAACGTATAGAAGCCGGGTTCGCGGGCGACGAGCTTCTGCGCGGCTGCCAGGGCGCCGTTGACAAAGATCTGACGGCTCGTGGCGCGGTGGGTGAGCGTGACCTCCTCGTCCTGGCCAAAGAAACTCACTTCGTGGACGCCGGCGACAGTGCCACCGCGCAGCGAGTGCATGCCGATCTCCTTGGGATCGCGTGCTCCGCACATGCCCTCGCGGCCATAGACGGGGTGGTAGCCTGCCTCGGGCTCGGCTTCGACGACGGCGTCGAGCAACAACTTGGCAGTGCCGCTGGGGGCGTCGACCTTTTGGTTATGGTGCGTCTCGACGATTTCGCAGTCAAAGCCGGGCAGCTCGCGTGTAGCCTGCGCTACCAGATGGCGCAGGGCTGCGATACCGATGGAGTAATTGCCCGAGTGCATAACGCGGGTGTTCTGGCCCAGCTCACGCAGGCGGTCCATCTGCTCGGGGGTGTAGCCTGTGGTGCCTGAGACCAACGCCGCGCCCGTGCGCTCGACATAGGCGACGACAGCGTCGAAGGTCGCGACGTTCGAGAAGTCGATAATCACATCGGCAGCCGGTGCGTTCTCGAGCTCGCTCAAATCGAAGCCAATCTGGGCCACGATATCAAAAACGGGCTGCCCGGCGGCATCGACAATGCTTTCGGCGGTGGTGCGGATGAGCGAGCCCATGCGGCCCGTTCCCATAATGACGGTCTTAATCAAGCAGACCAGCTCCCTTCAGAGCATCGGTAAGTGCGGATCGCGTGTCGTCTGCCATGGGGCACAGCGGCATACGGTAGTTTGCCTCGATCATGCCCATCTGGGCGAGCGCTTCCTTAACGGGGATGGGGTTGACCTCGCTAAAGAGGGCATTGATGAGCGGCTGACCGGCAATCTGGATATCGCGGGCGCGCTCCACGTCGCCGTCCAAATAGGCGTGGCACATGTCGTGCACGAGCTGCGGCTGAACATCGGCCCACACGCTGATGGTGCCCGAGGCGCCCAGGCTCATGAGCGGCACGGTAAGCGCGTCCTCGCCCGAGTACATGCGGAAGTCGTCTGACAGCAGGTGAGCGATCTTGGCCGCGTAGGCGACGTCGCCCGAGGCTTCCTTAATACCCATGATGTTGGGATGTGCGGCCAGGCGCTCTACGTTGTGCTCGCTGATACCGCAGCCGCAACGACCGGGGATGTTGTACAGGATGCAGGGAATGTCCACGGCATCGGCTACGGTCTTAAAGTGCTGATAGATACCCTCTTCGTTAGACTTGTTGTAGTAGGGGGTAATGAGCAGCAGGCCGTCGGCTCCCAAGCCCTGGTAAGTAAGCGACTTGGTGAGCATGGTCTGCGTGGAGTTGGAGCCCGAGCCGGCGATGACGGGGACGCGTCCTGCAACTTGCTTGACCACCGCGGCGACAACGGAGTTGTCCTCGTCGTCGGTCATCGTGGCGCTCTCGCCGGTGGTGCCTAGGGTGAGGATGGCGTCGGTGCCGTTTTGCAGGTGGAAATCGATAAGGCGCCCAAGCGCGTCAAAGTCGACACTGCCGTCCTTTTTAAACGGCGTAACTAGGGCGACGGTTGAGCCCTCGAGATTGCGGATGTCCATGTTCTTCCCCTTCGCCTCTGCGATCTGGATGCGTTTGTTCCATTGAGCTGCGACTGCCAAGCGCTCGTCTTTGGCGCGACGGCGTGCACTTTCGGCGCGCGACTTGGCCAGCAGCTCTCGGCCGGACGGCAGCACGTCGAGCGTGGCAAAGTAATCGCCCGGGCGCTCGGCGCGGCGGATGAGGTCGGCCGCGCCATCGGGGCGCAGCAGGACCTCGGCCGAGCGCAGCCGTCCGTTGTAGTTGTAGCCCATGGAGTAGCCATGCGCACCGGTATCGTGGATTACAAGCAGGTCACCCATGTCGATATGCGGCAGCTCGCGATCGATAGCGAACTTGTCGTTGTTCTCGCATAGGTTGCCCGTGATGTCATAGGTGTTCGTGACGGACGCTGTGGCCTTGTCGGCGCCGCCCGGCTGACCCATTACCGTAATGTGGTGGTAGGCGCCATACATGGCAGGGCGAATCAAATCGACGGCGCTTGCATCGACACCGATATAGTCCTTGTAGATCTGCTTCTCGTGGATGGCCTTGGTGACCAGGCAGCCGTAGGGGCCCATCATAAAGCGGCCCATCTCGGTGCAGATCGCCACATCGCCCATGCCGGCGGGAACCAGGATCTCGTCGTATGCCGCGTGTACTCCCTCGCCGATGGCGCGAATGTCGTTGGTCTGCTGCTCGGGCAGGTAGGGGATGCCGACGCCGCCGGACAGATTGATGAAGGCGACGTGTGCGCCGGTCTCGCGCTCCAGGCGTACGGCAAGCTCAAAGAGGATGCGCGCGAGCTTGGGGTAGTAGTCGTTGGTGACAGTGTTGCTGGCAAGGAATGCGTGGATGCCAAAGTCCTCGGCGCCCTTGGCCTTGAGCATGCGGAAGGCCTCGAAGAGCTGCTCGGTGGTCATGCCATATTTGGAGTCGCCCGGGTTGTCCATGATGCCGTTGGAGAGCTGGAACAGGCCGCCTGGATTAAAGCGGCAGCTGACCGTCTTGGGGATGGGCCCCGCAACGCGCTCAAAGAACCCGATGTGGCTGATGTCGTCAAAGTTGACGATGGCACCCAGCTTGTCGGCGAGCTCAAAGTCGGCAGCCGGTGTGTCGTTGGACGAGAACATGATGTCGTGTCCCGTGATACCCAGTGAGCGGGCGATCATGAGCTCGGTATAGCTCGAGCAATCGCAGCCGCAGCCGTATTCGTTGAGAATGGAGATGAGCGCCGGGTTGGGGTTGGCCTTGACGGCAAAGTATTCCTTAAAGCCCGGGTTCCATGCAAAGGCGTCGCGCACTTCTTGCATGTTGCGGCGGATGCCCGCCTCGTCGTATAGATGAAACGGCGTGGGGAACTGCTCGACGATATGCTCGAGTGTCTCCTTGTCCACAAACGGCTGCTTGGCCGCATATGCCTCGTTGGGGGTCAATGCCATGTCCCGTAAACCTCGCTATCCAGACGGCGCCATCTGCGCATCGAATCCGCATAGCGTGGACCCAATGTCCGGATAGCGCTCCCGCATTGCTGCAGACAGTCCTGTGGGTGTTTCCCACAGGCCCACCAGGTTGTTCGTGCCCGAAAAACCCAGTTCGGCGGGTTTCGCCTCCCCACGGGGTCAAAGCCTGCCGGCTCGCCCGCGGCTCTTCGTGCCCGCGCCTCTATCAAGTGGTAAAGACCCTATCACGTTGCACTTTACCAAACAAGAGTATTCGTATATAACGTTTAAAAAATGCAGCAATATGCTGGAAACATGTGTGCCACAATCCTGTATCACAATAAGTTGCAACAGATGTGCCTCACGAAGGGATTCTCTATGACCGAGCTCCAAGAACTCCGTCGCTATCGCCGCGATCTCCATCGCATTCCGGAGCTCGATTTCGATCTTCCGCAGACTATCGCCTATATCGAGGGCGTGTTGGCGCCGCTCGCTTGCGAGGTGACCCATCCGTGTCCCAGCTGCGTCTGCGCTTTCTTCGACGCTGGCGTTGGTGCCGCGCGTGCCACGGCGATTCGCGCCGATATGGATGCGCTGCCCATCGCGGAGGCGACGGGAGCGGCCTTTGCCTCGATCCATCCCGGCAAGATGCACGCTTGCGGACATGACGGACACATGGCCATGGCACTTGCCGCCGCGACGTATGTCGACCGTACGATTCGCGAGCAGCCGGGCGCCATTAGGCGCAACGTTCTCTTTGTGTTCCAGCCGGCCGAGGAAACGACCGGTGGTGCCAAGACGGTATGCGAGAGCGGTGTGTTCGAGCGCTATGGGGCTGACCGCATTTTTGGCTTCCATGTGTGGCCCGATCTGCCTGCCGGCACGTTGGCGAGTTGTTCCGGTCCGCTGCTGGCGCGTTCGAGTGAGACACACATTCATATTCACGGGACGAGCATCCATATCGCTAAGACCTATGGCGTTCCGGTCGAGGAATCGCACGATGCGGCGCTGGCGGCTGCCAAGTTCTTGGTTGCCGAGCGCGAACTGATGGACGAGCTGGGCACCGACGAACCCTGTATCGGCAAGTTTGGCCTGCTGCAGGCTGGCACCGTTTGCAACGCGGTGGCGGGGGAGGCCCATGTGGCCGGAAGCCTGCGTGTGTTTACGGACGACATGTTCGACCGGGCGCGCGAAGGCGTGCGCCGCGTGCTGGACGATGCCTGTGCCGCAACGGGCTGCACGTATGATCTCGACTTTGCCGAGGGCTATCCGCCGGTCGACAACGACCCCGAGCTATTTGCCAATGTCGCGCCTGCCTTGCCCGAGCTACAGCTCGTGGATGAGCCGCTGCTGATCGCCGAGGATTTCGCGTTCTATCAACGCTATCTGCCGGGCGTGTTTTTCCTGCTGGGCACGGGTATGCCAGAGGACCAAGACAACCCGAGTGATTCGGATGGCTGCCCCGCCTATGCCACAAGCGCTCTGCATACCGATAGCATGCTCTTTGACGAGGAAATCCTACTCAAAGGCCTCGATGTCTATAAACGATTGCTTGTGATGGAGTGACGATGGAACGACGCCGACAGTCTGCCGTATATAGTCCGGGTGGATGCGGGTGCGGTTTGCTGCTGCTTCCGGTTATTGCTGTGAGCATTGGCGTGATGTTTGCGCTTGCCGGGCTTGTCGCGGCGGCGCTCGTGCTGTTTATCACTGCCATCGGCGTGACGATTTGGCTCTGCCGCAATCGCGAGCAACGCCGTGCCGACGGTAAAACCAATGTCGGCTGGGTCGTCTTTCTGATCATTGCGTACCTGCTGAGTGCCAGCTACCTTGTTTTCTTTGTCCTGTTGATGATCAGTGCCTTTACCGGGGAATCCGTCACGGTGGGTTGATGCACTGCCAGCAGACGGTCGCGCGCAGTGCGTTTGCTCGGCGTTTGGATAACTGCATTGGTCGTTTACCGCAGCCTTAGCTCTCAGCTAATGAATTCAAGTTCAATCCTTCCTACGATGTGCTGTGTACCGGCACGGTAGCCGGATCGTAGGAAGGATGAATAATGGCAAAAGAGGGAAAGAAGCCGATCGGCAAGATTGTCCTAGGCGTCATCGTGGTGCTGGTTATTGTCGGTGCCGTGGGCTCTATGGGTGGCAATTCAACCGATTCGTCTGCGAGCGATTCGGCAAAGCCTGCCGAGGCGACACAGCAGGCTGAGGAGCAAAAAGAACCGCAAGAACCGTATACCATTGCTGACGAGGCTGAAGACACCTCCAATCAGTTTGCCTATAAGATCACGGGCACGCTGACCAATAACACGGACAAGGAAAAGAGCTACATTCAGATCGAATATGTTCTGTATGATGCCGATGGCAACCAGGTTGGAACGGCTCTTGCAAACACCAATCATCTGAAGGCGGGCGGCTCTTGGAAGTTCGAGGCGCTGGGTACGGTGTCTCCCGACCAGGTTGCTAGCTGGGAGCGTTCGGACGTAAGCGGTTTCTAGCATGTTGTATGCACTGGGGGAGGTGAAGTCGTATGCCCGATAAAAAGCTGACCGAGGAGTTGCTCAATGAGCTTCTCGACGCGCCAAACATCGATGGCTATATCAAAGAACACGACTTTGCCGCCCCGTCGCTTTCGGACTACCTTAAGCAGCTGCTGCAGGAAAAGGGCTTAGAGCGCTCGCGCGTGGTGCGCATGGCCGACCTCAATGAGACTTTTGGTTATCAGATTTTTACCGGTGCGCGGCATCCGAGCCGCAATAAGGTGCTGCAGATTGCCTTTGCGATGGCGTTGACGCTCAAGGAGACCAACCGCGCCTTGACGGCTGCCGGGGCAAGCGTCCTCAACTGTAAAGACCGTCGCGATGCGATTGTCATCTTTTGCATCGACCGTGGCTGTAGCCTCCAAAAGGTCAATGAAGAGCTGTATCGCTTTGGCGAGGAGACGGTGAGTTAGCGGCTGATATCTGAGCCGGCGGAGCTGCCGAACAACGATGCAAACGAACGGGGCGCGGATGCCATGGGGTGTCTGCGCCCTGCGCTATGACGGAGGCTATGGATACTCAGACCCCAACATATTCCGATGACGAGCTGACCGCAGCGCTTGCCGAGCACCTGGCGTCGCTCGATTGCGACGACAGCTATCGCGTGGAGCGTGTACTTAAGCGCTCGTCCGTTGAAACAACCGAGCTCGTGTACTTTGAAGGAACCGGCGGTGGTTCGCTCGGTCCCTTTGTTCGTAAACGCATCGATGCTTCGGCTCAAATCGGCGGGGCATACGAGCGTCTGTTTGCCGCTCAGCGGGCAGTCAGGCGTTTTGAGCACCTGCCCAGAATCGTCGATTGTCGTCGTGTGGGCGACGAGCTCAACGTGGTTATGGAATACATCGAAGGGGAGACACTCGGGGCGCTGGTGGACCGTCTGGGAGCCACCCCCGATTATGCGCGTGAATTGTATCCTGCCCTATGCGATGCCGTGGGCGAGCTCCATGCCGGTTTTGCAATGGTGGGGGAGACGTCGGCGCCGGTGATCCATCGCGACCTCAAGCCGTCGAATATCATCGTGACAGGTGCCAACTATACGCCTGATGACGGCCTGACATTTTCATCGCTGGTGATTATCGACCTGGGGATCGCGCGCGTATGGCGCGATGGCGCCGATGCTGACACCGTCAAGTTTGGCACGCGACCCTATGCGCCGCCCGAGCAGTATGGGTTTGGGCAGACGAGTGTGCGCAGCGATGTCTACGCACTTGGGGCCCTGTTGTTCTTTTGCTTGACGGGAGTCGACCCTAAACCAGGGCTCGACATGCGCGAGCAATGTGAGGCATGCGGCATTCCCACTCCACTTGCCGATGCCGTCTGCATGTCGATGGCGCTCGACCCGGCCAAGCGTTTTGCGAGCGCGGAAGCGTTGGGACGGGCGACGCGCGCGGCATACGATCTAAGTCGCCCCGTGCGGCCTCCTGCGCCTGTGCTTGTCCGTACTCCGGCCTCGGAGACGGTGTTGACGCCCCAAGGGCTCCAGAACCCCACAGTGC
This sequence comes from uncultured Collinsella sp., assembly GCA_902491565.1. Lineage (GTDB taxonomy): Bacteria > Actinomycetota > Coriobacteriia > Coriobacteriales > Coriobacteriaceae > Collinsella. The sequence goes on from CABUIE010000001.1 coordinate 82,400, forward strand.
TTCCTAGACCTGCCGCCTCCGCTGCATGTGGTCTGCTCTCTCGCGTTCCGGAGTCTCTGGGGCGCATTTGGAATACGCTCATCTGCTTCTCGCTGCTTGTGTTCTTTGCCGGAAGTCACTTTGCCGTCTTTCACCCCACCGGAGCAAACCAAAGTTACCCGACGTGGCTTCTCATAATCGAGTATTTTTTCTTTGTCGATGGTCTTATGGTGCTTATGCATTTTGCGCTGCTCGATAAGCGCCGTCTTCGTCGGCGATTCGCACTGCTCGACAGCTATCGCGGCAAGAAACTCGCGAAACTCTGGCTCAAGGCATTGGGTGTGCTGCTCCTGTGCATGATCGTCATAGTCGCGGTTGCCAATGCGACCGGCGTCGTCGATACCTCCGCTACCTAAAAGAAAAGGGCCCTATTGGGGCCCTTTGCAGTTGCACTTAGATGCGGTTCATCTGAGCGGCGACTTTGTTGTACCAGTCCTGCCACGTGGGCGGGCAGTACTTTTTGGCCGCAGCCGGGGTAAGGGTGGAGCCGTAGTTGGCGCCCAGATAGGCAACGTGAGCGGAGATGCCCTCGCTCCAGCTGCCAAAGCTGCGCCAACCGCCGCCACGTGCACTCCAGCCCCAGGCGTTGTAAGAATTGGCGCAATAAGCGCCCTTGGTGCTCTCGATGCAGGCGATGGCGGGGGACCAACGGGGATCGACACCGGTATTCCAAGCGGCGACGGCAAAGTTATAGCCCTGGCCTGCCATGGGGGAGCCGGCGAGATAATTGTCGATGCGGCTCGTCCACTCATTAATGAACGAATCGTAATCGGAGCTACCGGTATTGGCGTTGTTCACCGTGGTGTCGATGGTGGTGTTGGTGTTGGTGGCCTGGCTGCTGGAATTGCTGCCGCTTACGCCCTCGCCCGAGAGCTTCTCGGCGGCAGCGGCCTTATCGGCCTCAAGCTTGGCAAGCTCGGCGGCATTTTCCTGCTCGGCTTTTGCCTGTGCCTCGCTGCGGAGCTGCTGGGCCTGCGCCAGCGCATCCTCGGCGTTTTTCTGCTCTGCCTCAAGCTGAGACTTGGCCTGCTGGAGCTCAGCCTTGTTCTGCTCGAGTTCGGTTTGCATGTTATTGAGCTGTTCGATCTCGTCGACGCTCGAGCTCGTGATCTGGTTGGTGTATTTGCAGGTCGTGATGAACTCACCCAGGCTCTGCGCGTTGACCAGGAAGCTCACGATGGGATTGGTGCCCTTCTGATACTTGTACAGATCGCGCATGGCGGAGCTTGCCTTGGCCTGCTGCTCGGGAAGCTTGGCCTCGATTTCCTCGATGCTTGCCTCATTGGAGTCAATCTGCTTTTGCAGGTCATCGAGTTTGGTGCGGGCGTCGTTGTAGGCGCTCGTGGCGGCTTCGATCTTCTGCTGGGCTGCGGAAAGCTGGTCCTGCGTTGCCTGCGAGGCGGCATACGCCGCAACGGGGGAGAGCATCGGCGTGGCCGTCAGCGCAACGGCGAGCGCGGCACTCGTGATGATGCGAGCCGGCTTCGACGCAATGAGCGCTGCGGTGCGATGATTCGAATGCTGCATCCAGTCCCTCTGCAATCAATCGTAGGTTATGGTTCGAACGGTATTCTACTACTGCTTTCGACCTCAACTTGAACCTTAAAGGTTCCAAAGGGTCAAGTTGAACTTGAGGCTTTGGCTTTGACCTGCAGTTATGATGAATTGTTGAGAAACCATAGAGTTCAACTTTAACGTTACAGAGCTCTGTTTGAGAGGAGTTTTGGGCTGTAAAAGCCATCTCAACGTGGGGTTTTATAACTACAGCGTGCCCTTCTGGCGAGCCTGCTCAATCTCTTCGAGGGCCTCGGCGGGGGTGAACGAACAGGTGCCGTCGCCGAGTTTGATTACCTGGATATCGTCGCCGGCGTAGACCTCTCCGCCCTTTAGTGCCACGCCAAAAACGCCCTCGTGGGGAAAGATGCAGTCGCCGGCGAGATAGTAGATGGCACAGCGTGTGTGGCAGACCTTGCCGATTTGGCTGATTTCGACAAGCACCTCGCTGCCAAGCTTGAGCTGTGTGCCCAAGGGGAGCGAGAGCAGGTTGATGCCCCGGGTTGTGAAGTTCTCTCCGAAGTCGCCCTCGTGCACATCGAGCCCGCGCGCCTGCGCCGTCTGGATAGACTCTGCAGCTAAAAAGGAAACCTGGCGGTGCCAATGCCCGGCGTGTGCGTCGGAGGCGAGGCCAAATTGCTCTATAACGGTGTCGTGCCCGTCGGCGACGGGCGACTTGCGCGTGCCCTTGTGTGCCGACGTGTTGATCGAGACGATGCGGGCGGGTCCGTTGTAGGCGTCGTTTGCCGTGCACAGGGGAGCGGTCGCTTTCGCACGTTCCGCCAGCTCGCGCCTCGCGGCATTGAGGATGGGATTATCGGTCGGATGGTCTTGGGGCACGTGTGCACCTTTCGCTCGAAGATGTCAATACGCTGAATCCTACAACAACGGTAGGTTCATTGCCCATTGTCATACAACGGTGGGCGCCGTCTTCGTGCTGGACGATTACGTCGATTGCCATAGATACGGTGGAGCTTTGGGCGCCGGCGGCTTGGCGCGCTAGAATAAATCAGTTGCGCAAAGACCGCCCGTTGTGTGGGCAGTTCATGATAGGAAGTTTCCATGGCATTGCAATTTACAGAGCGCGAGTTCATTCCCGTGCTGCTTGGTGGCGACATCAACGCCTATTCGGTGGCGCGCGCCTTCTACGAGGAGTACCAGGTCAAGAGTCTGGTCTTTGGCAAGTATCAGACGGGTCCCGCGTACCGCAGCCAGATTATCGACTACACGCCCAACGTGGATATCGACACCATGCCCGTGATGCTCAAAACCGTCAACGGCATTGCCCAAGCGCATGCCGACAAGACTATTGTCCTTGTGGGCTGCGGCGACAACTATGTCGCTCTCGTGGCTCAAGCCAAGGATGCTCATGAGCTGGCGGATAACATCGTCGCTCCCTACGCGCCCTACAGCATGCTCGAGCAGTGCCAGAAGAAGGAGATCTTCTACGAGCTGTGCGAGAAGCATGGCGTGCCCTATCCGCACACGTTTACCTTTACCAAGGCGATGCTCAATGCCCAGGGTGAGGCGCCTGCCGAAGTGCTCGACCAGATTGATTTTCCTTACCCGATGATTCTGAAGCCTTCTGACGGCATCATGTGGTGGCAGCATGAGTTCGAGGGCCAGAAGAAGGCCTATGAGATTGCCGACCGCGCCGAGCTGGAACAGGTCATTCGCGACTCGTATGCCAGCGGCTACACCGACGACCTGATCTTGCAGGATCGCGTGCCCGGCAACGACGAGTACATGCGCGTGCTCACCAGCTATTCCGACCGCAACGGTAAGGTCCGCATGATGTGCCTGGGCCATGTGCTACTCGAGGAGCATCAGCCCCACGGTGTCGGCAACCATGCCTGTATCATTACCGAGCCCAACGACGAGCTCATGGGCGGCGTGCGTAAGTTGCTCGAGGACCTTCACTTTGTGGGCTATTCCAACTTTGACGTAAAGTACGACGAGCGCGACGGCTCGTTTAAGTTCTTCGATTTCAACACGCGCCAGGGCCGCAGCAACTACTACGTTACCAACAGCGGCTTTAACGTTGCCAAGTATGTGGTGGACGAGTATGTGTTCAACCGTCCGTTTGAGCCGGAGTTTGTGACGGCTCAGGACGAGGCCCTGTGGATGGTCGTCCCCATGGGCGTCGTCGACAAGTACGTCAAGGATCCCGAGCTGCGCGCTAAGGTGCATCGCCTGGACAAGGAAGGCAAGGGCGCCGACCCTTCGTTTATGAAGGGCGACTTTGTCTTTAACCGCTGGCTGCGCATGTGGCACACCAAGCTGCGCCACTTTAAGCTGTTCAAGACGTATTACAAGTAGATGAGCGCGGCGCCCGTCCGGTTTGCATCGGGCGGGCGCGGGTATGATACGCGCAATTGCGCAAGCGTCACCAAGGAGGCGGCGATGGAAAAGCTGGGAGTTATCGGCGGCATGGGCGCCGAGGCCACGTCGTATTACTACGACCAGGTGGTGCGTCATACGGCTGCTGCCTGCGATCAGGAACATATCGACATGGTGGTACTCTCCAAGTCGACCATGCCCGACCGCACGCTGGCCATTAAGACCGGCGAGCATGCCAAACTGCTGGCGACCATGAAAGAGTGCGCCCAGGCACTCGAGTCGCTGGGCTGTGCACACATTGCCATTCCCTGCAACACGTCACACTACTTCTATGACCAGATCCAGTCGTTTACGAAGGTGCCGATTATCCACATGCCGCGTGAGTCGGTGCGCTATGCTCTGGCCGGTGCGGTGATGGGGGAGTGTGAGTTCGACCCCAACCTGAGTATGCCGGCCGAGCCGGTGCATAAGATCGGCATCATGGGCACCGATGGCACCGTGGGCGCGGGCGTCTACGGCCGCGAATGTAAGGCTGCGGGTGTTGAGGTCGTCTATCCCAGCGAGAAACGTCAGAACGATGTGATGTCGCTTATCTACGATGATGTGAAGGCCGGACGTGAGCCCGATATGGATAAGTTCGACCGCGTGATGTGGGAGTTCGCCCGTAGCGGCTGCGACCGCGTCATTCTGGCCTGCACCGAGCTCTCGGTGTTGCAAAAGTACCGAGAGATGCCCGAGATCACCCTCGACGCCATGGATGTCCTGGTGCGCGAATCCATCATCCGTAGCGGCGCTCCCTACCGCCTCTAGCTTCCGACCTGTCAAAAGGGACAGGTTAATTTTGGTAGGTTTTATCTGGTGAAACAGTAAGGCCTCGGCTCGTTTGGTGCGAGCCGAGGCCTTTTGCGTTGGGCGGTTGCTGTCAGTGGTGAACTAGAACAGGAAGCCGATGGCGATGAGGGCGATGCTGACGATGAGCACGGCGATGTCCAGGCCCTTGATGGGGTAGCGCTTGTACGAGCTGGCGCGCGTACGCAGGTAGAAGCCGCGCTGTTCTGCCGCCAAGGCTGTGGCATCGGTCTTGCCCACGCTCGAGATGAGCAGTGGCACGCACAGTGGCAGCATGAGCTTAAGCTTCTTGATGGGGTTCTTGGTGTCGTACTCGACGCCGCGTGCGGTCTGCGCCTCCATGATGGCGTTCATCTCTTGACCAAACACCGGCACGAAGCGCAGCGCCGTGGTAAAAGTGAAAGCATAGCGATACGGCACGTGCAGCACCTCGACGCAGGCGTTGGCAAGGTCGTTGAGCTTGGTCACCGTGAGCATGAGGATGAGTGGTAACGCCACACCCAGCAGGCGCAGACAGGCCTTCGATCCCGTGATGAGGCCCGTGTCGGTGATAAAGCTCCACACCACGTTGCCATCGCGCATAAAGGCCAGCTGGAGCACCAGCATGATAAGCGCGAGCGGAATCAGCAACTTGAGCAGCGAGAACAGGCGGTTGACGACGCCCGCATAGGCACCCAGGGCAAGGGTGAGCGCCAAAAAGCCCAGCAGCGCCACGTAGGTGTCGGACAAGAAGATGCCGACGATGATGGCGGCGGCGAGGCCCAGTTTGACGACGGGGTTCAGGCGATGCAGCAGCGTGTCACCCGGCATGTAGTCGATGACGTTAACCACGGTGGACCATCTCCTTGGTAATTCGAACGACATCGGAGACCTCGCTCACCTGCGCAAAAGCGGTCGAGACGGAAGATGCCAGACGGCGCGAGAGCTCAATAACCTGGGGAGGCTCCACGTAGGCACGCCGCATGAGATCGATGTTCGAGAATAGCTCGTGCGTGCGGCCGCGGTCGAGGATGCGACCGTCGGCCATTACCACAATGCGCTCGGCAAAATCCGAGACGACTTCCATATCGTGGCAGACCATGATAACGGCGCAACCGCGCTCGGCCATGGTGCGCACCGTTTCCATGACGGTCATGCACTCGCGGTAATCAAGGCCGCTCGTGGGCTCGTCGAGCACGACGATCTTGGGCTCAACCACTACGACGGAGGCAAGCGCCACCATCTGGCGCTGACCGCGCGACAGCGAGAACGGTGCCTCGTCGGCGGGCAGACCAAAGCGGTCGATGACCAGCTGGGCGCGACGTAGAGCTTCGGCGCGGTCGATGCCGGCAAGTTCTAGACCAAAGGCGACCTCGTCGAGCACGGTGTCTTTGCAGATTTGGCGGTCGGGGTTCTGGAAAAGCGTTGCCACTTCGCGTGCGATGCGGCTCGTGGGAACCGATGCCGTGTCCAAGCCCGTAACGCGTACGCTGCCCGATGCGGGCTTGAGCAAACCCGTGAGCAGTTTGGTGAGCGTGGTTTTGCCGGCTCCGTTTTGGCCGACAATGCCCACGAGCTCGCCGGGGTAGAGCGTCAAGTTGAGGTCGTGAACGGCGGCGCCTCCATGGGGGTAGGAAAACTCGACATGGTCAAAGGTGAGCACCGGCTCAGCGTCTTTCGCATGCGGGCGCAGCGACGGCGCGTGCGGGGAGCCTGCGGGCGCCTGGGTATCGCTTGTCGCACGGTCGGGGTCGACGATGCCTGCGATCAGGCGTTCCGCCTCGTCGACATCCAGACAGGGCGTGCCGCTTACCAGGCCATCGGCTTCGAGGCTGTTGAAGATGCGCGTGACGCGCGGGCAATCGACGCCGATGGTGCGAAGCTCGTCGGTGCGTGCGAAGACCTCGTGCGGCTCACCCTGCAGCGCGATCTGGCCGTGATCGAGCACCAACACACGGTTGCAGTACTCCGAAAGTAAAGCGACCTTTTGCTCAACGACGACGATGGTGATGCCGAGCGCACGGTTTGCCTCGCGCAGCGTCTCGAAGACCAGGGTGGAGCTGGCGGGATCGAGTGCTGCGGTGGGCTCATCGAGTACCAAGACGCGCGGGCGCATGGCGAGGATGGCGGCGATGGCTACCTTTTGCTTTTGGCCGCCCGAGAGGGTGGCGATCTCGCGGTCGCGCAGGTCGCTGATACCGACGGTTTTAAGCGCCTCGCTCACGCGCTGCTCGATCTGGTCGTGCGGAACGCCAAAGTTCTCGAGGCCAAAGAGCATTTCGTCCTCAACGACCGAAGCGACCATCTGGGTATCGATGTCCTGCAGCACGCTGCCGACGATCTGCGATATGTCGGTGAGCGAGACCTCGCAGGTGTCGTGGCCGTCAACTAACACGGAGCCATAAAAGGTGCCGGTGTAGTGGTGAGGCACGGCGCCCGACAGGCAGGCGGCGAGTGTGGACTTACCTGCGCCCGAGGGTCCGATGATGCCGATGAATTCCCCCTTGTCCACGCTGAGCGAGACGTGGCTGAGCGCCTGCTCGGTTTGCGTGCCATAGGAGAACGAGACATCGTCGACGTTGATGATCGTTTCCATGGATACCTTTCATAGTCATCGGGGACGTTCTTACATGACTGGTCGTTTAGGAACGTCCCCAAATGCTCGTTGCTTGGGACAGTCTTTGGTGGTAAAGCCGGGCAGGTTAGTTGAGCTTAAGGGCCTTCTGGATGGGCAGGTAAAGGGCGCCGACCAGAATTGCGTTAAACACGGCGGTCATGGCGACGACGGGCAGCATGGCTGCGGCGAGCTCGCCCACAACGCCGAGCATGGCCATCTTGATGACCATGAAGATGACGCCCGAGACAAAGGTGGTCACGAATGTTGCGACGATGGCGATGACGGGCTTAACCTGGCCGTCCTTGGCGGTGGCGTTGACAATGACGGCCATGAGCATAGCGGCGATGCCCTCGGCGGCAAAATCGACAAACGGCGAGGTTGCAGTGATCTGGATCACGGCCGCCGAGATGAGACCAATGACGAGCGCCTGGCCAATGTTGGGACGAACGACTAGGATGGTGAGGCAGAAAGCCGAGATGATGAACTCGGGGCTGATCATGCCGCCCGAGATGCCCGAGATTGCCTTGCCGACGGTGAAGTTGAGGATGAAGCCGGCGGCAAGCAGGATGGCGAGCAGGACAAGGGCGCGGATATCGAGTTTGCCGCGGTCGGCGGTCTGGACGGTGCGGGGCTGGGCGGTGGTGTTCTGAGACATGGTGAAAGTCCTTTCGAAAAAGGGAGTGTAAGAGAAAAACGGAGGCGCGTGATGCGAATGCGATCGGGCTCGAGATAGAAAAAGGCCCCCGGTCGAAACCGGAGGCCTTCCAATCACCTAGAGCGCAAAAACAGGCGTGAGGGACTCACTTTCGACCGATCGTATTCGCATCACGCCACCACCAGTTGTTGAGGGACTTCATCGTGTTCATCATCTTGGTGGCTCCTTTCGTGATGCCTTGGCGCGGTTGCACCTCATTGCTGTTGCGCTGCACTATAGCACAGCGAAGTGTGTGCGGGGAAATCTTTTTTTGAAAAGATTTCGGCGGCGTTTCCTGCCGGTCAAAAGGGCAGGCTGAGCGGGCGGGATGACTCATGCGACCCCGCCCGTCTCTTGGAACGCGAGGGTCTTAGGCCTTCTTGCGGCGATAGAGCACGAAGCCGCAGACACCGATGATGACGACGGCGCCAACGGCCATGGCGGCCATGTTGTTGCCCTCGGACTTCTCCTCGGTCGCCTCTTCCTCAACCTCGGGCTCGGCAACGTCCTCATCGGAGAGGGCCTCGTCGGCGTAGGTGATGGACTCGACTAGGCAGTCGTTGTCGGCATCGTAGTCACTCGGGACGAACTTCTCGGAGAAGTCTCCCTTCTTGAGGTAGTCGCGCATCTCCTCGAGCATGGCCTTGCACTTGACGTAGGTGTTCTTGGTCGCTGCCTTGCCGGCCTTGTTGGCCAGGGCGGTGCGGGCCTCGGTGTCCTTGGCGGCCTGCATGGCCTCGTCGACGGTCAGGTTCTGCTCAATGAGCTCCTTCTGCAGGGCGTCGAGATAGGCGCGGACGCCGGTGGCGCAGCTGTCGCGGTTCTCATAGGCGAGCGTGTTGATGTCCATGAGGACGTAGTTGATGGAGTTCTTGGGCTCCTCGTTGTTCACGACGTCTTCCTCTTCACAGTGATCGAAGGAGACATCCTGATCGCTGAAGTAGGGGCTGACCTCGGTGAGCAGTGCGGAATAGAGGGGGATAGCGACGGAGAACTCGGCGTTGGAGAGCATCTCCCACTGGATGGTCGCGATTTCGGGGTCCATGCCGTGACGGATCTGGAAGGTGTGGATCTCGGTGTTGCGGTTGGAGCCGATGGCATAGGCGCCGTCGGTGTTGGCGTTGAGGCCGGCGACATTCTCGCCGCGAGCGGCGAAGGAACGAATCATCTCAAAGGTGTTCCAGTCGGACTTGCCGGGCTGGAAGAACAGCGGCTGCATCTCGTGGACCAGGGCGCCGGTCGTCGCACGAGCGTCTTCGCGCTCGTCCTTGACGATCTCATAGTCGGTGCCCTCAGCAAGCGGAGCCATGAAGTAATCGCGGCCCTGGACATAGCGCGACCACTGGTGCATACCGGCCTCGCTAATCTCCTCGCCGTAGGTCTTGGCGACGTCGAACTTGCCGTCGGTGTACTCGGCAAAGCCCTTCTCCTTAGGCATGGACTCGATGCCCTCGGAGTGGAGGCAGTTCTCGGTGTCGTCGAGGTCGACGTCATAGGTGAGGTTGCCGATGTTGGGGTTGAGTGAGGCAATATCGTCGGTGAGCCTCATAGCGATCCACTGGTGGCCGGAAAGCGCTGCAAACAACCAGGTCTCGTTGTTGTCGGCAATGATGATCTGGTCGTTGGAGCAGACGCCCTGCTCGTCAATCAGGCTGCCGAGGAGCTCGACACCCTCACGGGCCGTGGCGCTCTCGCCCAGAATGACGCTGGCGTAGTTGTACTCGCCGATGCCGGTCTCCTCGGTGACGGGGTCGGCTTCCTCTGCCTTCTCGTTATAGGAGGTGCTCAGCGTGGCAGAGCAGGAAACGCCCTTTTCGTTGATGCCAGCCTCGGAATATGCGTCGTAACGATCTTCCCACTGAGAGGGGTTGTCGCGAACGAAGGTGTAGCGGTAGGTTGCGCCCTTGGACTTGTACTCAAAGCCGGACTCGACCGAGGTGTACTTGCTGCCGTCCTTGTGTGCGGGCTCGATGCCAAAGTGCTTGATGTAGCGCGGGCCGAAGTCCTCGGAGCGTCCGTAGTACGTGTTGCCGTCTGCCGTGAGCTGGCTGCCCATGTAGATCTGGGTGCAAGCGAGCGCCGAAGTCGGCATGGCCATAATGGCCGCTGCTCCAAATGCAAGGCCGCAGCCGAGCTTCTTGAGCGTGTTGACAGGATGAGTAAACCTCATGATCCCTCCCAACTGTTGAAACCCCGCGAAACCGTACGGAGTTTCAGCTAATAAATACATCTACTAGCCTAAAGGAAGTGTAAAGAGTATTCATTCGACAACAGCTTTTACTCGATGAGCGTGAAGAAATATACGATGAGCGGATAATAATACTCATTTTATTGCTTTAGTTAAATAAAGGCACCCTGCATTTACTGTAGCTGAATAAAGCGCCAGACAATGCTCAAAAAGAAAACTCTCCCGCTGTTTAGGATTTGCATAAACAACGGGAGAGTCGATAACTGGATGAATATCATACCAATGTGGATTTACTTCTTTCGGCGGTGGATCACATTGATGGCGTAACCAACGAGCATGGCCAAGACGATGACGATAAAGCCAATCAGGGGATTGTCGTTCATGGGGTCCTCCTATTTTCCGAGCGGGGAGAATTCGTCGACGATGAGGTCGAGGCATTGCGGAAGCGCGCGGGCTCCAAAGACGCCCGAATTGCTGGAGATAATCTCGCCATCGAACTGCATGCCCAGCGACGGGGTGCAGGTGATCTTGGCTTCCTTGGTCTGGATGATCTTGAACTGCGGGCGCCCGAGTACCTTGCCGGCGGGGTCAAGCGCAGCGGTGATCACAGTAGGCAGCAGCTGCACGGTGCGCACGGGTTCGATGACCGCAATGTCGACCATGCCATCGTTCATGCGGCAGTCGGGGAACAGGTTGATGTCGTTTTGGATGACCGAGGTGTTGCCGGCCATGCAGCAGATGCCGTCGAGCTCCTCGACAATGCCGTCATGCTCAATCGTAAAGTGCGCTACCGTAGGGTTGGGCGTGGCGAGCGCAGAGAGGAAGTAGGCGATCTCGCCGATGTCGTTTTTGGTGGGGGCGGCCTTCATCATGATTTCGGCGTCGAAACCCGAGCCGGCGATGATGATGAAGCCGTGGCGCTTCTCGTTGCCGTTCTCGTCGAGCCAAAAGAGCTCGCCCATGTCGACTTTGACCGTGCGACCGGCACGGCAAGCCTTGGCAAGCGCCGCTGCCTCGGGGGCATTACCGATGTTGTTGAAGAACAGGCAGGCCGTACCGGAGGGGAAGACGAGCGTGGGGACACCGCATCCGCGCATCTGGTCGAGCACGTTGGAGACAGTGCCGTCGCCGCCCGAAACGACCACGCGGTCAAACTCGCGCACGTCTGCCACGGCGTCCTCGGGTTCCATGCCATCGCCGATAAAGCGCATCACGACCTCGTCGCCGCCCTGTGCAAGGGCGTGCGTGAATGCGAAGATTTCATCTGAGCTGGGGCCCGATGCCGGGTTGTGGATGATAAGGCAGCGCATACTTACGTTCCCGTTCTGTGACTAACCGAGTATAGTTGTAAGGCAATGCCGATATCCTACCCGTGTTTTTCGGGCCTAACCTTATTCGATGGGTTGATATGTACATTTCCACACATCAGGCTCTACTCGACTTTTGCCAGCGCGCCCGTGAGTTCGACGCGATTGCCGTCGATACCGAGTTTTTGCGCGAGCGCACGTTCCATCCGCGTCTGTGTTTGGTTCAGATTGCCACCCCTGCCGAGAGCGTAGCGGTCGATCCCCTGGTAATCGACGACCTATCGCCGCTGGCCGAGCTTATGGCCGACGAGAGCGTGACCAAGGTCTTTCACGCGTGCTCGCAGGATATGGAGGTCATGCTCCATACCGTAGGCGTGCTGCCGCGTCCGATTTTTGACACGCAGGTGGCCGCCGCCTTTTTGGGCGAGCGCCAGCAGATTTCGTATGGCGCGCTTGTTCAGACGTTCTGCGGTGTATCGCTGCCCAAGACCGAGTCGCTGACCGACTGGTCGCGCCGCCCGCTGACCGATAAGCAGATTGAGTACGCGATCGATGACGTCAAGTATCTGATCGTGGCCTATACCGAGATGATGAGCCGCCTGCGCGAGCTGGGCCGCGTGGACTGGGTGCTCGACGAGCTGCGCCCGCTGGCTGACGAGTCGCACTATCGCGCCGATCGCCACGAGGCGTTCCGCAAGGTCAAACGCATCAACTCGTGCAGTCGTCACCAGCTGGGTATCGCGCGCGAGCTCGCCGCCTGGCGCGAGGACCGCGCCGAGCGCCGCAACATCCCGCGCAAATGGGTCATGTCCGACGACACGCTGCTTGCGCTCGTTAAACGCAATCCCGTGCGCGTTGAGGAGTTCCGCAGCATTCGCGGTACCGATCAGTTGGGGGAGCGCGACGTGGACGGTGCGCTCATGGCCATCAAGCGCGGCGCAAGCTGCCCGCACGATCGCCTGCCGCTCATGGTGCGCGGGCATCGCCAGATCTCTCCGGAGTTGGAGAGCGTGACGGATCTCATGTACGCGCTCATCCGCCTGGTTGCCGAACGCTCGGGAGTGGCGACCTCGGTCATTGCCTCGCGCGATGACCTGGCCGACTACATTGAGCATCCCGAGCAGAGCCCCTTGCGCGAAGGCTGGCGCTTTGAGCTTGTGGGCTCGCGCCTGGACGATCTGCTCTCGGGCAACATGGGGTTGACGGTCAAAGATGGCAAAATTGAATTGCTGTAAGGAAGCCTAGCCGCTTGAGTGGGTAGAATGCCTCCAACGTGTAACTCGATTCGGAGGAATTCGCATGCCTTATTACTATGGATACGGCTTTGGCATCGACCCGCTGTACCTGCTGGTTGTTCTTGTCTGCACGGTGATTGGTCTTGCCGCACAGAACTATATCAACTCGACGTACAAAACCTGGTCCAAGGTTCGCTCGGACGGCGACACGGGCGCCACGGTCGCTCGCCGCATGCTCGACGCCAACGGCTGCAACGCCGTGGGTATCAAGGGTGTCGCCGGCGAGCTCACCGACCATTACAACCCGCAGGACAATAACCTGTATCTCTCGGATGCCAACCGTTCGGGCGGGTCGGTCGCAAGCGTTGCCGTCGCCTGCCACGAGGCGGGCCATGCCGCCCAGCGTCAAAGCGGTTACGCCATGATGAAGGTTCGCACCGCCCTCGTGCCGGTCGTCAACTTTACCCAGAACACCTGGACCATCGTGTTGCTCTTGGGCCTGTTTATGAACATCGCGGGACTCACGACCCTCGCACTGATCTTCTTCTCGTTTAGCGTGCTGTTCCAACTGGTTACGCTGCCGGTTGAGATTGATGCCAGCCGGCGTGCCGTGGCGTATATTGAGCAGTCGGGTATGAGCTCCAAGCAGGTCAACGGTGCCAAGAAGGTGCTGACGGCCGCCGCGCTTACCTATGTGGCTGCGGCGCTCACCTCGATTATTCAGCTGCTCTATCTTATGGCTCGCTACAACAGAAACTCCAACCGATAACAAATGGGACAGGCAGGCGCCGCGGGGATTCGTGTCCCCGCGGCGCTGTACTATGTGTTGGACTTGAATTTGCGCAGGGCCGGAGCCCATGTGCACGATGACGAAAGGAGGCTGCGTGGCGGGCTGGAATCTAACCGGCAATGCCGTTTCCGCCGAGTTCGACGGTTCGGACGATCAGGAGCGCAAGGAGCTCAGCGTGAGCCAGGCGGTGGAGATCGCCGCCGGCGCGCTCGATGCCATTCCGCAGCTGAGCGTTTTGGGCGAGGTCACGGGTTTTCGTGGTCCCAACGCCCGAAGCGGCCACTGCTACTTTCAGATCAAGGACGACTCGGCGGCCGTCGACTGCATCATCTGGAAGGGCGCCTATCTCAAGCGCACGTTCGATCTGCGCGACGGCATGCAGGTGAGCTTTAAGGGCAGCTTCAATCTCTATAAGGCCACGGGCCGCATGAGCTTTGTCGCTCGCTCGTTTTCGCTGGCGGGGGAGGGTCTGCTGCGTCAACAAGTGGCGCAACTGGCCGAAAAGCTACGCCGCGAGGGCCTGATGGACGAAGCGCGTAAGCGCCGCATCCCGGTGTTTTGCTCCCGCGTGGCGGTCGTTACCTCGCTTTCGGGTGCCGTAATCGACGACGTCAAGCGCACATTGCGTCGTCGCAACCCGCTCGTCGAGCTCGTCTGCGTGGGCGCTAAGGTTCAAGGCGAGGGTGCGCCGGCCGAGCTTATTGAGGGCCTGCGCCGTGCCGCCGCCATCACGCCAGCGCCCGACTGCATCTTGCTGGTGCGCGGCGGCGGCTCCTTCGAGGACCTCATGACCTTCAACGACGAGGAGCTTGCCCGTGCGGTGGCGGCTTGCCCTGTGCCCGTGGTGACCGGCATTGGCCATGAGCCCGATACCTCGATTTGCGACATGGTGAGCGACCGCCGCGCCTCCACGCCCACGGCGGCGGCAGAATCGGTGGCGCCGGCTATGACGGAGTTGGCCGATGTGCTCGAGGCGCGCCATCAGCGTCTGGGTGCCGCGATGGCATCGATGATTGGGTCGAATCAGGTTGATCTGGAGATGCTCGACCAGCGCGGTCGCCGCGCCTGGGATACCTATACGGCCCGCTTGGGCGATGCGCTCGATGCGGCTGCGTGCCGCCCGTGCCTCAACGACCCAACGTTTATGGTCGAGCGTCGCGAGTCTGAGCTTGCCCTGACGGCCGATCGCCTGTCGGGCGCCATAGTACGCTCGGTCGGGACATTCCGCTCCAACTTTGAGCGCCTGCCCGAGCGTCTGGTTGCAAGCACCTCGGGGCTCGATGGCAAGCGCCATGCGCTCGCGCTTGCGAGTTCCCGTCTGGAGCATCAGGGGCGCACGATGCTCAACAAGCCCGCGTCCGACCTGGGCCGTGCGGCAGCCTCGCTAGATGCCCTGTCGCCGCTCAAGGTGCTTGCCCGTGGTTATTCCATCGCGTACAGCGATGATGGGGTGGCCACGAGCGCCAAGACCTTTAAGGCCGGTGACGCCATCCGCGTGCGCATGGCAGACGGCAACGTGACGGCAACGGTCGATACGGTCGAGTAGGCCGCGTTTCATAGCGATAAACCTTTAGGAAAGGAAACAGATATGGCAGAGAAAACCCCGGTCGAGCAGCTTACGTACAAGCAGGCTTCGCAGGAGTTGGAGCTCATCATCCGCAGCTTGGAGTCGGGCGATATGGAGCTCGAGGAGTCGCTCGAGAGCTATACCCGCGGCGTCGAGCTCCTCAAGAGCCTGCGCACCCGCCTGTCCGATGCCGAGCAGAAGGTCTCGGTGCTTCTTAAGGACGTCGACGGCAACGACGTGCTCGCCGACGGCGAAGCCGCCAACACCGACGACAACCTCTCGTTCTAACCATCCCGACCAAATATAATTACCTTGGTCTGTGAGAAAGGAACCAACCATGTGCGATTGCATCTTCTGCAAAATTGCCAACCACGAGATCCCCTCGACCGTTGTCTATGAGGACGACCAGGTCATCGCCTTCGACGACCTCAATCCCCAGGCGCCGGTCCATACGCTCGTGATCCCCAAAAAGCACTACAGCGATATCGCCGATAACGTGCCGGCCGAGACCATGGGTGCAATGGCTCACGCCATCCAGGAGGTCGCTAAGGCCAAGGGCTTGGCGGACGGTTTCCGCGTCATCTCCAACAAGGGCGTCAACGCCGGCCAGACCGTCATGCACTTCCATATGCACGTCCTCGGCGGCAAAAACCTGGGCGAGAACCTCATCTGAGGGCGCTTCTTCCTTGCAATGAAACGGGAGCTCAAGCACCGATAACTTATATATCAACGCAATAAACCCGAGCGCGAGGGCGTTTGGGTTTATTATTGAAGCGTATGTAACCTGGCGGCGCCACACCGCCTGTTAGTAGGGAGACACATGAACGTTCTGGTCGTCAACGCAGGATCTTCGACCCTTAAGTATCAGGTCATCGATACCAAGTCCCACAAGGTGTCCGCAAAGGGCTCCTGCGAGCGCGTCTGCTTTACCGGCGGTACCTTCACCCACGCTGCCAACGGTTCCAAGAAGGTGACCGAGAACATCGAGTTCCCCGACCACAAGGTCGCCATCGAGGTCGTTCTGAAGGACCTCGAGGCCAACGGCGTCAAGATCGAGGGCATTGGTCACCGTATCGTTCAGGGTGGCTGGTACTTTGGTGATTCCTCCCTCGTCGACGAGGACGTCCTCGCCAAGATCCGCGAGGTCGCCCCGCTGGCGCCGCTGCACAACAACCCCGAGGCCAACGTTATCGAGTACTGCCTGGAGCAGTATCCCGATCTGCCCAACGTTACGGTCTACGACACCGCTTTCCACTTCAACATGCCCGAGGTCGCCAAGACCTACGCCCTTCCCAAGGATGTTTGCGACAAGCTGCACATCCGTAAGTACGGCGCCCACGGCACCAGCTACCGCTACATCTCCAAGAAGGTCGCCGAGATGACCAACGGCGAGGCCCGCAAGGTCGTCGTGTGCCATATCGGCTCCGGCGCTTCCCTGTGCGCCATCGAGGATGGCAAGTGCATGGACACCACCATGGGTCTCACCCCGCTCGACGGCGTCATGATGGGCACCCGCTGTGGCTCCATCGACCCGGCTACCGTGTGCTACCTGCAGCGCGAGGGCGGCTACACCTTCGATGAGGTCGATGAGATGATGAACAAGAAGTCCGGCCTTTTGGCCGTGACCGGCGGCAAGACCAACGACTGCCGTAACGTCGAGGAGCTCGCCGCTGCTGGTGACCCCGAGGCTCAGCTCGCCTTCGATATGTTCGTCTACAAGATTGCCGCCAAGGCTGCCGAGATGGCTACTTCTATGTGCGGTATGGACACGCTCGTCTTCACCGCCGGCATCGGCGAGCACGCTCCGGCTGTCCGCGCTGGCGTGGCCGACCGTCTGGCCTTTATGGGCGTCAAGATGGACCATGCCCGTAACGCCCTGCGTGGCGATGGCGCTTGGTGCCTGTCTGCCAAGGATTCCAAGGTCAAGATTTTCGTCATCCCCACGGACGAGGAGTTCATGATCGCTTCCGACGTCGAGCGCATCGTCAACGGCAAGTAATTGCAAGAGGGGAGGGGCTGGACGACCAAGTGCCGTTCAGCCCCTCTTTTGCGCTCGTTGGGCGATATGCCTGATAGCTATTTATTAAGATGTGATAACTTCTTATTAAAATGCGGTCGCCTTAAGAGGTCTGCGTCGACCGTATTGCACTGCAAAGGAGTCTCATGAACGTACTTGTTGTCAACGCCGGCAGCTCAAGCCTTAAATATCAGCTTCTGGATACCGATACCCGCGAGGTTTTCGCCAAGGGCAACTGCGAGCGTATCGGCTCGGACATGGGTATCTTTGGTCATTCCGAGAACGGTGGCGCCAAGCAGACCGAGGAGGTTCCCTTCCCCGATCATCGCTCTGCTATCGCTTGCGTGCTCGAGGAGCTCGAGAAGACCGACTTTACGATCGATGGCATTGGGCATCGTATCGTTCAGGGCGGCTGGCACTTCGATGATTCCGCAGTTGTCGACGACGAGGTTATGGCCAAGATTCTTGAGGTGGCACCGCTTGCTCCGCTGCACAACTACGGCGAGGCCGCAGCGATTGAGTATTGCCGTGAGAAGTATCCGGAGCTGCCCAACGTGGCGGTCTTCGACACCTCGTTCCACATGACCATGCCCGAGGTTGCCTACACTTACGCCCTGCCCAAGGACGTGTGCGACAAGTATCATGTGCGCAAATATGGCGCCCACGGAACGAGTCATCGTTACGAGTGGATGATGGCCAAGGAGATCCTGGGCTCGCGCTGCCACCGTCTGCTTTCGTGCCATTTGGGTAACGGTGCTTCGCTCGCTGCTATCGAGGACGGCGTGTGCCGCGACACCACGATGGGCCTCACGCCGCTCGACGGCCTGATGATGGGCACTCGCTGTGGTTCCATTGACCCGGCCACCGTGTGCTACCTCCAGCGCGAGGGAGGCTACAGCTATCAGGAAGTTGATGACATGATGAACAAGCAGTCTGGTCTGCTTGCCATCTCGGGCATCTCCAACGACGCCCGCGACATCCGTACACGCGCCTCCGAGGGCGACGAGCGCTGCCTGCTCGCCTTCGATATGTTCGCCTACAAGGCCATGCAGCAGGCCGGCTCCATGATCGCTTCCATGGCGGGCGTGGACACCATCACCTTTACCGCCGGCATCGGCGAGAACGACTGGTCGATCCGCAAGGCCTTCTGCGACTGCTTTGAGTGGCTGGGCGTACGCATCGACAACAACAAGAACCGCGAGGCCGTGGGCAACGGCCCGCAGGTCATCAGCGCCGCCGGTTCCGCCGTCACGGTCATGGTCATCCCCACCGACGAGGAATACATGATCGCCCACGACGTCGAGCGTCTGACCAAGAACAACTAACGCACGCATTTGCAAGTAAACGAAAGGCCTCCAGAGCAACAGCTCCGGAGGCCTTTTTTACTAGCAGGCGGACGGCGGAAACCCCATCCCATTTCGAGCGCAAATACTGGGACACGCTTTCCGGTTGAGGCACGTTGCGGAAAGTGCGACCCACAATAAAGCATAATTCCGTCCCACGGTTTCCCAAACAGGCCCCAAGCGGAAGCTGCATCCCACAATCCGCCTTCAAACCGGGACACACTTTCCGGTGGGCCAGACATCAGACCGCAGCCAACATTTCGGTCCCAAAGTGACCATATCTGCATCGTTTGACCCTCCAGCAACGGCACTCATCCATTCAGTTTTTCAGCGCCAGCTCGTAGCCAAGCCGCCGTCCACCCCAGATACCCTGATTGCTACGTGGCGGTAGAAGGCCGTACGGGCTAACCCCTGAAAACACTCCGCAGACCAAAAACGCCCCCGTTCGTAGCTCCGAAGGAGCAGAACGGGGGCGTTTCATTGGTCGAGGACGTTTTCAGGGGTTAGCCCGTACGGCCTTCGGGCGATGCGTACGCTACTCAGCCATCTGAGCCTGGACGGCGGTGATGGCTACGACACCCACGATGTCGTCGGCAGAGCAGCCGCGCGAAAGGTCGTTGACCGGCTTGGCGATGCCCTGCAGGATGGGGCCGTAAGCGTCGGCGCCGGCGAAGCGCTGGACCAGCTTGTAGCCGATGTTGCCGGCCTCGAGATCGGGGAACACAAGCACGTTGGCCTTGCCGGCAACGGAGGAGCCGGGGGCCTTGAGCTGGGCGACGGTGGGAACGATGGCGGCGTCGAGCTGCAGGTCGCCATCGATGGCGAGCTCGGGAGCCTTCTCCTTGCAGAACTTAACGGCCTCCTGGACCTTCTTGGCGACCTCGCCGCCGGCGGAGCCCATGGTGGAGTAGGAGAGCATGGCCACGTGCGGCTCGACGCTGCCCATAAAGGTGGACCAGGAGTGAGCGGAGGCGATGGCGATCTCGGAGAGCTCGTCGGAGGACGGGTTGATGTTGAGGCCGCAGTCGGCGAAGATCAGCGTACCGTCGGTGCCGAACTGCGGGGTGTCGGTGCACATCACGAAGAAGGCCGAGACCAGCTTGGTACCCGGGGCGGTCTTAAGGATCTGCAGCGCGGGGCGCAGGGTGTCGGCGGTGGAGTGGCAGGCGCCGGAGACCAGGCCGTCGGCGTCACCCATCTTGACCATCATGGTGCCAAAGTAGGTGGCGTCCATCACCTGGGCGCGAGCCTGCTCGATGGTGACGCCCTTCTTGGCGCGGAGCTCGGCAAACTTCTGCGCGTACTCCTCGTGCTTCTCGGCATTGCGCGGATCGATGACGGTGGCGCCGGGAACGTTGATCTCGTCGGGGTTGCCCAGGATGACGATCTTTGCCAGGCCCTCCTCGATGATCTTGGTGGCCGCGACGATGGTGCGCGGATCCTCGCCCTCGGGCAGGACGATCGTCTTAAGGTCGGCCTTGGCGGCAGACTTCATACGGTTAAGGAAATCGCTCATGTTACTCCTTACAAGCGTTTCACTAAGCTCCAGGCGCCCGGCTGTTCACGAATAAACCCGCTGCTAGCGGGTTTACCTTTCAATTATGTACGCCGCGGTGCTTGAGCTTTCCTTGTGTGGCAAGCTCATTATAGGACGCATTAGCGCTATAATCGCTCTGATAAATATGTCTCGAAGAATGTTCGAGAAAAGCCCAGCTAACGAGCCCGTGGCTTTTGACAAGGAGTATCGATGCAGATTACCTCAGGCCTGCCTGAAGGCTTTAACGCCGGCGCGTACGACATGATTGTCGTCGGTGCTGGATATGCCGGTGCCGTTTGCGCCCGCCGTCTTGCCGAGACCATCGGCTATCGTGTTGCCGTTTTGGAGCGCCGTAGCCACATTGCGGGCAATGCCTATGACTGCACTGACGAGGCCGGAATCCTGATCCACGAGTACGGTCCGCATATCTATCACACCTTTAACGAGCGCGTGCACAATTTCCTGTCGCGCTTTACCAAGTGGACGGATTATCAGCACAAGGTGCTCGCCAACATCAACGGCACCCTTATGCCCGTGCCCTTCAACCACGCGAGTCTCAAGCTCGCCTTTGGTGACGAGCGCGGCGAGGAGCTGTATCAGAAGCTCGTGGAGACCTTTGGCAAGGATGTCAAGGTGCCCATTATGGAGCTGCGTAAGAAGAACGACCCCGACTTGGCCGAGGTCGCTGATTACGTCTACGAGAACGTCTTTTTGCATTACACCATGAAGCAGTGGGGCCAGACGCCCGACCAGATTGATCCCTCGATCACCGGCCGTGTTCCCGTCTTTGTGGGCGATGATGACCGCTACTTCCCGCAGGCTCCCTTCCAGGGCATGCCGCAGGACGGCTATACCGCGCTGTTTGAGCACATGCTCGACCACGACCTGATCGACGTGTTCTGCGACGTGGACGCCCGCGATCTCTTTGAGATCGACGAGACTACCGTCAAGATCGACGGCAAAGTCTATGGTGGCGAGATTGTCTATACCGGTCCGCTCGACGAGCTGTTCAACCTCGACCTGGGCGCTCTGCCGTACCGTACGCTCGACATGAAGTTCGAGACGCTCGATATGGACCAGTTCCAGCCCGTGGGCACCGTCAACTACACCACGAGCGAGGACTACACGCGCATCACCGAGTTCAAGAACATGACTGGGCAGGTCCTGCCCGGCAAGACCACCATCATGAAGGAGTACTCCAAGGCCTATACGCCCGACTCGGGCGAGACGCCGTACTACGCCATTCTTGAGCCCGAGAACCGTGAGCTCTATGAGCGCTATCTTGAGCGCGTCCAGAACCTGACGAACTTCCACCCGGTGGGTCGTCTGGCCGAGTATCGTTACTACGATATGGACGCCGTGACCAATTCCGCCCTCGATCTTTCGGATGAGATTATCGCCTGCCATGCATAAAGTCATAACATTCGGTATTCCCTCGTATAACGCCGCCAAGGACATGGACCATTGCATCACCTCCATCTTGGAGGGGAGCAATTACGCCACCGATATCGAGATTATCGTGGTGGACGACGGCTCCAAGGACGAGACGGCCGCCAAGGCCGACGAGTGGGAGGCCCGTTATCCTGGAATCATCCGCGCGGTGCACCAGGAGAATGGCGGTCACGGTATTGCCGTCCTTTCGGGTCTGCGCGAGGCGCAGGGCACCTACTACAAGGTTGTCGACTCGGACGACTGGCTTGACGGCGCTGCCCTTTCGACCATGCTGTCGATTCTGCGTGGCTTTGAGGAGCGCGACCAGCGCGTTGACCTGTTTATCTCGAACTACGTGTACGAGAAGGTTTACGAGGGGACGCATACCGCTATTGGCTACAGATTTGCCCTGCCGCGCAAAAAGATCTTTTCTTGGGATCAGATCGGTCATTTCCGCCTGGACCAGAACCTACTCATGCACAGCCTGTGCTATCGCACGGATGTGCTGCGCGAGTCCAACCTTCCCATGCCGCCGCACACGTTCTATGTGGACAACATCTACGCCTACGTGCCGCTGCCGCGTTGCAAGACCATGTACTACGCCGACATCGACCTCTACCGCTACTTTATCGGTCGCGAAGGTCAGAGCGTCAACGAGGCAACGATGGTCAAGCGTCTGGACCAGCAGTTCCGTGTTACGCGTATCATGATGGAGTCGTACCACCTGTACAGCGATGTTGAGTCGTCGCGCCTGCGTTCGTACATGATGGGCTACTTCACCATGATGATGGCGATCTGCTCGGTGCTCACCAAGCTTTCCGAGGAAGATTGCGCCGACGAGCGCCTAAAGACGCTGTGGAATGATTTGAAGGCCTACGACGAGCGCATGTATCGTCGTGCCCGTTACGGCGTGGTCGGGTTCTTCACCAATCTGCGCGGACGGGCGGGAGACAAAACCACACTCGGCCTATACCGTCTTGCCTCAAAGATCTTCAAATTCAACTAGCTGCTGAGTAATCGCTGCTGATAGGTTGACTGGGCCCCTTGGCCCTTAGTTTGCTACTGCGAACAGTCCTGCTCGCAGTAGCAAACTAAGGGCCAAGGGGCCTCTGCTATAAGAATCGATTGTCAGGTTATTTGAATTTGAAGATCTTCGACGCGCGGTACACAGGGGCCTGGGCTGAAAAGACTTGGTTGGTAGGTTGCCCGGTGGGGCTTGGTTATGTTTGTCGCGAGTTCCGCACGAGCCGAAGAGCACTTAATGTGTTCTTCGTGCGAGCCAGGACTGTAGAGCAGCAAACATAACCAAGCCCCACCGGGCAACCGGTCAGGTTAGGCTACTTCGCGGCGCCGGGGATGCCGTGGGAGGTTTTGGCGGTTTTGGCTCCGTTTACGATGGCGGTCTGTAGGGCCCTTACGGCGAGCATGCCCAGCAGGTCTAGGGGAACGCCGGCGCTTGCCTGGGCGCCCAGTTTGCCGCTGGCGAGGGTGTAGATGGTGTCGCCGTCGTTGGTGGTGTGTGTGGGGCGGATGGCGTGTGCGTAGGCGTCTGCGGCCATCTGGGAGACCTTGGTGGCTTGTGCCTTAGTGAGTTCCACGTTGGTGATGATGCAGCTGATGGTGGTGTTGGTGCGGTCGAGCGGCATCTGCATGGATCCGGCGGCGGCAAAGGCTGCGAGTTCCATGTCGACGATCTGGTCGCTATCGGCTGCGGCGCGCATGCCGGCGACCCACTCGCCGGTGAAGGGGTCGACAACGTTGCCGCAGGCGTTGACTGAGACCACGGCGCCCACCTTGATGGGGCCGAGCGCCACGGCAGCAGCTCCAAGGCCGGCCTTCATGCAGGTGGCAGGCCCCATGAGCTTGCCTACAGTGGCGCCGGTGCCGGCGCCTACGTTGCCCTGTTCGAGCTTGGTGGGGGTGTGGTCGAGTGCTTCGCGCACGGCGGCGATGCCGGCCTCAATGTCGGGGCGCACGGTGGGGTCGCCAAAGGCAAGGTCGAAGATACAGCTGGAGCACACGATAGGCACCTGCGTGGGGCCGACGGGAAGGCCGATGCCGCGGCTCTCAAGCTCGCGAGCGACGCCGCTTGCGGCCTCGAGGCCAAAGGCCGATCCGCCCGAAAGGCAGACGGCGTGGACCTTGTCGACGGTGTTCTCGGGTCGTAGCAGGTCGGTCTCGCGCGAAGCGGGAGCACCGCCGCGAACGTCAACGCCGCCGGTGGCGCCCTCGGGTGCCACGATTACGGTGCAACCGGTGCCGGCCTCCTCGTCCGTATAGTTGCCATAGCAAAAGCCATCGACATCGCAGACGTCAATGGCCTCGAGCAGTGTGTCCATGTTTAACTCCTATCGGTTTTCCGCCGCGCCTTGTGCCCGGTCGGGATCCGTACGGTACGCCAAAATTGTAGGCGCTGGGGAATACCCAGCGCCAGATGCAATTACGAGAGTTTTTGAATCGCGCGCGCGACGCGGGCGATGGGTAGGCCCACCACGTTATAGAAGTCGCCCGAAATATCGTGCACGAGCATGCGTCCGCCTGTGCCCTGAATGCCGTAGGCGCCGGCCTTGTCCATGGGCTCACCCGAGGCGACGTAGCGCTCGATCTGCTCGTCGGTGAGCTCGTAGAACGTCACGTCGGTCACATCGACAAAGGACAGGCTCTCGGCGGCATGCGGGGCGGCCGTGTCGCCTGCCTTAACGATGCAGACGCCGGTTGCGACCTGGTGCGTGCGGCCCGAAAGCTCACGGAGCATGGTGCGCGCCTCGTCCTCGGTTGCCGGCTTGCCCAGAATCTTGCCGTCAAAGGTGACGATGGTGTCGGCCGCGGCCGTCAGCTCATTGGGCTCGGCATGTTCGGCGGCAACGGCGGCGGCTTTGGCGCGTGCTAAGCGTTCAACGAGCGTAAGCGGGGCCTCGCCATCAAACGGCGTTTCGTCGATATCGGCAGGAATGATGCGAATGTCATAGCCCGCCTTGCGCATCAACTCGATGCGGCGCGGTGATTGCGAAGCCAAAATCATAGCTGAATGCCCTCGGCGACTTTCTCGACGGCCTTGTCGCCGGCGAGCGTGCGCAGCAGCTCAAGCGCAAAGGGGAGCGACTGGGCCATGCCGCTGGCGGTGATGATGTTGCCGTCTTGCGTGACCTTCTCGCCGGTATAGGCGCCTTCGGGGAAGCTTTTCTCAAAGCCAGGGAAGCACGTGGCGTGGCGCCCCTCGAGCAGGTCGAGCTCGCCCAGGATAAACGGGGCGGCGCAGATGGCGGCGACGTGCTTGGTCGCGGCGAACTCGCGGACCACGTCGCAGACGCGCTGATCGGCGCGCAGGTTGGTAGCACCGGGTAGGCCGCCGGGTAGCACGACGCAGTCGTACTCGTCAAAGTCGATCTCATCAAAGAGCGCATCGCAGGTCACGGGGATCTGCAGCGAGCTTACGACCTCACGCGTGGGCATGATCGAGACGAGCGTGGCGCGCACGCCGCCGCGACGCATGACATCGACCATGGTCAAGCATTCAATAGTTTCAAAGCCATCGGCGGCGAGAACGGCAACGCTGGGCATGGGGGTTCCTTTCATAGGCGGCATACAATTAGCCGTCTTATACCCCGAAGACCTCCGCTTGCCACGCTCGATTTCCCAATGATTTTCTGAGCAATGATTAAGCGGTTAGTTGCGCTTGAGGTGGACGACGGTTTCGCAGTGGAAGGTTTGCGGGAACAGGTCGACCGGCGTGATCTTGACGGGGGAGAAGGTGCCCTCCTCGACAAAGCGCTTGAGGTCGCGGGCCAGAGTTGCCGGGTCGCAGCTCACGTAGGCGACATCACGGGCGCTCGTGCTCGCGATGAGGTCGATGGCCTCGGGCGCCAAGCCTGCGCGCGGCGGATCGACTACCAAGACATCGGCATCCTGATCGGGGAACTCGCGCACCGCGTCGCCGCCGATGACGTCGACGTTGTCGAGCTTGTTGATCTCGAGGTTACGGCGTAGATCGCGCACGGCCGGGCCATAGGCTTCGACGGCGGCGACAAAATCGCAGCGGCGGGCGAGCGGCAGGGTAAAGGTGCCGGCACCGCAGTACAGGTCCACGGCCAGCTCGTCTTCCTGCGGGTCGAGGGCGTCCATAACGAGCTCAATCAAAATCTCGGCGCCCTTGGTATTGACCTGGAAAAACGACGGGGCAGATAAGCGCATCTGGCCTTCGGCGATATTCTCGGTCCACGAGCCCTCGCCGGCGAGCATCTCGACTTTGGAGACGCGGCGGGCTTTCTTTTCGCCCTTGCTCATCACACGCACGATGCTCGTGGGATGGGCGGCGTCCGCCAGCACGCGGGAGACCTGCGAGCGCGGAAAAGAGCCCGTGGGCGTCCAGAGCGCGACCTCGAGTGCCTTGGTGCGGCGTGATGCGCGAATGCCTACGCGTTCGAGCCCCAAGTCATGGCTGCCGCTTAGATAGTTGAGCGCGCCGACGACCGATTTGAGCGCCTTGGGAAAACGCTTATCGAACAGCGGGCACGCATCGACGGTCACGATTTTGCTGGGGTCGACACCGTGCATGCCAAGGCGCACGCGACCGTTGACGACGGTCGGTTCGAGCTCGATCTTATTGCGGTAGCCCCAGTCGTCCTTGGTGTGGCGGATGGGCTGCACCAGCTCATCGACCTGCTCAGGAGCGAACTTGCCGATGCGCTCGAGCGTGGAGCGCAGGTTTTGCTCCTTGGCGACGAGCTGTGCCGTGCGTGAGAGATTGCCCCACGAGCAGCCGCCGCAGATGCCCACGAAGGGGCAGGGAGGCTGAATGCGATCGGGACTTGGCTCCAGAATCTCGGTGGTGCGGGCGCGCATGAACGACTTGCCGTCCTGTACGACCTCGGCCTCGACGGTGTCGCCTGCCACGGCGCCCTGCACAAAGACGGCCTTGCCGTTGTCGGCGTGCGCCAGACCGTCGGCGCCGTAGGTCATCGATTCTATAGTGAGCTTCATATCCCTGCCTGTCATTCGCGTTGTTGTTCGCACCATGGTAGCAGGGAAAAGCGCCCCGCATCCGAGGCTTTCCTCAAATGCGGGACGCTTCTACAAACTGCTTCTACAAACGACTATTTCGTCTTGCCGGTAATGAGCGTCTTAAGACCCAGGCCGATCAGGCCCAGACCCATGCGCACGCGACCGGGGCGATGGCGCTCGATGGCCTTGGTCTTGCCGGCGGGCTTATCGCGACGGGCACTCGTCTCGGGTGCGGGCTTGGTGACCTGCGGCTCGGGCTGAGGTGCAGGTGCAGGCTTGGGCTCAATGACGGTCGCCTGGACCTTCTGAACCTCGGGCGCTTTCTCCACGGCGGGCTCTGCGGCAGCCTCGGGCTCATTCACCGGGGGAGCGGCAATCGCTTCCGGTTTGGCAGCTGCCCCATGTTCAACCTCGGCCTGAATAGCTTCTTCGGCCACACGTTCCTTCTCCTGTGCGCGCTGCTGCGCGGCCGCCTCGGCGTTGCGATAGGCACGCTCCAGTAGGGCTTCCTGCGAGTTGAAGGGTTTCTCACCCTCTGCACGCTCCACGGGGACCCAGGTACCGTCGCTCGTGAGGCTGCGGGCCTTCACGTTGTCGCGCAGCTGCATGCCCATGTACTCGTGCACCAGGGCGCGGCAGGTGGGGTCGAGCACGGGGAAGGCGATCTCCACGCGGTGCTCTGTGTTGCGCGTCATCATGTCGGCCGAGCTCAGATAGATCATGTCCGAGTCCACGCCAAAGGCGTAAACGCGCGCATGCTCCAAAAAGCGTCCGACGATAGAACGGACATGCACGTTCTCGGTCTTGCCCGGAACGCCCGGCTTGAGGCACGAGATGCCGCGGATGATCATGTCCACGCGGACTCCTGCGCACGATGCCTCGGCGATCTTGTCGATGACCTCGCGGTCGGTGAGCGAGTTGAGCTTAAAGAACACACGGGCGGGCTCGCCGGCGAGGGCGCGCTGGATCTCGCGATCCAGGCCGCGCATGATGAGCGGCTTCAGGCCGACCGGCGCCACGCCCAGGAAGCGGTAATCGCCGCGCAGGTTGCCCAGCGACAGGTTGCGGAAGAACAAGTTGGCGTCCTCGCCGATGCCGGGATGGGCGGTCATGAGCATAAAGTCGCTGTAGAGCTTGGCCGTCTTCTCGTTAAAGTTGCCGGTGCCCAACAGCGTCAGGCGTGTAAGCGCCATGCCCTCGCGATAGGTGAGCTGGCAGATCTTGGAGTGGCACTTAAAGCCCTCGGAGCCGTAGATGACGGTGCAGCCTGCCTCTTCCAGACGCTCGGCCCACTCGATGTTGTTCTGTTCGTCGAAGCGGGCGCGGAGCTCCATGAGCACCGTGACCTCTTTGCCGTTCTCGGCGGCATCGATCAGCGACTCGCACAGGCGGCTCTGCTTGGCCACGCGGTAGAGCGTGATTCGCAGCGAGATGCACTCGGGGTCGTAGGCGGCCTCATGCACCAGATCCAGGAAGGGGTTCATGGCCTCATAGGGATAAAAGAGCAGCTTGTCGTGCCGAAGTACCTGCTCGCGGATGGAGCGGGTCATATCGATGGTGGGGTTGGGCTGCGGCTTAAACGGCGTAAAGAGCAGCTCATTGCGCAGGTGCTCGGGAATCTTGCCCTCAATGCCAAAGACATAGCCCAAGTTGAGCGGGATATCGCAGGTAAAGACCGAGCGACGCGAGAGCTCGAGCGCTTTGCGGATGGTCTTGAGCGTTGCTTTTTCGAGTGAGCCCGAGACGGCGAGCACTACCGGCTGCAGGCGCAAGCGCTTCTTGAGGATGCGCTTCATGTGCTGGCGGTAATCCTCTTCCTCCTCGACGCCCTCGCCGTCCGGGTCGATATCGGCGTTGCGGGTGACGCGGATGAGCGCGCGGTCGAGCGGCTTATAGGAGCCAAAGCAGCTGTCCAGGCAGGCGAGAATGACGTCTTCGAGCAGAATGTAGGAGTAGGTGCCGGTGGGCGAGGGGATCTCGACCACGCGGTTCATCGAGGCGGGAATCTCGATCAGGCCCAGCAGACTTTCCTCGTCGGTGACGCCGTCCAGGCCGCAGGCCAGGTAGAGTGCGCCGTTGCGCAGGTTGGGGAAGGGGTGGCGCGGGTCGATCACCAGCGGTGAGATGACCGGCGACACGTAGGCCTGGAAGTAGCGGGTAACAAAGGTGCGCTCCTCGGGCGTAAGCGAATCGATGCGGGCGCGGTGAACGCCCAGGGTGTCGAGCTTGCCCTCGATGTTCTTAAAGATGGACTCCCAACGGGTAAGGAGCCCGGGCATTTCGGCCATGACAGCATCGACCTGTTCGGAGGCGCTCATATTGCTCTTGTTGTCAACAGGCTGTTTTTTGAGCTCAGCAAGGTCGGACAGGCCACCCACGCGCACCATGAGGAACTCATCGAGGTTTGACTCGAAGATCGAGACGAACTTAAGGCGCTCGAACAACGGCACGGACTCATCGAAGGCCTCGTCGAGCACACGGTTGTCAAAGCGCAGCCAGCTGAGCTCTCGGTTCTGCGTGTACGAGAAGTCGCGCGGCGGCTTGCGCAGCTTTGCGGCGGCTTGCTTTTTTTCGATTTTGCTCGGCATATGCATCTGTCCGTTCAGTCCCCGCAGGGGACGGTAGCCTAACACTATTCACTATTGTCTCAATTTAGTCGACCTGTGGCACGGACGTATTGTGCGAACGGTATCTTTACCTACTTCTTACGCCGTCAAGGCTTGCAACTAACTGCCCGACTCGTTTTGAAAACAATCTATATCCATACTCAACTGGTGAGGATGTATGAATAAGAATGATTGCTAGCTGAATATAATCGAATCCAAATTGAATCATGGACAGACGACATATATATGCAGAAAACAGTTTTAGCTATGCAATTCCTAAACATGAAATTATTTGTGCAATCTTGCTCAATTCCTTAGAAAAAAGAACGATTACCTTTGAAAACCTGCTTTAGAGAACTGAAGTGCATCATGGGGGAATCATATGCGATATACCGTTCATCGCACTTTGCTGACCGTTCGGGGGCGAGGTGGAATTGCGGGTGGTTTTTGGATATAACTAGAGCTGTCAGCAAGCAGCGTCCCATACGGAGGGGCGCTGATACATTCGGCCAGTAAGGCCCGAAAGAAAGGTAGGAGGCCATGACGAAAGGTCTGCACGTGCCTTCCGAGATCGGCAAGCTCAGGAAGGTCTGCCTGCACCGTCCCGGCGACGAGCTCCTCAACCTGCCGCCCGACGAGCTCGAGCGACTCCTGTTCGACGACGTCCCGTTCCTGGAGGTCGCGCAGCAGGAGCACGACACCTTCGCCCAGATCCTGAGGGACCAGGGCGTGGAGGTCCTCTACCTCGAGAACCTCGTCGCAGAGGTGTTCGACCAGGTCCCCGGCGCCCGCGCCGAGTTCACCGACCAGTACATCGCCGAGGCCGGCATCCGCGGCCAGCACATGCCGCAGATCGTCCGCGAGAAGCTGGACTCCATCGAGGACAACCTCGAGTTCGTCAAGAAGACCATGGCCGGCATGACCAAGGCCGAGATCGACATGCCCCTCACGGCCTCCACGACCCTCGACTCCCTGGTCAACTCCGAGTCCGAGTCCGACCTGATCATCGACCCGATGCCCAACCTCTACTTCACCCGCGACCCGTTCGCGGTCGTCGGCGAGGGCGTCAACCTCAACCGCATGTACTCGGTCACCCGCAACCGCGAGACCCTGTACGGCAAGTACGTCTTCAAGTACCACCCCGACTACAAGGACGTCTCCCTGTACTTCCGCCGCGACTGCCAGTTCCACACCGAGGGCGGCGACGTGCTGAACATCAACGAGAAGACCCTCGCCGTCGGCATCTCCCAGCGCACCCAGGCCGCGGCCATCGACGTCATGGCCCAGAACATCTTCTGGAACTCCGACTCCAAGGTCGAGCGCATCCTGGCCTTCGACATCCCGGTCTCGCGCGCCTTCATGCACCTCGACACGGTCTTCACCCAGATCGACGTCGATAAGTTCACGATCCACCCCGCCATCATGGGCACCCTGCGCGTCTACGAGCTGACCGCCGGCAAGAACCCGGGCGACGTGAACATCCGCCTGATCGAGGACACCCTCGAGCACGTCCTGGAGGACGCCACCGGCGTCGACCAGGTCAAGCTGATCCCCTGCGGCGGCGGCGACCCGATCGCGGCCTCCCGCGAGCAGTGGAACGACGGCTCCAACACCCTGTGCGTCGAGCCCGGCAAGATCTGCGTCTACGCCCGCAACACCGTCACCAACGACGTGCTGTACAAGGAGGGCCTGGACCTTCTCGTCGTGCCCTCCGCCGAGCTCTCCCGCGGCCGCGGCGGCCCGCGCTGCATGAGCATGCCCTTCTGGCGCGAGGACCTCTAAGTCTTTCCGTTTCCGGTGCGGTCCCCCTACAACCGCACCGGCTTCGCCCGTTAAACGGGCACCACTAATACTTACGTAATTCATTTCTTCGAAAGGAATCAAACCATGGGTGTTAACCTCTCCGGCCGTAGCTTCCTCAAGCTTCTCGACCTCACCACCGAGGAGATCGAGTACCTGCTCAAGCTCTCCAAGAACTTCAAGGATATGAAGCGCGCTGGCGTTCCGCACCGCTATCTCGAGGGCAAGAACATCGTTCTGCTCTTCCAGAAGACCTCTACTCGTACCCGCTGCGCCTTCGAGGTCGGCGGCATGGATCTGGGTATGGGCGTGACCTACCTCGATCCGGGTTCGTCGCAGATGGGCAAGAAGGAGTCCATCGAGGACACCGCCCGCGTTCTCGGCCGCATGTATGACGGCATCGAGTTCCGTGGCTTTGCCCAGGACGACGTCGAGGAGCTCGCTGCTAAGTCCGGCGTGCCCGTGTGGAACGGCCTGACCACCGAGTGGCACCCCACCCAGATGCTCGCCGACATCCTGACCGTCCAGGAGAACTTCAACTACGACATCAAGGGCAAGACCCTCGTCTTCATGGGCGACTGCAAGAACAATGTCGCTCGCTCCCTCATGGTCGTCTGCTCCAAGCTCGGCATGAACTTCGTGGCCTGCGGCCCCGAGGAGTGCATGCCCGCTGACGACGTCATCGAGGCCTGCAAGCCCATCGCCGAGGCTAACGGCTGCACCATCAAGCTGACCACCGACGTCAAGGACGGCGTCACCGGTGCCGACGTTATCTACACCGACGTGTGGGTCTCCATGGGCGAGCCCGACGAGGTCTGGGCCGAGCGCATCGCTCAGCTCACCCCGTATCGTGTTACCTCCGAGGTCATGGCTATGGCCAACCCGGGTGCTATCTTCCTGCACTGCCTGCCCAGCTTCCACGACACCAACACCACCATTGGCGCCGAGAAGTGCGAGCAGTTCGGCATCACCGAGCAGGAGGTCACCGACGAGGTCTTCGAGAGCCCCGCTTCCAAGGTCTTCGACGAGGCCGAGAACCGCATGCACACCATTAAGGCTGTCATGTACGCCACGCTCAAGTAAGAGCATCTAGCATCTCGCTCGGGGTGTATTGCTGCACACCCCGAGCGGTTTTATCTGGTAATAATCTCGCATCAAGCGGCAGGCACGGCACGGAAGAGCCGCTTCTGGCGAGATCAGTAAATGATTTATGAAGGGGGGATGAGAACTATGACTGAGACCGCTAAGAAAAAGCGCGGTATGCCTTCATCGTTCACCATTCTTCTTGCTCTGCTGGCAATTGTTGCAGTGATTACCGTTATCGTCTCCGGCACGTCCGGCGGCGCGGTTACTGCCGCCCGTCTGAGCGATTTCTGCACCGCCCCGATTAAGGGCTTCGCTGACGCTCTGCCTGTCTGCCTCTTCGTTATGATCCTGGGCGGCTTCCTCGGCATGATGACCGAGACCGGCGCTCTGGACAACGGCATCGCCGTTCTGGTGCAGAAGCTTAAGGGCAACGAGATTATGCTCATTCCCGTGCTGATGCTCATCTTCTCCCTCGGTGGTACCACCTATGGTATGTGCGAGGAGACCGTTCCCTTCTACGCCCTGCTCGCCGCTACCATGATGGCCGCTGGCTTCGACCCCATGGTCGGTGCCGCTACCGTCCTGCTCGGCGCTGGCTGCGGCTGCCTGGGCTCCACGGTTAACCCGTTCGCCGTCGGCGCTGCCGTCGACGCTCTGACCGGCGTTGGCATTGAGGTCAACCAGTCCATCATCATCGGCCTCGGTGCCGTCCTGTGGATTGTTACCACTGCCATGTCCATCTTCTTCGTCATGAGCTATGCCAAGAAGGTCAAGGCTGACAAGGGTTCCACCATCCTTTCGATGCAGGAGCTCAAGGACGCCGAAGAGGCTCACGGCAAGGCTGCTTCCGAGGTCCACAAGGAGGTCAAGCTCACCGGTCGTCAGAAGGGTGTTCTGATCGCCTTCGCCTTCACCTTCGTCGTCATGATCGTCGGCTTCATTCCGCTGGCCGACCTCAACGAGGGCGTCGCCAACTTCTTCGACGCTGGCGCTGTCTACGACGCCGACGGTAACGCCGTCGTCCAGGGCTGGTCTGCCCTGATCACCGGCCTGCCCATTGGCCAGTGGTACTTCGACGAGGCTTCCACCTGGTTCTTCCTCATGGCCGTCCTGATCGGTATCATCGGTGGCCTGTCCGAGAAGCAGATCGTTAACACCTTCATCACCGGCGCTGCCGACATGATGTCCGTTGTTCTCGTTATCGCCCTCGCCCGTGGTATCTCCGTCCTCATGGCTAACACCGGCCTCGATGTCTTCGTCCTCGACGCTGCCGCCAATGCCCTGGCTGGCCTGTCCGGCGTGATCTTCGCTCCCATGAGCTTCCTGGTCTACTTCGGCCTGTCCTTCCTGATCCCCTCGACCTCCGGTATGGCCACCGTCTCCATGCCCATCATGGGACCGTTGGCTGTTAAGCTCGGCTTCTCGCCTGAGGTCATGGTCATGATCTTCTCCGCCGCCATCGGTGTCGTGAACCTTTTCACTCCGACCTCCGGCGCCATCATGGGCGGTCTCGCCCTGGCCAAGATCGAGTGGACGACCTGGCTCAAGTTTGCCCTTAAGCTCATCGTCGCGCTCTCCGTCGTCTGCGCCATCATCCTGACCGTCGCCTGCGTGTTGATCTAAGTACCCAACGGGTACCCCACGGAAACCTTGACGATCCTGTAGAGGATCACCTGGTCATCGTCTGTCCGGTGGGGTAAACCCACCGGTAGACTCCTACCTTTAGCCCCCTCCCGTTCCGTGCGCGGGAGGGGGCGACTTTTTGTTCCGCGGTTTTACCAAACCGCGGAACCGGTCGACGCTACGCGCCGTCCAGAACGACAATTTGTCATTCAAAAGGCAAGGCATGACCAAAAGGTCTATGCCTCGCCTTTTTCATGCCAACTTGTACGTTCTGGACGGCGCTCGCTGTCCGTCCTCTGCCTGCGGCGCTTTCCATTGTTGGTGCAGAGGGCGCTTTGCCTACTCTGGTGGGCTTTCGCTGGCTTATGCTCAACCTGCGACGTTTCCATTATTGATACAAAGGCCAGGTTTGTTTGAACCAAAAAGGGGAAGTTGCGGTGGAATAGTTCCTGTTTGGCCGTCTTGAGGGGTTAAACGGGAACTATTTCACCGCAACTTATCGATGACGTGTTTGGTTGATGCCCGTTGGCTGCTTGGGTGTTGGGAAGGGTCTGCTCCGTTATAATCGCCTAGAACATTAAATGGAAACGGGACGGGAGCCATATATGCGCCAGGGTTTCGACAACGCGAAGTATATCGAGCTGCAGGCCGCTCATATTAAAGAGCGTATCTCGCAGTTTGGCGGCAAGCTGTATTTGGAGTTTGGCGGCAAGCTGTTTGACGACTATCACGCGAGTCGCGTGCTGCCGGGTTTTGAACCGGACAGCAAGTTCCGCATGCTCAAGAGCATTGCCGATGACGTTGAGGTCATCATCGCGATCAACGCGAACCACATCGAGAAGAATAAGGCCCGTGGCGACCTGGGCATTACCTATGACGAGGACGTCTTGCGCCTGGTCGACCTGTTCCGCGGCAACGGTTTTGCTGTCGCGGCCGTGGTTATCACCCAGTACGCCGGCCAGCCCGCCGCCGATGTCTTCCGCAATCGCCTGAACGCGCTCGGCATTCCCGCCAAGCTGCACTATCCCATCGAGGGCTATCCCCACGACGTCGATCTGATCGTGTCCGACGACGGCTACGGCAAGAACGAGTTTGTCGAGACCACCCGTCCGCTCGTCGTGGTCACCGCGCCGGGTCCTGGCTCGGGTAAGCTCGCCACCTGCCTGTCGCAGCTTTATCACGAGCACAAACACGGCACCGCCGCCGGCTACGCCAAGTTCGAGACCTTCCCGGTCTGGAACCTTCCCCTCACGCATCCGGTCAACATCGCCTACGAGGCGGCCACGGCAGATCTCGACGACGCCAATATCATCGACTCCTTCCACTTGGAGGCCTACAACAAGACCACGGTCAACTACAACCGTGACGTCGAGGCTTTCCCGGTGGTCCGTGCTCTGATGGAAAAGATCCTGGGCAAGAGCCCCTACCAGAGCCCCACGGACATGGGCGTCAATATGGTCGGTTTTGCTATTACCGATGACGATGCCTGCCGCGACGCTTCCAAGATGGAGATCGTCCGCCGCTACTTTACCGCGGTCGAAAATGTGCGCCGTACCGGCGTGGGCGATGAGCAAGTCGACCGTCTCAAGATCATTATGAAGAAGGCCGGTATCGACAAGAACTACTCGCCGGCACGCTCGGCCGCCCTTACCAGGGAGCAGCTGACGGGTGGCCCCGTAGGCGCCATGGTCATGCCCGATGGCTCCGTGGTGACCGGCAAGACTTCCACGCGCCTGGGCGCCGCGAGCTCGCTCATCATGAACGCACTTAAGCATGTCTCGGGCGTTGACCTTGAGCTCGAGGTCATCAGCGATGAGGCGATCGAGCCTATCAGCAAGCTCAAGACGCATTTCCTGGGTAGCAAGAACCCGCGCCTGCACACCGACGAGACGCTTATGGCGCTCTCGATCACCTCGGCAACGAGCGAGACGGCGGCCCGCGTCCTTTCGGGCCTGGAGCAGCTGCGCGGGTGCGATGCCTTCTTTAGCGTGATCATCTCGCCGACGGACGAGACGGTGTTGCGCAAGCTGGGCATCAACGTGTGCTGCGAGCCCAAGTTCGAGCGCCGTGGTTTCTTCCACCGCTAAGCCTGGATAAATTGGTCTGAAAGGGGCACATCGGGTATGCATTCGGTGTGCCCCTTTTATCAACAAAGCTACCGTTTAACCTAAAAATAGCCCGCTTACCTGCCTATAAGCGATTTGGGCGGTATACAATAACCCTAATTGTTTCATCCTTTTGCGGGGATGCCGCATGATGGATGTTGCCGGCCATCATGGGGTGTGCCGGTCGCGCACGGTGCAAGTGATGCCCGTGCTCGGTTTGAGGAGGCTGCCATGGCTGGCAAGGGTCGTGCGAGTGTCAACGATATGAAGCGTGTCGAGGTGCAGGTGCTGATGGAGATCGCACAGCTGTCCGAAGACAACGGCGGATTTTATGGCTTTTCGCGCAAGACGCTTGCCGAGCGTGTGGGGGTGTCTCCGTATCGCGCCCGCGCGGCAATTGAGCGCTTGGAATCCGAAGACATCATCGAGGTCGTCTCGCGCTACAGCGACGACGGCGGCCAGCTCGCAAATGGTATTTGTCTCACGGAGCGTGGCGAGTGGTATCTAGAGGGCATCCGTGCCGGTATGCTTGTGCAGGACTTGATCAAGGACGAAGTCGCCGATCGATAACAGCGTGCATTCATAGTGGAAGCGACGCCGACTGGGCAACCGGACGGCGTTTTGTTTCGAGATGGAGAAATGCGATTGCGCGTAAGAAAAATTGCGTGCGGCGCGCGTCGCGAGTATTACAATGAAGACCCGTAAGATGTGTATGGACAACTTCTACGGGAAGCGCAGGTAACTCAATATGACCAAGCATGTGTTCGTGACCGGCGGCGTGGTTTCATCTCTGGGCAAGGGTATTACCGCGGCCTCGCTGGGCCGTCTGCTCAAGTCGCGCGGCTACAAGGTAACGATGCAAAAGGCCGACCCGTATCTGAACGTCGACCCCGGCACCATGAGCCCGTTCCAGCATGGTGAGGTCTTTGTGACCGAGGACGGTTACGAGTCCGATCTGGACCTGGGCCACTACGAGCGCTTTATTGACGAGAACCTGACCCGCGATTCCAACTTTACGACTGGTGCCATCTATAAGAGCCTGATCGCCCGTGAACGTCGCGG
Source organism: uncultured Collinsella sp. (assembly GCA_902491565.1). Taxonomy (GTDB): domain Bacteria; phylum Actinomycetota; class Coriobacteriia; order Coriobacteriales; family Coriobacteriaceae; genus Collinsella. The sequence goes on from CABUIE010000001.1 coordinate 119,170, forward strand.
TGACTTTTTGGGCGGCACCGTGCAGGTGATTCCGCACGTCACGAACGCCATTAAGGATAAGTTCCGTCGTATTGAGGAGCAGACCGGCTCCGACGTGGTCATCACTGAGTTGGGCGGCACCATCGGTGACATCGAGTCGCAGCCGTTTGTCGAGGCCATTCGTCAGTATCGCAAGGAGGCCGGCCCCGAGAACGTCTGCTACATCCACGTGTCGCTCGTTCCCTATATCGCCGCCGCCCACGAGGTCAAGACCAAGCCGACGCAGCACTCCGTTAAGGAGCTCCGCAGCTTTGGTATCCAGCCCGATATTATCGTTCTGCGCTCCGACCACCATATCGACGATGCCATCCGCGGCAAGATTGCAAGCTTCTGCGACGTCGACACCGACTGTGTCTTTACCAACGAGGACTGCGCGAGCATCTACGATGTTCCGCAGCTGCTCGCCGAGCAGGACTTTGACCTGCGCATTTGCGAGCGTCTGGGTCTGGACCCGCGTGAGCGCGACATGAGCGAGTGGAACGAGTTCCTGCGCAAGCAGAACCATGCCAACCAGCACGCCGACAAGGTGAAGATCGCCGTCGTGGGCAAGTATACGCAGCTGCCCGATGCCTACCTGTCGGTTATCGAGGCCCTGCACCACGCGGGCGTGTTCTACGATCGCCACGTTGACGTGCAGCTGGTCGATGGCGAGAGCCTCGACGAGCAGAACGTCTCCGAGGTCCTGGGTGACGCCTCGGGCATCTTGGTCCCTGGCGGCTTTGGCAAGCGCGCCCTGGAGGGCAAGATCCTCGCGGCCGAGTTCGCCCGCGAGCACAAGATTCCGTATCTGGGCATTTGCCTGGGTATGCAGGTAGCCGTGTGCGAGTTCGCCCGCAACGTGGTCGGCCTTGCCGGCGCCAGCTCTTCCGAGTTCGATCCGGACGGCCCGTATAGTGTCATCGACCTGATGAGCTCGCAGGAGGACGTGACCGAGAAGGGCGGCACCATGCGCCTGGGCGCCTATCCGTGCAAGCTCGCCGCCGATACCCTCGCGCGCGAGGCATACGGCGAGGAGCTCGTCTACGAGCGTCACCGTCACCGTTTTGAGTTCAACAACGCCTTCCGTGACCAGCTCGAGGACGCCGGTCTGGTTATCTCGGGTCTTTCGCCCGACGAGCGTCTGGTCGAGATGGTCGAGCTGCCGCGCGACGTACATCCGTGGTATGTGGCCACCCAGGCTCATCCCGAGTTCAAGAGCCGTCCGACCAACCCGCAGCCGCTGTTCCGCGAGTTCGTGCGCGCCTCGATCGGCCAGCACGAGGGTGTCGACCGTCTGCAGGTGACGCCCAAGAACCTCGCTACGGACTAAGGGTGCCGGCGAATAAGGAACATACCGAAGCTACTCCCTCGTCGCTCGCCGTGGCGGCGGGGGAGTATCTCGATTACCTCGCGGTCGAGCGGGGTTTGGCGCGCAACACGATTGCGGCCTACCGTCGTGACCTGACGACGTACTGCGCCTATCTGGAGCGGGCTGACATTGCGTCTTTTGAAGAGGTGACCCGTCAGGTCGTGGAGGGCTTTGTTGCCGATCGCCGCGACGGAGGCTATTCCGACGCCTCGGTGGAGCGCGCGCTTGCTGCCGTGAAGGGCCTGCATGCCTTTTTGGTGCGCGATGGGGCCGTGGCCCAAAACCCGACGGCGGCGTTGCGCCTGCCCAAAAAGGCAGATCGCCTGCCGGAATACCTTTCGGTGGAGGACGTCTCGGCACTGCTGGATCAAGACTTTACCGAGGGCGAGATGGGACTGCGCGATCACGCCATCTTGGAAGTGCTTTACGGTTGCGGCTTGCGCGTGAGTGAGCTGGTTGGGCTCGATGTGGGCGATATCCATATCGATGACGGGTTTGTCCTGGTGCGCGGTAAGGGCTCCAAGGAGCGTCTGGCCCCGTTGGTGGGAAGCGCGGCGCGTGCCCTGACACGCTATATAGGTGACGGGCGCACTCTCCTGGCCGCCCATGCTCACGGGACGGAGACCTCGGCGGTCTTTTTAAATAAGAACGGACGTCGCCTGTCGCGCCAGGCCGTGCATGCGATATGCGAGCGGTATGGGCGCCAGGTGGGGCTGGTTGGGCTCCATCCCCACACCCTGCGCCACTCCTTTGCCACCCACATGCTCGCGGGCGGTGCCGACCTGCGTGTGCTGCAGGAGATTTTGGGCCATGCCGATATTTCGACCACGCAGGTCTACACGCATGTCGACCGCACGCAACTGACCGAGGTCTATCTGGCGGCGCATCCGTTGGCACATCGCTAGTACCTCGCTGACCTGCATATTTATAAATATTAAAGGGGACGGGCCCCAGATTGCCGAGACGCACTTTTGCGCACGTGGGCAATCTGGGGCCCGTCCCATTTTTCGCCAGACACCGACGCGTTGGTGGGCCGTGTGTACCGTGGGTGGGGGAGTTTGGGGGCGATGTGAACGGTGTGTAAAGGGACGTAAAAATCGCCTCAAGGTCAACTTGAAGGTTGAGGTTCGCGGGCGTGGTTCTACAGGTGGCATCCCGCCTTTGCTGCAAACACAACATATTGTGTTTTCGAACATATGCTCGGGGGTGTTTTACAACATATTGGGGGTGGAGTGGTGGGGAAAGGTGTTGAAAAATGGGGCGGTTCCCCATATTATTGATGACGTCGACAGGCGGGGTGGTTCCCCGCGTACGTGCCATCTGAGTAACCGAGGGGAGGGCGCACATGGGAATGACGGGTGCATACGAGCGCAATCTCGATGCAAAAGGTCGTCTATCCCTGCCTGCACCCCTTCGTGAGGAGCTTGGAGAGCACGTTCGCGTGTTTAAAGCCCTGGATGTCGATGCTCTGTACGTGTTCTCTGCCGAGGCCTTCGATAAGTGGGTCGAAGGACTCTTCGCGGGTCGTGAGGGCCACGAGGGTTTTAACCCGCGTGACATCAACGACCAGAAGCTTATGAGGGCGATCAACAAGCGCACCACGTCGATGGATGTGGACAGCGCAGGTCGTATCGGTCTTTCTGAGTCTCTCCGCAAGCAGGCGAACCTCGACCGCGAGGTCACGGTTGTGGGCAACTACGACCACCTTGAGGTTTGGGACCGCGCTACGGCCGATGAGGACGATGATGACGAGGCCCTGCTGGACCTCTTCTTCTCGTAAGGGCAAGGCACGAGTAACGGATGGAGCGTGGGATCTTGACACAAGAATATCGGCATGAACCTGTCATGCTCGGCGAAGTGCTTGAGTCGCTGCAGCTAAAGAGCGGTTCCGTCGTCTGCGACTGCACCCTTGGCGGTGCCGGCCATTCGGTAAAGATGGCCGCGCAGGTGGGGGAGACCGGCCTTTTGCTCGGCGTCGATCAGGACGACATGGCCCTCGAGGCCGCTGGCGCCCGTCTGGACCGCGAGGTTCCCGGCGTACCGCACCAGCTGCTGAAGGGCAACTTCGGCGACTTGGACGAGCTGCTTTGCTCGGCCGAGGTGCCTGGGGTCGATGGCTTCCTGTTCGACTTGGGCGTTTCGTCGCCGCAACTCGATATCCCTGGCAGGGGCTTTTCGTACAACGAGGACGCCCCATTGGACATGCGGATGGATCCGGGTAACAACACCTTAAACGCAGCTGAGGTCATCAACACCTATAACGAACACGACCTCGCTCGGATTCTACGCGTCTACGGCGAAGAGAAGTTCGCCTCGCAGATCGCGCGTGAGATCGTGCGCCGCCGCGAGCATGAGCCGATCGAAACCACCGGTCAGTTTGTCGAGATCATCAAGGCTGGCATCCCCGCTGCCGCTCGTCGGCATGGCGGACACCCAGCCAAGAAAAGTTTCCAGGCCATTCGCATCGAGGTCAATCACGAACTCGATGTGCTCGAGCGAGGGCTTGACGCCGCCACAAGGTGGCTCAACCCGGGCGGACGCATCTGCGTCATCTCGTATCACTCGCTCGAGGACCGTATCGTAAAGAACCACTTTAAGGAGATGAGCCAGGGGTGCACGTGTCCGCCGGAGATTCCGGTGTGCGTGTGCGGCAACGTGCCGATACTCAAGGTCATCACCCGCAAACCCCTGGTTGCCCAACCCGATGAGGTTGCGCGCAACCCTCGGGCGAGATCAGCCAAGATCCGCGTGGCGCAGCGTCTGTAGACGCGACCGCGCGATATTGGACCTCCCGCTCGTACCACAAACGAAGCTTAAACACACTACCAACGTACTCGGGATGGGAGGCGGCATATCATGGGCTACAACACCTCAAACGCAGCACTCGCCTATGATATGAACGCCATGCCCGCCTATCGTGAGACGCCGCAGGCCCCCGTTGCTCCCCGTGAGCAGCGCGCGCCGCGCTTTGATGTCTACACGGGCGCGGGCCGTCAGGCAAACCAGGCGGTAAGCCCGGTTTTCATGAGCGTTCTTAAAACGTTTTGCATCATTGCGGCTATCTTCATGACGATCGGCGTCGCCCGCGTGGCGCTCGCCGGCGTTACGGCCCAGGTGCTCAACAGCAACGCCGAGCTTACCAGCACGCTCGAAAAGGCGACCGATGAGAGCTCCGACCTGGAGGTCATGCATTCGGTCTATGGCGCCGACACGCGCATTCGCGACCTTGCGGGCGCTTATGGCATGGTGGAGCCCAGCGAGAGCGTTACACTTGACTTTTCGCAGGATGCAGCCGCGGGCGCCAACGCGACCGCGACCGCTCAGTAGCAAGACGGTAGCTGAGTATGACAAATGACTATCGCCGCGGTTCCGATGGGGGCCGCGGTTCTGGACGTCCCTCGTCGCGGGGACGTTCTGGTTATCAAGGAACGGGTCGGCAATCTTACAACGCCGGGCGGTCCCGTGGCAACGACCCGGCGTCGCGACTTCGCGGCTCGGGCGGCCCTCAAGTGCATAACACCAGGTCGCGCAAGAGTTCGTCGACCGAATGGCTCACAGGCGCGCCTCTGCCTCGTCGCAAAGCCGTCATGGGCTTCATCGGGCTTGGCTTGGGCTTGGGCGTCTTTCGCCTTGCCGACTATCAAATTGTCGAAGCCGATAAACTGCGCGAGCGTGCCGATGCGCGCCGCCTGCTTGCGCAGACCCTCTATGCCAAACGCGGCACCATCTACGACCGCAACGGCAACGTGCTGGCGTCGTCGGTCGAATGTCGCAACATCGCCGTGAACCCGCAGCTTGTCGAGGATGTTGACAAGACGGTGTCGGCGCTGGTCAAGGCAACTGGAATCGATAAAAAGACCTGCCGCAAGCTCGTTGAGTCCGATGGAACCTGGGTGTATATCAAGCGCCAGGTGGACGAAGACGATGTTGCGGCGCTGGAGAAGAAGAACCTGCCCGGCGTGCTTTTTGAGCAGGCCATGAAGCGCGTATATCCATACGGCAATCTGGCATCGCAGGTGCTGGGTGTAGTGAATGTAGACAACGACGGCTTGACGGGTCTCGAAAAGCAATACAACAAGCTTCTGACCGGCACGAACGGTTCTCTCGTACGCGAGCGCGCGAGGGACGGCAGCTATATCGCGGGCGGTGCCTATAAAAAGGTGGCTGCGGTCGACGGCGTTGATATCGTGACGACGCTCGACGTCAATATCCAGCGTGCGGCCGAGGATGCCCTGGCAGAGGCAGTTGAGAAGACTAAGGCCAAGAACGGCTCGGCGCTGGTCACCGATCCTACGACAGGCGAGATTTTGGCAGCCTGCTCGTACCCGACCTACGACCAGACCGATCTGGAGAATGCCAAGACCGAGGATATGAATCTGCGCCTGGTCACCGACGCCTACGAGCCCGGCTCGGTCTTTAAGACGCTCGTGGCGGGCGCCGGCTTCGACTTGGGCGTCGTGCGATCGAGTACGTCGTTTGAGGTGCCGGCGAGCATCAAGGTGGGCGACGATACCGTCACCGATGCCGACAAGCGCGACTATGCCATGACCATGGATGTGCGCGAGATGATGCGCCGTTCGTCCAACGTGGGCTTTGTCCTAGTGGGGCGCAAGATCGGTGCCGACGACTTTGCCGCCTATGTGGACAAGTGGGGCATCGGTCACAGCTCGGGTGTCGATTTTCCGGGAGAGAGCCTGGGCATCGTCAAGGAGCGTGACCAGTATGACGGCGCCACGCTGGGCTCGATGAGCTTTGGACAGGCACTGTCCGTCTCGCCGATTGAGATCGCACGTGCCGTGGGCGGTATCGCCAACGGCGGCGTGATGATGACCCCGCACTTCTATAAGTCCAGCAAGGGCGACGAGAAGGACTGGGGCGAAGGCGAGCGCGCGATTTCTGAGGATGCCGCATCCCAGGTGACATCGTGCATGCAGACGGTCGTGTCCGAGGGAACGGGCGTTGGCGGCGCGGTTGACGGCTATGACGTGGCGGGTAAGACCGGTACGGCCGAACGAGCCGACGAGAACGGCGGCTACCTCAAGGAGAACTATATGTCGTCCTTTATGGGCTTTGCACCGGCACAATCGCCCAAGGTGCTGTGCTATATCACGCTCGACGGAACGCCGAGCGGCTCGGATGCCGCTGCGGTGCCGTTCCAGTCCATTATGGCCAACGCGCTCGACGTGCTGGGTATCCCGCACACGAGGTAGGGGGTTACAATCTTTGGGGCCTGGTTTGTTGTCCCATATGAGGGTGTTCACATGCCCTGCACCACGCATGCGCGGCGCTGGGATACAATACGCCGATAGCATTATTAGGTTTACAGGGGAGCTGCAATGATAGAGATCGCCGTCAACAACCTCGCGGCCGCAACAGGGGCCCGAACCGTGACGGGAGAAGCCGATCGGGTATGCCGCGGGTGCGTTATCGACTCGCGCCAGGTCGAGGAAGGGACGATTTTCGTCGCCTTTCCCGGTGAAAACGTCGACGGCAATGATTTTGCTTCCCGTGCCGTCCAGTCGGGTGCCGGCGCCGTCGTGATGACGCGTGAGCCCGAGGCCGAGCTGGTCTCGCTGGCACAGGACAGGGGCTGTGCCATCTTGCTGACCGATGATCCCGAGGAGTTTCTGCTGCGTTTGGCGCACACGTATCGCCTGGAGCTTGGCTGCCTGGTCGTTGGCATTACCGGTTCCATCGGCAAGACGACGACCAAGGACGTGCTCGCCGCTGTACTCGCCAAGCGCTATCGTGTCTGGGCCACCAAGGGCAATTTCAATAACCTGATCGGCATGCCGCTCACGGTGCTTTCCGCTCCGGCCGATACCGAGGTCCTGGTGCTCGAGATGGGCATGAACCATTTCCACGAGATTGAGCGCCTGTCCCAGTCCGCCAATCCCAACCTTGCCATCGTAAGCAAGATCGGCACCTCTCACATCGGCATTTTGGGCAGCCGCGAGAACATCGCCCGCGCTAAGGCCGAGATTGTCCAGGGTATGTGCGCCGCCGGCGACTTCTTGCCGCTGCTGGTTTTGGGCGGTGAGGACGACTTTACGCCGTTCATTCGCGATACGTTCGCCCAGCCTGCTGGTATCGATGTGATGCTGGCCGGCGTCTCGGACGATGATGAGGTCCGTGCCCGCGACATTCGTGTTGATGACGAGGGACGTCCGGTCTTTACGCTCGATTTTGGCCAGGGTGAGACGATCGATACCATGCTTGCCATCCCCGGCGTGCAGTCCGTTCCTAATGCCGTTAAGGCCGCCGCGGTTTCCTATCGCCTGGGCGTGACGCCCGAGCAGATCGATGCTGCCTTTAGGGGCCTCACGATCACCGGTCACCGCCAGGAGATCAAGCGCGCCAAGAGCGGTGCCCGCGTCATCGACGATTCCTATAACGCCAGTGCCGAATCCATGGCTGCTGGCCTCGATCTACTGTGCTCGCTTTCGTGCACGGGGTCTCGCATGGCGATCCTGGGCGAGATGGGCGAGATGGGCGATGAGGCTCCTCGCATGCATGAGCTCGTGGGCGCCTATGCGGCCGCCAAGAAGCTCGACATGCTGGCGTGCGTGGGTGGTGAGCTGGCCCAGCTTATGGCCGATGCCGCGCGCATGATGGGCATGGACGAGGACCGCATCCAGGTGTTCTCCGATTATCAGCAGGTGCTCGACCGCATGGGCGGCGCGCTTGAAAAACATGATGTTGTACTGGTCAAGGGTTCCCGCTTTGTTGAGCTCGACCGCTTTGTGGAAGGTGTGTGCTAGCCCATGTTCGGCAATCCCTCGTATCCAACGTATCAGGCTTTTTTGGGGCTTGGCATCGCCGCTGCCATTGCGCTGCTGCTCATGCCGTGGTGGATCAAGCTGCTGAAGGTCGAGGGTATCGGCCAACAGGTCCGAGCCGACGGCCCCAAGCGTCATTTGATTAAACAGGGTACGCCGACCATGGGCGGCGTCATCATCCTCGTCGCGATCTCGCTGACCTGCCTGCTGATGGGCAAGCTCACTACCGAGCTCGTGCTCGTGCTGCTCGCCACGCTGGCGACCGGCGTGCTGGGCCTGATCGACGACCTGACCTCCGTTACGCATGGGCGCTCGCTCGGTCTGACGCCTCATGCCAAGATGATCGGCCTAACCATTATCTGTGTCACCTTTACGGTACTTGCCGTTAACTGGTGCGGCGTCGCCCCCGAGATTCGTTTTCCCGGCGGCCTGACGATTGACCTCGGTGTTCTTTCGACCACCATCTGCGGCCTTTCGTTCCCGTGGCTCTACATTGTCTTTTGCTGGCTGATGATCGCCGGTCTTTCTAATGCCGTGAACCTGACCGATGGCCTTGACGGTCTTGCTGGCGGCACCTCCATGATTGCCATGCTCGCCATGGCTGCCATGGCGTTTTTGCACGGAGACGTGAACCTGTCCATCTTCTGCACCGCGTGTGCCGGTGCCTGCTTGGGCTTTCTGTGGTTCAACTGCTATCCGGCGAGCATCTTTATGGGCGATACCGGCTCGCTTGCCCTGGGCGCCGCGTTTGCCTGCACGTCCATCATGACCAACACCGAGGTCGTCTCCCTTATCATCGGCGGCCTGTTTATCGTTGAGACCCTGTCGGTCATGATTCAGGTTGTCTACTTCCACTTTACGCACAAGCGCGTCTTCCTTATGGCGCCCATCCATCATCATTTCGAAAAGAAGGGCTGGGCCGAGACCAAGGTCGTCATCCGTTTTTGGATTATCGCTGCTGCCTTTGGTGCCGTTGGCCTTGCTCTGTTCTTCCAGTTGGGATAGTGGTCTTTCATGTCTCTTGCTGATGTCTTTAGCCTGCTCGTTTTGGGTCAGGGCAAATCCGGTCTCGATGTCGCCCGCTGGGCGCTGGCACATCCCGAGCGCGTAAGTGCCGTTACCGTGTATGGCGGTGGCACCTCTGAGCCCAATGACGCCACGCGTGCGCTCGAGGCTGCTGGTGCGTCGTTTGTCTATGGGACCGAACAGGTCGAGGGCGCCTATGACGTATGCGTGACGTGCCCGGGCATCTCGGAGTTCTCGGGCTTCTTTAAGGCTGGGCGCGAGCATGCCGCCCAGATTATGGGTGAGCCCGAGTTTGCCTATCGCCTGTCGCCCGATAACTGGATTGCCATCACGGGCACCAACGGCAAGACGACCACCACGTCGCTGACTGATTATCTGCTTAAGGCTGCCGGCGAGGCCAGCGTTGCTGTCGGCAACATCGGCGAGCCGCCGGTCAACGAGATTGACGGCCGAGCCCACAACGAGTGGTTTGTGGCTGAGCTCTCGAGCTATCAGATTGCTACGACAACCGAGCTCCACCCCCGCGTGGCGGTGCTGCTCAACATCACTCCCGACCACTTGGGCTGGCATAAGAGTCATAAGAACTATGCGCTTGCCAAGATCAAACTGTTTGACAATATGGTCGATGACGATCTGGTGGTTGTCGACGTCGAAGACGCCGGCATTCACGAGTTCGATGAGTACATCTACACGCCGGGTCGTCGCATCTGCAAGGTTGCCTTTGACGAGCCTGAGGGCGAGGATGCCGCCTTTGTGCGCGATGGCAAGATGATCGTGCGTCTGAAGGGTGTCGAGACCCCGCTCATCGCTACATCCGAGCTCAAGATCTCGGGCCATCACAATGTTATCAATGCCCTGTGCGCTGCCACGGCTGCCTTGGCAGTCGGTGCCGATGTCGACGGTGTCTGCCGCGGTCTGGCCTCGTTCCAGCCGCTCGAGCACCGCGTGGAGCCGTGTGGCGAGATTGACGGCGTGCGCTACGTCAACGATTCCAAGGCGACTAACACCGATGCGGTCGAGAAGGCACTGACGGCATTTCCCGATGACGACGTGATCTTGCTGCTCGGCGGCCACGATAAGGGCACTCCGCTCACGGACTTCGCGCGCGTCGTTATGGACAACGTGCGCTCGGTCGTCTGCTTTGGCGATGCGCGCGAGCGCTTCACCGCCGCTATGGACGAGGCTGATGTCGATGGCGATGTGGATATCGCCCAGGCGGATGACCTGCGCGACGCCGTGGACGTTGCCCGTTCGCTTTCGAGCCGTGGCGACGTGATCTTACTTTCTCCTGCCTGCTCTTCGTTCGATGAGTTCTCGGGCTATGAGGAGCGCGGCCGCGTGTTTAAGGACTACGTGGCTCAGCTTGCCGCTACAGCGAAATCACAAATGGAATAGGGGTTGCGGTGAGAGAGGAGAGCCCCCGACAAGGTATGAGGAGGCCCGACTCGGACCGTGCTTCCTCACGTCGCACCACACCGCGTTCCAGCCGCGGCGGGCAGTCGTTTAGCGAACGCTATATTGCCGGCGTTCCCGCCCGTATCATGCGCCCCCGTTTGATATTCATGGCCTGCCTGTTTACCTTGGTATGCTTTGGCCTGCTGATGGTGTACTCGGCGTCTTCGGTCGAGGCGCTGCACGAGAATGGCTCGGCGACGTTTTTTCTGGGTCGACAGGCCGCGTTTGCCGTGGTCGGTGTTCTGGCGCTGATTGCCATCGTGCGCGTTTTGCCGGACAGCTGGTTTGGGGAGGATGTGCTCAGGATCTTCCTTATCGGCATGATAGGGCTACTGCTTCTGGTGTTCTTGGTGGGCAGCGGCAGCCGCGGCGCCACGCGCTGGCTCAACATCGCCGGCATTCAGTTCCAGCCTTCCGAGTTTTTAAAGCCATTTGCCATTGCGTATTCGGCCATCATGCTCGATCGCTTCTTTTCGCCCGGTGGCAACATCAACGAATTCCTTCGCAAGATGGGCATCTACCTGGGCATTTCGCTCTTTCTGATCTTTATCCAGCCCGATTTCGGTACTGTCCTGATCATCCTGTTGACCCTCATGTGCATGGCGTTGTTTGCGGGTCTCGACCCCAGATTTATCATCGGCGTGCTAATCTTCGGCATTCTCGTGATCGTGATTGCGCTTGTCGCAGAGCCGTACCGTATGGTGCGTATTCAGGTTGCCTTGAACCCTTGGGCCGACGAGTATGGTGACGGCTATCAGGCCACGCTTGCCATTATGGCCTTTGCCTCGGGCGGTCTGTTCGGCCGTGGCATCGGCAACTCAACCATGAAGTACTCGTATCTGCCCGAGGCGCACAATGACTACATCCTGGCCATCATTGGCGAGGAAGTCGGTTTTGTCGGAACCGTGCTGTTCTTCTTGGTGTTTGCGATGCTGATCTACTCGGCGTTTCGCATTGCCGAGCAGGCGACCGATCGCCGGGGCGCGCTTATGGCGTCTGGCTCCGCGGTCATTCTCGCAGTGCAGTTTTTGATTAACGCGCTGGGCATCCTCAACGTGTTTCCCATGACGGGCAAACCGTTGCCGTTTATTAGCTACGGCGGTTCGTCGATTATTGTGTCGCTCATGCTTGCCGGGTTGATCCTGCGCGTTTCGTACGAGAGCGCCCGCCGCGATGAGTATGACCGCCGCCGCGAGAGCTTTGCCGTTATGGATGAGAGTACCGCCGGCGTGCCCCACGTGCGCGGCGAGCGATCTTCGCGTAACGGTTTTACCGTCCTGGATGGCTCTGCGACCGAGCCGGCAGCCCGCCCGCGTCAGCGAACGGCGCCGCAAGGTCGTCCTCAGCGCCCCAGCCCTCGCAACGCGGGCGGCGGATATAATCGAATCGATTTGAACTCGGACCCGTCGGCGCGTCTGCGTACCGACGACCAGGGACCGCGTGTACGAAGGGACTACCATGACCGATAAAATGACCGTTGCTATTGCAGCCGGCGGCACGGCCGGGCACATCAACCCCGCGCTCGCCTTGGCCGAAGAGCTGCGTGACCGTGGCCACCACGTTGTGTTCGTGGGCCAGTCGCGCAAGCTCGAGGGTCGTCTGGTCCCCGAGGCTGGGTTTGATTTTGTGCCCATTACGGTCACGGGCTTCGACCGCTCCCGTCCTTGGACGGCGCTGACCTCGCTGTGGCGTGTCAACAAAGCCAAGCGTGCGCTCGCCAGTCATTTCTCAAAGGTCGGCAAGCCCGATGCCGCCATTGGTTTTGGTGCCTATGTCGAGGTTCCGCTGCTGGGGTGGTGCAAGGGCGCGGGCGTTCCGTATCTGCTGCATGAGCAGAACTCTGTTCCGGGCCTGGCCAACAAGATGATGAACTCCCACGCCGCCCGCGTGTGCATCTCGGTGCCGGCAGCGCGTTCGGTCTTTGAGCGCGAAGGTGACCCTGACCACGTGCTCATGACCGGCAACCCCGTACGTCGCTCGGTGATCGAGGGCGATCGCGCTCGCGGCCGCAAGGCACTTGGCGTTCCCGAGGACGCTACGCTGCTGCTCGTCTTTGGCGGTTCACTTGGCGCCCAGCACCTCAACGAGCGTGTGGCTTCGCTCAAAAACGAGCTGCTTTCGCGCAAGAACCTCTATGTGTTGCATTCGACGGGTGCCGACGGCTTTGAGGAGACCGAGCGCGCTTTGGCGCTGACGCCCGAGGAGGCGAAGCGTTACCGCGTCCAGCCTTACATCGACAACATGGGCGATATGCTGGCTGCTGCCGATTTGGTGCTCTCGCGTTCGGGCGCATCGAGCGTGGCCGAGATCGCTGCACTCGCCGTGCCTTCGGTGCTCGTGCCGTACCCGCATGCGACGGCCGACCACCAAACCACCAATGCCCGTTATCTGGTCGACGCCGGGGCCGGCGTGCTCTGCGCCGATGCCGATATCGACGGTTCTGCCTTTGCCGATGAACTGCTGCACCTGGTCGATGACGCGGCGGCGCGCGACGCCATGCGTCAGGCGGCGCGTGGTCTGGCCCAGGATAGGGCCGCCGCTCTTCTGGCGGATGCGGTAGAGGGTTTGCGTTAGTTAGACGGGATATCGTCGGTCGCCCTCGCGCTGATGCGGTAGGTGCGGTACAGTTAACGGGTTACAGGCAGTGTTTACGCAAGGAGTACACGAGCACATGGCTGATTCCCAGACTGCAACCTCCGCGCCCGAGTTTAAGAGCGCCCACTTTATCGGTATCGGCGGCGCCGGCATGAGCGGCATCGCCCTCGTTCTGCACGAGCGCGGTTATGCCGTTACCGGCTCCGACCTTAAGACGTCACGTTATATCCGCCAGCTTACCCGCGCTGGCGTGAAGGTGCATGTGGGCCATGAGGCCGCCACGATCGACGAGGTCAAGCCCGACGTGGTTGTTGTCTCCACCGCTATTCCGGAGTCCAACCCCGAACTCGTGCGCGCTCGCGAGCTTGGTATTCCCGTGTGGCCCCGTGCCAAGATGCTCTCTGCTTTGGGCCACGGCTACACCACCGTCGCTGTTGCCGGCACGCATGGCAAGACCACCACGTCTTCGATGTGCGCCACCATGCTCGACCGCATGGGTCTGGATCCGAGCTTCTTGATCGGTGGCATCGTCGAGGGCTATGACACGAACGGCAAGAACGGCTCGGGCGACTACTTTGTCGCCGAGGCCGACGAGTCCGACAGCTCCTTCCTGTTCCTGAACCCCAACGTGGTCATTGTGACCAACGTCGAGGCCGACCACCTCGATCACTACTCGGGTATCGAGGAGATCGAGGCAACTTTCGCCAAATTCATGAGCCTGGTGGGCGAGGACGGCACCGTCATCGTCTGCGGTGAGGACCCGCATCTGGTCGAGCTCGCCAAGTCGACGGGTCGTCACGTGCTTTCCTACGGCTTTGCCGAGAGCAACGACATCGTCTGCATGCACCCGGATGTCAAGGGCATCCAGAGCGACTTTATCGTTCGCTTTGAGGACGGCACTGAGCACGCTGTGGAGATCAAGAGCAATCCCGGTCGCCACAACATGCTCAACGCCACGGCGGTGCTCACCGTCGCCCATGTCCTGGGCCTTGACATCGACGCCGCCGCCAAGGCGCTCTCGAGCTTTGAGGGCGTCCGCCGTCGCTTTACCCACGTGGGCGATATCGATGGCATCACCGTGGTCGATGATTACGGCCATCACCCCACCGAGATCAAGGCGACGCTTGCTGCCGCTTCGTCGCTGGGCTACAAGCATGTCGACGTCGTGTTCCAGCCGCATCGCTATTCGCGCCTGCAGGCCCTGTGCGACGACTTTGCCGATGCATTTGCCAATGCCGATAAACTGCTGCTGATTGATGTGTTCTCGGCTGGCGAGATGCCCATTCCGGGTGTCACCTCTAAGATGCTCGCCGATACCGTGCGCGCCAAGCATCCTGGCAAGGAGGTCGTGTACTGCTCCAGCCGTCTTGAGCTCAATCAGGAGCTCGAGCAGATGGTGGGCGAGGGCGACCTGCTGCTCACAATGGGTGCCGGTGACGTTACGACCGTCGGTCCCGAGTTTATCGAGTATCTGACTGCCAAGAAAGACGCTTAAGTCTAATGGGTCTGTTTAACGCCGTCATGGCGCTCTCGGGCATGATCGACACGGATGTGATCGAGGACGAGCGCCTTGCGCGTCATACGAGCTATCGTATCGGCGGCAAGGCCGACCTCTTTGTGACGTGCCATAGCTATCATGCCCTCCGCCGCGCCGTGGCGGTGCTCGATCGCGAGCAGGTGCCGTGGGTCATCATCGGCAAGGGCTCCAATCTGCTGGTTGCCGATGGCGGTTATCGCGGTGCCGTCATTTCGCTCGGACGTGAGTTTCAGCGCACGGTTGTTGCCGATGACGGTTGTACGCTGACGGTCGGTGCGGGCGTGATGTTTGCGCGCCTGGTCAACGATGCCCTGTCGCGTAGCCTCTCGGGCCTTGAGTTTGCCGTTGGCATCCCTGGCTCGGTCGGCGGTGCGATATCTATGAATGCAGGCACACGGACCGAGTGGATTGGCTCGCTGGTTGAGGATGTCGTAACGTTTGACCCGGCATCCGGTATCAAGCATTATGCGGGGTCCGAGATCACTTGGGGCTACCGCGAATGTAGCCTTCCCCGCAATGAGATTATCCTCGAGTGCGTGCTCAAGCTTAAACCGGCGCCCAAGGCCGACATCCGCGAGCGCATGGAGCGGTACCTGACGAGGCGCAAGCGTACGCAGCCCATGGGTCGCGCATCCTGCGGGTCGGTCTTTCGCAACCCGCCCGATGCGAGTGTGGGCAAGCTTATCGAGGATTGTGGATTAAAGGGTTTTTCGATTGGCGGCGCGGAAGTTTCGCCCGTTCACGCTAATTTTATCGTTAATAACGGAACCGCCTCGGCCGATGACGTTGCCGCGGTTATCAGACATGTGCACGGAAAGGTGAGGGAGGCGTATGGCATCGAGCTCAGACCGGAAGTTAAATTCCTCGGCTTCTAGAGCATCGAAACCCACCTTCCGCCGCGCCGGAGGGCGTTCCGGCGCGCCTGCCAAACCTCAACGCAATACCGTCGCGCACTCTAAGTCTGTCGGGCATGCTCGACAGACCAGTCGTCCGGTCGTCGGCTCTCAGCTCGGTAATCGTCCGGCCGCAAAAAAGTCCTCGCGTCCCTCGGTGACGTCAAAGCCTGTTATGGGTGCCAAGCCTGCCCGTCCCATGGCAACTCCTAAGCCCTCGACGGGAACTAAGGCGGCGCGTCTGGGTCGCACGCTGGGCGCATCGAAACCGCGCTCGCTGACATCGGTGCCGGCTACCGCCAAGAAGCCTTCGGGTAAAAAAGGCGTCAACCCGTTGTCTTCACTTGGGGCGATGGCAAATAAAACGTCAGACGCCGCTTCTCTCGTTACAGGCAAAGGCAAAATCGTTGGCGGCGTTCTGGCCGTCTTGGCCGTGCTCGTCGTCGTTGCCGTCGTGGTGATCAACTCTGGATTGTTTACCGCCACTGATATTCAGATTCAAGGCAGCGAGCATGTGACGAAGCACGATGCTATCCAGCTGATCGATTTGCCCGAGGGAACGTCGCTTTTTAACGTCGATCCCGACCAGATTACCGAGGACCTCAAGCAGAACCCGTGGGTCTCGGGCGTGGATGTCCAGCGCCAGTTCCCGCATACGCTCATCATTACGCCTATGGAGCGCAAGGTCATCGCAATTGCCTATATCAGCTCCGATGACCTTGCCTGGGCCATCCGGGATGATGACACCTGGATCGCCCCGCTGTCGACGTCGGTCGAAGTGGATGGCCAGGGCAACGTCATCACGACAGGGCAGGGCTCAAATACCCTGACCGGCATCGATGCCGCGCTGGCGCTCGCTAAGCACTATGGCGCGGTGTTGTTGACTGATGTCTCGGCGGATGTCGCTCCGGTTTCCGGCCAGGCGGTGAGCTCCAAGGCCGTTAAGGCTGGCTTGGATTATGTGCGTGGTTTTTCGAGCGAGTTCTTGGGACAAGTCAAGGATATTTCCACGCCTTCGGTCGAAGCCATCTCGGCAAACCTCAATAACGGCATTGAGGTGTCGCTGGGCGATTCGAACGATATCGTCAAGAAGGAGCGCGTAGTCACCAAGCTGCTTTCGCAGGTAGAGGGCGTAACGTATATCAATGTGCGCTCTCCGGGTAACTATACATTTAGGAACGCTCCGACCTCGTAGCGCTGGTTGATGCTTTGTTGAGGGGCCATACCACGCCGTTTATCTGGTTTGTTTGGTTTTCACGGTCAATTATTTGACTGATACGTTCATAATGTGCAAACATAATACGGTTTACCTTTGCATTTACTTTCAACCTGAAGGTTAATGTGCGCAGGGGTCGACCCATGCTATGGCTATAACCTTTGTTCGGAGGACCGACATGCACGAGACAGAGATCAACAACTACCTTGCCGTCATTAAGGTGGTCGGCGTCGGCGGCGGCGGTACCAACGCGGTCAATCGAATGATCGAAGAGGGCATCCGCGGCGTCGAGTTTGTTGCCATCAACACCGATGCTCAGGCACTCGCGATCTCTGATGCCGATATCAAGGTGCACATCGGCACCGACCTTACCCGCGGCCTGGGCGCCGGCGCCAACCCCGAGGTTGGCCGCAAGGCTGCCGATGAGTCCCGCGACGACATTGCCGAGGCGCTCGCTGGCGCCGACATGGTGTTCATCACCTGCGGCGAGGGCGGTGGCACCGGTACCGGCGCTGCTCCCATCGTTGCCGATATCGCGATGAACGAGGTCGGTGCGCTGACCGTCGCCGTCGTGACCAAGCCCTTCACCTTCGAGGGCCGCAAGCGCAAGAAGAGCGCCGAGGAGGGCATTAAGACCCTCTCCGATTGCGTCGACACCATGATCGTCATCCCTAACGATAAGCTGCTCGACATCGCCGAGAAGAAGACCACCATGCTCGAGGCCTTCGCGATTGCCGATGGCGTCCTTTCCCAGGGCACCCAGGGCATCACCGACCTCATCACCGTCCCCGGTATCATCAACCTGGACTTCGCCGATGTTAAGACCATCATGAAGCAGGCCGGTACCGCCATGATGGGTATCGGTACCTCTTCTGGGGACACCCGTGCCGTCGACGCTGCCCAGCAGGCCATCTCCAGCCCGCTGCTCGAGAGCTCCATCGATGGCGCCACGCGCGTGCTGCTCTCCATCGCCGGTTCCAAGGACCTGGGCATCCAGGAGATCAGCGACGCCGCCGACGTTGTCGCCAACGCCGTCGACCCCGAGGCCAACATCATCTTCGGTACCGTTGTCGACGAGTCCCTGGGCGATCAGGTGCGTATCACCGTCATCGCTACGGGCTTCTCCGACTCCAACGTCAACCGTCAGGACGAGCTCTTTGCTGCTCAGCAGTCTCAGAGCAAGGCCGCTGCCTCCGCTGAGCCGCAGCGCACCGCTCCTGCCACGAGCCCGGCTCAGGCCGCTCCGACCCGCAACGTCGGTGGCACCGAGCTTCCTAACTTCGGCAACGATCAGTTCGAGCTTCCCGACTTCCTGAAGCGCGGTAGCTTCTAAGTCGTTCTTTGCATTGTTGTGCACAGGGGCGTGTCCGTATGGACGCGCCCTTTTTATTTCGACTTTGTAAACTAGAACCTCCAATCTCTTTACGTTCCCTTTACGATTGCCTCCAGCGCAGCAGGTATCCTTTTAGAGAAGTATGACAGCCGTATAAACGCGGGCTGTAGCGGCGATGCCGCGGTACTTGTGTTATTAGGAGGCTTTAGTATGGCAGCACGTGCGGACAAAGTTTCGCGTGTCGACCATGATGGAGTTACGTTGGTGGAGGGCGCGACATCCGATGTTCGCTTTGCCTTCACCGAGCGTGCCGGTGGCGTTTCCGAAGATGCGTACTCCTCACTCAACTTGGGCTCGCATGTTGGCGATGACCCCTTTGCTGTTCAAGAAAATCGTCGTCGTGCGCTCGAGGCTATGGGTGCCGCCGAGTGTGAGCACAACCTGCTCGTTCCCAATCAGGTCCATGGTGATCATATCGTTGCGGTGACCTCGAACGGCGCCGATGACCTTGAGGACGTTCGCGAGCAGATTGCCGAGGGCTGTGATGCCATCGTCTGCACGGCGCATAACGTGCCCGTGCTGCTCTGCTTTGCCGACTGCGTTCCCGTGGTGCTGGTGGCCCCCGGCGGATTTGCCGTGGTGCACTCCGGTTGGAAGGGCACGATTGCACGTATTTCCGCCAAGGCGTGCCAGGCGCTTTGCGATGCTGCCGGTTGCGATGCGAGCGACGTTTCCGCCTATATCGGCCCCCATATCTTGGGTGACGAATATGAGGTATCCCAGGAACTCATGGATCGCTTTGCCGCCGAGTTCTCTTGCATCGATGCGAATACCTCTCGCATGCTCGATCTTTCCGCTGCCATTCGCGAGGCGCTGGTAGATGTCGGTGTCGACGCGGATAATATCGTGGATACCCAGCTTTCGACCGTGCGTCAGAACGACCGCTTTTATTCCTACCGTAACGAGGACGGCACCTGTGGGCGCCATGCTGCGATCGGCGTGATGCTATGAGAAAGATCGTATCGGTCCTGAGCGCCGCTGTGCTTACGCTTACGCTGTGCGCCTGTTCTTCGGGATCTTCTAGCTCTTCCATTACCGTGGCCGGCTCCACGACCTGCCTTCCTATCGCCGAGATTGCGGCCGAGGGCTTTAAGGAGGAGACCGGCATCGACGTGCTCGTTTCCGGTTTGGGGTCTTCCGCTGGGATCGAGGCCGTCAGCGCCGGCACGGCCGATATCGCCAGCTCCTCCCGTGGACTCAATGCCGACGAACAGGATCTGGGCCTGACTCCCATCGTCATTGCCCACGACGGTATTGCGGTCATCGTGAACGACGACAACCCCGTCGATAACCTCTCGACCGAGCAGCTCCGCGATATCTACGCCGGCAAGATTACCAATTGGAAAGAGGTCGGTGGCGAGGACCTGAGGATTCAGGTCATCAACCGAGACGAGGCGTCCGGTACGCGCGAGGCCTTCCGTACCATCGTGATGGATGGCACGCCGTTCGATCGCCGCTCGGCTGTTCTTTCGGGTACGGGCCAGGTGCGCGACGTGGTATCTCGTTCGCGTGGGGCCATCGGCTACATTTCGCTGGGCTTCGTCGATAGCCTCAACGCCAAGACCTCGGTCAAGGCCGTCTCGGTCAATCATGTTGAGGCGTCCGAGAAGACGGTCGCGAGTGGCGGCTATCCCATCTCGCGCGACCTTTACTTCTTTGTGAAGGGTGTGCCTTCGCAGCAGGCGCAGGATTACATCGACTATGTGACGTCCGAAAAGATGGACAAGCAGATTCGCGAGGCGGGCTTTATTCCCGTCACCAACGACGAGAAGGGGAGTGAGTAGCATGGAAGCACAGGAAAACTCCCAGACTGAGCAGAATGTTCAGACGCCCAAGAAGCGCGAGCTGGCGCTCGTATCGCGCAGTACCTATATCAAGGAGAAGGCGCTGCAGTGGATCTTCTTTGCCTGCGCGTTCTTGGCGGTCGTTACCGTCATCCTGATTTTTGTCTTTACCACGTACTCGGCGCTGCCCGTCTTTACTGACATCGGTCTGGCTGACTTCTTTAGCTTTACGTGGGCGCCTTCCGAGGGCCACTACGGCATCTTGTCGCTGCTTGCTGGCTCGGGTCTGGTGACCGTCGGTGCGCTCGTCATGGGCGTGCCGCTGGGCGTGGGTACGGCCGTTTACCTGGTCGAGATTGCCAGCAAGCGCGTGCGCAAGCTCATCAGCCCCGCCGTTGACCTGCTGGCGGGCATACCCTCCATCATCTACGGCTTCTTTGGCATGATCATCATCCGCCCGTTTATCGCACAACTGACCGGCGGCCTTGGTTTTGGTGCGCTGACGGCGTGGTTTGTGCTCGCCATCATGATCGTCCCTACCATCACCACGCTCACCATCGATGCTCTCAATTCCATTCCCATGGGCATTCGCGAGGCATCGTATGCCATGGGCGCCACAAAGTGGCAGACCATCTATAAGGTCGTGCTACCTGCCGCGAAGCTGGGTATCGTTGATGCCATCGTGCTGGGTATGGGCCGTGCCATCGGCGAGACCATGGCCGTGCTCATGGTCGTGGGTAACGCCCCGGTTATTCCCGACAGCATTGCGAGCCCTATCTCGACGCTCACGAGCCAGATCGCGCTCGACATGAGCTATTCCTCGGGTCTGCATCGCTCGGCGCTGTTCGGCATGGGCGTGGTCCTGTTTATCATCTCCGCCACGCTGGTGGGCATCGTCCGTCTGATTTCCAAGAAGAAGAGGGGGTAGGCTATGTCCGATTCCGTTGACACGACGGTCGATACGACCTCGTCGCGCGAGCGCATCAAGCGTGCCCTTTCCCACGGCAAGAAGGGCCGCATCAACAAGGACCTGTCCAACAAGATCATGCTTGGCGTGTTTCGTGCCGCTGCCTACATCACCACGCTGGTGCTGGTCGCTATCATCGCCTACGTGGTCATCAACGGCCTGCCACACATCTCGCTCGACTTTATCTTCGGTTGGCCCCAGGGCGTCAACGCCGAGGGCGGAATTTGGCCCACGATCGTCTCGACCGTCTACGTGACGGCGCTCGCCATGCTTATCTGCACGCCGATCGCTGTGCTGGCAGCCGTCTATCTGGCCGAGTACGCCAAGCAGGGCAAGGTCGTCGAGCTCATTCGCTACGCTGCTGACGCTTTGGCCTCGGTGCCCTCCATCGTTATGGGCCTGTTTGGCTACGCCTTGTTTGTCGAGGCCATGGGCCTGGGCCTTTCGATGGTCTCGGCCGCCCTGGCACTCGCGCTCTTGATGCTTCCCATCGTCATGCGCACCACCGAAGAGGCCATTCGCGCCGTTCCGCGCTATATCCGCTGGGGCGCATATGGCCTGGGCGCCACCAAGTGGCAGGTTGTCTCCAAGATCGTGCTTCCTTCTGCCTTTGGCCGCATTGCCACGGGCATCGTTCTCGCCATCGGCCGTGCCATCGGCGAGACCGCGGTGGTGCTCTACACCATGGGGCAGGCCATCAATCTACCTATTTCGCCGCTCGATTCCGGCCGCCCCATGACCGTTCACCTGTATCTGCTTGCCAACGACGGCATCAACATGAACGCAGCCTACGGCACCGCGCTCTTGCTGATGGTGATCATTCTGGCCTTCAACCTGTTTGCGCGCTTCCTGTCGCGCAGGCGTCGCTAGTTAAGGAGTCCCATGTCCGTTTATCAGTCCGCTCCCACGCTGGAGCAAGCGGCCATTACGGCCAAGGATTTCAACTTTTGGTACGGTGACTTTCATGCGCTGACGGGGCTTGACCTCAACATCGCCAAAAACGCCATCACCTCCTTCATTGGCCCTTCGGGCTGCGGCAAGTCGACGTTTTTGCGCTGCATCAACCGCATGAATGACCTGATCGAGGGCACGCGCGTCGAGGGCACCATGACGCTCGACGGCAACGATATCTATGCCGAGGGTGTCGACCCGGTCGATCTCCGTCGTCGCGTGGGCATGATCTTTCAGCAGCCCAACCCGTTTCCCAAATCCATCTACGAGAATGTCGCCTTTGGCCCTCGTCTGCAGGGCGTGACTAGCAAAAGCGACCTCGATGACATCGTGGAAGAATCGCTCAAGCGCGCCAACCTCTGGAAAGAGGTATCCAATCAGCTCAGCAAGGATGGTTTGGCGCTCTCGGGCGGTCAGCAGCAGCGTCTGTGCATCGCGCGCGTGCTTGCGGTGCAACCCGATGTCCTCCTGATGGACGAGCCCTGCTCCGCCATCGACCCCACTTCCGTCTCTAAGGTCGAGGATCTGATGGCCGAGCTGGCGCCCGAGATGACGATTATCATCGTCACGCATTCAATGCAGCAGGCAGCTCGTATCAGTGACTACACCGCGTTCTTCTTGCAGGAAGTTGCCGGCGAGCCCGCTACGCTCATCGAGTATGGTCAAACCGACGCGATCTTCACCAGCCCGGTGGACTCGCGGACGGAAGACTATATCACCGGCCGCTTTGGCTGATCGGTGCGACTAGTCCTAAGCCGATCGGATCTGGTCCGGTGCGTATTCACTGTGCGGGCGGCATGACCGCACCCAACTGATTGGAGTGAACCATGCGCAAACTGTTTTCCCGTCAGCTCATCGAGGCCCGTCACGAGATACTGAGCATCTACGAGGCCGTCGATCTGGCCCTCCACGATGCCGTGAAGGCCTATGTGACCGACGACCGCAAGCTCGCCACCAAGACCAAGAAGCGCACGCTTTCGATTGACGCACGCTGCGCCAACCTGGAGGCCGTCTGCTACAACCTGATTGCCACGCAGTCACCGGTCGCCTCCGACTTCCGCTTGCTGCAGACGATCATCTACGTCGACTTTAACCTGCAGCGCATGACCGATAAGGTTCGCCAGATTTGCCGCGCCACGCGTCATATGATCAAGGCCGACATCTCGCTGCCCAAGGAGCTTGTCGGCACGGTCGAGGCCGAGGCTGAGGCCGTCTACCAGGTGCTGGGCTCTTCGCTTTCTGCGCTCGTCACCAACGACATGTCCATCATCTGCAACTTGGCCGTCGAGGACGAGCCAGTGCACGCCGCCTACGAGAAGTTCTTCCGCACCTTTAACCGCATGGACACGGGCGATTTTATGGACGACGACAGCAACTATGACGACCTGCGCCGCGCCATCATGGTATCGCGCTATCTCGATCGCATCGCCTCGATTTCCATCGATGCCGCCTGCCGTCTGACCTTCCTGTTGACGGGTCAGCGTATGAATGCCGGCGATATCGCCCGCACTGATGAGGATGAGCTCGAGAGCATGCGCGTGCCTTCGGGCGAGGGTGTTATCATGAGGCCCGCCGTCGACGCTCGCTACGTTGCCAAGGTGCCCGCTAACGAGGTCAGCGAGGGTCTTCGCTACCTGCTCGATCATCTTGAGGATGAGGACGATGGCGAGGACGACGAGGAGTAAGTAACCCCGTTCGTCGAAAGATTGTAAATACCTAAGTGAGCGCGGCCTTGCACATGCGGGGCCGCGCTCTTGCGTTAGCATGGGACTACTTGTTTGGCTGTCAGCGGAGGCGATTAGCAATGGATAACTATTTGGACTTGATGCGCGCTCGCCGCGAGCAGATTCTGGAACGTTTTTATGCGGCGCTCGATCGCGCAGGCCGTCCCCACGACGCCGCGCGCCTCATTGCCGTGTCCAAGACCGTTGGTGTCGATGAGACCGTTGCCGCCATCCAGGCGGGGTATCGCCATTTTGCCGAGAACCGCCCGCAGGAGCTGGTTCGCAAGCTCACGGGTCTGGCGGAGCATCCGGAGCTGCCCGAGGTGCGCTTCGATATGATCGGCAACCTGCAGACCAATAAGATCAATGCGGTGCTGGGCTCAGCCGAGCTGATTCACTCGGTGGGTTCGCTGCATCTGGCGCAGGCGATCTCGAGCCGTGCTGTCCGCAAGATTGAGGCAGGCGAGCTCGCCGGCCCCCAGCGTGTGCTCATCGAGGTCAATGTGAGTGGTGAGGAGTCGAAGGGAGGCTTTTCGCCCGATGAGATTCGCGCCGCCGCGGGTGAGCTTGCGGAACTTGAGGGAATTTGCGTGCAGGGGCTTATGACTATGGCGCCCCGGGGGAATAAGGATGTGGCACGCCGCACCTTTGCGGGGCTTCGTGAGCTGAGGGATGAGCTGGAGGCGGCGCATCCCGATTTGAACCTGCCTGAGCTTTCCTGCGGCATGAGCGAGGACTTTGAGCCTGCCCTTGAGGAGGGCTCTACGCTCGTTCGCCTGGGCAGGGTAGTATTTAGCCCGGAGTTTGCAGTAAAATAAGGCTCTGAAGTGCGCACTGATTATCGGGGCGCCTGCACTAAACCGCGAGAGGACACAACCATGGGCTTCCTTGACGAGATTAAAAATAAGATGCACCTGGGCGGCCAGCAGGGTTACGACCAGGGTTATGGCCAGGACGACGACTACGGCTACGATGACGGCTATGACGATAGTTATCAGGGCAACGGCTACAGCGGTGCTTCGGGCGAGGGCTTCTACACCCAAGACGAGCCGAGCAACGGCCTGCTTGGTCAGACGCGCCGCGGTGAAGCTGAGTCGGTTGCCGTGTATACGCGCTCCGGTCAGCTGGTCGGCGATGACTCCCGCCATGCCACGACGTATAATCCGCCTTCGCGCTCGCAGGACAGTGTTGCGAGCGGTTATCGTCCTGGTGCCTATGACACGCCGTCGAGCTACGCCGAGAACACCCGCGCCCGTGCCGCCGCTGCGCCCGCGCCTGCACCGAGCGATGCCTCGGCCTATGCGAGCAATATCATCAACGCCACACCGCAGCTGCCGGCCTATGTCCTGCGCCCCGAGAGCTATGACGACGTGGAGACCGTGGTGCGCCGCGTTCGCACCAAGCAGCCTGTCGCACTGATTTTTGTGGGCGTACGCACCGAAGTTGCCAAGCGCGTCTTGGACTTCTCTTACGGCTTTGCCTGCGGTCTGGGTGCCACGGTCAAGGAGGTGGGCGACCGCGTGTTCATGGTGCTGCCCGCCGGTTGCGAGGTCAAAGATTCCGATCTCAAGAAGCTTCGTGCCGACGGCTACCTTAAGTAAAGACAAGACGAGGAGATTCCCATCAACATCTACACTATCGTCCAGCTGGTCAACACGCTGTTCAACTTCTATTCCACGCTCATTGTCGTCTACTGCTTTATGACGTGGATTCCCATGAAGCAGGGTGGTTTGCTTCAGGATATTGCCGCGGTGCTTGATAGCGTGTGCGGTCCGTGGCTCAACCTGTTCCGTCGTTTCATCCCGCCGATGGGCGGTATCGATTTTTCGCCGGTCGTTGCGATTATTGCGTTGCAGTTGGTGCAGAGGCTGGTTCTGCAGCTTCTTATAGGTATACTCGTGTAGAACTGACTTAGTAACTTACGTCGGGCGTGTAGCGCCGAGGCGATGAAAAAGGAGACTTGTTATGGCTATTACCCCTGCAGACATCCAGGCTCAGACTTTCTCTGAGGCCAAGCGTGGCTACGATCCTGCTGAGGTCGACGTCTTCTTGGAGACGCTGTCCTCCGAGGTTGACGCTATGCTCGCTAAGATCGTTGACCTTAAGGGTCGCCTGACTGCTACCGAGCAGCAGCTTGCCGATGCACAGGCTCAGCTTGCCCAGGCTCGGGATACCGCCGACCAGGCCGTTCCTGCCGCCCCCGTGGCTGCTCCCGCCCCTGACTTCTCCGCTCAGGAGCGCCAGATTTCCGCTGCCCTGATCGCTGCCCAGCAGACCGCTGAGACCATCGTTAACGATGCCAACGAGAACGCTGAGCGTATCCGCAACGAGGCTGACGCCAAGGCTCGCGAGGTTATCCGCCAGGCTCTGACTGAGAAGCAGGCCGAGCTCGAGGAGATCGATCGTCTCAAGGCTTCCCGTGAGGAGTTCAAGGCCGAGTATCTTAAGCTCATCCAGCACTTCATGGACGATGCCCAGAACTCCTTCCCGGCCGACCTCATGGCCTCCACGCCGGTCGGTTCTGCCGCTTCTCCTGCAGTGACTGTTCCCGCCGAGCCGCTGCCCGTCGCTGACCCGGTTGTCCCCGTGGCCGATCCCTTTGCCCCGATCGACAACTTTGCTGCCGACGACCTGGACTAACATTCGGCCTACAATTTAGTGCCTAGAAAGGACCCGCAGCTTGCGGGTCCTTTTTTATGACTGTGCCGGGGTGCGTAACATAAAAACCAAGCCCTGCACATAGTGGCGCAGAACTCGGCGAACGGATGAACGGTCAAGGGTAGGCTTTAAGGCATGTCCCAAAAATCTACTTGAGGAGGAAGTCGGGGAGGGGAATGGTGCGGGCCTCGCGATGCTCGGGATCGGCGATGTGGTCGGCAGGATAGCCACAGACGAGCATGTGATAGGGATAGACGCCCTTGGACAGATTGAACTGTTCTTGTGCCACCTCAGGCTTAAAATGGCATACCCAGCACGTTCCCAGGCCCTGCTCGGTGGCCTCCATCATCATCTGATCACACACGATGGACGTATCGATTTCGCTGGAATTCATCTGATCATGCGGGCGCACCCAAGCGTCATCGGTAACGCTGCAAATAAGGAAGACAAGCGGAGCCCCAAAGATAGACCCATCACGAGCAAACCGAGGCTGACAAGCAGCAGCCTTCTCCAGAAGCTCAGGCGTATCCAACACCATCACACGGGTTGGATGGTTATTACAAGCAGAAGGAGCAATCCGCCCAGCCTCAACAATGGCATCCACCACAGCCTGCTCAACAGAACGGTCCTCAAACGAACGACAAGAATACCGACCACGAGCCAGATCCAAATAACTCACAACCAAGACCTCCAAATTCAACGAATCAATCCAAAGTAAAACAAAGGGTACCCAAAGCCCCATCCACCCAAACGTTTAAGGCGGTCCCAAAGTTCCCAATCGGGTCCAAAGGCCCCGCCAACAAAAGCCCCATCGCTTTCAAAGTATCAGCCAAAGTTCCCAATGGTGGTACGTAAGGCGAAGGGCCGGCACCTGTTTACTTTCGAACGACTCTGCCATGCAGCCGGAGTGAGAAAGCAAACAGGTGCCGGCCCTTCGCCGCCGGGACACGTACCCCCAATTAACTGTTCTTCATGACAATCGAATCCACAACATCGGCCACATTCTCACAGCAGTCGGCGCAGTACTCCAGGAAGGCGTACACGTCACGCCAAGCGATGACCTCGAGCGGGTCCTTGCCGTTAACGTGCAGGTTGCGCATGGCGTTGATGTAGAGCTCGTCGGCCTCGGACTCGATGGTGTTGATCTGGATGACGAGCTCGCGCAGGGTCTTGGACTTGCGGTAGTTGGGCAGCTCGACCATCAGGTCCTTCATGGCGCGGCAGGCGTCGGTCACCTTGTGGGCGATGACGATGGCATCGGGGTGGATGCTCTGGATGTTGGTGAAGTAGACGCGCTGCACGACGCCCTCGATACGATCGAGCACGGTGTCGAGCGAGCAGCTCATCAGGTCCAGATCCTCGCGCTCAAGCGGGGTGATAAAGGCGGTGAGCAGGGCGTCTTCGAGCTCGTGGTGCTTCTTGTCTGCCGCATGCTCAATCGCATGCATCTTATCGAGCATGTCGTGGATCTGCGCAGGGTCAAAGTTCTCAAAAATCTTGGTGAGCAGCTCTGCGGCCTGGACGGCTAGGTCGGCGCAGGCGACGTAGTTGTCAAAGTAGAACGAATCGGGTTTCTTTGCCATGGGTGGTCCTTTCGAGGTGAAGATGGGCGGGCGAGGTAATGCAGTCCGGATGGACGCTCGGTTTGACTAGAGGAACATCATGAACAGCTTGGCCATGACAAAGCTGATGAGTCCGCAGGCGGGGAAGGTGAAGAACCAGGTGAACATCATGTCCTTGACGACACCGAAGTTGATGGCCGAAAGGCGCTTGACGGCACCGACGCCCATGATGGCGCAGGTCTTGATGTGGGTGGAGGACACGGGGATGCCGGTAAGGGTGGCAAGCAGCAGGTTTGCGGCGCCCGCCAGGTCGGCGGAGAAGCCCTGGTACTTTTCGAGCTTGACCATGCTCTGGCCGACGGACTTGATGATACGCTCGCCGCCCACGCTGGTGCCGATACCCATAGTGGCCGAGCACAGCAGCATAATCCAGATGGGGATGCCTGCATCGCCGACGCTCGTCTGGCCGCTGGCAAAGGCCACGCCTAAAAAGAGCACGCCGATGAACTTCTGTCCATCCTGCGCGCCGTGCATAAAGCTCATGGCCGCAGCGCTCGCGATCTGAGCGTATTTAAAGAAGACATTGGCACGTCGCCTGTTGGCGGCGCCGAAAAGAATCGAGACGAGCTTGCACAGGACCCAGCCCATGACAAAGCCCAGGCCGATGGAGAGCGCCAGGCCGTAGATGACCTTCATCCACTCGTGGACGTTGACGCTGCTCGCGCCGCCGAGGGCGATAGCGGCACCGGTCAGGCCGGCGATAAGGCTGTGGCTTTGCGAGGTGGGGATACCAAAACGCGACGCTGTGGCGCCGTAGACGACGATGGAGAACAGCGCCGCGCAGAGGCACGCGAGCGCCATGGTGCTGTTTCCGCCAAAGTCGACGATATGCGAGATGGTATTGGCGACGCTCGCGTTAAAGTGCGTCATGATGAGCACACCGAGGAAGTTGAATGCGGCGCTCATGAGAATGGCGGCGCGGGCGGGCATGCAACGCGTAGTGACGCAGGTCGCGATGGCGTTGGGCGCGTCGGTCCATCCATTGACGAAGATGGCACCCAACGCGAGGATCACGGTGACGGCAAGGACTGGGTTCGACACAATTTGGCCGAGGAAGGTTGAGAACGTTACGTCCATATATGGGCTTTCTCGAAGTTTGCAGACACGTTACAAAAACATGATAAATCGTATCACCTCCTGCGGGTCTCTTTACCGAGTTCTGATGGGAGAAGTGGACTTTTTGGCACTAAAATTGAATATTAGCCCTGTTGACCGCGGGTGTTCTTTTTGCTAACACGCCATGCGGACACGTGCGATTACTACGACACTCCAAAACCACAGTCTGTTCGCTTTACAACATACAAACATGCGTTCGATAATAGGAGGCATGGAATATCGACAGACAGACGGCAAAACTCGGCGCGTGCACAAGCAGTATGTGGACGTCGTGGCCCGCATCCTCGCGGGCGGACAGGTCGTGCCGGTCACCGTCTGCTGGGTCGACGGCCGTTGTTTTACGATCGACGAGATTGTCTCGTCCACGGGCTTTGGCTTAACGGTTCACGGTGTTCGTACGGCGACCTATAAGGTGCGTTTTGGCGGGCACGCGACCGAGTTGTATCTGGAGGACCAGACGCGCGAGCGGGCGGACGGCTCGCAGGCACACGTGATGCGTTGGTGGGTCTGGGCCTTTGATCGCACGCTCGAGGGCGAGCGCCGTAGGTAAGGACGTACGGCATTCGGGTACAATGACAGGAATCTTGTCAGCTACTGCGTTGTCGCGGCGCTTTTGAAAGGACGAAATTATGAACGATATTCAGGGCTATCAGAACGGCCCCATCGAAACCGGCGCAAGCCGTGCCAAGGAGATGTCGCCGCGCGCGTACAACCTTGTCATGTCTGCCCTGATCTTTTTGGGCTTTTGCGCCATGGGCGTCGGTGCTTACTTTACGAGCACCATGTCGTTTGCGCGCATGATGATGAGCGGCGCCGCTTTGCCGCTGGTCTTTGGCTCATTTATTTTGACCATCGTCGGCATGGTCATGATGTCGGCCGCCGCCAGCAAGCAGTCCGTGGGCCTGTCCCTTGTGGGCTACGTAATCTTTGCGAGCACCTTTGGCCTGACCGCGTCGTTTGGCCTTGCCAACTACGACCTGCCCACCATCAACACTGCCTTTATCGCCACGGCCGCCATCACCTTTGTCTTTGGCGCCTTGGGCGTGACGTTCCCCAAGTTTTTCCAGCGCGTATATGGCATCGGTTTTGGCATTCTGCTCGCTACTATTCTGGTTGAGATCGTGCTGATGTTCATGGGCGTCTCACAGACCATCACCGACCTGATCGTGATCGTGGTGTTCGCCGGCTTTATTGGCTACGACACCTATGTTGCCACGACGGTGCCGCCCACACTGCCCAATGCCGTGCTTATGGCCTCTAACCTGTTCGTGGATATTATCAACGTGTTTTTGCGCATTTTGAACATCCTCGGCCGTCGCGATTAAAGCGCGGCATTGCGACGCTTCCTGCCGGACACGGTAAAACGATGCGAAAGGCGGTCCTTCGGGGCCGTCTTTTTTGTGCGCGGCGGGGTATCATGGATGGGAAAAAGCCGATAGCGGCAGCGACAGGAAAGGTGGCCACGTATGGCAGACGTCGACAACAGGAACCGTAACCGCAGGTCCAACCGAGCGGGTCAGCCCAATCCCAAGCGCGAGGCCCGTGCCAAGGCCGCCGAGCGTCACGTGGCAACTGTGTCCGAAGCGTGCGCCAAGGATATCGAGCGTTCGCTTGCCGGTGTTCGCGAGTTTGACGGTATGCCTGCCGGCTTTGTCGCGGCGATGAAGGCCAAGGTTCAGAGTGCTGTGGCCACCGAAGAACAGGTTGCCGAGGACGTCGAGGGCGCGGAGGCTGCCGAGGTCGAGGCAGCTCCTGAGCCCGTCGAGGAGCCTGCCGAGGAAATCGCCGAAGCTGAGTCCGCGCCTGCTGAGGAGCCTGCTGCGTCCCTGCCTGAGGTCACCGTGCGCGATGCCTCCGCCACGCAGGCCATCTTGGACAACGGTCGTGGCTATGCGCAGTTCTGCGACATGGCCGTGCTCGCCTTTGCCTCGTTCACCAACCCGGGCGGTGGCTATATTCAGGGTTATCTGGGCCAGGAGGCCACACTGTGCGCCGATTCGTATCTGTACAACGTTCTCGATAAGCAGCGCAAATGGTACGGCGAGAACCGTCGCCGCAACATCAACTGCGAGCTCTATCGTAACCGCGCCCTAGTGGTGCCTGCGGTGCGCTTCGACCGCAACCACGTGCATGCATACGCCGACGTGATCGTGGCCGCCGCGCCCAACGTTAAGCGCGCCCGCCAGGAGTATCGCGTGAGCGACGATGCTCTGCTGGATGCCCTGCGCGACCGCATTCGCTTTGTGCTTGCCATCTGCGACGAGCTGGGTCGCGAGAAGCTCGTGCTGGGCGCTTGGGGCTGCGACAACAACGGCTTTGACGCCGAGGCCGTGGCCGAGCTCTTCCGCAAGGAGCTCGCGTCGGGCGACTTTAAGGTCAAGCAAGTCTTCTTTGCCGTGCCTTCTACGCGCTGGGATGAGGATTTTGCCAAGTTCGAGCACGTGCTGGCAAACTTCCCCGAGCGCAACGAGGAGTCCTATGCCCAGGTTGCCGCTCGCGCTGCGGCAGCTCGCGCCGCCGAGCAGACCCAGGCTGCTACCGAGGATGATGAGGACGAGGACGATTGGCGCAAGTACCTGTAATTGGTACGTGCTGACAGATAGGTCGAGCCGGCGGGAGAGGCTGCTTCCGTCGGCTTTTTACTGAGCGAGGGGCTTACGATGAAAAACGTTCTATGCTTTGGCGACAGCAACACCTATGGTTACGATCCGGCGGGCATGCGCGACGGCACCGCGGTGCGCTATGCGCAGGATGTGCGCTGGTGCGGCGTGGCCCAACGTGACTTAGGCGAGGGCTGGCATGTAATTGAAGAAGGCCTCAACGGCCGCACGACGGTACGCGACGACATGTGCCATCTGGACACCAATCTTAACGGCATCCGCGCACTTCCGATGCTGCTCGAGGCCCATAAGCCGCTGGACGCCATTGTGATCATGCTGGGCACCAACGACTGTAAGACGGTCTTTAACGTGACAGCTTCCGATATCGCCCGTGGCGCCATGGCGCTGATTCGCGCCGTCCGCGCGTTTCCGTGGACCGACGCTGCGCCTTGTCCGCGCATTCTGCTGATGGCGCCTATCAAGATTAAGCCGCAGATCGCCGACGTATATATGACCGATTTTGACGAGCATTCCGTAGAAGCCTCGGAACATTTTGGTGAGTACTACGCGCATGTGGCTGAGCAGTTTGGCTGCGACTTTTTGAATGCCGCCGACTTTGCCGAGCCGGGCGATATCGACTATCTGCATATGATGCCCGAAAGCCATGAGAGCCTGGGTCACGCCGTGGCAGCCAAGCTCCAAGAGATGCTCGGAGAGTAGCGCGACCCCAAGCCACCACAGAAGTTCCCCTTGTGGTGGCTTGTTTCGTTGCTTTGTCTCGATCTGTGACAGTTGTAAGGCCGAAAACGGGCTAGATGTTACAGATTAAGATTATTTAGGCCGATATCGGTCGTTTGTCTCGATCTGTAACATCTAGGGTCGATTTTGCCGAGTTACTGTTACAGATCGAGATTTTCTTCTCTGCGGAATTTGAATGTCTCAATCTGTAACAGGTGAGCCGAAAAATGGGCTCTAACTGTTACGGATCGAGATGTTTGTGGGAACCACCGCAAAGGTGCCTGTCCCCTTTGCGGTGGTTTTGGGCTGCAAATCTTAATACTGCCACATGTGATTGACGGGGCCGGAGCCTTTGCCCATGTTCAGGCCGGCGGCCAGAGCGCCTGTCAGGTAGGCCTTGCCGGCGTTGACGGCGTCGGCAAGTTCCATGCCCTGGGCCAATGCGCAGGCGATGGCGGACGAAAGCGTGCAGCCGGTGCCATGCGTGTTGCCGGTCTCGATGCGCTTGTGGCGGAACCACGTGGTGAGCGGATCGCCCAGGTGGTTACCCTCGTCATCGAGCGGCGCGGGCTCTGCTAGCACATCGTTGGCCTCGTTGACAAAATGCCCGCCTTTAACGAGGGACGCGCAGCCAAAGCGGCGGGTGAGGAGCATGGCAGCGTTTTGCTGTGTGCGCTCGGAATCGACCTCGTAGTCGAGCAGCGCCATGGCCTCGGGAATGTTGGGCGTGATGACGGTCGCCAGCGGGAACAGGCGATGCGTGAGCGCCTCAGCGGCGTCCTCGGCAATGAGGCGAGCGCCCGAAGTGGCGACCATAACGGGGTCGACGACCACGTTGGTTGCGTTCCATGCGTTCAGGCGGTCGGCGATAACTTCGATAATCTCGACAGACGAAACCATGCCGATCTTGACGGCGCTCGGGCGGATATCGTCAAAAACGGCGTCAATTTGCGCGGCTACGATATCTGGCGAGATATCCTGCACGGCGGTGACGCCCAGTGTGTTTTGCGCTGTGATGGCGGTGATGGCCGTCTCGGCATACAGACGGTGCGCCGTGATGGTCTTAATGTCTGCCTGAATGCCGGCGCCACCGCTGGAATCGGATCCTGCGATGGATAGAACGGCGGGTACTTTACTGCGATCCATGTTCGCTCCCTTGTCCGGTCGGATTCAAATGGGTCTTTTACCCCGCATTATAAAGATGCCCGGGCCGGCTGTATTCCGAACCCGGGCGGGTGGTGCAATCTTTACGCAAATGTTAGCAAATGTTCACACGTCAACAATTGACGGGCCCCGCAGCGGGCTTGTGGGCGATTGCTTCGAAAAGGCTAATCCTCCATGCCCAGGTCGATCGTCGTGCCTTCGAACACCTTGTTGACGGTGCGGACGGCGCACATCTTGCCGCACATGGTGCAGGTGCCCTCGGTGGCGGCGGGGGATTCCTCGTAGCGCTTCTTGCCCGTAACCGGGTCGAGCGCGCACTTCCACATGGCATCCCAGTCGAGTTTGCGGCGTGCCTGGCCCATCTTGTCGTCCATGTCGCGGGCGTGCGGCACCTTCTTGGCGATGTCGGCGGCGTGTGCGGCAATCTTAGTGGCCATAAGGCCATCGAGCACGTCTTGGGCGTCGGGCAGGCACAGGTGCTCGGCGGGCGTTACGTAGCACAGGAAGTCGGCGCCGGAGCTGGCGGAGATGGCGCCGCCGATGGCAGCGGTGATGTGGTCGTAGCCTACGCCGATATCGGTCACCAGCGGCCCCAGCACATAGAACGGGGCGTTGTGGCACAGGCGCTTCTGCAGCTTCATGTTGGCGGCGATCTCGTCGAGCGCCATGTGGCCCGGACCCTCGACCATAACCTGGACGCCGGCGGCCCATGCGCGCTTGCACAGCTTGCCCAGCTCGATCATCTCGGCGGTCTCGGTTGCGTCGTTGGAGTCGTAGAGACAGCCCGGGCGGCAGGAGTCGCCAAGCGAAATCGTCACGTCGTACTCGTGGCAGATTTCGAGCAACTCGTCGTAGAACTCATAGAACGGGTTCTCGTTACCGGTGACCTCCATCCAGCCAAACAGCAGCGAGCCTCCGCGGCTCACGATGTTCATAAGGCGGCCGGTCTCCTTAAAGGTCTTGGTGACCGACTTGTTGATGCCGCAGTGGATGGTCATAAAGTCCACGCCGTCCTCGGCATGCGCGCGCACGACCTCGAACAAGTCATCCTTGGTAAGCTTGACCAGCGGTTTTTCCATGTAGCCGATGGCATCGTACATGGGGACGGTGCCCACCATGAGCGGCGTCTCGTCGATGAGCTGCTGGCGGAACTGGCGTGTTTTGCCCGAGTTGGAGAGGTCCATGATGGCGTCGGCGCCAAAGTCCTCGGCGATCTTGACTTTCTTCCATTCCTCTGCGGCGTCGGCCTTGTCGCCCGAGATGCCCAGGTTGACGTTGACCTTGGTGGACAGGCCCTCGCCGACACCAAAGGCGCGCATGCCCTTTTTGATGTGCACGATGTTGGCGGGAATGGCGATGCGGCCGTCGGCCACGCGCTCGCGGATGTACTCGGGGTCGCGATGCTCGCGCTCGGCGACTTCCTTCATCTGCGGTGTAATCTGCCCGGCGCGGGCGAAGTCGATTTGCGTGACGAGCTTGGGCTCGGTCTGTGTGCTCATTGGCACGGCTCCCTTCGTTGGCATTACCCATATCAGGTTTGTGGGTCAGGGCGGGCGCGCCCAATCTCAGCCTGCCGTCTTGTCCTGCAAGCTCCCCGTTATGTCATGGGCTCAAGTATAGCCTGAATGGGTACGATTGGGCCAACGAGCGTGCCTGTGGGGAGGCGAACATGGAAGACAAGCATCTATATCGAGAGACGCAATGGGATGTATCGGCCGAGGAAAGCCGCGCGCACCATGGCCTTGTCGCGATTGGTTTTGCGGTGCTTGCCGTGCTGGTGATTGCCTTTTGTATCTGGACGTTTGGCGGTCGCGGCGGCGCTGCCTGGGAGTTTGAGGCCGACGATGCCCTGCCGATCATGACGGTAAAGGTCGCTGGCGGTAACACGGTGGCAGCTCCCGGCGACTATTGGTATCCGTGCGATAGATTTGTCCAGTTGCAGTTGAGCGGTGGCTCCATTCCTGGTGAAGAGATCGAGCGCGTGGCTTTCGATGCGTTGCTTAAGACGCTGTCGGTTGAGCTCAAAGATCAAGGGGATGTGCCCACGACGATGGATATCGCGCTGACGGAATGGCGCCTGGAGCCCCCGTCGGGCGTCAAGGTGTCTGAGGTGGAGCATGTCAAGATTACCTATCAGGACGGCTCGACAAATGAAATTGTCAAAGCCGACGGCTTGGCGGAATAGACGCCGTGCCTAGGCAGCACATTCAAAAGTAGCGGTGGTCCTACAAGGTCTGTTCGTTCAGGAAGACCAAAGTGTTTTTATTTGAAAGCTCGGGAAAGTGACGATAACCAACGTCGAACGCGGTGAGCCCGTTTACATCCTCGAGCTTGTTTTCTGCCATCCAGCGCACCATGGAGCCGCGTGCCTTTTTGCTGGCGGTCGAGCGCTGGATGGGCTTGCCGTTACGGATGCCTTCGCCAAAGAGGCACGTGACGACCGTGACATCGGTGGTGAGGCGGGGCAGAACGGCTTTGGCGTATTCCGCGCTGGCGAGGTTGACGATCGTAGCGTTGGAGCCCGCCGGAGCGATGGCCCGTGCGAGCTTGTCGCCCCAAAACGCGTAGAGGTCTCGGGTATCGTCGACGGCAAGCTTCGCGCCCATCTCCAGCCGATACGGTTCAACGGCATGAAAGGGGCGTACGCACCCGTAAAGGCCCGAGAGGATCCATAGATGGTCTTGCAGCCATGCGAGCTGCGCGGAATCCATCACCTCGGGTGCCATGCTCTGGTATTGAATGCCGTGATAGGACATGACGGCAGGGGAGAGGTGACGGGCGAGTGCGGGATTGTCGAGATCACCGTTTTTCAGGATGGGCCCGAACTCATGCAGGGTGTTGAGGCAAGGTCCCAGCAGTTTGTCACTCACGTTCCACAGCGCCTGCAGACCGCTGCTGCCTTCATTCTGCTCGATATCTAGCAGTGCGCGGTGGAGGCGAGCCGTCTCTTGCGCAAAAGGTGGAATGCCCAGGACTTCAAAAGCATCTTGGGCCGCGCGCATCTGCTTGGCGGGCGAAATGATGACCTGCAGCATGGACTCTCCTCTGCAAAAAAGAAGTTGCGGTGGAATACGGTCTGTTTTGGTCGTTTATGGGCCGGTTTAGTCCGTATTTCACCGCAACTGATGAAGGGTTGATTAAGCGCGCTCGAGGAAGGCCTTGTAGCCGCGGTAGGCCTCGTAGATGTCGGCCTTGTTGGCGACCTCCCAAAGGGCGTGCATGGACAGGACGGCAACGCCGGAGTCGATGACGTTCATGCCGTACTTGGCCATGATGTAGGCGATGGTGCCGCCGCCGCCCGCGTTGACGCGACCGAGCTCGCAGGTCTGGAAGTCCACGCCGGCCTCGTCCATGATGTCGCGAACGAGGGCCACGTACTCAGCGTCGGCGTCGTTGGAGCCACCCTTGCCGCGGCTGCCCGTGTACTTGTTAAAGCACAGGCCGCGACCCATAAAAGCGGCGTTTTTGGTCTCGAACTTGCCGGCATAGCCCGGGTCGAAGCCGGCGGACACGTCGGAGGAGAGCATGCGGCTGCGGGCGAGTGCGCGGCGCAGGGCCAGCGGGCTATCCTCGCCGGCGAGCGTCATGATCTCGGCGACGGTGTTCTCGAAGAAGCGGCTCGTCATGCCGGTGGCACCCACGGAACCGATCTCCTCCTTGTCGACGATGAGTGTGATGCTCGTGCGCTCCACGTTGGCGACGTCGATCTGGGCGAGCATGGACGGATAGGCGCAGACACGGTCGTCGTGGCCATAGCCCAGAATCATGGAGCGGTCGAGGCCCATGTCGCGGGCCGGGCCGGCGGGCACGACCTCGATCTCGGCGGAGAGGAAGTCCTCCTCCTCGACGTCGTACTGCTCCTTGAGGATGTCCAGGAACATCTGCTTGACGGGCTCCTTGGGGGCGTCCTTGTCGTCCTCGTCAAACTTGACGGGGCGGCCGCCCACGATCACGTCGAGGATCTCGGCGTCGACGGCGTCCTTGGCGGGCTTGGCCATCTGCTCGCTCGAGAGGTGGATCAGCAGGTCGGAGATGGTAAAGACCGGGTCGTCGGCCTTGTCACCGATGTTGATGTCGACGGTGGTGCCGTCCTTTTTGCAGATGACGCCTACGAGCGCGAGCGGGGAAGCGACCCAGTGGTAGCTCTTGACGCCGCCATAGTAGTGCGTGTCGAGATAAGCCATGTCGCCGGCCTCGAAGGCGGGATTCTGCTTAAGGTCCAGGCGCGGCGAGTCCACGTGGGCGCCCAGGATGTTAAAGCCCTGCTCGAGCGGGGCGGTGCCCAGGTTGACGAGCATGAGGTCCTTGCCGTGGTTGGCGGCGTACACCTTGTCGCCGGCCTTGAGCGCGCGGCCCTCGGCGATTACGGTCTCTAGATTGACGTAGCCCGCCTCCGCGGCCATCTTGATGCCGGTCTTGACGCACAGGCGCTCGGTCTTGTTCTCGCTCAAAAACTGCTTATAGCCGCGGCAAAGCTCCTCGAGCTCCTCGATTTGCTGTGGCGTGTACTTTTTCCATGCGCAGGGACGCTCCATGACGCAGGCTCCTTTCGGATCGATCGTGCTGGTTGATGTACCGTGAGCCATCGTATCACGCGCGGGCTCACGGTGGCGGGGGAGCTTGATGTGCGGTGGCCGTGGGGCGGGGAGCGTGTAAACTGGAGTGAGCAAACCGTGCCCAGCCCAAAGCGAGGTATTCAATATGTCTGACAAGCGCCGTACCTTTGCCGTTATCGACGGCAACTCGCTCATGCACCGCGCCTTCCACGCCGTGCCGCCCACCATGAACGCGCCGGACGGTCGTCCCACCAACGCGATCTTTGGCTTTTTGAACATGTTTCTTAAGATGATCGATGCCTTTAACCCCGATGGTGTGGTCGTGGCGTTTGACAAGGGCAAGCCGCGCGTGCGCATGGAGATGCTGCCGCAGTATAAGGCGCAGCGCCCGCCCATGGACCCCGATCTGCACGCGCAGTTTCCCATGATTAAGGAGCTGCTCGCCGCGCTCAACGTGCCGATTTTGCAGTCCGAGGGCTGGGAAGGCGATGACATCCTGGGCACTATGGCGCGCCTGGGCGAGCAGGCCGGCTGTGACATGCTGCTGGTGACCGGTGATCGCGATATGTATCAGCTCGTGACCGAGCACGTCAACGTGGTCTCGACCCGCAAGGGTCTGTCCGACGTGGCGATTATGACGCCCGAGAGCGTGGATGATCTGTATCACGGCATCACGCCGGCGCTCGTGCCCGACTTTTATGGTCTGAAGGGCGACACGTCCGATAACATCCCCGGCGTGCCGGGCATCGGCCCCAAAAAGGCGAGCGCGCTCATTGCGCAGTACGGTAGCCTGGACGAGGTCATCGCACACGCCGACGAGGTCAAGGGCAAGATGGGCGAAAACCTGCGCGCACACATCGACGATGCCCTGCTGAGCCGCAAGGTCGCGACCATCCGCACCGATGCGCCCGTTGAGCTCGATTTTGAGGCGACGTCCTTCCCGGCGTTTTCTGCCGATGAGGTTTCCGCGGCGCTGGGTACGCTTGGTATCACCGCCATGCAGAACCGTTTCTTGGCGCTGATCGGCGGCGAGGGCGGGGCTGCTGCTGCCTCCAGTGTGTTTGAGATGCCTGCGATGGTTCGCGCAGCCGCGGGCGATGTTGACGCGCTTGGTGCCGTTGCGGCTGAGATTTCCCGCGCGATTGATGCCGGCGAGTGGGTCGCCGCCGTGGTGGACGACGACAAGGAAGAGGGCGCGCTCTTTGGACTGACGCGCACGCTGTGGTTAGCGACGTCCAAGGGCTTGTTCGCGCTCGAGGAGGGCGATAGCGGTGCGGCGGCTGAGGTTGAGGGCTTCAACTTCGTCCACGGCGTGATTGCCGGCGCGCTCGCGCGCCTGTTTATGGAGGGCCGCGTGGCGAGCCCGGATATGAAAGCACTGCTGCATGAGCTTTCGCCCATCGATTCTTCGGAGCCCGAGCTCATGGATCCGCTGGCAGTCGATTCCACGCGCATCTTCGATACCGTGGTTGCCGCCTACCTGCTGGATTCCGACCGCTCCGAGTTCGATGAGGCGTATCTGGCCGATGCCTACCTGCAGATGTCGCTGCCTGCGGCACGCGGTGCAGAGGGTGCCGGTGAGGACGCTCCTGCGCCCGCCGCTCGCACGGCGGCCTTGACGCTGGCGCTCGTGGCGCCGTTGCGCGAGTGCATGGCCCGTGAGAATGCCGCCAACGTGTTCGATGGCATCGAGATGCCGCTCGTTCCGGTGCTTGCCAAGATGGAGCGCGCGGGCATGCTCGTGGATCCCGACCGCCTGCACAGTCTGTCCGAGGGTCTGGCGACCCAGATTGCCGAGGTCGAGCGAAGCATTCGCGACCTTGCCGGTGACGAGACCTTTAACATCGGCAGCCCCATGCAACTCTCGCACGTGCTGTTTGATGTGATGGGGCTTCCGACCAAGGGCCTCAAGAAGACCAAGCGCGGCTACTATTCGACCAACGCCAAGGTGTTGAGCGATCTTGCCCGCGACCACGAGATCGTGCGCCTGATTTTGGACTGGCGTGAGAAGTCCAAGATTAAGTCGACCTATCTGGACACGCTAGGTCCGTTGCGCCGTGGTGACGGTCGTGTGCACACCACGTACAACCAGACCATCACCGCGACGGGGCGTCTGTCTTCGAGCGACCCGAACCTACAGAACATCCCGACTCGCTCGGAGCTGGGGCGTACCGTCAAGACGGCGTTCTCGGCGGGCGAGGGCAGCGTCTTTTTGGCGGTGGACTACTCGCAGATCGAGCTGCGCTTGCTCGCGCATCTTTCGGGTGACGAGCACCTGGTGCGCGCCTTTAACGAGGGCGAGGACTTCCATGCCGAGACGGCCGCGCGCGTATTTGGCGTGCCGGTGTCCGAGGTAACGCCCGACCTACGCAGCCGCGCCAAGGCTGTGAACTTTGGTATCGTGTACGGCCAGCAGGCCTACGGTCTGTCGCAGTCGCTGCATATCTCGATGGCCGAGGCGCGCGATATGATCGATCGCTACTACGAGGCCTACCCGGGCGTGCGCACGTTCCTCGACAACGTGGTGGCGCGCGCCAAGCAGACGGGCTACGCCGAGACCATGTACGGCCGCCGTCGCCATATTCCGGAGCTCAAGGCTAAAAATCCGCAACTCCGCGGCTTTGGCGAGCGCACGGCTATGAACCACCCCATGCAGGGAACCGCCGCCGACATCATCAAGATCGCGATGGCCCGCGTAAGCCGCCGCCTGGAAGAAGAGGGCTTTGCCGCCCACATGATTCTGCAGGTACATGACGAACTGGACTTTGAGTGCCCCGTCGACGAAGTCGAGCGCCTCACCACCATGGTCCGCGACGTCATGGAACACGTAGTAGACCTCCGCGTACCGTTGATCGCCGAAGCCAGCACCGGCATAACCTGGGCCGACGCAAAATAGGGAAGCGCCCACAATTCCAAAGTAACCAAAACCAGAAGGGGGCTCCTTGCCAGCAAGGAGCCCCCTTCGTTCAATTAAATTCAGCCTAAGTATCTAGACACTCAAGACGCCATCTAGGCGGCAGGTAAGTAAACCTAGGGCCTGGCCGGGCGGCACGAGTTAACTTTTCGTAGATTCCGCACGCAAAGAAAGCCACTTAATGTGGCTTTCGTCTTGCGCAGGACCTGACCGAGCGAAAAGTTATCCCGTGCCGCCCGGCCAGGCCCGATGGGACGGCTA
Organism: uncultured Collinsella sp.; assembly: GCA_902491565.1. GTDB lineage: Bacteria > Actinomycetota > Coriobacteriia > Coriobacteriales > Coriobacteriaceae > Collinsella. Next base: position 160,506 of record CABUIE010000001.1, read on the forward strand.
CCGAGCCGCCAAGATGGCGTCGATGAGCGTCAGTACGCCTCCGTCGTTGTTGCTCGGAATGCGCCACTTGGCGTGCGCGTTCATGTGCTCCTCGGCATTGTCCACGATAAAGCTGTGGCCGACGCGCTCGAGCATGGGGATGTCGTTGTAGGTATCGCCCACGGCGGCGGCGTCGGCAATATCGATGCCCAGGTGCTCGCACAGATGCGCGACGCCGGCGCCCTTGTCGACACCCAGGTTCATAAAGTCGATCCACTCGCGCCCGGCGTTGGTGACGTAGAGCTTGTCCGAGAACTCGGGGTTATAGGTCTCGCGAAACGCGGGCTCGGCATCGTAGCCGGGGAAGAAGACCGATATCTTGTTGGACTCGATATCGATGCCCTCAAAGCTATCGACGTAGTTGATTGTGTTGTAGTAGACGCTGATCTCGTCGTGGTATTGATGGTCGCGGGCAAGCACGTAGAACTCGTCGAAGCAGCACAGGACGGGGACAGCGCGAGGATCCTCCGAGGCACGGCTCAAGACCTGCTGATACAGCTCCACGTCGATATTGCTCTTATAGATATAGTTGCCGCGATAGATCACGCAGGCTCCGTTGTCGGGACAAAAAGCGAGGCGGTTCTTGATGCCCTCGAACATCTCCTCGAGCTTGGGGGCGGGACGTCCGCTGGCGGGGCAGAATACGATGCCGGCTTCGGCGAGCTTGTCCAGGCGTTCGTCGAGGCCTTGCGGCAGCACGCGCTCGTCGGTCAGTAGCGTCTTGTCCATGTCGACGGCGATGAGCTTAATGTTTCCGATATTGGCGTCCGATTCGTAAGTTTGCATAAAGCGAGCCTTTCGTTTCGAAATTGTTTCAGACGTTATAACCATCAACTCGTAGTCAGGCGTATTTTCGCAGGATTGGCGCGCGTTTGCATCACCATTCACAAACTAATGAAAAAACTTTTCAGAAATTTGAATTTGTCGCTTGTGCTGCGGGCACTTTAGCGTAATATAGCGACCATCGAAAACGGAGACGGCAAAACAACCGCTTACCGAGGAAAAGGTACCGTTTACGATATTTGAATTGCGCTCAGCGATAGGTGAAAGGAGAGGCAGATGCAGTTCGTAAAGATCATCACTACTGCAGACAATGCCATCCGACGCCAGCGCGCAATTTCCCGACGACGATAACAATCGTCTCTGTCCGCATGGGGCGAATTGCCTCAACAGAGTCATTTTGAGGTCGTTGGGTTTTAGTACGTCATTGCTGCATGTTTCTAGGGCATGTATGTGCTGATTTTTGCTATTTAACCTGATATTGCACGGTATATGACCTTGAAATGACTTGCAACTGACCGATGTTCTAACTAGCTACCAAGGGCGAAAGGAAACAGCCATGAGCAAGGAAAAAGTCGTTCTCGCATATTCCGGTGGTCTTGATACATCTGTATGTGTCAAGTGGCTCCAGGACGAGAAGAATCTCGATGTCGTTTGCGTTTGCGGCAATGTGGGCCAGGAGGAGACCGGCCTGGACGCCAAGAAGCAGAAGGCCCTCGACCTGGGCGTTCTCGATTGCCAGGTGCTCGACCTGCGCGACGAGTTCTCCGATGAGTTCCTGACCAAGGCCATCGCCGCAAACTCCATGTACGAGAACAAGTACCCGCTGCTCTCCGCCCTGTCTCGCCCGCTGCTCGCCAAGAAGCTCGTCGAGGTCGCTCACGAGTTTGGCGCGACCTACGTCGCCCACGGCTGCACCGGCAAAGGTAACGACCAGGTTCGTTTTGAGGCTGCCGTCAAGGCCCTCGACCCCGAGCTTAAGGTTATCGCCCCTGTTCGCGAGTGGGACCTGAAGTGCCGTCCCGACGAGGTCGCCTATGCCCACGCCCACAACGTGCCGGTTCCCGAGGGTGCCAACGACAACCCCTATTCCATTGACGACAACCTGTGGGGTCGTGCCATTGAGTGCGGCCACCTGGAGGATCCCTGGAACGAGCCGCTCGACGACGCCTGGGTTATGACCAAGAATCCCGAGGACACGCCCGATACCCCGACGTATACCGAGATTGAGTTTGAGGCGGGCAGGCCCGTCGCCGTCGACGGCAAGAAGATGAAGCTCTCCGAGATCGTCATCGCCCTCAACAAGATTTCCGGCGACAACGGCTTTGGTCGCCTGGACCTGGTCGAGGATCGTCTGGTGGGCCTCAAGAGCCGCGAGTGCTACGAGGTTCCCGGCGCCCTGACGCTCATCACCGCCCACAAGGCGCTCGAGGACATCTGCGTCGAGGGCGACCTGCTCAAGACCAAGATTAAGCTCGAGCAGGATTGGGCGACCGCCGTGTACAACGGCCAGTGGTACAGCCCGCTCAAGAACGCGCTCGACGCCTTTATGGCCGACACCCAGAAGTTCGTGACCGGCACCGTCCGCCTGAAGTTCTTTACGGGCAACTGCCATGTCGTCGGCCGCAAGAGCCCCTTCAGCCTCTACGACTACGGTCTGGCTACCTACGACCGCGACACCACGTTTGATGAGAAGGCCAGCGCCGGCTTTATCGAGATCGACACACTGTCGCTCAAGACGTGGGCCAAGGTCCAGGGTCCCAGCTCTGCTGCCGCTCAGGCTTAAGTCTTCCTTCCCTTGGTATCCGCGCGGCCCATCCGCGTGATACATAACGGGCGCATGGGGTCCCTACCTTTCGTTATGCTTGCTGACACTTCTTAACATCGGTGGCCCCTACGTTCCGCCCGCATATATGACGCCGCGACTGCGGCTGAGTCCGAGCCCCGCCGGGGTTGTCCGGCGGGGCTCCTTCTATCAATTTGGCGGCTCTGCGCCTATATATATGAGGAGTATCCATTATGTTCAATGCTGTCGTGCATGCTTTACTTGCCCTCGCGCCCGAGCTCGATGCTGCAAAGGTCGAGGAGGTCCCCATGAGCCTGAAGGCTTGGATTGACGGTTCGCAGGGCAACATCCGGAGGGAGACGTTGGGTGCCAAGTGCATGGTGCGTCACTTCTTTGCAAATTAGCTACATGGCCCCGCGCGCAGTGGGGAATGTGTAAAACTAGCGGTTGGTAAATCGCTTTAGCGACATGGCGCATTGCTTTGGGCGCTTGTTTTGGTATTTGGAGAAAGGAGACGGTTCCATGGCTCTTTGGGGCGGTCGTTTTGAGGCGGGCGTGGCCGAGGTCACGCAGGAGTTTGGCGCGTCGCTGCCGGTCGACAAGCATCTCTATAAGCAGGATATCGCTGGCTCTAAGGCGCATGCCAAGATGCTGGCCGCCCAAGGCATCATCAGTGCCGAGGACGAGCAGGCGATTGCCGAGGGCCTGACCGGGATCGAACAGGATATCGATGCCGGTAACTTTACCTTCGATATCAACGACGAGGACATCCATATGTCCATCGAGAGCGAGCTGACGCGTCGCATCGGCGAGGCCGGTAAGCGCTTGCATACCGGACGTTCGCGCAACGACCAGGTGGCGACCGACACGCGCCTGGGCGTCAAGGCACTGGCCAAGGAGCTCATGGAGGCTAATCTTGAGCTGCGCCATGTGCTGATGGATGCGGCTAAGAAGTACGACAAGGTGATTCTGCCGGGTTACACGCATATGCAGCACGCTCAGCCCGTGCTGCTCTCGCATCATCTGCTGGCGTATTCCTGGATGTTCGCGCGCGACTTTACGCGCCTGAAGGCCGCCTTTGATGCCGCCGACAACTGTCCGCTGGGTGCTGCCGCGCTTGCCGGTACGAGCTATCCGCTCGATCGCCAGATGACGGCTGCCGAACTTGGCTTTGCGGGCGTAATTCCCAACTCGCTCGATGCGGTTTCCGACCGTGATTTCCTGCTCGATCTGCATTACGCCGGCTCCGTCATGGCGATGCACCTGTCGCGTCTTTCCGAGGAGATCGTGCTGTGGTCGAGCTCCGAATTTGGCTTTATCACGCTTTCCGACTCCTACTCCACCGGCTCGTCTATCATGCCGCAGAAGAAGAACCCCGACTTTGCCGAGCTTATCCGCGGCAAGAGTGGCCGAGTCTATGGCAACCTGGTGCAGCTGCTCGTGACCATGAAGGGCCTGCCGCTTGCTTATAACAAGGACTTGCAGGAGGACAAGGAGGGCGCGCTCGATACCGCTCACACGCTCATGCAGTGCCTGTCTGTTATGGCCGGTATGATTTCGACTTGGACCGTCAACGAGGATGCCATGGCGCGCGAGTGCGGCGTGGGGCACCTTGCCGCCACCGATGTTGCCGATTACCTGGCCAAGCGTGGCCTGCCGTTCCGCGAGGCGCATGCCGTGGTGGGCCATCTGGTCCTGATGTGCGAGAAGCGCGGCTGCAATCTTGAGGACCTGCCATTTGAGGTGTTCCAGGAGGCAAGCCCGCTCTTTGAGCGCGACATTACCGAGGCGCTCGATATCCCGTCGATTGTCGCCGCGCGCACGACCGAGGGCGGTACCGCCCCTGCCGCCGTTGCCGTTCAGCTGCAGCGTGCCGAGGCGCAGCTCGTGGCCGATGAAGGCGTGTTTGGATCGCTAACCAAGGTCGTCGAGATGGGTCATGGGGCAAAGTAGAGGTTTGGCTGAAGACGTATTGTCCATTTATTGATAAATCGTTTTCGCTTTACGGGCGCCTGCTGATGTGGGTGCCCGTATTTTGTTGCTATGGGGGAGGGGCTTGTTGAGAACTTTTGTAGGACCTTTGGGCAGGTTGTGAAGGGGATACGTTCGCGGGCGGCAACCGACCGCCTGCTCTGTTCGGTGCGGTTGATGGGCGGTCGGATGGTACTCTAATCGGACTTCGAAACAGAAGTGTCACATATGGAGCGCTTCAATAAATTGCAGCGTTTCAATATACAGCTTTTTGTTTAACTGCAGCTAAAACTCTGTTACGATGCAGTCCAGGCGGGTGCCGGAATGGGACTTGGGCACGCGCGAACCTACTTGAAAGGCTACTTTTATGGCTATCGAGAAGACCTTCATCATGATTAAGCCCGACGCCGTGCGCGACCGCAAGATCGGCGAGATCGTTGCTCGCATTGAGCGCAGCGGCCTTGTCATCGAGCGCATGGAGATGACCACGCTCGAGCGCGCTACCGTCGAGGAGCACTACGCCCATCTGGCCGACAAGCCCTTCTTTGGCGGTCTCTGCGACTTTATGACGAGCGGTCCGGTCGTCAAGATGGTCGTTTCCGGTCTCTCCGCTGTTACTAAGATGCGCATCCTCATGGGCGCTACCAACCCGCTTGAGGCTGCTCCTGGTACCATCCGCGGCGACTTTGCCGTCGATGTCAACGCCAACGTGATCCACGGCTCCGACTGCCTGGAGAACGCCGAGATTGAGATCAAGCGCTTCTTTGGCTAAACCAGCTTTGACTCCTTAAAGCTGTTAGCGTGTGGCTTGGGCGCCGCGGAACTCCATCCGCGGCGCCCTTTTATTCCAAAATCTATGCAGGGGCCCGCTCGGACATGTGTTCCGAGCGGGCCCCTGCTGTTAGCTTGTGGTACTGAGTAGTTTAGGCCTCGTCGACGATCTTAAGGCCGCGCGTGTGATCGATCTCGTTGAGGAGGTTAACGCGACGCTCGTGGCGACCACCCTCAAACTCGGCGTCGAGCCACTCGTCGACGATCATCTTGGCGAGCTCGGAGCCCACGACACGGGCACCAAAGGCGAGCACGTTGGTGTTGTTGTGCATGCGCGAGAGCTTGGCACTGAAGGGCTCGGAGCAGACGACGGCGCGTACCCCCTCGACCTTATTGGCGGCCAGGCTGATCCCGACGCCGGTGCCGCAGATCAGGATGCCCAGGTCGACGTCACCGTTGGCCACGGCCTTACCCACCTTGTAGCCGGCGATGGGGTAATCGAAGCTCTCGGAGGTGTCGGTTCCAAAGTTCACGACCTCACAGCCGCGCTCCTTCAGGTGCTCGGAGATAATGTTCTTGAGCTCGACGGCGGCATGGTCGTTGCCGATACCAATCTTCATGAGTGGTTCCTCTCTGGTCCGTGCGGCGGAATTGCTAAAGGTTTTACCGCGTTCGACTGCATGATAGCGCGACTTTTGTGTAAACGCTCGGGCGTTTTTTGGTCAAACGCTTTAGCATGCAACAAGACTTACTTCTCATGAATTAATGCCGTCAGTTTGCGCTTGAACGCCGTCCGCCGGAACTTGGGTTGCGGTTTTTGATGCATTGTTATCAAATAAATAGAGTTAACTATTATTGAGAGCCCAGTCCGTTATGTAAGCAGGAGATACCTATGCCTACCGATTCCATTCGCGATGCCGCTTTTTGCGATGTCTTGAACCGCGAGCTTGTCTGCGCGCTCGGCTGCACCGAGCCCATTGCCGTTGCCTATGCAGCGGCGCTGGCGAGCCAGACGCTTGGCTGCGAGCCCGAGCATATGGACGTTGCCTGTTCGGGCAATATCATCAAGAACGTCAAGAGCGTGACCGTGCCCAACTCGGGCGGCATGCATGGTATTGAGGCGGCGGCCGTGCTGGGTGCCGTGGGCGGCGACGCCAAGAGCGCGCTCGAGGTGCTCGAGAGCGTTGACGATAAAGACCGTGCGCGCGTGGCCGAGCTCCTCGCTGACGCCGGCTACTGCGATGTGTCGCTTGTCGAGGGTGTGCCCAACCTCTACATCAAGGTGACTGCCACGGCCGGGGGCCATACCGCGGTCGTCGAGATTACCGACCACCACACTAATGTTACGTGCCATACGCTCGACGGTATTCCGGTATGCGGCAAGTCGGCGGGGGAGTGTGCCGCCTGCGCCGAGCGCGTCGTGGCCGAGCGTGCGGCAGATAGCGCTGACACGCCCATGTCGATTGAGTCCATCATCGACTTTATCGAGGACGGTGACATTGAGGACGCCCGCGCTGCCGTTGAGCGTCAGATCGAACTGAACGGTGCGATTAGCGCCGAGGGCCTGGCGCACGCTTGGGGTGCCGAGGTGGGCCGCACACTGCTGGGCGCACGTGCCGATGACGTTGCCTGCCGTGCCCGTGCCCGTGCGGCCGCCGGGTCCGATGCCCGCATGAACGGCTGCGCGCTGCCGGTCGCCATTGTGTGCGGCTCGGGCAATCAGGGCATTACTTGCGCGCTGCCCGTTATGGAGTATGCCGAGTACCTGCGCTGCGACCACGAGCGCCTGGTGCGCGCCGTGATGCTGTCCGATCTGATCGCCGTGCATATCAAGAGCTATATTGGTGCACTCTCGGCGTTTTGCGGTGCCATTTGCGCCGCATGCGGTGCCGGTGCTGCCATTACCTGGCTGTGTGGTGGCACGCGCGAGCAGATTGGCGCGACGGTTTCGAACACGCTCGGTAACGTTGGCGGCATCGTGTGCGATGGCGCCAAGGCAAGCTGTGCCGCCAAGATTTCCGCTGCCGTTGATGCTGCGATTCTGGGTCACGATATGGCCATGCAGGGCCGCGGTTTCCGCGCCGGCGAGGGCTTAATCCAGGATACCGTCGAGCAGACGATCGCCAGCATGGGCTATGTGGGCCGCGTGGGCATGAAAGATACCGACGTCGAGATCCTCAACATCATGATTGGCAAAACTCAAGTCTGTTAAGACAGTTCGTCGGCTATTTGGTGCTCGTAGAAGGCTTCTACTACGGCGTTGAAGTCGCGGGCGAAGTCTTCCATGGTTCCGCGCCAGGTGGCTCGGCTGGGCTTGCCTTGGCCCACATAGGCAGTCTGAATGCCGCAGGCGGGGCTGGGGAAGTCGCGTTTGGGATCGTTGCCCACCATGAGGACCTCGTGCGGCTCGAGCCCCATCACCTGAAGCTGCTCTAGATAGTAGGTGGCATCGGGCTTGCAGCGGGTGGTGTTTCCCATGTGCGTGACGAGCTCAAAGGGGGCGTCGGCCAGATCGCCCCAACCCATGCGGCACTCGATGGCCCCCTGCGGAAAGCTGGGATTGGTAAAGAGCGCGCAACGCAGTCCTGCATCCTGTACGGCCTGAAGCGCGGCGTGTGCGCCGGGCATGGCGTGGGCGTTGATGACATCGTCGTTCTTGTACGGAAGAACTTCGCGGTCGTAGTAGGTAAACGCCTCGTAGATAAGTGGGTCCGAGAGGCAAATGCCGCACCGGCGCTCAACCTCTTCTTGGTAGAACTCAAGATTGGTACGATTATCCGTGCCGCTTCGGCGATTGGCGTTGAGGTCGACCAAGATGGTGCCGAGGCGCGCCATCGTGCCACCGTGGCTGCGGCGACCGATATCCGCGAGCATCGACGAGACATCCTTAAAATAGCGAAGGATGAACGCGTTGAGGTTGATGCTAAGAAGCGTTTCGTCCATATCGAAAACGACTGCTTTGAGCACGCGGGCACCTTTCTCGATAAATCGTTCTAGAATAGTTGGCTCCGGATACTTTACCTCAAAGGCGTATGGGCAAACTGCTTATCGTCAAGTTGTGGAGACAGCTGTCCATAAGATTACGAAAAAGTCTCCACACGAGTAAAAAAACGCAGTTCACGCTTGAAATCGAACCCATTTCCCCGTAACCTATACGAACGTGATTGCATAAGCGTCACATTAGTATCTGTCGGCTCCCGAGTGTTCCTAAACGTTGTGTGCTTGTCGCACCCTTCTGTAGGTCCTAGCAATCGGGGCCCCGTAGTTCGAAAGGGGTCCACCTTTGAGTGAGATTCAGAACTCGTCCATTTTCTCTCTTGACGATGTCAACGAGGAGGAGATGAACAACCTCATCGACGGTACGATTACCGACTTTGATGAGGGCGATCTCGTTAACGGCACTGTCGTTAAGATCGAGCATGACGAGGTGCTCGTTGACATCGGATTCAAGTCCGAGGGCGTTATCCCGGTCCGCGAGCTGTCCATCCGCAAGGACGCTAACCCTGCAGACATCGTTGCACTCGGTGATCCCATCGAGGCTCTGGTTCTCCAGAAGGAGGACAAGGACGGTCGTCTGGTCCTGTCCAAGAAGCGTGCCGAGTACGAGCGTGCTTGGAACCGCATCGAGGAGAAGTTCAACTCCGGCGAGAACGTCGAGGGCGAGGTTATCGAGGTTGTCAAGGGCGGCCTGATTCTCGACATCGGCCTGCGTGGCTTCCTGCCCGCCTCCCTCGTCGACCTCCGTCGTGTCAAGGACCTCACCTCTTACATGGGCACCCGCATCGAGGCCCGCGTCATCGAGATGGACCGCAACCGCAACAACGTCGTCCTCTCCCGTCGCGTCGTGCTCGAGGAGTCCCGTAAGGCCGAGCGCTCCGAGATCCTGTCCAAGCTCAAGTCTGGCATGCGTCTCCAGGGCACCGTTTCCTCCATCGTCGACTTCGGCGCCTTCGTCGACCTCGGCGGTATCGACGGCCTCATCCACATCTCCGAGCTCTCCTGGAACCACGTCAACCATCCTTCCGAGGTTGTCAAGGTCGGCCAGGAGGTCGAGGTCGAGGTTCTCGACGTCGATCTCAACCGCGAGCGCATCTCCCTGGGTCTCAAGCAGACCACCGAGGATCCGTGGCGCGCACTGGTCAAGAAGTACCCCGTCGGCGCTATCGTCGAGGGCACTGTGACCAAGCTTGTCCCGTTCGGCGCTTTCGTCGACCTGGGCGAGGGCATCGAGGGCCTGGTGCACATCTCCGAGATGGCCAACAAGCACGTCGATCAGCCTTCTCAGGTCACCCACGTGGGCGACAAGGTTCAGGTCAAGGTCATGGAGATCGACCTCGACCGTCGTCGTATCTCCCTGTCCATGAAGTCTGCTGCTGAGACTCTGGGCGTCGAGATCGAGGTCACCCCGCTGCCTTCCGAGAAGAAGGACGAGGAGACCGACGCCGAGTAAATCGGTTTGACGATCACTTGTTTTAGGGGATCCGTCCGCAATGGACGGGTCCCTTTTTGCATTTCCTGCCGAGATGCGCGATGCTGCCCGTGTGCAATGCCGCCTAGGCTGTTCACGGGCTATTGGGTTGTTGGTGCATGAAAAATGCCGACATCCCGCCTCGGGGAGGAGGCGGGAACGCACCGAGTAGACGGAGGGGTGCGGAGCGCGGTCGCGTCTCGACTGACGACGTTGCCCATCGACGATACTATTGTACTGCATGGCGTGGTTCTTGGTTTATCGTGTCGAACGCTTGTGTTGTGCCATTGCCTGTGACAACGGTGTGCTACACTCTTGCACTGCTGAGTGGGCCAGACGGTCGCGCGATGTGCTGCTTGCGGCACGCGTGAGGAAAGTCCGGGCTCCAGAGGGCGGGATGCCGGCTAACGGCCGGGCGGAGTGATCCGACGGAAAGCGCCGCAGAAAAGAAGACTCCCACCTGCGCCGCAAGGCGTAAAGGGAAAAGCTGAAACGGTGGTGTAAGAGACCACCAGCGTCGTGGCAACACGGCGGCTTGGCAAGCCCCATCCGGAGCAAGCGCGAATAGGAACGCTATGGGCCGGCCCGGTCCGCGTTCGGGTAGCGTGCGTGGAGCTGCACGGTAACGTGCAGACAAGATAAATGACCGTCCACGACAGAACCCGGCTTACAAGCCCACTCAGCTTTCTTGTCGACGCTGCGACGGCGTCAGCTGGCCGATTTGGCGCTCATTCGTCGGTCGCCGCCATAAGGCGTGCTCCCTCCTCTTTCGGGCCAAATCGACTCAGCTGACGCCGTCTCGCTTTCTTTGCCTGGTCATAAACGCCCTCTTTTTTGTTGTAATCTCGTCTTTCAAGGCACCTTGCTCGCGCTGACGGGTTCTTGCTTTCGTTGGCGGAATCATCGGCGGTTCCGTTTTTGGCATCTCGCTGTTTTTGCCTGGTCATTGGCGTTGCCGTTCTATTTACCGGGATTATCGGTACGGCCTTTGCCGTATTATTGAGGCTGTTTGTTGCTTTGCTTGTTGTTGAGGGGCTTTGTTGGACAGCTATTTTACTCTGCAATCGAATATTGAGGCTTCGGGCGAGTTTGTGGACCGCAAGAGCCGGTTTATTGCCCAGCTGGTCCATATTGAGTCCGAGGATGAGGCGAATGCCTTTATCGAGATGGTTCGCAAACGTCATTACGACGCTCGGCATAATGTGCCCGCGTGGATTTTGGTCGATGGACGCGAGCGCCAGAGCGATGACGGTGAGCCGAGCCGCACGAGCGGTATGCCGACGCTCGAGGTGCTGCGCGGCGCGGGGCTCAAAAATGTTTGCTGCGTGGTGACGCGCTATTTTGGCGGCACGCTGTTGGGTCCTGGTGGCTTGGTGCGCGCCTATACCGCGGCGACGCAGGCGGCGGTGGCCTCGGCTCAGGAGTCCGGGCAGATCGTCGAGATGACGAGTGTCGTGCCGGTTGTCGTGCATGTGGCCTATCCGCAGTATGAGCAGGTGCTTCGCTTGGCCCAGGATTCGGGTGCCAAGGTTTCGGATACCGATTACGCGGATACCGTGACACTTCACTTGGTGTTTAAGGCAGGGGAGCAGGAGTCGTTTTGCGCCAAGATGCGCGAGCTTATGGCGGGGCGCGAGGAGATTGAGGTCGGCGCTCCCGAATTTGCCGAGTTCTAACGGCGACGGCCGGCGTGCTTTTGGATGGATCCCAAGCGCGCCGGCCGTCGTTTTCTGTTGCTGCCGTTTACTCGGCAAGCTGCTTTAGCATATCGCAGGCGATCTCGACGGCATCGTCGATGCAGCCGGGGCAGCTGCGGAGCGGACCCTTATCCGATCCAATGCCCTTGAGCGTGCCGCAGACGGTCGTCGTGTTCTTCTCGCCAAAACGCTTGGCGATTTCGCGCGACAGTTTGTAGGTCTGACCCTTGGTCTTGGGGTTTTCCATGCCGTCGCTCATCACGAAGCCCATGATGGCCACGGCGCCCGAGATGGCGCCGCAGGTTTCGGTCATGCCGCCCATGCCGGCGCCAAAGCCCTCGGTGAGGGTAAAGGCGACCTGGGGGTCGAGCCCGACGGCGGGCGCGAGCGTGCAGGCGACGGCCTGGGCGCAGTTAAAGCCACGGGCGTGGTATTCGGCAGCCTGAGCCTGACAGGCGGTGATGTCGAGCTGGGCCGTATCGATTTGCTTCATCGTTGTCTCCTTGGTCACGGTGTACCCGCCTATGGTACCCGTGACGGTGCGTGTAATCATCGAGAGCTTCATGTATGCCTCATTTTTATCTATCGAGCAAATGCCCAAGGCTTGAGATAAATACCCCTGATCAATTTGTCCAATAACCTACCTTGGGGATGGGTTGAGAGGGGTGCAGGGTAGCGGTATCGTGAACCAAATGAAACGTAACCCAGGCAAGGGAGCTAGATATGAGCGAGCAGACCATCGGTACGACATGTGTTCAGGGCGGCTATCACCCGGGAGATGCGGAGCCGCGCCAGGTGCCCATCTACCAGTCCACCACGTGGAAGTACGACACGTCCGAGCACATGGGCAAGCTGTTTGACCTGGAGGAGTCGGGCTATTTCTACAGCCGTCTGCAGAATCCCACGTGCGATTTGGTTGCCGCCAAGATCTGCGAGATGGAGGGCGGCACTGCCGCGATGCTCACGAGCTCGGGCATGGCTGCGAACTTCCTCGCGATCTTTAACGTTGCCGGTGCCGGCGATCACGTGGTCGCAAGCTCTGCCATCTACGGCGGTACGTACAACTTGCTCGCCCACACCATGGGCCGTATGGGGCTGACCTGCACCTTCGTTGCCCCCGACTGCACCGATGAGGAGCTCGAGGCAGCCTTCCAGCCCAACACCAAGCTCGTCTTTGGCGAGACGATCGCAAACCCCGCCCTTGCCGTACTCGATATCGAGCGCTTTGCCAAGGCCGCGCACGACCACGGCGTACCGCTGATGGTCGACAACACCTTCCCGACGCCCGTGATGTGCCGTCCCTTTGAGTGGGGCGCCGACATCGTTACGCACTCCACCACTAAGTACATGGATGGACATGCGGCCTACCTGGGCGGCGTGATCGTCGACCACGGCCAGTTTGACTGGATGGCCCATGCGGACAAGTTCCCGGGTCTCACCACGCCTGACGAGAGCTACCACGGCGTGACCTATGCCGAGAAGTTCGGTCGTGAGGGCGCCTTCATTACCAAGGCAACCGCTCAGCTCATGCGCGACCTCGGCCCCATGCAGAACCCGCAGGCGGCCTTCTTCCTGAACAGTTCCCTCGAGAGCCTGCATGTGCGCATGCCGCGTCATTGTGAGAACGGCCTGGCCGTTGCCAAGTTCCTGCAGAGCCATCCCAAGGTACGCTTCGTGAGCTATCCGGGCCTGGAGGGCGATAAGTACTATGACATCGCTCAGAAGTACATGCCCAACGGTACCTGCGGCGTTGTGAGCTTTGGCTTTAACGGTGGTCGTGCGGCGGCCGAGACCTTTATGAAGAGCCTCAAGCTCGCCCAGATCGCCACGCACGTGGCCGACGCCCGCACGTGCTGCCTGCATCCTGCTAACGCCACGCATCGCCAGATGAACGATGAAGAGCTCATCGCCTGTGGCATCTCCGCCGACATGGTGCGCCTGTCGTGCGGTCTCGAGGACACGGCCGATCTGATTGCCGACCTTGAGCAGGCACTCGAGCAGTGCTAGGCTAGCTTCCTACAAGGTGCCGATGCTGGCAGAAAGCTTCGGCGACCTTTCGTTCCGATTCCGTAGGCGGGACCCCGATCGCGACTGTTCGCAGGCGATCGGGGCCCCGTTTTTGCGTTAGGCTACTCGAAAGGATGGATATGGACAAAACTGCAGAGCAGCTGCGCCGCGAGCATATTGCCCTAGAGGGCGACACCCATGGCAAGAATAAATGGGCGATTCTGTTTACCGTGCTCATCATGACGTTTATGGTGTGTCTGGATTCGACCGTCGTGACCGTGGCGCTGCCCGTGATGCAAAAGGAGCTGGGCGTGGGTCTCGATCGCATTCAGCTGGTGAGTTCGGTGTATCTGCTTGCGACATGCGTGGCTATGTTGCCGTTTGGACGTCTGGGTGACGTGCGCGGCAAGGTGAATGTGTTCCAGCTGGGCGTCATCGTCTTTACGGTCGGCTCGCTGCTGTGCGGCCTTTCGGCCTCGCTCGAAGTTCTTATTTTGGCACGCATTGTTCAGGGCGTCGGTTGCGCGGCGGCCATGGCTAACAACATGGGTATCATCACCGAATCGTTTCCGGCGCGCGAGCGCGGTCGTGCCATGGGTATTCTCGCGACCTTCGTGGCCCTCGGCATGATGTGTGGTCCCGTGCTCGGCGGTATGCTGGTGGCAAGCTTTCCCTGGGAGAGCATCTTCCTCATCAACCTGCCCATTGGCGTCATCTCGTTTATCGTAGGGCTCTACACGCTGCCGCATGTTAAGCCGGAGGCCGGCGAGCGCACCATGTCGCTGGCGGAGGCCGCGCGTCGCTGCTTTGCAAATTCGGCCTTTACCATCAACCTTGCCTGCATGCTCATCGTGTTTGTTGGTATTGGCGCATCCGAGTTTATCCTGCCGTTCTATTTTCAGGACGCGCATGAGTTTGGTTCCGACATCTCTGGACTGCTCTTTTTGGCACTACCGATGGTGAATGCCTTTATCGGTCCGTTATCGGGTACGGTTTCGGACCGTGTTGGCTGCGAGGGCCCCACGGCGGTTGGCCTGGGCGTGTACGTGTGCGGTCTTTTTGCGGTGAGCACACTCGACGAGCACTCTTCCATCCCCGTGATCGTGTGCTGCGTCGCATTTATGTCGTGCGGTACGTCGATTTTCCAGAGCCCCAACAACTCGCTGTATATGGGTTCGGCCCCGCGCGAGGCGCTCGGTTTTGCGGGCAGCTTGGGCAGCTTGGCGCGCTACGCCGGCATGGCACTCGGCATTACGGTGGCGTCGAATATCCTGTATGGGCAGATGAGCGTGGCGATGGGCGAGGCCGTGACCAGTTTTGTTGCAGGACGTCCGGATGTGTTCCTGTTCGGCTTTCGCTCGGTGTTCTATGTGTTGATGGCCGTGGCAGCCGTGGGCTTTGCGCTTGCCATGGTGCGTTTGGTGAGGATGCGCTCCTGCCATTAGCTTGTGGGGGCAGGCTTGCCACGGATCGGGCCTATCTACTGGTCTTGCAGCTTTATGGTGCGATGCGGCTTGTGGGGCGGGCGGGGGTCGGTCCGTGGTAGACTATCGAACAACGTTTATTAATCGCGCGGCATCGTTGCCGCGAGAAGGGGTTGCGCCATGCAGGAGCTTGAGGATCGTATTCGCCATGACGGCATCGTAAAGGCCGGTAACGTCCTTAAGGTTGATGCCTTCCTCAACCACCAGTGCGACGTTGAGCTGTTCGACCACATGGGTGCCGAGTGGGCCCGTCTGTTCGAGGGCGTCGAGATCAACAAGATCCTGACGATCGAGGCTTCGGGCATTGGCATGGCCTGCATCGCGGCTCAGCATTTTGGTGGCGTGCCGGTGGTCTTTGCCAAGAAGGCACAGTCCATCAACCTCGACGGCGAGCAGTATGCCACGACCATCTACTCCTTTACCAAGCAGAAGGAGTACCCGGTCATCGTGGGCAAGCGCTTCCTGTCCGAGGGCGATAAGGTCCTGATTATCGACGACTTCCTGGCCAACGGCTGCGCGCTTGAGGGTCTTATTAAGATCTGCGAGGCTGCGGGCGCCGAGGTTGCCGGCATTGGCATCGCCGTCGAGAAGGGCTTCCAGGGCGGCGGCGACAAGCTCCGCAAACGCGGCTTCCGCGTTGAGAGCCTGGCCCGTATCGCCGATATGGACTGCGAGAACGGCGAGATCACCTTCGCCTAAGCGCGCAACACAAGCGATTGGTATGCGATGTGACAAAGGGACTGTCCCTTTGTCACATTTTTTGTATGAGGGGAGGTGCTGATATGGACGAGAACAAGATGGGCTGGCGCGAGTATGCGCGCTTTGCCGAGATGTCGGTCGAGGAGCTGGC
Organism: uncultured Collinsella sp.; assembly: GCA_902491565.1. Lineage (GTDB taxonomy): Bacteria > Actinomycetota > Coriobacteriia > Coriobacteriales > Coriobacteriaceae > Collinsella. The sequence goes on from CABUIE010000001.1 coordinate 176,359, forward strand.
GCGCGATTGCGAGGTACAGGTGTTTCGCGCGACGGGTCCGGGTGGGCAGGGCGTGAACACGACGGACTCGGCGGTGCGCATGAAACATATCCCTTCGGGGATTACCGTGACGGCGCGCGAGAGCCGCAGCCAGTTTCAGAATCGTAGCTGCTGTTTGCGTAAGCTGAGGGCAGAGCTTGAGCGTCGTGGCCGTCCGCCGCGCCGTCGCGTCAAGACCAAGGTGCCACAGCGATCGCGCCAGCGCAGGCTCAACGACAAGCACTTCAACGCGATTAAAAAGGCCAACCGTCGTAAGCCAGGCAGCGACGAATAGCCTCCTCATAAGTTGCGGTGAAATAGGGACTGTTTTGCGGCTTTAGCTGCATAAGCAGTCCCTATTTCACCGCAACTTAGGTGGGGTTAGTGGGTTGGGTGCCAGACGTGGAGGGCGCCGGCCAGGACGTCGACCTCGATGCGCGAGGCGACGATGGGCTCGCCGTCGGCTTGGATGGGGTAGTCGGGCTCCTCGAACGTGAGCTCGGCATGACGGCAGCGACGCATGCGTACCGGCGGCAGCTTGGTGTGGTGGCCGTCCTTGGCCGAAAGAAACATGGGCAGGGCAATCGCACGGGGGACGGGGCCGCAGGCGTAGCAGACGTCGAGTATACCGTCACAGGGGTCGGCATCGGGACAGATGCGATAGCCCGAACCATAGGTGGGCCCCAACTGAATGGCCATGATAATCGCCCGCACGCGCTCGGCGGGCGCGCTGTCAAAGCTGACCGTCATGGGGTAGTTGCGATAGCGCAGGCCAAACTGCTCAAGTCCCGAAAGAGTGTAGAGCGGAGCGCCGGCGAGGCCCGTCTTTTTGCGCAGCTCGGTGGTGCCCAGGCCGATGGCGGCATCGATGCCGACCGAAAGCGTCTGGTCGTAGTACTCAACGGCAGCCTCGCCGCTGCCGCTCGCAGGGCTCCACGAGCGAATGCGCCCGATGTCCTGACGCTGCAGCTTGCAGGTGAGCAGCGCGCCAAAATCCTTGCCTGAGAAATCGTCAATGCCGAGTGTTTGGGCAAAATCATTGCCGGAGCCTACGGGCAGGACGGCAAGCGCCGGTCGAACCGCCTCTTCTTGCGCCATCAAGCCATTGACGACCTCGTGGATCACGCCGTCGCCGCCGAGTGCGATAACCGTGCGGTAGCCCTGAGCCTGTGCGGCCAGTTCCTTGGCGTGCCCCGCGCGTTCGGTCAGCACCAAGTCAAACTGGGATGCGCGCGCGGTCATATCCAAAAAGCGCTGCAGGCGCTCGGCAACTTCGAGCGCAGCACCCGACTGGGCGGCTGGGTTGGCGATGATGAGCGTGCGACCAAAATCAGTTGCGTGCATGGGGCGACTCCCGGCGTATGACGTGACGGTGCGGTCGCGCTCAGGTCGAATTGCCCCTGATTGTGGCTGCACGGCGAATACTAACGTCTACTCTATCAGGTCGTTGTGGCGCTCGATAGCATCCGCTACCGTACCGCCCTCATCCACAATAAGCGAACGGCGCTTGGGTGAGATGATGCGCTGAGCGGGGTACACGCCGCGGTGCCCGCCGACGAGATAGCTGATAAAGGCCACGATGACAAAGAACCCGGCTGCCGTGCCGTGGAACAGGTCGATGGCCATCATGCAGGTGGTGATGGGCACGTTGAGACCGGCGCAGAACACGCCGAGCATGCCCAGCGCCGCCAGAAAGCTGGGGTCGATTCCGACGAGGCAACCGATCCAGCCGCCGAGCGCCGCACCGATGCCAAACAGGGGCGTGACCTCGCCGCCTTGGAAGCCGGCACCCAGGGTGAGCGCCGTCACCACGAGCTTGATGGCTGCGTCGGCAAGGGTCGTGTTACCGGCGAACCCGGCGCCCGAGAGCCAGGTGGCAAGGCCGGCATACTTCCAGGCGTCGAGCACCGCGTAGGCCGCGAGCACCACGAGCGCGCCCACGAGTGCGCGAGCAAGGTAGTTGGTGATAAAGCGACCGTACAGGCTCTTGACGGTTCGAACCGACCAGGCAAAGAGGTGTGCCGTCAAACCGAAGATAATGGCGCTGATAACAACGATGACAACCGTCCGTGGTGTCATGTTGGGAACGCTGGCGATGACATTCGCTTCGTACTCGGTACCCAGGGCGAGTGATGTGAAGTAGCCGGTAAACGAGGCGACTAAGCAGTAGATGCCCGCGGTGTAGTCGATCTTGCCGATAAAGCACATCTCCATGCCAAAGAAAGCTCCGGCAAGGGGCGAGCCGAATACGGCGCCAAAGGCTGACGAGATGCCGGCGAGCATGAGGTCGTGGTGATCATGCTTTTTGAGGTGGGCGAGGCTCGAGATGTTGCTGGCGATGGTGCCGCCAATCTGAACCGCGGCTCCCTCGCGACCGGCCGATCCGCCCGTTAGGTGCGTGAGCGTGGAGCAGACGAAGGTGAGGACGGCCATGCGCATATGGATGAGGCGTGTGCCCAGAGCGGAGTCGATGACCAGGTTGTTACCTCGTTTGGCGGCAAGGCCGTGGTTCTTGTAGACCCACGCGGTGGCCATGCCCACAACGGGAAGCAGCGCGTAAATCCACGCATGGTGCTCGCGATAATCGGTCGCGATATTCAGCGAGGCCAAAAACGCCCAAGCGGCAACGCCCATGGCGAGCGAGACGATGACGACGAGTACGAGCAACTTGGCGCTCGCGAGTAGGTTGCGGACGTTGCGGCGCGTGTCGGCAGCCAAGAGATGCTCGGAGCGGGTGAGCTGTTGCCTGCCGGCCATGATAACGTCGTCCAGGGAGAAAAAGCCGCCGTCGTCGAGCGACTGGGAATGATCCTGCGCTTCGTTTGCGCTTTCGGGTTTGTCGTTATGAGCCATACGTTCCTCTTTTAGGTTGCAACGCAAGCATTATAAAACGCGGTAAACGCGACGAGCCGGTGGTTGGTTTCCATTCTGTTTCGCGGCCTGCAACCGACAGGTGTATTTGCGGGTACAGGCCGAGTCGCGGTCGTGCGTCGGGGGATTATACTGAGACAAGCATAAAGAATCGGCGCCCCTGTTGTGCGCCGTGGCATTAAGAGGTGCATATGGCAGAGAAACTCATTCCGCTGGAGGACGCGCAGTCGATTGTTTTGTCGCACGTTGCTCCGACCGATCTCGTCGAGATTCCCGTGTGGCAGGCGGCTGGTCTTCCCTTGGCCGAGGACGCGGTGGCCGATATCGACATTTCACCGTTTGCCAACAGCGCCATGGACGGGTATGCCGTGCGCTCGGCGGACTTGGTGCGGGCATCTGGCGAGGCGCCGGTGACGCTCGACGTTATTGGACACGAGGCCGCGGGCCATGTGTTTGAGGGCGCTATCGGCGCGTGCGAGGCGGTCCGCATCATGACGGGCGCGCTGGTGCCCGAGGGCGCCGATGCTGTGGTGAAATACGAGATTGTCGATGTGCTCGACGGTGACGGCAACGAGGGCTCGCACGTTCGCTTCTCGGCGCCTGCCAAGGTAGGGGAGAACGTTCGCTCTGCCGCCGAGGAGGCCCATGCCGGCGATGTTGTGATGCACGCCGGCGAGGTCGTGGCTCCGGCCGGCGCCGGCTTGCTGGCAAGCGCTGGATACGCGAGCGTGAAGGTGCACGCTGCCCCACGTGTGGGCATCATCTCGCTGGGCACGGAACTGGTCGCACCGAGTAAGGTGCCGGCGCGCGGTCAGATTCGCGATTCCAACTCCTCGGCGTTGATGGCCGAGGCACTCGATGCAGGAGCCGAGCCCGTGTTCTACGGCATTGCGCCCGACGATGAGCAGGCGATTGCCGAACTGGTGCATCGCGCCGTGCAGGAGTGCGATTTTGTCATTACGAGCGGTGGCGCCTCGGCGGGCGATTACGACTACGTGACGGCGCTCGTCCGGCGCGAGGGCGTGGTGCTGTTCGATCGCATCTCGATGCGTCCGGGCAAGGCCATCACGTTTGGCTTGCTCGGGGGCAAGCCCTACCTAGGGCTTTCAGGCAATCCGGCCGCGGCGTATGTGGGCTTTGAGATGCTTGCCCGTCCGGCGATTCGCAAGATGCGCGGCTTTGCCGAGGGCGTGCGTCCCGTGCAGCAGGCGACGCTCACGCACGGCGTGAAAAAGCGCCAGGACCGACGCTTCTTCGATCGCGCCACGGTTTTGCGCGACCCCGAGACCGGTGAGCTGTTGGTGACCGAGGCCAAGACGCAGAATTCGGCGCTGCTCGGCACGATGCAGCGGTCCAACTGCCTGCTGCGTATTGACGAAGGACCGTGCGAGCTCAAGGCGGGCGACGTCGTGGATGTCGTGCGTGTCGACCTGCCCGAGGGCACGGTGTTGTAGGAGGAAGACTATGGAGTTGAAGATTTCGATCGTGACGTGCTCGGATACGCGCGATCTTGCTCAGGACGAGGCTGGAGCCGCACTCGAGGAACTTATCGAGGCGCAGGGCTGGACGGTCGTCTCACATGTGGTCGTGCGCGACGACGCCAGCGAGATCGGTGATGCCATTGTGGAAGCTGCCGATGAGTGCCACGCCAATGTCGTGCTCACCTGTGGCGGCACGGGACTTTCGATGCGCGACGTGACGCCCGAGGCGACGCGTGCCGTCTGCGACCGCGATGTGCCGGGTATTGCAGAGGCAATCCGCGCGTACTCCATGACCAAGACGCGCCGCGCTATGCTCTCGCGCGCCGTGTGCATGCAGCGTGGGCATACGCTTGTCATCAACTTTCCGGGATCCACGAAAGCGGCCCGCGAAAGCTGGGAGGCCGTGAGCGATCAGCTGGAGCATGCGGCCCAAATGACGGCGGGCGGCGGACATACCAAATAAGCGGTTTACCTACGGCGGGGCGACCTGAACGGCTGCTCCGCCTTTGTTTTCCGCCGAAGCGACGCCGAGGTGCATGGCAACTCGAAACTATATTCTCTAGCGAGAATAATTTCTCATTATCATTATTCGCGCGGAAGTATAATCTAGTAACAGAATAAAGCCTGCGGCGGGGTGCCCGGGCATAGCGTTCGAAAGGGTTGAATATGTTCGATATGGTTTCACGCCGCGGTTTTGTCTCGCTTTCTGCTGCCGCTGCCGCCGGCCTTGGCCTTGCCGGCTGCTCGGGCAACAAGACGTCCGAGCCCGCTGGTTCCGATGCCGGCTCCGTCAAGTCTTCCTCTAAGAAGAAGGCTGTCGAGCTGCAGGTCTTTGCCGCTAACTCGCTCGAGAAAGCTCTGCCCGAGGTTCAGGAGCTCTACACCGAGCAGACCGGCACCACGTTTGCCGACACGCAGTTTAAGGCGTCTGGCGACCTTGTCGAGCAGATGCGCGCCGGTGCCGCCGTCGACGTGCTCATCACGGCCTCCAAGGGCACCATGGACGACGCCGAAGCCGCCGAGCTCGTCGATGCCGACACGCGTGAGGACATGTTCGTCAACGACCTCGTGATCATTCGCGCCGAGGGCTCCGATACTAAGGTCGAGGCCATCGCCGACGTCGCGAATCTGGACGGTAAGATTGCCATCGGCGACGCCAAGACCGTCCCCGCCGGCAAGTACGCCAACCAGGCGCTGGCTTCCGTGGGCCTCTATACCGGTACCGAGGGCGACGACGGCGAGTACGCGCCCGAGCTCGCCGACAAGGTAGCCCTGGCCGACAAGGTCGGCACCGCTGCGTCTTACGTCTCTACAGGCGACTGCGTGGCGGGTTTTGTCTACAGCTCCGATATCTTCCGCTACGACGGCATCGAGGAGGCCTTCGTGTGTCCTGAGGATTCGCACAAGCCCATCGTGTACCCGGGTGCTGTCGCCGATGGCTCCGAGCACGCCGACGAGGCCAAGGCGTTTATCGACTTTTGCCTGTCCAACAAGAAGGCTCAGAAGATTTGGGCTAAGTACGGCTTTGAGCTTTCCGCGTAGTGCGGCTTGGCGCGATAATTCCATCGTTTTGTGTTTCACTCCGTCCTTGTATTCGCTTGGAGCTTTTCGTGCTTAATAGATTCCGCATGCTTGTCGCCTGTGCTTTGACCTTCGCGCTTTGCTGGGTGCCGGGATTTGCGTTTGCCGGGGACGCCGAGGACGGGGCCCAGGTTGCTGCGACCGCTCATGGGCTTTCCTATGGAATCGAGGGTTTTGAGCGGTTGGCGAAGGGGACCGCTCGTGCCATGGAGGGCCAGCCTGAGGGCTACCGGTTTCCCGTTGACGAGGATGTGGACCTTGTAGTGGCGCCTGCTGCCGATCGCGTTGTGGCGTGGATATCGCCCAAGGCGGTCGAGAAGTATGGATTGGATCCGCAGGACAACGAGTGCGTATCGGGTCTCAAGGCCCTCGTCTGTGACCTCGACAGCGCAAACTGCATGGGAGGTGCGCGGCTGGGGGACGTGGATCTTCCTTGGTATGTCACGGCGGAAACAACGTTTGATGCCGGCGGGTATACCTATGGCTTTGATGAGCGCGGTGCGGATGGGGACCGCTATGTGGTGATTGCATCAGCCTCGGGTGATGCCAAGGGCGGCGCGCGTTGGCTTGATAGCGCTCAAATGGTAGAGGCGTCGTCTGTCATGTTGCGGGATGAGCAAGGGCCCTTGACCTCTCTGGTCTCCTTTTTGGGCGACATCGACTATCGCCCGTTTTGGGTGTCCATTAAAACGAGCGGCCTTGCCCTGGTGATCTCCCTTGCGCTGGGCCTGTTCGCCGCGTGGAAGACTATGGGTACCTCGAGTCGCATCAAGGGCCTGCTCGACTCGGTCTTTACCATCCCCATGGTGTTGCCGCCCACGGTCTGCGGCTTTTTGCTGCTTATGCTGTTTGGTCGCTCGACCGGGGTGGGCCAGTGGCTGATTGCGCACGGCGTCTCGATTGTCTTTACGTGGCCGGCGGCGGTGATCTCTGCCGTGGTGGTATCGTTCCCCCTGGTCTACCGTACGGCGCTCGGCGCCTTTGAGAGCCTCGACACGCAGATGCTTGACGCCGCGCGAACCCTGGGATGGTCCGAGCGTCGCATCTTTGCCAAGCTTATGATGCCGCTTGGGTGGCCTTCTATTGCTGCTGGTACGGTCCTCGCCTTTGCCCGCGCGATGGGAGAGTTTGGCTGCACGCTGTTCTTTGCGGGCAACTACGCCGGCATTACGCAGACCATCCCCATCGCCATCTATTTTGAGTGGATGGGCGGCAATACGTCGGTCGCGCTCTTCTGGGTCGTGGTCGTAATTGCGTTCAGCTTCCTGGTCATCCTGTTCATTAACATGTACACCGCTCATTCGCAAAAGTATCGCGAGCGGGGCCTTTCCCGTGCGGAGCGCAAGCGGATCAAAGATCTTGCCGGACAGGGCGATTCGCTCGACCCGGCGGGCGGCGATGCCTTGCGTATCGATCGCGAGGCGCTGGCCGAGCTCATGCGCGATGATGCCGCTTTGCAGGGAGGTCGATAGGCCATGTCGCTCGTTCTGGATATCAAAAAGCGCTATCCCGGGTTTATGCTCGACATGCAGCTTGAGGCCGGCGAGGATCGTGTGGCGCTGCTCGGTGCCTCGGGTTGTGGCAAGAGCTGTACGCTGCGCTGCATCGCCGGCGTGGAGACGCCCGACGAGGGCAAGATCGTCGTCAACGGCGTGACCTTTTTTGACTCGGCGACGGGCATCAACCTGTCGCCCCAGGAGCGAAAATGCGCCCTGCTGTTCCAAAACTATCAGCTGTTTCCCAACATGACGGTGGCCGATAACGTATGCGCCGGTGTAAAGGATGCGGGCGACGCCGCCGCGCGCAAAAAGCTCGCCGAGCGCTATCTGGGCATTTTCGGTCTGTCCGATTTTGCCGACCGCTATCCCGCGCGACTCTCGGGCGGTCAGCAACAACGTGTGGCGCTTGCCCGCATGGTGGCGGCGCATCCGGGCATTTTTATGTTCGACGAGCCCATGAGCGCACTCGATTCCTATCTTAAGAGCGCCCTCGAACAGAACATGCTCGACCTGTTCGATGTATGCAACCGCACCGTGCTCTACGTGAGCCACGACATCGACGAAGCGTGCCGCCTGTGCGGGCGCATCTGCGTGATGCACGACGGGCATGTTGAGGAGATCGGCTCCGTCGAGGACGTGGTCCGCCGTCCGCAGACGCTGGCGGCACTGCGCCTGACGGGCTGCAAGAACACAAGCCGGGCGCGCAAGATCGGGTCTCAGGAAGTTGAAGCCCTGGACTGGGGCATGACCTTTAACGTGGGCCATGAGGTTCCCGATAACGTGACGTACCTCGGTATTCGTGCGAGCTACTTCCATGTTGACAATCGCGCGGAGCGCGGTCGCAACAGCTACGATTTGCACGTGGCCCGTGTGAGCGATTCGCGCTTTGAGCGGCTGGTGCTGCTGGACGTGCCGCGTGCTGATGCGCCCACGCGTCTGCAGTGGAAGGTGAATAAGGTGAGTGTACCCGTGGAAGAGCTGCCGCAGGCGGGTGAGACTCTGCGCATGCATTTTGATGCAAGCAGGATCCATCTCGTTTGCCGATAATGCGGGTGCGATGCGGTCGAGGAGGTAGTCCTCGACCGCTTTGTTTTCACTTCGCCGTTCGCCGATTTCTACATGACTAAACCTTATCAGTCTGATAATTAATTATCAGACAGCGAGATGCTCACATCCCAACGTTGTCGTACGCGTGTCGGCGGTGTTCGTCTTGACGACAACCGTTGATATAGTTACCTTCGACGAGAAAAGGAGGGCGCGCCGATGCTGCAGAAGACATATTCGCGTCGCGTTGCCGCGCGCGCCCTGTATATGGCTCGGAGCCGCATATGAGCAGGTATGTTCACGGCTCCGGGAGAGACGACGCACAACTAAATAATCGACCGCAAAGCGGGTTCCCCAAAATTCCGGGTTTGAGCACGGCTGGGTTTTCGCCACCCACCGTGCAGCAATACCGTAGCTATTCAATTTTGGTTCGAGAGGGGAACCGTCATGGCTGAAGAATTCGATTTCCATCCGATGTGGGAGAGCCTCGGCATGAATCTTGCCGACCACGACATGCTGCTGGGCGCCGTGGGTCAGATGTACGGCGATATGTTTCTGATGCAGCACAATCGCCCCAAGTCCACGTCCTACCTGGACTTTGTGGCCACCAACATCCATAGCGGCCGTATTAAGGAGATGCTCGACAAGAAGGAGGCCGGCGAGGCCACCAAGATCGTCGGCTCGTTCTGCGTGTACGTGCCCGAGGAGATCGTGCTTGCCTGTGACGGCATTCCCGTGGGCCTGTGCTCGGGTGCCGATTGGGCAACCGATAAGGTCGAGGAGCACCTGCCGCGCAACACCTGCCCGCTTATCAAGAGCTTTGCCGGCTTTAAGCTGGGCGAGGTCTGCCCCTACATTGAGTCGAGTGACCTGGTGGTAGGCGAGAACACCTGCGACGGTAAGAAGAAAGCCTACGAGTTCTTTGCCACGCAAAAGAACATGTACGTCATGGATATTCCCAACGTGCACGACGAGTCGACGCTCGTGACCTGGAAGGCCGAGGTCAAGAAGCTCGCCGCCAAGATCGAGGACGAGTGCGGCGTCAAGATTACGCCCGAGGGCCTGAAGGCTGCCATCCACGCCGTCAATGAGAAGCGCCGCGCCCTGCAGCGCCTCGCTGCGACCCGCGCTGCCGACCCTGCGCCCATCAGCGGTCTCGACAGCCTGCTGACCGTTCAGGCCGCCTTTATGGACGACACACCGCGTCTGACCGGAGCCATCAACGATATGGCGGCTGAGTGCGAGCAGCGTGTCGAGGCCGGCGAGGGCGTGGCACCCAAGGGGACCAAGCGCATCCTGTACACCGGTACGCCCATGGCCGTGCCCAACTGGAAGCTGTTCAACCTTATCGAGAAGGCCGGCGGCGTTGTGGTAGGCGAGGAGTCCTGCACGGGCTCGCGCTACTACAAGGACCTGGTCGACGAGTCCGGCGAGACGGTCGACGAGATGCTCGATGCCATCGCCGAGCGCTACTTTAGGATCAACTGCGCCGTCTTTACGCCCAACGACCAGCGTATGAAGGACATTGTCCAGATGGCCAAGGACCTGCATGCCGACGGCATCGTCGACGTGGCTCTGCAGTTCTGCACGCTCTACGAGATGGAGTCGTTTGCCGTGGAGAAGGCCGCCGAGGAGGCCGGCATTCCGTTTATGCACATCACGACCGACTACGCCGGCGAGGACGCAGGTCAGCTGCAAACCAGGATCGAGGCTTTCTTGGAAACCATTTAGAGCTATCCGTCTCGGCGGCTTCCCCAGGCACCCGGTCTTGCCGTTCAAACCGTCGCTTGCGTACCAAAGTACGCGGCGCTTCTCTTTCACGGCAACCTCGGGCACCTGGGAAAGCCGTTTCCTTGGTTGGTTAAAAGGTTTGTTAAGGAGCTATATGCCGGAATATATTGAGCAGCCGTTGCCGTCCACGTTTGAGGAGTTCAACGAGCAGCGCAAGGCGGCGTTTATTCGCGTCAAGGATTACAAGCAGGCCGGTAATCGCCTGATCGGTTTTCTGTGCAGCTACACGCCGCTCGAGATTATCGATGCCGCGGGCGCCTCGAGCGTGGCTCTGTGCGGTACGTCCGATGAGGTGATTCCCGAGGCCGAGAAGGTGCTGCCGGCAAATCTCTGCCCGCTCATCAAGTCGACCTATGGCTTTGCCTACTCGCAAAAGTGCCCGTTTACGTACTTTAGCGACATGATCATCGGCGAGACCACCTGCGACGGCAAAAAGAAGATGTACGAGCTGCTCAACGAGCTCAAGCGCACGCACATTCTGCATCTTCCGCAGGGTCGCGACCGTGCCTACGAGCGCGAGGGCTGGTACGAGGAGTGCTGCCTGCTCAAGGAGGAGCTCGAGGGCTTCTACGGCATCACGATTACCGACGATGACCTGCGCGCTGCCGTCCGTCGTCGCAACCGCTTGCGTGCGGCCCAGCTCGAGATGTTTGCGCTGCAGGCCAACCAGCCGGCGGCCATGAGCGGCGTCGACCTGATGAGCACCATGTTCGCCGGTACGTTCAGCTTTGATATCGAGGCCTATACGCAGCAGCTGGAGCATAAGGTTGCCAAGCTGCGCGAGGCCTACGACGCGGGCGAGCGCCCGGTTGCGGCGGATGCCAAGCGCATTCTGATCACCGGGTGCCCGGTGGGCGGCGTGATCAACAAGATCGGTCGCACCATCGAGTCCAACGGCGGTGTGGTCGTGTGCATGGACGACTGCTCGGGCGAGCGCACGGCGGCCATGATGATCGACCCGGAGGCTCCCGACATCCTTCGCGCCATCGCCGACCGCTACCTGGACATCAACTGCTCGGTCATGACGCCCAATGACGGTCGTATGGAAAACGCGCTGGCCATGTGCGAGAAGTATCACGTCGATGGCGTGGTCGAAAACGTGCTCCAGGCCTGCCACACCTTTAACGTGGAGAGTGCCCGCATGCAGGAGGCTGTCGAGGGTGCGGGTATTCCGTACATGAAGATCGAGACCGATTACAGCAACGGCGACATGGGTCAGATCGAGACCCGCATCGCCGCCTTCATCGAAACCCTCTAGCTTCCTCAGGCACCGGATCTTGCTCCTCAAACCGTCGCTTGCGTACCCAAAGTACGCTGCGCTCCTCTTTCGGGGCAATCTCCGGCACCTGAGAAACCTAGAGCTAAGGCGCCTGAACGCGCCGCTATCTTTGATGTTTAGATTGGGAGAGAGCCATGATAGGGATCGGGATCGATATCGGGTCTACGGCGGCTAAGGCCGCTGTGGTCGACGGGGAGGGTTCGGTGGCGTGGACGTGCGTGCAGCCAACCGGGTTCTCCTCGGTCGATGCTTCCGAGCGGCTGCGCGAGGCACTGGCAGCGGCTGGCTATGACGTGGCTGCCGACGACGTGCGCGTGATCGCGACTGGCTACGGCCGTGTCGCCGTGCCCTATGCGCACAAGGTCGTGACTGAGATCACCTGTCACGGCACCGGTGCCGTGCGCCTGTTCGGCGATCACGGCACGGTGATCGACGTGGGCGGTCAGGACACTAAGGTCATTCAGCTTAAAAGTGGCCGCGTGGCCAAGTTTGCCATGAACGACAAGTGCGCCGCCGGCACGGGGCGCTTTTTGGAGATCATGGCCGACCGCCTAGGCATTTCCCAGCAGCAGATGGCCGACCTTGCGCGTTCCGGTGAGCCCACCAAGATATCCAGCATGTGCACGGTCTTTGCCGAAAGCGAGGTCATCAGCCTGATCGGTCGTGGCGAGCCGCGCGAGAACATTGCGCGCGGCGTGATCGAGAGTGTCGTGTCGCGCGTGGCCACTATGGCCGGGCAGGCAGCGGTCGCCCCGTACTATCTGACCGGTGGCCTGTGCGAGAACGCCTATGTGGTGGAGCGTCTGGGCGAACTTTTGGGCGCACCCGTGACCACCTCGCCCCAGGCTCGCTTTGCCGGAGCGATCGGCGCGGCCATTCGAGCCCAGGCGCTCATGTAAGGGGCGGTGTCATTCGCCGTCCGCTCTCGGCGCCGCCATGCGTATACTGGGAGGAACTGATTGACCTATGAGAGGAGGAATCGATGGCTGACGATGTTATTAAGCTCACGCAGATGACCGCTGCCTCTGGTTGAGCTGCTAAGTTGGCTCCTAGAGCCCTCGCCCAGGTCCTGGGCGACTTGCCCAATGTGCATAACGACAACCTGCTCGTGGGGTTCGATACCTCCGACGATGCGAGCGTCTTTCGCGTAGGGGAGAACCTGGGGCTCGTGCAGTCCATCGACTTCTTTCCGCCGATGGTCGACGACCCGTTTCTGTTTGGCCAGATTGCCGCAGCCAACTCGCTGTCGGACATCTACGCCATGGGCGGGCGGCCGAGCCATGCTATGAACCTGCTCTGCATACCCAGTTGTCTGGGCGTTGAAGTTGCCGGTCAGATTCTGGCGGGCGGCGCCGACAAGTGCGTCGAGGCGGGTTGCTCCATCGCGGGCGGCCACACCATCAACGACGACGAGCCCAAGTACGGGCTGTCCGTGAGCGGTTTTGTCGCGCTCGACCGCATGCTCGCCAACAGCGGCGCACGCGCAGGCGATGTTCTGCTGCTGACCAAGGCGATCGGCTCGGGCATCATCACCACGGCCATTAAGGGCGAGCTCATCGAGCAGGACGAGGCCGCAGCCATGTTTGACTCGATGCGCACCCTCAACGAGGCGCCGATTCGTCTGGCCGAGGGGCTTGAGCTTCACGGCTGCACCGACATTACGGGCTTTGGCCTGATCGGGCACGCGTGCGAGATGGCCGAGGGCTCGGGCGTGCAGGTTGAGCTTGCGTCGGGGGCGGTGCCGCTCTTTGACCAGGTGCTCGACATGGCGCGTCTGGGCATTATCCCCGCGGGCTCCTACCGCAACCAGGACTTCTTTGGCCCGCGCGTGACGGCTGACGATGACCTGGAGCCGGGCATGCTCGACGCGCTGTACGATCCGCAGACGTCTGGCGGCCTGCTTATCGCGGCACCTGCTGCCGATGTGGATGAGCTTGCGCGCCGCCTACATGCCGAAGGACGTATCGCCGCCGTCGTCGGTCGCGTGTGCGAGCCGGTGCCAGGCGGTCCTGCCGTCCACGTTGTGCATTAAGGAAAACCGTTTATGCGACCGCCTACTGTTCTGGGCGGTCCCTTTTGAAAGGATGTAACTATGTCTACCAGAATTGAAGTCAATGCCATGGGCGATGCCTGCCCGCTGCCCGTCGTCAAGACGCTCAAAGCCCTGAAGCAGCTCGATGGCGAGGGCGCCGTCGTGACCTCGGTCGATAACGAGACCGCCGTCAAGAACATCTCCAAGATGGCGCAGGAGAAGGGCTGCACGGCCTCGGTCGAGAAGGTTTCTGACGCCGAGTGGCACGTGACCGTCGCGACCGCCGGTGCCGTGGCCGTTGCGGACCCCGAGCAGGACGGTGCCGTTTTCTGCGACGCCAGCGCCGGCAAGGGCAAGCTCGTCATTTCCGTCTACACCGACTGCATGGGCCGCGGCGACGACGAACTGGGCCACAAGCTCATGAAGGCGTTTATCTTTGCCGTGACGCAGCAGGAGGAGCTGCCCGCGACCATGTTGTTCTACAACGGCGGCGCCAAGCTCACCGTCGAGGGCTCGCCGGTGCTCGACGACCTGAAGGGACTGGCCGAGCAGGGCGTCGAGATTCTCACCTGCGGTACCTGCCTCGATCACTATGGCATTAAAGACCAGCTTGCGGTGGGCGAGGTCACCAACATGTACGTGATCGTGGAGAAGATGGAGCAGGCCGTGCGCGTCGTGCGCCCGTAGCGTTTGGGCGGGATTGCCATGAGAGAAAAGCGCCCGGCGCTTGTCATCACGTTTCCTACCACGGCGGCCGCCATGGGGTGCGAGACCCTATGCGTCGAGCGCGGCCTTCCCGGGCGCACGATTCCCGTGCCCGGGGAGGTCGCTGCCGGCTGCGGCTTGGCGTGGAAGGCGCTGCCTTCGGATGAGGACCTGCTGCGCGGCGAGCTTGCCGCGGCGGGCGTCCCCACCGAGGGCTTTACGGTAATCGACATGTGGGAGGTCGTGCGATGATCTACCTGGATAACGCGGCGACGACCATGCATAAGCCGCAGACGGTGATCGATGCCGTGACGCAGGCGATGTGTTCGCTCGGTAATGCCGGGCGCGGGGCCACGTCGGGTGCCCTCGATGCCGCTCGTACGATTCATGCTTGCCGTGCCAAGCTTGCGCGCTTGCTGGGCTGCCCGAGGGCGGACCATGTTTGTTTTACGCCCAACTCTACGGCGGCGCTCAACACGGCGATTAACGGCGTGGTGCGTCCCGGCGACCGCGTGGTCACAACGGTGCTTGAGCACAACTCCGTGCTGCGCCCGCTCAACCGCCTGACGGCAGAGCGGGGCGTGACCGTTGAGCGTGCGGGCTGCGACGCGAACGGCGTACTCGACTACGACGAGCTCGAGCAGCTGGTCACGCCGGGCACGCGTGCCGTGGTGGTGACGCACGCCTCCAATGTGACCGGCAACTCCGTTGATGTTGCACGTGTGGCGGCTGTGGCTCATGCGGCCGGCGCGCTGGTTATCGTCGACGCCTCTCAGTCTGCCGGTACGGCGAAGATTGACATGGATACCATGGGGCTCGACGTCGTGTGTTTTACCGGCCACAAGGGGCTCATGGGACCCCAAGGCACCGGCGGCCTGGCCGTGGCGGAGGGCATTGACGTGGCTCCGTGGGCCATGGGCGGCACGGGCGTGCACAGCTTCGATGCGCTGCAGCCGCTTGAGTGGCCCACGCGCCTCGAGGCGGGCACGCTCAACGGTCACGGCATAGCGGGCCTATCCGCTGGTCTCGACTTTATCGAGGCCCAGGGTGGGGTCGAGGCGATTGCTTCCAGCGAGCGTGCGCTCGCTAATCGCTTTCTTGCCGGCGTGCGCGAAATCCCGGAGATCAAGCTTTACGGCGCCTTTGACCAGCCGACGCGCTCTGCAATTGTGTCGCTCAACGTGGGCGATATCGATTCGGCCGAGATCTCGGATGCGCTCATGCAAGGGTGGGGGATTGCGACCCGTCCCGGTGCCCATTGTGCCCCGCTCATGCACCGCGCGCTCGGGACCGAGCGCCAGGGCGTCGTTCGCTTCTCGTTTGGGTATTTCAACACGGACGAGGAAGTCGACACCGCGATTGACGCTTTGCGCGATTTAGCCTGCTAGAGCGTATATACTTGCGGGACGGGTCTTTTGCCCGTCCCGTTTTTGTTTCGACCCGAAAGGTGTGCCTATGGCCTCATCCGCCCCGCGCGGCCTGCGCTCCGACCATGTCGTTACCGTCGGCATTGCGCTGTTCTCGATGCTCTTTGGCGCCGGCAACCTCATCATTCCGCCGTTGCTGACACTTCAGGCCGGCACGGCCACGCCGCTTGCCATGATCGGCTTTTTGATTGCCGCTATCGGTCTGCCTGTTATGGGCTTTATCGCCGTCGCGCTCGCCGGCACGGCGCGCGAGCTTGCCGGCCGCGTTCATCCTAAGTTTGGCGAATTTTTCGTTGCGGCGGTCTACCTGGCCATCGGTCCGTGCCTGGCCATTCCGCGCACAAGCTCTACGGCGTTCGAGATGCTGGTGCCGCTGCTGCCCGAGGGCGTTTCGCTCGGCGTAGCACGTCTGGTGTTTGCCATCTGGTTCTTCGTCGTCGCGTTTGTGCTCACGCTGCGCCCGGGTGTCATCACGCGCGTGCTCGGCCGCATTACGGGCCCCGCGCTCATTGCGCTCATCGTGCTGGTCGTGGGTGCTGCCGTGATTTCGCCGCTGGGACCGGCTGCCGCGCCTCAGGCTCCCTACGATGCAGGTGCCGCCGTGCAGGGCTTCTTGACCGGCTATCAGACCATGGACCTGCTCGCGTCACTCGCCTTCGGCATCATCATCGCCGAGACCATCCACGAGTTGGGTGTTACCGATGACAAACGCGTGGCCTTCGAGATTTCGCGTTCCGGTGTGATCGCGGGCGTGCTCATGGCCATCATCTACTGCGGCTTGGGGCTTGCCGGTATGCAGCTCGGCACCGTGATGCCCGACGCTACCAACGGCGCCGCCATCCTTGCCCGCTCTGCCTCCATGCACTTTGGCCTTGCCGGCACGGTCGTGGTCTTCGCCATCTTCTTTCTCGCCTGCATGAACGTGTGCATTGGCCTTATCAGCTGCTGCTCGCGTTACTTCTGCGAGACGTATGTGGTCGAAGGGGGAGCGGATGTTTCCGAGGAGGCCATGCGCCGCCCCTTTGCGATTCTCGCCTTTGTGTTCGCGGCGTTTTCGTGCGTGCTCTCCAACGTGGGCCTCGACGTGATTCTTATGTTCTCGGTGCCTATGCTCAACGCCTTGTATCCCGTTGCCATCGTACTGGTACTGATGGGCCTGGTGCACGGCTTTTGCGACGCTCATCCGCAGGTGTGGGTGTGGGTCGGCGGCGTGGTTGCTGTGCAGAGTGTGATCACCTCGGTCCGCGATGCGTTCTTTGTGGGCACGTGGCTACCCTTTGATGCGCTACCCCTGGCTGACATCGGTGCCGCGTGGGCGCCGGTTGCCGTGGTTGCCTTTGTGATCGGTCTGCTCCATAGTCGTTTTGTCGCACATTCGAGGAGCTAGGGTTTCTGCGCTTGCACGGGCGGGGAGTCTCCCCTATAATTTCCTTCGCTTTGGGACACGCAAGGTTTAGACCTTAGCTGCTCAACACCTTCGGGACGTGGCGCAGTTTGGTAGCGCGCCTGCTTTGGGAGCAGGATGTCGCAGGTTCAAATCCTGTCGTCCCGACCATATCTTGCGGGCGTAGTTCAATGGTAGAACCCCAGCCTTCCAAGCTGATGACGCGGGTTCGATTCCCGTCGCCCGCTCCATAGGATATCTTTAACGGCTTTGGCTCCTTTTGGGACCAGAGCCGTTTTCATATACATGCCGGGGACCCCACATCCCCTTCTAAGTTGCGGTGAAATAGTTCCTGGATTAGCCACAAAAGCTGTTATCCAGGAACTATTTCACCGCAACTTATTGAGGCCGAGCGGGCTGGTTCGATGATGGGTTCTGTTGTCGAGAAGATGAGGGCAGCCGGTCAGGAGTCTGCGTAGGGTTTTGTGGTTGGTATACCGTAGCCGCGAATCATGGAGCCGAACGTTTTGACATCGTAGGTGTCTGAGAGCTTGAAATGAATGACGTTGTGGCCCATGGCACGCAGGTTCGCATCGCGCATAAGGGCAGCTCGATAGGTTTTTGCCGCAGTATGTTCCGGATCATTTTGGGCATCGTCCTCAAACTTGCCTAGTCCATGCAGCTCAGCCAGCATCCAAGAGCCGTTTGGCATCTGCCAGCCGTAATCTGCCAAATAATAGCCGGCGTTTCCCGGTCGAGTGATTTCAACCTGAAGTTCGGGAGCGGCAACTCCCGCCAGAATCATTGCCGCCCGTGCCTCGGATTCTCCACCGTTATCCGATCTGCCATCCATGTGTTCAAAAACGTTAAATGCGCGCGCAATGCCGTGCAGTCCGCGGCAGTTCGCTTGTGCATATGCACGCAATTCTTCACGCTCGACACCGTACTCACGAGCCAGCCCGTCGACATAGCCTAGTGCATATCGAAAAGCGCTCGTTCGGGCGATGTCGACCACCGTGCGATATGGATCCGTTAACGTAAACGGGCCGAGCTGCCATACGTTGCCCGCCCGCCAGCGTCGGTATTCAACGAATTCGTACATATCGCGTCTGGTGGAACGCGGCAGCAGCACTTGCACCTTGTCGAGAAGGGAATATGCAGAACCGACGCCATAGAGCAGTGCCGCCGTTGCTCCACAAAACACGGCATCCGGTTCAACGACCGCAATAGCGGATGCCAATTGAAAGATGCGATCTTCGACGCCGAGGTCATTCCAATACGCGGGATCAGCGTAGACATGGTTGTAGAGTCGAACAATCATCTCTTTTTGCATGAGCGCGTAGGCACAGCGCTCATCCCATTTTCTGGTAGCTACAAACAGGTGTCCGCCATGATGGGCCTCGAATAACCGGAAGAACAGCTCTGCTTGCGGTTTGGAGCAGCGTTTATCATGACTCATTTTCGACCCCATGGTCTCGAGGGGGAGTGAATGACACTACGCTATCCCATATTTGGTCCGCCAGACCTTGCCATGAACTGACCAAAAGCTTGACGGGGCAGGTCAGAGTCATGAGTCAGAGTCAAACATATCGGCAAACGGTTGATTAGTGCCCCTCGGCGGCACTAAAAACCACCCTTACAGAAAGTTGCGGTGAAATAGTTCCTGAAAAGCTCGAATAAGCCTAAATCCAGGAACTATTTCACCGCAACTTAGGGGGGATGGTGCTAGTGGCGGGATTGGTGGCGGAGCTTGTCGATGGTGGTGTCGGTGCTGTGACTGCGGGCTTCGGCGGCGCGGTCGCGAGCGTCGGCAGCGGTTTGGCGCTGGCGGCGGTAATCGATCATGCCTTGGATGATGGGCTTGCCAAAGCTCACGACATCATCGTTGTAGATGGCGGTTCGGGCTGCGAGGAGGCAGTCGGTAAAGTCCATATGGGTCTTGCCAAAGAGTTTGATAGCAAGGGAGACAACGGTGGGCTCGTCGACCATGACGTCATCGAGCAGCTTCTTCATGGCCGCAGCAATTTCAACGCGGGGAACCTTATAGACGTCGCGCAGCGTGACCACGACGCGCGTGATGATTTCGGGATAGACACGAGCGGTGCGCGTGGCGATGACCTTGGCGGCGCGCGGTGATAGAACTTCGTCGTCATTAAGCAGGTAGCGCAGGATGACGGTCTCGTCGATGATGGTGCTACTCATGGATATCTACTTCCTCGGGACCCAAAATCGAATCGTCGCATTCTGTAGCAAGGTACTCAATCCAGGCATTGCGCTCCTCGGAGCGGCGATTGGGGTCCCCATATGCTTTGAGCGATCCATAGGCGGCGGTGCCGTCCTTTGAGCGCACGGCGACCGGCTGAAAGGGAAGCTTGCGCATCAAAATGCTCTGCGCGACAAAAAGGCGAACGGCCTCGGCAAGCGATGTGCCCATGGCGTCGTAGAGGCGCTCGGCATGCTGTTTGTCCTCTTCGCGAATGCGCACCTGCAGGATGGCTCGTTTTTGCGTCGATGACATCACTGGCCCCCTTAATGAGCGTGCAATATGAATGGTCAAATACAACATTCGCTAATAATAACCAATCTTATAGCCACTGCTTTATTGCACTCAAGTTAATGAGCGCGAAATATATATCAAACGTATTACATCCTTTATAAACGAGTGTGAAATCTCCCCAGGATGTACGCATGTAATACACTCACCTTTATAGCTTATAGAGAATAATCCCAACCTGCCAAAACCCCTGCAATACACCCGTATTGCAGGTCGTATGCTCAAGTTTGCCCCCTGCAACTGCGTATATTTAACCTGTATATCGTTGGAGAAACTCTACCGAGTGCATGTTTCGCCGCATGCGCTCGATACGTCGATGCCGGACCACGGGCGGTCCGGGGCAACGTCGACAGGATCTCTCCGGCATGGGATTCAGGAGGGAGTGAACAACATGGGTAATAAGCGAGTCGTAGCCGATTCTTCGCGCTGCATTGGGTGTCAAACCTGCATGGCGGCGTGTATCGAGGCGCACGACATCCCCGGTAACATCGCCGCGCCGCGCCTGCGCGTGACGCGTACGTACGAGATCTCCGCACCGGTGGCTTGCCATCACTGCGAGGATGCCCCGTGCGCGAAGGCCTGTCCTACGGGCGCCTTGTTCTTTGATCCAAAGAACCATCGCATCGGCGTCAACGAGGACAACTGCATCGGCTGCAAGAGCTGCGTCATGGCATGCCCCTTTGGCGCCGTGAGCGTGGCGACCACGCAGGTTCCGGTCTTGATGGGCGACGTTCGCGTGGGTTCGCAGACCAAGAGCTTCGTGCTCAAGTGCGACCTGTGCGTGGACCGTCCCGGCGGTCCGGCGTGTGCCGAGGCGTGCCCGACCAAGGGCCTCACCCTGGTAGACGAGGAGCGCCTGGCAGAACTGACTGCCGAGCGTGCCCGCGCCACCATCGAAAACGAGGCGTAAGCGTTGGGGCGACAGGCCCAATGATTGTCAAATAGGTACCGAGCATTCGGTAACAGAGAAAGGAAGGAGGGTGTCATGGAGAAGCATAAAGTGATCTGCCCGTACTGCGGCGCCGGTTGCCAGTTTAACCTCTTGGTCCAAAACGGCCAGGTCGTGGGTACCGAACCGCTCAACGGCATCACCAACCAGAGCGAGCTGTGCCTTAAGGGCATGAGCGGCTACGACTTCATCAACGACACCAAGATCTTGACTCCTCGCGTACTGCACCCGATGATCCGTCGCACTAAGGGCGCGGATCTTGAGCGCGTAAGCTGGGACGAGGCACTGGATTTCACCGCATCTAAGATGCAGGCCATAATTGACGAATATGGTCCTAACGCTGTCATGACCACCGGCTCTTCGCGAGGCGGCGGCAATGAGGCGAACTACGTCATGCAGAAGTTTACGCGTGCGTGCATCGGCACCCACAGCGTGGACAACTGCGCCCGTACTTGACACGGCCCTACTGTCCTCGGTCTGATGGACACGGTTGGTTCAGGTTGCATGTCATGCTCCATCCCCGGTATGGAGGATGCGGGCTGCATTTTCCTCTTCGGCTATAACCCTGCCGATTCGCACCCCATCGTCGCAAGGCGTATCGTGCGAGCCAAAGAAAAGGGTTGCAAGATCATCGTCGCCGATCCGCGCCATATCGAAACCGCGCGTATCGCCGATCTCTACCTTCCGATCAAGAACGGTTGCAACGTTGCGTTCCTCAATGCCTTTGCCAACTGCTTGGTCAACGATGGCCTCTACGACAAGGAATTCGTCGCCGAGCACACGAACGGCTTTGACGAGTGGTGGGAGACCATCAAGAACTACACTCCCGAATCCGTACAGGACATCACGGGTGTCGAGCCCGCGTTGATCCACCAAGCTGCCGAGATGTACGCCACGGCGAAGCCCTCTGCCATCATTGGCTGGGGTATGGGCGTATGCCAGCAGAAGCAGAACCTGAAGACGGTGCACACCATCGCCTCCATCGCCTGCGTTGCCGGCCAGATCGGCAAACCCAATTCCGGCCTCGCGCCCGTGCGTGGCCAGAATAACGTCCAGGGCTCCTGCGATATGGGTATGCTGCCCAACCTGTACCCTGGCTACCAAAAGGTCACCGACCCGGCAGTGCGTGCCAAGTTTGCCAAGGCTTGGGGCGTGCCCGAGGAAAAGCTCCCGCTCGAGGAGGGCTACAAGCTCACCGACCTGGGCCACCTGGTCGACGAGGGCAAGGTGCACTGCTTCTACAACTACGGCGAGGACCCGGTGCAGACCGAGCCCGATTCGGCCGGTATGCGCAAGACGCTCTCCGAGCTGGATCTGTTCATTTGCCAGGACATCTTTATGACGCAGACGACCATGCTCGCCGACGTCATCCTGCCTGCCACCTCTTGGGGCGAGCACGAGGGTGTCTTTACCGCATCCGACCGTAGCTTCCAGCACTTTGACGCGGCCGTTCCGCCCAAGGGCGAGTGCCGTCACGACTGGGAGATCTTCGCGGACCTGTCCACGCGTATGGGTTACCCCATGCACTACGACAACACCGAGCAGATCTGGAACGAGTGCATTAGCCTGTGCCCCAACTTTGTGGGCGCGACCTACGAGAAGATGGCTCCCGAGGGCGGCTACGCCCAGTGGCCGGTCAAGAGCACCGATGTGAACGACCACGGCACGCCCGACATGTTCGCTGGTGGCAAGTTCACCACCAAGGACGGCCGCGCCAACCTGATGGCGCACGACTGGGAGGCGCCCTCTGAGCTTCCCGACGATGAGTACCCGCTCATCCTGTGCACCGTCCGCGAGGTCGGCCACTACAGCTGCCGCTCGATGACCGGCAACTGCAAGACGCTGGCGCTGCTCGCCGACGAGCCCGGCTTTGTCCGCATGAATCCCGCGGACGCCCAGGCGCGTGGTATCAAGAACGGCGACATCGTCTCGATTCACAGCCGCCGCGGCCAGGTATACAGCCGCGCCGACGTGAGCGACCGTATCAACAAGGGCACGGTCTATATGACCTACCAGTGGTGGATCGGCAAGTGCAACGAGCTGACCATGCACAAGGTCGACCCGGTCTCGCATACGCCCGAGGACAAGTTCTCCGCCTGCCAGGTCGACGCTATCGCCGACCAGGTCTGGGCCGAGGGCGAGGTCGAGCGTCAGTACACCGAGCTCAAGCAGGCTCTGGTGGACGCCGCCGCTCCCCAGGACGTTGAGCCTGGCGCCGCCAAGTTCGACGACGAGACGCACGTGAATCAAATCGTGTAGTCCCGTTCTCGTTGGCTTTTTGGGCCGGGCGTCCCGTACGTTCGGGAGCCCGGCCCGTTATTTTGAAAGGAAGTGGGGATGAACCGCTTCATCGACATCAATCCGGAGAGGTGCATCGGCTGCGGAACATGCCAGTCTGCCTGCGCCGACGCCCACCGGATGCAGGGTCTTCAGGATACGCCGCGCCTGGCGCTCGTGAAGACCGGCGGTATTTCGGCCGCCCTTGCCTGCCACCATTGCGAGGGTGCCCCCTGCGCCGAGGTCTGCCCGGTGAATGCCATCGAGCACGATGGCGATCGCATCCACGTCAAGGAGCAGGAGTGCATCGGGTGCAGGCTGTGCGCCATTGCGTGCCCCTTCGGAGCCATCCATCCCGATGGCACGTCTATCGCCGGTGTCGCAGGCATGTGCGACCCGACGCCTTCGTATCCTAAGTCCCTGAGCAGCCTGCTTACGTGGGCTCCTGGCCAGTACACCTGCGCTGTCAAGTGCGACCTGTGTGCCTTCGATCCGGACGGCCCGCATTGTGTGGCGGCGTGCCCCACCAAGGCGCTGACCGTCATGGGCGGCGCGGCCGATCGCGAGCTCGACGAGGCCAAGCGCCTGCGCTCGATCGAAAACGGTCCGGCCGTCGATGTTACCGCTGTGGCCCAGGGCCTGTCCGAGAAAGCAGAAGGGAGCGTAAACAATGGATAGCATGACGCTGTTTATCGCATCGCTTGCCGTCTCGTGCATCGGTGCGCTCGCCTCGGTTCTGCTGATTAAGGCCGACAACGCCGCCAAGACCGCCGGCTGCCTGATCGGCGCCGTCGCGGCCGTGCTGTCGTTCATCGCGGGCCTCGAGGCCGTGCTTGGCGACGTTTCGTCCCTCAACACGGTCTTCTTTTTCCCGTTCGCCCGTCTCGAGCTCTTGCTCAACGGCCTTGCGGGCCTGATCGTGGTCCTCATCTCAATCCTCGCCTTTGCGGGCTTCATCTACGGTCTGTCCTACTTCGATGAGTACCCGGGCAAGGTCGGGCGCGCCGGTTTCTTCATGAACACCTTCGTCGCCTCGATGATGCTCGTCATCACCGCCGACAACGTGTTCTGGTTCCTGGTCGCCTTTGAGCTCATGTCCCTTACGAGCTACTTCCTTGTCGTTATCGAGGAGAACAAGAACTCCATTAGGGGCGGTTGGCTCTACTTCGTCATCGCGCACGTGGGCTTTGTCCTTATCATGGCGAGCTTCCTGCTCATGACCAACGGCGTGGGCGGTTCCTTCAGCTTCAGTGATTTCCGTACGCATGACTTTGGACCCGCCGTCTCCTCCGCGTGCTTCGTCCTCGCGTTCTTCGGATTCGGCGCAAAGGCCGGTATCATCCCGCTGCACTCCTGGCTGCCCCAGGCGCACCCCGAGGCGCCGTCCAACGTGTCCGCCCTCATGTCCGGCGGCATGATCAAGATCGGCATCCTGGGAATCCTCAAGGTCGGTCTCGACCTGCTCGCGTGTTCGGGCGTCCAGCTCTGGTGGGGCCTCATGGTCCTGGTCTTCGGATCCATCTCGTCGGTCCTGGGCGTCGTCTACGCCCTCCACGAGCACGACATTAAGCGCCTGCTGGCCTACCACTCCGTCGAGAACATCGGCATCATCTTGCTCGGTGTCGGCGCGTCCATGACGGCGCACGCCCTGGGCAACGACGTCATCGCGACGATCGCGCTCATGGCCGCCCTCTACCACACGCTCAACCACGCCATGTTCAAGGGCGAGCTGTTCCTCGGCGCGGGCTCCCTGCTCTATGCCACGGGTACGCGCAACATGGAGAAGATGGGCGGCCTGTTCCGCCGTATGCCGGTCACGGCCGTCTGCTTCCTCATCGGTGCCCTTGCCATCTCGGCTATCCCGCCGCTCAACGGCTTCGTTTCCGAGTGGTTCACCTACCAGTCCCTGTTCAACATCTCGACGCTCTCCGACCCGGTCGTCATGGTGTTCGCCGTCGCCTCCGCGGCCGCCCTCGCCATCACCGGTGCCCTGGCCGTCACGTGCTTCGTGAAGGCCTACGGCGTCTCGTTCGCGAGCAGCCCTCGTTCCCAGGAGGCCGCGAACGCCAAGGAGTCCCCGGCTCCGATGTTGTTCTCGCAGATGCTCCTCGCGGCCATCTGCGTGGTGCTGGGAATCGGCTCTCCCGTCATCGCCCCGGTTCTGGGCGACGTCGCCCAGAGCGTGCTTGCCGGCTCTGCTGTCACAGCCACCTCGGGCGTGTCTCTGGTGAACGAGATTTCCGGTGCCGCCACCTCCACCCCCGCGATCGCCATCGCGCTCGTGGTCCTCACCGGCCTCGCGTTCGTGTTGAGGTCCTGCCTCGGCACCAAGGCCCCCGCTAAGAAGACCGACCCTTGGGCGTGCGGCTACGAGCCCAACGAGCACATGCCCGTCGTCGCCACGAGCTTCGCGTCAGACGTAGAGCTCTTCATGGGCCCGCTCTACACCCTGCGCGCGGTATGCACCAAGATCTGCTGGTCCATCGCGCACGTGTTCCAGAAGCTCACCGTTGTCGCCCAGGGCGTTGAGCCCCTGCCCGACCGCTTTCTGGTCGATGCACCGAGCGAGGGTGCCGATAAGCTGGCCGGCCTCGCCTCCAAGATCGAGGGCGGCAACTACTCCGTATACATCTGCTACATCGTCGCGGCGCTCGTGGTCTTCCTCGTGCTCGCCGTGGTCATGGTCTAGAGAGGGGAGAGGATATTATGAACATCGTTCTTGCGATAGCGCAGGGCCTCGTGGTCATGCTGGTCGCGCCCTTCTTCTCCGGCCTCGCCCGTGTGATTCGCGCGAAGATGCACAATCGCCGCGGTCCGTCCATCCTTCAGGATTACCGGGACCTCGCGAAGCTCATGGCGCGTCCCGAGTCCGTGAGTTCCGACTCGAGCTTCGTGCTGCGCATCATGCCGCCGCTGTTCCTCGCGGTGTCGTTCATGCTCGCCATGGGCCTGCCCATGTTCACGCTCGAGAGCCCCATGCCCGTCTTTGGTGACGCCATCACCATCATGTACGCGCTCGCGCTGTCCCGCTTCTTCTTCGCGCTGTCCGGCGTGGATTCCTCCAACGCCTACGCGGGCTTCGGCGGTATCCGCGAGCTCCTCATGAGCGTGCTCATCGAGCCGTCCATGCTCATCGCGCTGTTTACCGTCGCCATCGTGTGCGGCTCCACGGACATTGCGACCATGGGTCAGCACATCGTTACGGGCAACGTCTCGAGCGTCGTCGCCGTCATCCTCGCCGGCGTCGCCTTCGCGGCCGCCTGCTATATGGAGCTCGGCAAGCTTCCGTTCGATCAGGCCGAAGCCGAGCAGGAGCTCCAGGAGGGCCCGCTCGCCGAGCTCTCCGGCCCGTCCCTGGCCATGATGAAGCTCGCCATGGGCATGAAGCAGGTCGTGGTCGTCGCTTGGTTCACCTCCATCTTCATCCCCTGGGGAGAGCCCGCGACCATCGGCGTCACCGCTCTCGTGGGCGCCGTCGTCTTCCTCGTCAAGTGCCTGGTCGATTTCGTCGTCTGCGGCGTGCTCGAGAACTCCGTTTCCCGTTCGCGCTTCAAGGTGCTCGGTAACCAGACCTGGGCCGTCGTCGGCATCGCGGTCCTCGCGTTCGTCTTCGTCGTCGTAGGCGTGTAGGGAGAAGGGAGAAACTATGTCAATCGAATCGAGCTTGTCCCTCTTTGCCATGGTGGCGATCGCCGTCCCCATGCTGGGCTCCCTGCTCATCGTCATGCTGCCGCGTCCCTACGCTAAATGGATCTGCGCCTTTGCCGGCGGCATCGCCACGGTCGCTTCCGTTGGCTTGGCCGCGACGTTTGCCGGAAACGGCATGAACGCGGTCGATGTAACCTGGGCGAGTATGGGCCAGACCTTGGTCATGGGTTTCATATTCGACCGGATGAGCACGCTGCTCGCACCCGCGTTCGTCGCTATCGGCCTGCTCGTCGTCATCTATTCGTTCCCGTACATGAGCGATAAGAATAAGGAGCATCCCGACGCGCCCCGTCGTCGCTTCTACGTGTACTTCTCCACGTTCATCGGCGCCATGGCCGGTCTCGCCTACAGCTCCACCATCGTCGGCCAGCTCGTTTTCTTCGAGATCACCGGTGTGTGCTCCTGGGGCCTCATCAGCTACTACATGACGCCCACGGCCAAGAAGGCCGGTATGAAGGCGCTCATCATCACCCATATCGGCGCTCTGGGACTCTACATCGGCGCGGCCTTCCTGTTCGCCGGAACCGGCACGTTCGCGCTGAGCGCGATCTCCCAGCTCGATTCCGGTATGAAGACCGTCGTGCTGCTGCTCATCCTGTTCGCTGCTTGGGCCAAGTCCGCCCAGTTCCCGCTCTACATGTGGCTGCCCTCCGCAATGGAGGCCCCCACGCCCGTTTCCGCCTACCTTCATGGCGCGTCCATGGTTAAGGTCGGCGTGTGCGTGTTCGCCCGCGCTCTTGCGAGCGCCGGCGATATCCCCGAGATCGTCGGTTGGGTCGCCATCATCGACGCCGTCGTGACCATGCTCTTCGGCTTCCTCATGTACCTGCCCCAGAAGGATATGAAGCGCCTGCTCGCCTTCTCGACGATCGCGCAGCTCGCCTACGTGTTCTTTGGCCTGGGCCTCTCCGTGTTCGGAAGCCAGATGGCGTTTAACGGCGCCGTCGAGCACATCTTCAACCACGCGTTCACCAAGACCCTGTTCTTCCTCATCGCTGGCTCTCTCAGCTTCACGCTGGGAACCCGTATGCTGCCCAAGATCCAGGGCCTCATGAAGAAGTACCCGGTCACGGGCGTGGGCTTTGCGGTCGCCGCGACCGCTATCGCCGGCGTGCCCCCCATGAGCACGTTCTTTTCCAAGTTCCAGATCATTTCCGGTGGCTTCGCGGTTGGTGCTACCAACACGGTCATCTTTGTCCTCGTGTGCGTCATGGTCGTCGAGACCGTCACCACCTTCGCATGGTTCCTGCGTTGGATGGGTAAGGTCCTGCCCGGTGAGCCGAGCGAGACCGTGGCCGCCGGCCAGCCCCTTCCGCGCGCCATGGCGTTCGTGTTCGTCGTCCTCATGATCATGGTCGTCGTCGCCGGTCCTCTGTCCTCTAGTTGGATGGGTTAGGAGGTAGGACATGGGTTATTCGTTAGTCAATATCCTGGGCGGTCTTCTGATCGTGACCTCCACCATGGTGGTCGTCTCGAAGACCATCCCGTCCGCCATCAAGTGGTACGCGATCCAGTCGGTTGTCCTGGTGGGCGTGCTGCTCACCCTGGGCCTCACCACCGGTGCCACCGAGCTTCTCATGTGGGCCGCGTCGGCCTTCGTCACCAAGGTGATCCTCGTTCCGTTCATTCTCAACCGTGCCTACAAGAAGATGGGTTCGCCTGCCGATAGCACGCTGACCTCCTCCATCAAGCCGGCCTGGACCATCATCCTCACCGGTCTGGAGGTGGCCGTCTGCTTCGCGGTGGTCACGCGCCTGAGCCTGCCCACCGCCGAGGTGGCCACTCCGGCCCTCGCCATCAGCTTCGCGCACTTCTTCGTCGGCCTCACGTGCATCATCTCCCAGCGCAACATCCTCAAGCAGATCTTCGGGTACTGCCTTATGGAGAACGGTAGCCACGTGACGCTCGCTCTGCTCGCGCCCACGGCCCCCGAGATCATCGAGATCGGCATCGCCACCGACGCCATCTTCGCCGTCATCATCATGTCCGCCGTCGTCGTGAGGATTTGGAACGACACCAAGTCGCTCGACTCCCACGACCTGACCGAATTGAAGGGGTAGGCCATGGATGTTTCAATGCTGACGGTCGCCCTGCTCGCTTGTCCTCTCGTGTTCTCCCTGATTATGGCTGCGCTCCCCAAGACGACGTCCTACAACGTCTTCGCGGGGCTCAACACCATCTCCGTCGCGGCGACCCTTGTCCTTTCGGTCGTCACCGCGGGAACCATGCTCTCGAGCGGGCAGAATATCGACGCTTTGGGCCTGTGGCTCCATCTCGATTCGCTCTCGTCGATCTTCGTCCTTCTGGTAGGCATCATCGGATTCATCACCGGCGTGTACTCCATCTCCTATATCAAGATCGATATCGAGGAGAAGACCATGCCGGCCGAGCGCACCAAGCAGTACTACGCGCTGTTCAGCCTGTTCGTCTTCACGATGCTGCTCGCCTGCCTGTCCAACAACATCATCCTCACCTGGGCGGCGGTCGAGGCCACTACGCTGTCGACCGTGTTCCTCGTGGGCATCTACAAGAACAAGCAGGCGCTCGAGGCGTCTTGGAAGTACGCGATGGTCTGCACCGCCGGTGTGGCCTTCGGCCTGTTCGGCACGCTGCTCATCTACGCGAACGCCGCCGATATCATGCCCAACGCGCATGAGGCCGCCTTCCTCACCTCCATCATGCCCTACGCCGACCAGTTCGACCCGATGCTCGTGCGCCTCGCGTTCGCGTTCATCGTCATCGGCTTCGGCACCAAGGCGGGCCTGTTCCCCATGCACACCTGGCTGCCCGACGCGCACTCCCAGGCTCCGAGCCCGGTCTCCGCGCTGCTCTCGGGCGTGCTGCTCAAGTGCGCCATGCTGGTGATCATCCGCTTCTACTCCCTGTCCATCATCACGGTGGGCGACACCTATCCGCGAACGCTCCTGCTCATCCTGGGCACGCTGTCCATCCTGGTGGCTGCCCTGTGCATCTTCAAGCAGGACGATATCAAGCGCCGCTTCGCGTACTCCTCCGTCGACAACGTCGGCGTGGTCGCGCTGTGCCTGGGTATCGGTGGCCCGCTCGGTATCGCCGCCTGCCTGCTGCACTGCATCTTCCACGGCTTCACGAAGGCGCTCGCCTTCTGCATGGCCGGTAACATCCAGCACATCTACCACACCCGCGACCTGAACAAGATCAAGGGCGTCGTCGAGATCGCTCCCGTCACGGCAGCGCTCACCATCATCGCCCTGCTCGCGCTCGCCGCCTTCCCGCCGTTCGCCCTGTTCATCTCCGAGTTCCTCACCTTCGTGGCCGGCGTTCAGTCCGGTCCCATCTGGGTGGTCGTGCTCGTGGCCATCGGCCTCACCGGCGTGTACTTCGCCCTTACCGGCATCGCGCTCAAGTCCATCTTCGGCAAGGCGCCCGAGGGCATGAAGCGCCACGAGGTGCCCGCCCTCATGATCATCCCCGAGATCGCCCTCGCGATCGTGGTCATGTGGTTCGGTATCGCCACCCCGGTCGCCATCACGAGCGGCGTCGAGGATGCAACGTCCGTCGTTTTGAACCAGAGCGTCGAAGAGCTCCACGAGGCCCCTCTCTACCGCATGGTGTTCAGTTCCCAGACCAAGACAAGTGAGGTGAATTAGCACCATGGCAGAACCTGAAAAGAAGGACTACGCTCGTCGCTGCGAAAGCCACGTCGAGGCCCTGCGTGCTGCAGTGCCGGGCGCTATCGAGAAGGTCGAGTGGCAGTGCGAGGACCAGCTGACGATTACCGTCAAGCAGGACAAGCTGCCCGAGGCCGTCCACTACCTGTATTACGAGCGCTACGGCTGGATTCCTGTGATTGTCGGCAACGACGAGCGCAGCCTGTGCGGCCGTTACGCCGTGTACTACGTCATCTCCATGGAGGGGGAGGACCCCGGCTGGGTTACCGTGCGTGCCGAGGTCGACCCCGCCAAGATGACGTTCCCGTCCGTGACGCCGTTCGTCCCCGCCTGCGTGTGGGGCGAGCGCGAGCTGCGCGATATGTTTGGCCTGATCCCCGAGGGCCTGCCCGATCGTCGTCGCCTGGTGCTGCCCGACGATTGGCCCAGCGGGCTGTACCCGTTGCGCAAGGATTCGATGGATTACCGTTTCCGCCCCGCCCCCGCGAGCGACATGGAAAACTACGAATTCCTGGCCGACACCAAGGGCAAGGAGACTACGCTCGTCCCCATGGGACCGCTGCACATCACCTCCGACGAGCCCGGCCACTTCCGCCTGTTCGTGGAGGGCGAGACGATCGTCGATGCCGACTACCGCCTGTTCTACGTGCATCGCGGTATGGAGAAGGTCGCCGAGACGCGCCTGAACTATGATGCCGTGACGTTCCTTGCCGACCGTATCTGCGGTATCTGCGGCTGCGCCCACTCGGTGGCCTACGCCGAGGCTGTCGAGCGCGCCCAGGGCATTCACGTCCCGCCGCGCGCGCAGTACATCCGCGCCATCATGCTCGAGGTCGAGCGCCTGCACTCGCACCTGCTCAACATTGGCCTCGCATCGCACTACACCGGCTTCGATTCCGGCTTCCAGCAGTTCTTCCGCGTTCGCGAGAAGTCCATGGACCTGGCCGAGAAACTCTCCGGCCACCGCAAGACCTACGGCCTCAATGTGATCGGTGGCGTGCGTCGCGACATCTTGGCCGAGCAGAAGCTCTCCACGCTCACGACCATCCACCAGCTGCGCTCCGAGGTCCAGGAGCTCGTCGACGTCTTGCTTTCCACGCCCAACTTTATTGAGCGTACGAGCGGTATCGGCATTCTGGACCGCAAGATCGCACGCGACTTCTCGCCGGTCGGCCCGCTCATGCGTGGCTCTGGCTATGCCCGCGACGTGCGCTTTGACCATCCCTTCGACGGCTACGCCGATCCGGACGTCCAAAAGATGCACGCCGCTACGGCCGACACCTGCGATGCCTTCGGCCGTACCGCCGTCCGCATCCAGGAGGTCTACGATTCGATTGACATGATCGAGACCATGCTCGAGAACTGCCCGTCGGGCCCCATCCTCACCACGGATTGGGAGTACACCCCGCACAAGTACGCCATCGGCGCCACCGAGGCGCCGCGCGGCGAGGACGTGCACTGGGCCATGCTCGGCAACAACCAGAAGTGCTACCGCTGGCGCGCCAAGGCCGCCACGTACAGCAACTGGCCGGTCCTGCGCTACATGTTCCGCGGCAACACCGTGGGCGACGCGGCGCTGATCGTCGGCTCGCTCGACCCGTGCTATTCCTGCACCGACCGCGTGACGGTGACCGATGTCGCCGCCAAGCGCGACCACGTGCTCGACAAGGAGCAGTTCGAGAACGTCTGGCGCGATAAGTCGCCGCTTGCGGGCGAGGGCACCATGGCCGCTCCGCTCGACGAGGAGGCGCTCTAATATGCTGAAGCTTTGGAAGGTTAACGCCAAGGCCGGCGACGCGACGGTCAAGTACCCGTTTGCGCCGTTCCCCACCAATAAGGACATGCGCGGCAAGCCCGAGCACAATGCCGAGCTCTGCATCGCTTGCGGTGCCTGCGGCGTGGCGTGCCCGGCCGATGCCATTCGCATGGACACCGACCTTGCGGCCGATACCATCACTTGGTCGATCGACTACGGTCGCTGCATCTTTTGCGGCCGCTGTGAGGAAGCCTGCCCCATGGAGGCCATCAAACTCACCGAGGAGTTTGAGCTGGCCGTCATGAGCAAGGATGACCTCACCAGCAAGAGCGTCTATACGCTCGAGCACTGCTCGCGCTGCGGCAAGCCGTTTGCCCCGCACAAGGAGATCGACTACGCTAAGCGCCTGCTGCAAAAGGCCGGCGGCATGGAGGCCGAGCAGGCCGCCCGTACCGTCGGTATGTGCCAGGAGTGCAAGCGCGAGCTCGACGCCCTGCGCGCCGCCTCGGCCGTAAAGACCGGCAACGCGCACGGCATGGCTGCCAACGAGACGCTTGTGTCCGGTGAGCCCCAGGGCCCCGGCATGGAGTATCTGGGCGGCCACGGCGTGAACCCGGAGTACATCGACCGCGAGCTCAACCCCGATGCGCCCGAGATTCCCGCCGGTCCGGCACCGGTCGAGGGCATCATCATGGATTTTGATACGAAGGAGGAGTAACCATGGCCGAACCCACGCTTTTGCCCGAGCGGCTTCAGTACCGCCCGACCAAGATCGAGCTCGACGAGAGCATCGAGAAGGCCAAGGCGACCCTTCTTAAGAAGATCAAGCGCTCGGTGTACGTCTACCGTGTCGACTGCGGCGGCTGCAACGGCTGCGAGATCGAGATCTTCGGTTCCATCACGCCCGTCTTCGACGTCGAGCGCTTTGGCATCAAGGTCGTGCCCTCGCCCCGTCACGCCGATGTGCTGCTGTACACCGGTGCCGTGACGCGTGCCATGCGCATGCCGGCCCTGCGCGCCTTTGAGGCCGCACCCGATCCCAAGATCGTGGTGTCCTATGGCGCGTGCGGCTGCACCGGCGGTATCTTCTACGACAACTACTGCGTCTGGGGCGGCACGGACAAGATTCTGCCGGTCGACGTCTACATTCCCGGCTGCCCGCCCAGCCCTGCGCAGACCGTCTACGGCTTTGCCATGGCGCTCGGTCTGCTGGACCAAAAGCTCCATGCCGAGACCACGGTGGAGGCCGCCGGCGAGCAGGCCGATATCCTGCATCCCGGCGTGCCGTACAAGCTGCGCGTTGCCATTGAGCGCGAGGCTCGCGCCATGAGCGGCTACCGTTACGGCCGCGACCTGGCCAACGAGTTTATGGATACGCTCGAGGGCGCGCCCAAGGGTGATATCCGAGGTGCCATGGCGCTGCTCATCGACAAGCAGGACGATCCGCGCCGCGTTGAGGTCTACTCGGCGCTGCAGGATCTGGTGCTGGCCGGAGGTCGCTAGATGGAGCTCACGGACCGCTCTGGTTACTTTGCGGGCCCCGGTATGCTCGGCGGCTCCTTTGGCGATGCCTCGCGCGCAAGCGACGAGGCCGCCGAGGGCGTCGCCGACCCCTGCCTGGGCCATGCGCCCGACCAGGTGGTCTTCTATGAGCTCACACGTAAGTTTGTGGAGACCGAGGAAGACGTTCCCCAGGAGGCCTGCGACGTGCTGTACTACACGCTCGCCGTGGGCCACCACACCGGCGTGCTCGATTGCTTTGAGCCGCGCCTGTCGGTGCCGGTGGATGTCTTCTATTCGCTCGTCGATGCGCTGCCGGAGGGGGAGGCCAAGACCAAGTTCGAGGCCATCCGCTCCTTTGGCGAGTGCCAGCTCGACAAGGCGGCGGTGCCGTCGCTGCTCGAGGCCTGCGACACGCTGCTCGACGAGCGCGGTTTTCGCGGCTCGGCCAAGGCCGGCATCTCGGTGTTCGACGACGACTTTGGCCTGCATGCCCAGCAGGTCGCGTTTCTGATGAAGTTCCGCGATCTGGTTGAGCGCGTGCGCGATGTGTCGGGCGTGTACCTGACGGGAAGGTTGCAGTAATGGGTCGCGTTGTGGATGGACGTGTGAACGGCGCCCCGTTTGCGGGTATCGTGCTCACGGCGGGAAGCGTGCTGCGTGCCGACGATGCCGCCGGCCCCGTGCTCTCCAAAAAGATGGAGGACGCGCCCATTGCCGGTTGGTACACCATCGACGGTGGCCAAACGCCCGAGGACGACATCATCGAGGTCAAGCGCGAGCGTCCGCCTCGCCTGGTCTTGGTCGATGCCGCCGACATGGCGCTGCCCGTCGGGTCTATCCGCCTGCTCGATAAGCGCGATGTGGCCCGCAAGTCGATGTTCACCACGCATTCGCTCCCTTTGTCGATTCTGATCGAAGAGATTGAGCAATCGTGCGAAGATATCGTCTTCATAGGGATTCAGCCGGGCGATACGGAGTTCTATAACCCCATGTCCCCGGAGGTCTTTGAGGCCGTCGACGCCGTGTACGACGCCGTGGTCGCCAACGACTTTTCCCACTTTGTCCGCTTGGGGCAGGAGCAATAAGAGCGCTTGTCCCTGCTGATTAGGAAAGAAGTGATTGACATGGCAGATTCAAAGGTGGAGTACCCCGCTCCCGATTGCCTGGCGCCCGCCGCGATCGAGGCCAAGACCGAGGCCGCCGGCGTGACCAAGGCTAACCTGCCGGTCGCTAAGGCCTTTCTGTTGGCAATGTTCGCCGGCGCGTTCATTGCCTTCGGCGGTCTGTTCTTTACCGTGTTCTTGAGCGATAGCACGCTGGGCTGGGGCGCTCAGCGTGTCGTGGGCGGCCTGTGCTTTTGCCTGGGCCTGGTGCTGGTGCTGGTGTGCGGCGCCGAGCTGTTTACCGGCAACTCGCTTATGGTCTGCGCGCTCAAGAGCGAAAAGATCACCTTGGCCCAGATGCTCAAGGCCTGGGTCGTCGTATGGGTCGGTAACTTTGTCGGTGCCTTGTTCATCGTCTTTTTGGTGTACATGGCCGGCATTTACAAGCTCAACGGCGAGGCGGTCGCCAATTCCATGGTGAGTGTCGCCGCCGGCAAGGTGACGATTGACTGGGTGACGA
The DNA here is from genome assembly GCA_902491565.1 of uncultured Collinsella sp. GTDB lineage: Bacteria > Actinomycetota > Coriobacteriia > Coriobacteriales > Coriobacteriaceae > Collinsella. The sequence goes on from CABUIE010000001.1 coordinate 211,491, forward strand.
TCTTCTTCCGCGGCATCCTGTGCAACATCTTTGTGTGCCTGGCCGTGTGGATCGGTACCGCCGGCAAGACCGTGGTCGATAAGGTTGTGGGCATTCTGCTGCCCATCGCCGCCTTTGTGGCCTGCGGTTTTGAGCACTGCGTTGCCAACATGTACTTTTTGCCCATGGGCGCCGTGATGCACGCGTGCGGCTATGGTGCCGATGTTGCCGGTGCCGATGCGCTCAACGTCGCGGGCATTGCGTTTAACCTGTCCGCCGCCACGCTGGGCAACATCGTGGGCGGCGCGGTTCTGATCGCGCTCGGCTACTGGTTTATCTACGCCAAGAAGTCCGAGGCGTAAAGTACCGCCTGTTTGACGTTGGCCTCCCGCGGGGCGTTGCCGTGCGGGAGGCTTTTTGGGTCTGGGGCTCATTGCCGGGCTGTTGGCCTGTTGTGTTTGGCTTGTGAAAGGGGTATTCGAGATGGCATCTGCTGTGGAGCGTGACGGTCGCGCCGTGGTGACCACATGCGGGGGATGCTATGCCGATTGCGCCTTTACGGCACGCGTTGAGGACGGTCGCGTGGTGGCCGAGTTGCCGGTTGCGGGGCATCCGTGCGCGGCGCGAGCCCTGTGTGCCCGCGGGCGGCATCGCCTGTCTATGCCGTTTGACGAGCGCGACCGGATTTTGCACCCCATGCGCCGACGAGCTGATGGCTCGGGGTTCGATGTGATTTCGTGGGACGAGGCGTTTGCGCAGATCGCTGCGCGCCTTGGGGGGATTGTTGACGGGAATGGTCCGCGCGCGCTGGGCATGACGCTCGGCGTGCCCTCGTTCGACCGCTACTGGGCGTATCGTTTTATGCATGCGCTGGGTTCGCCCAATGTATACGGTGCCGACGGCGCCTGCGAGGTAAGCCGACTTACCGGTTGGGAGCACAGCCTGGGCTACAGCCCCGCCTCCGACCTGGCGCACACCGATTGCATCATGTATCTGGGGCGTTCCATTGTCGATTCGTCGACGATGGGGGCCGTTGATGCGCTCAACGATGCGCGCCGGCGTGGGGCGAAGATTATCGTGGTCGACCCTCGGCGCAGCGGTTCGGCTGCTATTGCCGATCGCTGGCTGCGCGTGCGCCCGGGCTGCGACCTGGCCTTGTTGCTGGGCATTGCGCATGTGCTCATTGCCGAGGACCTGTACGACCACGAGTTCGTTGCCCGCTATACCACGGGTTTTGACGAGCTGGCGCAGGCGGCCGCTGCTTGGACGCCCGAGTGGGCCGAGTCGATGTGCGACGTGCCGGCCGCAGAGATTGTCGCCACGGCGCGCGATCTCGCTGCCGCCGCGCCTGCCGCTGTGGTGGATGCGGGCTTTCATGGCGGCATCGGTATCGCGTATGCCAATAGCACCCAGACCGCGCGCGCTATCTGCTTGGTCGATGTGCTGCTGGGCTGCATCGGGCATGCGGGCGGCGCGCTCAATCCGCCCACGCCGCTTGTGTTGGGCGACCTCGATCCCGCACGCTTTGCGATGCCGCCGGTACCGTGCGGGCCCAAGCTGGGGTCCGAGCGCTATCCACTGGTCGATCCGGTGCGCGGCCTGTGTACGACCATCGGTCAGTCGATTCTTGCCGGCGATTTGCGCGGGCTCATCGTCTATGCCAGTAACCCCGGTGCGGGCTATGGCAATGCGCAGGCTTGGTTGGGCATCTTGCAGCAGCTCGACTTGCTCGTGACAATTGATATTCGCTGGTCCGAGACGGCGCGTGCTTCCGATTTCGTGCTGCCCGATGTGACGTACCTGGAGGCCGACCGCGGCGTGGGCACGGTTGTTTGCCGCAACGACGCGCGCGTGTTCTACCGCAACGCCGTGCTGCCCGTGCTGCATGACGACACGCGACCGGGGCGGGAGATCTTTGCCGGTCTGGCGCGGGCCTGTGGCGTGGGCGAGTACTTCCGGTTTGCGTCTGACGATCTGGCGGCTGCCCAGGTGGCGCCGTTTGGGATCGATCTGGACGAGCTCAAGGAGCGCGGTTGGGCCGATACGGGCGTGCCGCTGCCGCCGCGCACAGGCGAGCCGGTGATTCCGCTTGCCGGCGGCAAGATTGCGCTGGCAAGCGACGTATGGGAGCGAGCCGGCATGGGTCCTGTGCCCAACTGGATCGCTCCCATGGTGGAGCCCGGCCCGGGGATGTTTCGCCTCATTAGCGGCAACCGTCCCTTTGAGTCGCATACCTCGCGCAGGCTCGCGGCGGCCGGCGCCGCCGAGGCGGGTTCCGACTTGGACGCCGTGCAGATGAATGCCGATGTCGCCGCACGCATGGGTATCGCCGATGGCGAGGTCGTTGAGCTCGTGAGCGATATGGGCCGCGACCGCGTGCGCGTGGATACGACGCCGTATCTGCATCCGGCGTGCATCTTTACGTCGGCCGCTCCCGGCGGACGTTCGTTTGGCCGCGATGCCGGTGACGCTCAAGCCTTGGGCGTGGGCCCGCTCGACCATACGCCGTTGCGTTGGGATCCGTTGACGGGTGCCGCGCTCACCCAGGAAAACGCCGTTCGCGTGGAAAAGATTGTCGCGCGCGGGGATAATGACGAGTAATTGACTCAGCTGATGTATTCGACTGATCCACGTTTCTTTTGAAAGGCCGCACATGAGCGATAGCCATAACATGTCCGATGAGGTGCGCGCCCGCCTGCGCGCCATTCCCTCCGTCAACGAGCTGCTCGCAGAGTGGCCGGTGGTGAAGGCGGCGGGGGAGACCTGCGACGCGGTGGTGCATGCCGCCGTCACGGCCGAGCTCGATGAGGAGCGCGCCGCCATTCGCGCCGGCGCCGCCCCGCGCTCTAAGCGCGACCTGGCTTCGGCCATCGAGTGGCGTGCGCACCGCTCCGCGCTGCCGAGCCTGCGCCCTGCCGTCAACGCAACGGGCGTGGTCATCCATACCAACTTGGGTCGCGCCCCGCTCGCGGAGTCGGCGGCAAAGGCCGTGGCCGAGGTCGCGCGCGGGTACAGCACGCTCGAGTACAGTGTGGACACTTGTTCGCGCGGGTCGCGCAAGGAGCACGCCGCGCAGCTGATCCGCTCGCTCACCGGTGCCGAGGACGCGCTCGTGGTCAACAACAACGCCGCCGCGGTACTGCTGGTGCTGGCGACCCATGCCGCAGGCAAGGAGGTTATCGTCAGCCGCGGCGAGCTTGTCGAGATCGGCGGCAGCTTCCGCATCCCCGATGTCATGGCGGCTTCGGGCGCCAAACTCGTCGAGGTCGGCGCCACCAACCGCACGCATTTGGACGACTATGAGCGCGCCATCACGCCCGATACGGCGATGATCCTCAAGGTCCATCCTTCCAACTATCGCATCGAGGGCTTTCACGAGGAGGTGGGCTCTCGGGAGCTTGCCGCTCTGGCCCACAAGCATGGCCTGCTGTTCTACGAGGACCAGGGGTCGGGCGCGCTGTTGCCCGACGACATCTTGGTGCGCGGCGGCGAAGAAACCACGCCGGCTTCGGTTTCGGCAGGGCTCGATATCGTGTCGTGCTCGGGCGATAAACTGCTCGGTGCCGCACAAGCGGGCATTATCATGGGCCGTCGCAATCTGGTCCAGGCCTGTGGGTCACATCCGCTTATGCGCGCCCTGCGCCCGGGCAAGCTCGCGCTGACGGCGCTCGAGGCCACGCTGCGTATCTACATGGACGGCGCCGATGTGGCTCATCGCGATATTCCGGTGCTCAGCATGCTGATGCTTCCGCAGGCTCATCTGGAGCGTCGTGCTCGCAAGCTGTGCGATTGTATGGTCGCCGTGCTCGATAAGGCCGGTTGCCCGTGCGCCGTTGAATTGGAGATTGTCGAGGAGTCCTCGACGCCCGGTGGCGGTTCGCTGCCTACCGTTGAGCTGCCCACGATGTGCGTTGCCGTGCGTCTTGTTGACGAGCGTCTGACGGTCGACGCGCTCAAGCGTTCGCTTGTCCAGGACTTCGACACGCCGGTCGTCACGCGAACCTCGCACGATCGCATTTTGTTTGACGTCCGTACGCTTGTGGGCGACCGCGATATCGAGACGGCGGCGTCGACGCTTGCCGCGTGCGTTGCCAAGGCGGTGCGCCGATGAGTGAGCGTGACGCATTGGTGGAATGCCCCGTTATCGTGGGCACGGCGGGCCATGTCGACCACGGTAAGTCGGCATTGATTGAGGCGCTGACCGGCAAGAATCCTGACCGCTTGGAGGTCGAGCGCCGTCGCGGTATGACCGTGGAGCTGGGCTTTGGCGAGCTGGCACTGCCGAGTGGCAAGATCGTCGGACTGGTCGATGTGCCGGGCCACGCGCATTATTTGCGCGCCATGGTGCAGGGCGCCACGGGTATCGACGTGGCCGTGCTGGTGGTTTCGGCCGTCGAGGGCGTGATGCCGCAGACGCGCGAGCACGTGCATGTGCTGGAGCTGCTGGGCGTCACGCATATGGTGGTCGCGCTGACGATGTGCGATTTGGCCGATGCCGAGATGGCTGAGCTTGCCGAGCTCGATGTCGATGACTTTTTGTCGGGTACCGTGTTTGCGGGCGCTCCGATCGTGCCTGTTTCGTCCAAGACCGGCGCGGGGATTGATGCGCTGCTGGCAGCGCTTGACGATCAGGTTGGTACCTGCTGGGATTCCTGCCGCGACCGTGCCGAGCGCACCGATGCCGCGCCGCGTCTGCCCATCGACCGCTGCTTTACGATCAAGGGCGCCGGCACCGTCGTGACGGGAACGCTGCACGATGCGCCGGTTGCGGTGGGCGATGAGCTCGTCGCGCTGCCGTCGCGCACGGCCTGCCGCGTACGCGGGATCCAAGTACATGGCGACACGCAGCAGGCGCTGCCCGGTCAGCGTGTGGCGCTCAACCTGGTGGGCGATGGCGTCGCTGCGCTCGATCGCGGCGAGATGCTCGGCGTGGAGGGTCGCTTTGGCCAGACGCTGCGCTTTATGATGACGTTTACGTATCTGGGTCGCGAGGGCATTAAGCCGCGCGTGCTCGAGTCGGGTGCGCGCGTGCACGTGATGGCGGGTACGGCCGAGGTTGTCGGTCGCATCATGTTCATGGAGGGCGAGGCCCCCATGGCGGTGGGCGAGACCCGTACCGTGCAGGTGCGCTTGGAGGAACCGCTGCCGCTGCGCGCCGGCGACCATGCCGTGGTGCTGTCGTATTCGCCCGTTATGCTCATTGGCGGCGGGCGTGTGCTGCTTTCGCGCTGCCGTCGCTCACGCGAGCTTGCCGAAGGAGAGCGTGCGCTGTATGCGGCGCTCGAGTCCGGCGATATCGCGGGCGGTGTGGGCGCTTGGCTGGCACTGCAGACGCTGCCGGTTACGGCGGTTGATGTTGCCGAGGCTTTGGATCTTGGTGTCGGCCAGGTCGATGCCGCGCTGCGCGGGTTGGTGACGCAGGGCTCCGTTCGCAAGCTTGCCGCGGGTGAAACGGACCTCTTGGCGGACGCCGTGGTGCTCGACGCCGCGATGGATGACCTGGCGGCGACCCTGTCGGCCATGCACACAGCGGCTCCCAAGGAGACGGGCTTTACGCCCGGCGCCGTTGCCCATGCTGCGTGGCCTGCTGCTGACGATACAGTTGCCGCAGCCCTGATTTCCGAGGGCTGCTCTCGCGGCGTGTGCGCCTCCGAGGGCGCCGAGGTGTTCGACCCGCACTCCGCTGCCGCTGCAGCGCGTGTGGTGCGTGAGGCCTGCGAACGCATCGTTGCCTTGCTGGACGAAGCCGGCCTCGATGCGCCGACGTTGCCCGAGGTGGGCGAGCAACTCCAGCTCGATCGCGACACCATGACGCGCGCCCTGCGCGAGCTTTCGCTCAACCGTTCGATCGTCAAGGTCGAACGCGACGTTGCCCTGTCCGCTGCTGCCGAGGCCCATGCGCGTGAGCTCGTCGCCGCTGGCATTGCCGACGCCGGTGGCTCCGCCACCACAAGCGCCCTGCGCGAGGCCCTAGGTGTGTCGCGTAAACGCGCCATCAGTATCTTGGAGCACCTGGATGCCGTGCGCTTTACGGTGCTCGACAAGGACGCCGGCGGCCTGAGGTCCCTGCGCTAGGCCGGTTACCCGCTCCCGCCTCCTCAGTTGCGGTGAAATAGTTCCTGTTTTTGGGGTCTTGCAGCCTAATCAAGAACTATTCCACCGCAACTTCTTGCTCGTCTTTTTGGGATGGAGCCGTTTCGGTTTGGTAAAATACCGCCGCACTTGGGAACGGATGGGCTCCGGTGGGCTCCGCGGTCCTCAAAACCGTTGCGAGGCGTGCAAAACGTCTTGGATGTGTTCGATTCACATACGTTCCCGCCATACGCTACCAGCGCTTTTGTGCTCGCGGTCTTGCTGCGTGCCGCAAAGGCGCTGTTTTGTTTTTGCGTGGGTTTGCCGTGCCGCCCGCTTTATCGGCGACGGTATCTGGCTTCGTGTGTCGGGTTTCGAGCATGCCGATGGAGGTGTTTTGCCGTATGACTACCGTAAGACGGGTCGATCTTTCTTGCGTCGTCCAAGCGGGCGGGCTGTCCTCACGCATGGGCCGCGATAAGGCGCGCATGACGTTTTGCGGCGAACCGCTCATCGAGCGCGTGCTGGGTCGGCTGGCGACAGTTGCCGGCGAGTTGGTCGTGACGACTTCGCGCCCCAGCGAGCTTGCCTATCTTGAGGAGCGCACGTTTGGCGGTCTGGTGCCGCGAATAGTGTCGGACCTTGAGGGGCCGGCGGGTGCCATGCGCGGCATCGCGAGCTCGTTGGCCGCGGCGCGATTGCCGTTCGTGGCGATCGTCGCCTGCGATATGCCGTTTGTCTCGCCGGAACTTATCGGCGCGCTTGCCGATCGTGTTGAGGCCGAGGCGCTCGACGTGTGCGTGCCGTGCGAGGAGCGGGGGATTGAGCCGCTTTGCGCCGTCTGGCGCCGTGGCGCGTGTGCGCCGGTTGCCCATGAGCTGCTCGCCTGCGACCGCCAGCGCATTCGCTGCCTGATCAATCGCGTTCAGGCTGGTTATATGGATGAACCGCAGATCGTTAAGGCCGCGGGTTCGACGCTCTGCTTCGAGAACGTCAATACGCCCGAGGAGTTTGCGGCGGCCGAGTTACTCGCCTAGACGATTGGAGTTGCCATGTCTCACGATATTTGCCCCGACACGGGAGAGCCTTGCACTTGCGATGGTTCCGAGCCCTGTACCTGCGGCTGCGGTGGCCGTGGACATACTGCGGAAGAGGAGGCAGCCGCTGCGGCGTATCGTGAGGCACACCGCGAAGGGCCGTCCGGTGATGCCCTCGACCACGAGCGCAAGATTATCGTGTCGTTCGATAGCACCTTCGATGTGATGGAATGTGAACAGCTGTGCCTTGCCGCCGGCGTGCCCGGGCGCATTATGCCTTTGCCCGGCTCCATTACCGCAGGTTGCGGTCTGTGCTGGGCCATGCCGTTCTCGGGCGATGCTCTCGCCGCCTTCCGCGCCGCCACCGAGGGCCGCATAACCCCTGCCGACTACCATCAGCTCGTCCTCTAACCACCAACACCACCACAAAGGTGCCCAATATGGTGGTTTGGAACATGTGGACGAAACAGCTTCGAAACACGCGATTTGCGCGTTGGGTGCTCAAAAACGCCTCTACCTGCATCGTAATCAAAACGAAACATCCGCCCGTCGGCTTATGCGAAACTTTGCTGCAACAGTGCGATATTATCCATACTCGATAAAGTTCGTGGCGCATAGGGTGCCGCGACCGACATTTTTTCGTTTCCCATCATTGGAGGAAGCATGAGCTACACGCAGAAAGTTCTCGAAGAGCTCAAGGCCCGCTATCCCGAGCAGCCTGAGTTCATCCAGGCCGCGACCGAGATCCTCGGCACCATCCAGCCGGCGCTCGACGCCCACCCCGAGTACGAGGAGGCCGCCCTGCTGGAGCGCCTCGTCGAGCCCGAGCGCATCGTCATGTTCCGTGTTCCCTGGGTCGACGACCAGGGCAAGGTTCAGGTCAACCGCGGCTATCGCGTCGAGTTCAACTCTGCCATTGGACCCTACAAGGGCGGCCTGCGCTTTAACCCGACGGTCACCCTGGGTATGCTCAAGTTCCTGGGCCTGGAGCAGATCCTCAAGAACAGCCTGACCACCCTTCCCATGGGCGGCGGCAAGGGCGGCTCCGACTTTGACCCTAAGGGCAAGTCCAACAACGAGATCATGCACTTCTGCCAGTCCTTCATGACCGAGCTCTATCGCCACATCGGCCCCAACACCGACGTTCCCGCCGGCGACCTGGGTGTTGGCGGCCGCGAGGTTGCCTACCTGTTCGGTCAGTACAAGCGCCTGACCAACGAGTGGACCGGCGTCCTCACCGGCAAGGGCCTCTCCTTTGGCGGCTCGCTCGCCCGTACCGAGGCCACCGGCTACGGCCTGGCCTACTTTGTGGACGAGTATCTCAAGAGCCGCGGCGACTCCTTCGAGGGCAAGAACGTCGTCGTTCACGGCTCCGGTAACGTCGCTATCTACGCGGTCCAGAAGGTCGCCCAGCTCGGCGGCAAGGTGCTGGCCTGCTCCGACACCCACGGCTGGGTCGAGGATCCCGACGGCATCGACTACACCGTGCTCGAGCATGTCTACAACAAGAAGCGCTCCGGCCACGACAAGGGTGTTACGCTCGCTATGTACGTTGACGAGAAGCCCAACGCCGTGTGGCACGAGGGCGACGGCCGCGGCGTGTGGCAGCTGCCCTGCGACATCGCGCTGCCCTGCGCTCGCGAGAACACGCTGCTGCTCGAGGACGCCCAGGCGCTCGTCGCCAACGGCTGCAAGGTGGTCGGTGAGGGAGCGAACATGCCCACGACCATCGAGGCCACGACCTACTTCCAGGAGAACGGCGTCGCCTTTATGCCCGGTAAGGCTGCCAACGCCGGCGGCGTGCTCGTGTCCGGCCTGGAGATGAGCCAGAACGCCGAGCACCTGTCCTGGACCTTCGAGGAGGTCGACGGCAAGCTCGAGCAGCTCATGCGCGGCATGTTCCACAATGTGGACGACACCGCCAAGAAGTACGGCGAGGAGGGCAACTTCGTCATGGGCGCCAACATCGCCGGCTTCCTGAAGGTCGCCGACGCCATGCTCGCCCAGGGCGTCTGCTAGATCTTCGCTCGACATAGCATGTGATGAGGCTCTCAGCTATCCGGCTGGGAGCCTTTTCTATCCCGGAGGACTCTTCATAACTTGCGGTGAAATACGGACTGTTTAGCGTCCCAGAACGGCTAATCAGTCCGTATTTCACCGCAAGTTATGGCTGGGTAGGTGGATTTTGTCCTAAAACGGTGTGCGGCCCCTCGTTTGGTACACTTAGAAACACTGGACAAGTGAAGAGATGGGGGAGAACGTGCTCAAGTTCGGTACCTACGTCCGTGTTGGAAACGCGGCCGAAGCCTATGAGCTCTTACAGAAGAACCGCAACAACAAGATTGTGGGCGGTGGCATCTGGATGCGCCTGGGTTCGCGTCGCGTGGCGACGGCGATTGACCTTTCGGCCTGCGGGCTCGATCAGATCGAGGAGACCGAGACCGAGTTTCGCATCGGTGCCATGTGCACCCTGCGCCAGCTCGAGCGCCATGCCGAGCTCAACGCGCTTGTTAACAACGTCTTTGAGTTCGCCGTCCACGATATCGTGGGCGTGCAGCTGCGCAATACCGCCACGGTGGGCGGCAGCATCTACGGCCGCTTTGGCTTCTCGGACGTTCTTTCCGCCTTCCTCGCGCTCGATTCGTACGTTGAGCTGACGGGTGCCGGCCGCGTGCCGCTCGCCGAGTTCGTCGACATGGGCTACGTGCGCGACGTGATCGAGCACGTCGTGGTCGTCAAGCACGATTACCGTGCAAGCTACGAAGCCGTGCGCAAGGCCGCGACCGACTTCCCCTCGCTTAATGTCACCGCCGCCTGGTGGGACGGCTCCTGGCACGTCACCGTGGGTGCCCGTCCGCTGCGCGCGACCCTGCTGCAGGACGAGGCATGCGGCCTTACCAGCGAGCAGCCTTCCGAGGACGAGCTCCGCGCCCTGGCCGCATCCGTGCGTGCCCTGAGCTACGGCACCAACCTGTGGGGCTCGGCCGACTACCGCCGCCGCATCTCGGCCCCGCTCGCCGTGCAGGCCGTGCGCCGCGCTGCAGGCATCGAGCTTTCGGCCGCGCTTGCCCGCGAGCTCGAGACCGTGCAGGTCCCTAAGTTCGCCACGGACGAGTATTCCTGCCGCCGCGTGCCCGGCGTCGATTCTAGCGAGGTGCGCTAATGGCTGCCAAACTCATAGATCTTTCCTTTACGCTCAACGGCCGCAAGGTCAAGGTTCAGATTGCCCCCGACACCATGCTCTTTGCGCTGCTGCGCGAGCAGGGCTGCGCGTCGGTGCGCTGCGCCTGCGAAACCACCAACTGCGGCCTGTGCACGGTGTGGCTTGACGGCGACCCGGTGCTGAGCTGCTCGGTTCCCGCCGCCCGTGTTGAGGGGCGCACCATCACCACGCTTGAGGGCCTTAAGGGCGAGTCCGAGGCGCTTGCCCGCGCAATGGCTGCCGAAGGCGCCGAGCAGTGCGGTTTTTGCGCCCCCGGTCTCATCATGAACGTGCTGGCGCTCGCCCGCGCCGCCAAGGAGGACCCGAGCCTCGTCGCCACGCGTGAGGAGCTCTCACGCCAGCTCGCCGGCAACCTCTGCCGTTGCAGCGGCTACGAGAGCCAGCTGCGCGCCATCGTGCGCTTCCTCAACGAGTCCGGCGTTCAGGTGGGCTTCGAGATGCCCGAGCTGCCCGTCAACGACACCAGCTCTGACGGCGTCTCCTACAAGCAGATCACCCACAAGCAGCCCAAGAAGGATTCGAAGGCGCTGCTCGAGGGTCGTCCCGTCTACACGGGCGATATGGTGCCCGCCGGCGCGCTCATCGTCAAACTCAAGCGCAGCCCGTATGCTCGCGCCAAGATCCGCTCCATCGATACGTCGCGCGCCCTGAAGGTGCCCGGCGTGGTGGGCGTTTACACCTACGAGGACGTGCCCAAGCGCCGCTTTACCATCGCCGGCCAGAGCTATCCGCAGCCTTCGCCCTACGACCGCCTGATTCTCGAGAACCTCGTGCGTTACCAAAACGAGGAAGTGGCGATCGTCGCCGCCGAGACCGAGGAGGCCGCCGATAAGGCGCTCAAGCTCATCAAGGTCGACTACGAGGTGCTCGAGCCGCTGCTCGACTTTACCAAGGCACTTGATAACGACATCGTGGTTCACCCCGAGGGTGACGTGACCTTTATGTTCCCGCAGGGCGGCGATGTCCCGCGCAACTTGGTGTGCAGCGGTACCAGTGATTTTGGCGATCTGGACGAGGCCTTCGCCCAGAGCGACATCGTCTTTGAGCGCACTTACACCAGCCAGGCCACGCAGACCGCGCCCATGGAGACCTTCCGCGCCTTCGCGACGACCGACGCGTTCGGCCGCATCTCGGTGACCACCTCCACGCAGGTGCCCTTCCACGTGCGCCGCATGGTCGCGCAGTCGCTCGACATTCCGCAGTCGCAGGTACAGGTCATTAAGCCGCGCATCGGCGGCGGCTTTGGCTCCAAGCAGACGGGCTGCTGCGAGATCTTCGTGGCGTTCGTGACGCAGCAGACCGGCCGTCCGAGCTATTGCTGCTACACCCGCGAGGAGACCATCACCGCGGGCAACTCGCGTCACCAGATGCAGATGACCGTTAAGCTGGGCGCCATGAACGACGGCACCATCACGGCCATCGATCTGCATGCGCTGTCCAATGCCGGCGCGTACGGCGAGCACGCCACCACGACGATCGGCCTTTCGGGCCACAAGAGCCTGCCCATCTACAACCACGTGAAGGCGAGCCGCTTTAGCTGGGACGCCGTCTACACCAATACCAACCGCGGCGGCGCGTATCGCGGCTACGGTGCCACCCAGGGCCAGTTTGCCGTGGAGAGCGCCGTCAACGAGCTCGCCGACATGCTGCACATGGACCCCGCCGACCTGCGCCTTAAGAACATGGTGCACGAGGGCGAGATCATGCCGCAGTACTACAACGAGAAGCTCAACGCCTGCGCACTCGACCGCTGCCTGCTGCGCGCGATGGACATGATCGGTTGGCGCGACAAGCCGCTAGCCGTGGACCTGGGCGACCGCGTGCGCGCCCTGGGCTGCGCGCTCACCATGCAGGGCTCGGGTATCTCCAACGTGGACATCGCCGGCATCGATATGCGCCTGGAAGAGGACGGCTTCATTACCATCGGCACCGGCGCCACCGATAACGGCATGGGCGTCGATACGATTCTGGCGCAGATTGCTGCCGAGGAGCTGGGCGTGGAGAGCTCGCAGATCGTGGTGCGCGGCGTAGACACCGATGTGTCGCCGTTCGACGCCGGCTCGTACGCGAGCTCGGGCACGTACGTGACGGGCCTTGCCGCCAAGAATGCCGCGACCGAGCTGCGTGAGAAGATTTGCGCCAAGGCCGCCCAGATGTGGGATGTGGACGCCGCCGACGTGGTCTTCGACGGCCAGTACGTGCGCCTGTCCGACGAGCGTGCTGCGCGCGAGCAGAACCGCTACCTCACGCTGCGCGACTTTGCCAACCTGTGTGTCAAGAACATCGCGGGCGGCGACGCGCTCACCTCCCACGCCTCTGCCTGCCTGCCCGTTTCGCCTCCGCCGTTTATGGCCGGCATTGCCGAGGTCGAGGTCGACAAGGCCACCGGCAAGGTGACCGTGGTGGACTACGCGGCGGCCGTCGATTGCGGCACCGTGATCAACGAGGCGCTCGCGCGCGTCCAGGCCGAGGGCGGCATTGCCCAGGGTATCGGTCACGCGCTCTACGAGATCGTCGAGCACGACGACCGCGGCCGCCTGCGCACCGGCAACTTTATGAGCTACAAGCTGCCCACGCGCCTGGATATCGGCTGCATACGCGTGGCCTTTGAGCCGAGCTACGAGCCGACGGGTCCGTTTGGTGCCAAGTCGATCGGCGAGGTCGTCATCAACACGCCGCTCGCCGCCGTGGCCTCGGCCGTCGCACACGCCACCGGCCACCAGGTTCGCTCGCTGCCGATCACGCCCGAGAAGGCCCTGCTGGGGGAGTAGCGGGTCAGCGAACAAGTCGCAATTGGCGGGGCGGGGCAACTCGCCCCGCCTTTTGCACTCGTGGTGAGGTCGTGAGCCTGTAAAAGGTGTGCGTGCGCTTGCCGTTCGTATCTGCTATCATTCCTAGTCTGTGCGCTCATGCGGGCGTGGCGGAATTGGTAGACGCGCCAGATTTAGGTTCTGGTGGGATTCCCGTGAAGGTTCGAGTCCTTTCGCCCGCACCAACGCACCTGCGTCGGCTCCTGCCGTCGCGACTCTTTGTTGCATAAAGGTACCAGCACCTCAGATAAGCTGGGCAGTATGAGGAGGAACGTGTTGAACATCACCGCTTCTGACGTCAAGGACGCCAAGCTCACCGCTACGGTCACCATCCCGGCCGCCGACGTCGACGCCGCGATCAAGAAGGCCTACAAGGACACCGCCAAGAAGTACCGCTTCCCGGGCTTCCGCGCCGGCAAGGCTCCCCGTCCGGTCATCGACTCTGCTCTTGGCGCCGAGGCTACCCTCGCTCAGGCCACCAACGACCTGATCGCCGCCAACGAGCCCGTCGTCCTCAACGAGCTGGACATCGTCCCCACCAAGAACGGTGACTACAAGGAGCTCGACCTCGCCAAGGATCACGAGGACTACACCTACACCGTCGAGTTCTCCCTGCGTCCTGCTGCCGAGCTCTCCTCCTTCGACGCTGTCGAGATCGAGATGCCCCCTGCGGAGGTCACCGAGTCCGAGATCAACAACCAGGTCGAGATGCTCCTCAACTACCGTGCCACCTTCGAGGACGTCGAGGGTCGCGCCGTCGAGGCCGAGGACTACGTCACCGTCGACCTCAAGGCTGTCGAGAACGCCGACAACTTCGCTGCCGAGGGCCGCATGCTCATCGCCGGTAGCGACAGCAACCCCAAGGAGTTCAACGAGGCCCTGATCGGCGCTAACGTTGACGACGTCAAGACCGTCACCTGGACCGACGAGGTCGAGGAGGGCGAGGAGGCCGAGACCCACACCGTCGAGGTCACCGTCAAGGGCATCAAGGTCCGCAACACCCCCGAGCTCACCGACGAGCTCGTCAAGTCCGACTTTGGCTTCGACAGCATCGAGGCCATGCGCGACGCCATCAAGCTCGAGATCGAGCAGGACAAGGCTTCCCGCCTCCCGGCCGAGAAGGAGAACCGTTGCGTCTCCGCTCTCGCAGAGCGTCTGCAGCTCGATGAGATGGACGCCGACTACGAGCAGTCCGTCTTTGAGGAGCTTGGCCAGAACTTCCTGTCCAACCTCGCTGCTCGCGGCATGACGCTCGACACCTGGCTGCCCGCTTCCGGCCTGACCATGGAGCAGTTCATCGGCGACCTGCACAAGCAGGCCAACGACGTTGCCCGTGAGTCCCTGGCGCTCGACGCTCTTGCCCGTGAGCTCAAGATTGAGGTCACCGAGGACGACGTCAACGCCGAGTTCGAGAAGGCTGGCGTCAAGGACGTCGAGGCTTCCAAGGCCGAGTTCATCGCCGATGGCCGCATGCCGGCGGTCCGCGAGTCCATCCGTCGTTCCAAGGCCGTCGACCACCTGGTCGAGAACGCCAAGGTGACCGAGGTCGACGAGACCGCCAAGGACGCCGAGTAATTCTCGCCACCTTGCCCGCGAGCGCATGGATGCGCCCGTGATGGGGTAAAGTTATAAGCCGGTTATCCGGTTGCTTCGTACGGTGCCAGCCAATGCATAGCATGCGGGCACCGTACGTTTGTCTAGAACCACTATTGGTCCGTAAGAGAAATGGAGATGCGTATGATCGCTAAGTTCGATTCCGCCCTCGTGCCATACGTTATCGAGCAGACGCCGCGCGGCGAGCGCAGCTACGATATCTATTCGCGCCTGCTCAACGACCGCATCATCTTCTTGGGCGAGGAGATCAACTCCGTCAGCGCCAACCTGGTCGTTGCCCAGCTGCTGCATCTTGAGAGCCAGGATGCCGAGAAGGATATCTCGCTCTACATCAATTCGCCCGGTGGCGAGGTCTACTCCGGCCTGGCGATTCTGGACACCATGAACTTCATCAAGCCGCAGGTCTCCACCATTTGCGTCGGTATGGCCGCATCTATGGCCGCCGTGCTGCTTTCGGCCGGCGCCAAGGGCAAGCGCTTCTGCCTGCCGCACTCCAAGGTCATGATTCACCAGCCCAGCGGCGGTGCCCAGGGTCAGCAGACCGAGATCGAGATCGTGGCCGAGGAGATCAAGAAGACTCGCCACGAGCTCAACCAGATCCTGTCCGATGCCTCGGGCCAGCCGATCGAGAAGGTCCAGGCCGATACCGAGCGTGACAACTACCTGACCGCTGCCGAGGCCCTCGACTACGGCCTGATCGACCGTATCGTCACCTCGCGCGATCTCGCGGCGAAGGACGCCTAGGATGGCAGGTAACATGCAGGACAACTTTGACGAGAACGGCAATCCCATCCGCTGCTCCTTCTGCGGAAAAGAGCAGGGCCAGGTCCGTCGTCTCGTAAAGGGCCCGACCAACATCTTTATCTGTGACGAGTGCGTTGCCGCCTGCTCCGAGATCCTTGAGGAGTCGTTGGCTTCGGACTTTATGGACGCCGCCCGCAACGGCAATCTCCCGGGTTTCCTCAACGACCACGGCCAGGCTGCATCCCAGCCCGCCGTTGACCCTGAGACCGAGGGCTTTGAGCTCGAGGACGACCGTCAGGTCATCACGCACGTGCCGACGCCGCACGAGATCTATGACGAGCTTTCGGCCTATGTTATGGGCCAGGAAGATGCTAAGCGCGCCATGTCGGTTGCCGTGTACAACCACTACCGTCGCGTGATCGAGGGCGGTGCCGCGGTGTCCGCCCTTGACGAGGCCTCGGGCATGGGCGCCCAGTTTGACGATGACATGGACGAGGTGGAGCTCGCCAAGTCCAATATTCTGCTGCTCGGCCCCACCGGTACCGGTAAGACGCTGCTGGCCCAGACGCTCGCGCGCATTCTCGAGGTGCCGTTTGCCATTGCCGATGCCACCGCGCTCACCGAGGCCGGTTACGTTGGCGAGGACGTTGAGAACATCCTGCTCAAGCTCATCAACGCCGCCGATGGCGACATTGAGCGCGCGCAGGTGGGCATTATCTACGTGGACGAGATCGACAAGATCGCTCGCAAGGCCGAGAACCTCTCCATCACCCGCGATGTTTCGGGCGAGGGCGTTCAGCAGGCGCTGCTTAAGATTCTTGAGGGCACGGTGGCCAGCGTTCCGCCCACGGGCGGCCGCAAGCATCCCCAGCAGGAGCTGCTGCAGATCGACACGACCAACATTCTGTTCATCTGCGGCGGTGCCTTTGTGGGTCTGGATAAGATCATCGCCGACCGCGTGGGCAACAAGGGCGTGGGCTTTAACTCCGAGATCGCCGGCCCCACCTCGGTCGACGAGAACGACCTGCTTCGCCAGGTGCTCCCGCAGGACCTCAACGCCTTTGGTATGATCCCCGAGTTTGTGGGCCGTACGCCCGTCGTCACCCAGACGCAGGCGCTCGACGAGGACGACCTGGTGTCGATCCTGACCGAGCCCAAGAACGCCGTGGTGCGTCAGTACCGCAAGATGTTCCAGCTCGAGGACGTTGAGCTTGAGTTTGAGGATGCCGCCCTGCACGAGATCGCCCGCATGGCGCTTGCCCGCAAGACCGGCGCCCGCGGCCTGCGCTCGATTTGCGAGGACGTGCTGCAGCAGACGATGTTCGACCTCCCCAGCGAGGAAGGCGTTGTCAAGGTCGTCGTAACCGAAGCCGCCGTCAAGGGCGAAGAACAGCCTCAGCGCATCTACGGCTAGACCTGCCCTAAAACGTGTTTGCAAATAGCCTCCGACCACGCGCGGTCGGAGGCTATTTTATATATGCGCAATAACCCCAACTACCTGTGTTATTCTGTGTGTTTGTTTAAGCCTCAGCGAAGTCGTTCAGACTGAAGTAATCGATACCTAAGGGGAGGAATGTAGGCCCGATTTTCGTAGATTCCGCACGAGCCGAAGACCACTTAATGTGGTCTTCGAGTGAGCCCAGGACTTGACCGAGCGAAAATCGCGCCTACATTCCTTCCCGGCGGGACAGGGAGAGATATATGGAAGAAATGCCCAAGAACTACGATCCGTCGACCAACGAGCCGGCGATCCTGCAGAAGTGGCTTGACGGCGGCTACTACAAGCGCCGCGCCGGTGTGGGCGACTGCACCGTCACCATTCCGCCTCCCAATGTGACCGGCAAGCTCCACATGGGTCACGCCACCGACGACTCCATCCAGGACGCCATCATCCGTATGGCCCGCATGCGCGGCAAGTCCACGCGCTGGGTTCTGGGCACCGACCACGCCGGTATCGCTACGCAGACCAAGGTCGACAAGAAGCTCAAGAGTGAGGGCATCAGCCGCCTGGAGATTGGCCGCGACAAGTTTGTCGACGCTTGCTGGGACTGGACCCACGAGTACGGCGGCATCATCGTCGAGCAGATCAAGCGCATGGGCTGCTCCGTCGACTTCGACAACGAGCGCTTTACCATGGACGAGGACTACGCGCAGGCCGTGCGCAAGGTCTTCTGCGACTGGTACCACGACGGTCTGATCTACCGCGGCAAGCGCATCGTCAACTGGTGCCCCAACTGCACCACCGCCATCTCAGACGACGAGGCCGAGTATAAGGACGAGAAGGGCCACCTGTGGCACCTGCGCTACCCGCTGACCGAGCCGGTCAACGGCCAGGATTACATCGTCGTCGCCACCACGCGCCCCGAGACCATGCTCGGCGACACGGGCGTCGCCGTCTCTCCGAAGGATCCTGAGAAGGCCGCCTTTGTGGGTAAGACCGTCAAGCTTCCCATCGTCGACCGCGAGATTCCCATCTTTGAGGATTGGCACGTCGACGCCAACTTTGGTTCCGGCTTTGTTAAGGTCACCCCGGCCCACGACCCCAACGATTACGCCATGGGTCAGGCTCACGATCTGCCGCAGATCAACATCTTCGACGAGCACGCGGTGGTCGTCGAGGGCTATGGCGAGTTCACCGGCATGAACCGCGACGAGTGCCGCGAGGCCGTCATCAAGTGGTTCGAGGAGCACGACCTGCTCGATCACGTCGAGGACCTCGATCACTCCGTCATGCACTGCTACCGTTGCGACTCCGCGCTGGAGCCGTGGCTGTCCGAGCAGTGGTTTGTGGCCGTCGACAAGCTCAAGGGGCCGGCGCTCGACGCCGTCAACTCCGGCAAGGTCACCTTCCACCCCGCGCGCTGGACGCAGACCTACACCACCTGGATGGAGAACCTCAAGGACTGGTGCATTAGCCGTCAGCTGTGGTGGGGCCACCGCATCCCCGTGTTCTACTGCGAGGACTGCGGCTGGGAGGACGCCCTGACCGAGGACACCGACGTGTGCCCCAAGTGCGGTGGCCATCACGTGCATCAGGACGAGAACGTGCTGGACACCTGGTTCAGCTCGCAGCTGTGGACCTTCGCCACGCAGGGTTGGCCGCAAAAGCCCGAGCTGCTCGAGGGGCATCACCCCACGACGGCGCTCGTCACCGCGCGCGACATCATCGCGCTGTGGGTTGCCCGCATGGTCATGAGCTCGCTGTACTTCCTGGACGAGGTGCCGTTTAAGGACGTCGTCATCTACCCGACGATTCTGGCCAAGGACGGCAGCCGCATGTCCAAGTCCAAGGGCAACGGCGTTGACCCCATGGACCTCATCGGTATGTACGGCGCCGACGCCATGCGTTACAACCTGCTGACGCTGTGCACCAACAACCAGGACGTCAAGTTCGACGCGAACATCGACAAGAAGACTAAGAAGCTCATCGACAGCCCGCGTACCGACCAGGCCAAGTCGTTTGTGACCAAGATTTGGAACGCCAGCCGCTTCCTGCTTATGAACATGGAGGGCTATACGCCCGGCGAGCCCGTCGTGGAGACGCCGGCCGACGCCTGGATGTTCAGCCGCCTGGCCAAGGCCGTGAAGATGGTCACCGAGGGTATTGAGAACTACACCTTTGGCGATATGGCCCGCGGCGTGCAGCAGTTCTTCTGGAACGAGGTTTGCGACTGGTACGTCGAGGTCACCAAGGCCCGTCTGAAGGGCGAGGGCCGTCTGCAGGCTCAGCGCAACCTGATCTTTGTGCTCGACACCTCCATTCGCCTGATGCACCCGCTTATGCCGTTTGTCACCGAGGAGATCTGGGACAACATGCCGGCGAGCGTGCTCGACCTGGACGCCGAGGGCAACGTTGACCGTGCCGAGGCGCTCATGATCGCCAAGTGGCCGGAGCCCGCCGACTACGCCAAGTATGTTGACGAGGACGCCGAGCGCGCGTTTGAGCTGTGCCGCACCGTCGTTTCCGCCGCCCGCGCCA
This sequence comes from uncultured Collinsella sp., assembly GCA_902491565.1. Classification (GTDB taxonomy): domain Bacteria; phylum Actinomycetota; class Coriobacteriia; order Coriobacteriales; family Coriobacteriaceae; genus Collinsella. Next base: position 230,949 of record CABUIE010000001.1, read on the forward strand.
CGCGTTCGCGTTATCGCTTGAGCCCCAAGGCCGAGCTCGACGTGGTCGTGCGCGCCGGTGCCGAGGACATCGAGAAGCTTGAGAGCCTTCGCTCGACCATTGAACCGCTGGCGAACACCGCCTCGCTGGTCATGGGCACCGACGTTGAGAAGCCGGCCGCGAGCATCGCCGTGGTCGACAGTGGCGTCGAGGTCTTTGTGGTGCTCGAGGGCAAGGTTGACCTTTCGGCCGAGAAGGCACGCCTGGAGAAGGAGATTGCCGCGGCTCAGAAGGAGCTCGCCGGCTGCGAGAAGACGCTGGCCAACGAGGGCTTTGTGGCCAAGGCCGCGCCCGCGGTGGTCCAGAAGAAGAGGGACCGTGCAGCTGAGCTCAAGGAGATCCTGGCGGCGCTGACTGCTCAGGTTGCTGACTTCTCGTAAGGGTTAACTGGGGGACGCGGTTTGGGGCATTGCTCGCTACTGCGGACAGTCCTGCTCGCACGAAGGCCACATTAAGTGGCCTTCGGCTCGTGCGGAACTTGTATCGAGCAAAGCCCCAAACCGCTCCCATAGCGGTTACGGGGGCGTCCGCTGCCTGGTAGGGCCACTGGGTTGTGGCCTTGATCTTGCTGCAATCGGGTAAAGGCTGAAATTGTCAACGCGAGGGGCTCATTCTTTTTGGTGGGCCTCTTTTTCTGTTATGGGGGACTTTGGGTTATGGCTAAGCGTTCTGGGTCGTATGTCGTTCCTTTCTCGTTTGAGTTGCTTTCGTTTGGTGAAGCTGTGGGGCTGGCTGCTGATACGGGGCGGATTTCTGGGGATGCTGGGCCTCTGCTCGAGACGGTTGTCGATATGCTCGATGAGCTGGGGCGTCCGGACGAGTATTTCGATTGCATTCAGGTTGCCGGTACCAATGGCAAGACTTCGACCACGCGTTTTTCGGCCGCTATCCTTCGCGGCGAGGGGCTCAAGACCGCACTGTATACCTCGCCGCAGCTGGTGCGTTATCCCGAGCGCATGGAGGTCGATGGTCGTGTTGTGAGCGACGAGGCCTTTGCCCGTGGCGTTTCTGCCGCCGTCGAGGCGGGGCGTCGCGTGAATGCGCACCGTGTGGCGGCGGGGGAGCGCGCCTATTCCATCACGCCGTTTGACCTGCTGACGGCTGCCGCATTGGTAGTGTTTGCCGAGGCTGCGGTGGATGTTGCCGTGCTTGAGGTTGGCATGGGCGGGCGTTGGGACGCCACAAGTGCGACCGATCCCGTCGCCGTTGCCATTACGGGCATTGGGCTCGATCACACACGCATTCTGGGCGATACGCTCGAGGCCATTGCGGGGGAGAAGGCTGCGGTCATTAAGCCCGGACGCCTGGTTGTGCTGGGCGAGGGTACGCATGAGGCGAGCGTTCAGCGCGTGATGGATGCGCGTTGTCGCGAGTGCGGCGTTGTTCCGCTCGTGGTGAACCATGCCACGACCAAGGTACCTTCGCACGTGGGTGATACGGTGGAGTTTAGCTGCACTACGCCGCGTGCCATCTATACGTCTAGCATGGTTAAGCCGGCGTATCAGCCGCAGAATGCTGCGTGCGCGATTATGCTGTGCGAGGGGTATCTGAGTCGCGAGCTCGACCACGATGCGCTGGATGCATCGCTTATGGGTTGCCCCACACCGGGTCGTTTTGACGTGCTGGGGACCGATCCGCTTAAGCTGATTGACGCCTGTCATAACCCCCAGAGCTGCGAGAACTTTGTGAGCGCGTTGGACGAGATCGATCCGTGCGTGGAGAATCGCCCCACGCTGCTATGCGCCGCGCTGGCCGATAAGGACGTGGCGGGTATCGTTGACGTTCTGGTTCCGGCATTCCCCCGCGTGGTCGTGACCCAGACCGATTCCGATCGCGCCCTGCCGGCAGAGGAGCTTGCTGCCCTCGTGGACGCCAACAAGCTCGCGGGCGTGTACCCCAGCGTATCCGAGGCGCTTGCAGCTTTCGAGGCCGCGGGGGAGCCCTTCGTAGCAGCCGGCACCATCACCCTAGCCGGCGAAGTAGCCGGTCTGCTGCGCTAGAGCCCCTCCGCAGGGCGGCTGCCTTGGCCCCCTCATCAGTTGCGGTGAAATAGTTCCTTTTGGGTTCTAGCAGCCCATCCAGGAACTATTCCACCGCAACTTATTGAGGGGCTGTTGGGTAAAGGCTAGTCTAGGCGGACCGGATCGTGGGGGTAAGCGTTGAGGATCTCGACGCCGGACTCGGTGATCAGGGCCAGGTCTTCGATGCGGACGCCGGTGTGGCCGGGGAGGTAGATGCCCGGCTCGATGGAGAACGTCATGCCCGGCTCTACGACCTGCTCGTTGACAAGCGAAACGTCGCCCGGCTCGTGGTCCTGCAGACCAATCGAGTGTCCCAGGCGATGAGTAAAGTACTGCCCATAGCCCGCATCCTCAATCACGTCGCGCGCGGCACGGTCCAGGTCGCACATGCGCACGCCTGGGGCGATGAGCGCCTCGGCGGCCTCGTTGGCGCGGCGCACGATGTCGTAGATGCGTGCCGTCTCCTCGTCCGGCTCGCCCCAAAAGAACGTGCGCGTCATGTCCGAGCAGTAGTTGCGGCGGCGTCCGCCAATGTCGAACAGCACCACGTCGCCGCGCTTGAGTACGGTGTCGTCGGGCTCGTGATGCGGGTCTCCGGCGTTGGCGCCAAAGCTCACGATGGGCGGAAAGCTAAAACCCTCGCAGTCGTGTTTGCGGTACAGGTCGAGCATCTGGTCGGCAATTTCGCGCTCCGTCACGCCCTCGTGAACGAGCTTGATGGCATCGGCCATCACGGCGTCGTTGGCGGCCGAGGACACACGCATGAGCTCCTGCTCGGCGGCATCCTTGTGGGTGCGTGCCGCGGTGACGGCAAAGTCGCCCAGGAAGAACTCGCTCGCGGCATGGCGCTCCATAAGCGGCATCAAAAAGCCGGAGCGCATGACGGTGTCGATACCGAGCGGTATGGTCGGGTCGATCTCACTCGCGATGGCGTCTGTCACGACGTCGGTATCGGTGTGGTAGGCAACGCGTGCATTGTCGTACTCGGGCAGCTGATGCAGGGCGTTGACCAAGATCACGGGCTCGCTTCCGCGCGCGAGCAGCACGCCACAAAAACGCTCGAACATATCGGCATAAAAGCCGGTCAGGTAATAAATCGACCACGGGTCGTTTACGAGCAGCTGCGCGCCGGGGTGCTGAGCCTCGAGCGCATCGAGCACGCGCGCCACGCGCTGATCATCGACATGTGCCATGAAACATCCTTTCGCTAGGGTGCCACCATGGTATCCCCAATGCCGAGGTAGTCAATTTGGGACGGGGCTATTTTAGCTGCGTCAAACATGCGGAATGATTTTTCTGGGACGGGGATTAGGTAATCATTGGGTTCCGAATGATTACGTTTGGGCAAAAGTAGTCATAAGAGGTCCGTCTCAAATGAGCTGGTTTCAAAAGTATGGCGGATTACGGGGCTGGACCTGTATTACTTGACCATGGGAAAAATCGCGAAATTAAAACCGCAGGTAGAGGGCTTATTAACAATCGAAAATTGCCGGTATGGATGGGGGTCTCTGAATCAGCCCCGTAATCCGGCATAGTTTTGAAATGGCACTAAAGTAGGCACAAGCTAAATGCCGATTCCATGGAAAGTTGCGGTGGAATAGTTCCTGGATGCTGGGGTTTTGGCGGAAATCAGGAACTATTTCACCGCAATTGAGGAGGGGCGGGGTGGATGGCGGGGTAGCTAAAAGAGCCCCGTCCCTGATTAGCTACTTAAACTCGGTCGATGTCCATGCTGGCGATGAGGTCGGTACCTGTGTCAAGGAGGTTGGGGAGGACTACGTCGCCCATGCGGATGGGGGCTTTGACGACCAGGCCGCGGATGATGTCCATGGCCTGGGCATGGAGTGCCAGCGGGATGGCTTCGGCCGTGCGCGCGGGCAGCAGCGCCTCATCGCCACCGGATACGGCCACCGTGGTGGTAAGCACGCGCATGGGGCAGGTGAGCTCCTGATGCGCGAACGTATCACCGCGCGGGCAGCTGTTGCCGGTTACGGAGCGCACCTCTACCACGGCGCCGTCTGGGCTGCGCTCGACCTCCACGGTCAGGAGGCACTCGGATGGGCAGGTGGTGCAGTTGAACTGCAGCGTTTCAATTGCGTTTGTGCTCATGACTCTACGCCTCCTCAATAGGGTCAACGGACAGGACAATCTCGCTGGCACCTAGGTCGAGTGCGCGCTGAATCACCTTTGCCGGCAGCGGGAAGCTTTCCATGACGCTCGGTTTAAACGGGCGGACCTTGCCCGCAAACAGTTCCTCGTCGCCTGCCAGAATACGTACGCGGGCGGCGTTGACCGGTCGGCGTACGCGGAAGTTGAGCTTAGTGAGCCCGACGGCCGTAATGTGACCCGGCAGTGCGTAGCCTGCGATGCCGGCGGGGGAGACCGTGAGCTCGCAGCCCGCGTCCGCCACTCCCGCCGCGGTGCCGACAGTCCCCAACGCCCACGCCGCCGCAGCCGCGCCGGCGCGTTCGGACTCGGTCGTCACGTTGTCGGCCAGGTCGTGCACGTGCAGCACGTTGCCACAGGCAAAGATGCCCGGCACGCCCGTCTGCAGGCTCTGGTCCACCACGGCGCCGCGCGTGCGCGGGTCAAGCTCAACGCCCGCGCCCACCGAAAGCTCGTTCTCGGGAATCAGGCCAACCGAAAGCAGTAGCGTGCGCACGGAACAACGCGCTCGGTCCCCGGAATGGGTGCAAGACGCTCGTCGACTTGGCTCACCTCGACGGCCTCCACGCGGTCGTGCCCGATCACGCGCGTGACGGTGGTGGACAGGTGCAGCGGAATGCCAAAGTCGTCCAGGCAGTTCTTGACGTTGCGGCGCAGGCCGTTGGCGTAGGGCATGAGTTCGTACACGCCCTCGACCGAAATCCCCTCGAGCGTGCAGCGGCGCGCCATGATAAGCCCGATGTCACCCGAGCCTAAAATGACGGCGCGCGAGCCGGGTTTGAGGTTCTCGATATTGATGTATCGCTGCGCCAGGCCGGCCGTAAACACGCCGGCGGGGCGGCTGCCGGGGATCTTGATCTCGCTGCGCGTGCGCTCACGGCATCCCATGGCAAGGACGACCGCTCGCCCGGTGAGCTGTAGCATGCCGGCGGGGCTCATGAGCGTGACGGTATGGACTGCGGTAAATCCTGGGGCATCGTCCACGCCCGACGCGCCCTCGCCCTCGTCCGAATCAATCCCAATCACCATGCTGCCCAAGAACAGCGCAATGTCGGTCGCCCGCACCTGATCGATAAAGCGCTGCGCGTACTCGGGACCGGTGAGCTCCTGCTTAAAGTGCGAAAGACCAAAACCCGGGTGAATGCACTGGCGGAGGATTCCGCCCAGATGCTGCTCACGTTCAACGATGGCCACGCGCGCGCCGGCTTTATGCGCGACAAGCGCGGCCGCCATGCCGGCGGGGCCGCCGCCGATAACGACCATGTCGAACGCCTGTGTCTGCACTGTCCCAGTAGCTCCTGCTTCCGCGCATCCGTCGCGCGTATCAAATGTCGCCATCTTAGCGCACCCCCTTCAGCGGTCCCTCGACCAGCCAAGATCCGGTATCCTCTAACAGCACCTCGCTGGGGTCGCAGCCCAGCTCGCGCACTAGGATTGCCATCACGCGGCTCTGGCAAAAGCCACTTTGGCACCGACCCATGCCGGCACGGCAGCGGCGCTTGACACCCTCGACCGAAACCGCCCCCGGGCGTCGTCGGATCGCGGCCACGATCTCAGTCTCGGGCACCGTCTCGCAGCGACAGACGATCTGCCCCCAAGCGGGGTCGGACTCAATGAGCTCTGCCTTGCGCGCAAGCGGCGCACGGTCAAAGTCGTCCGGTGCGCGGCGTATCGGGTCCCAATCGTTCCGTTCGCGCAGGGCCACGCCGGCATCGCGCAGCACCTGCTCCATGCGCTCGGCAATGGCTGGCGCGCTTGCCACGCCCGGCGACTGAATACCTGCCGCCTGGAACAGCCCCGGCACCACGGCGGACTGCCCAATAAAGAAGTCGTTCGTTCCCTTAATGACCGGGCGCCCGCCGGCAAACGCGCGCACCACGCGGCGCGTGTCCAGGTCGGGCACCAGCTTGCGCGCGCCGCTCAGCAGTGCGTTGACATCGCTCGCATAGGTCTGCGTGTCGCCGGGCTCGCGCTCGGCGGCCGTCGCGGTAATCACGGTGTTGCCATGTACGGTACCCGTGACGATAACACCCTTGGAAACCGGCGTGGGAACAGGGTAGAGCGGCATGAGCGCACGCGGCTCCTTGTCCAGCACCACGATGTTGCCCTGGCGCCAGACCATCTGGAACTCCTCGGCGCCCGCCATATGCGAGATGTCCGCGGCGCCGTTGCCCGCGGCGTTGATCAGGTAACGGCAACGCACGTCGCCGGCGGGCGTCGCCAGCGTAAAGCGCGCAGCCCCGTCGGTAGCCTCGCCGCCAGCAACCTCAATCGCTTCCACCGGCGCGGACCGCATAAACGTCACGCCGTTGGCCACGGCGTTCTCCAACGCGGCGATGGCCACTTCAAACGGATCTACAAAACCGGTCGAAGGGCACCATAGCGCACATGTGGCCTGGGCACTCGCGCGCGGCTCCAGCTCGTGGATGCGCTTGGGGCCGATGATTGACAGCTCGGGTACGCCGTTGGCCAGGCCATTCTGGCGCAGCTTCTCCAGGTGCGCGCAGTCTTCGTCGTTGAAGCCCAGCACCATCGACCCAGTGCGGCAGAACAAAAAGCCTAGCTCCTGGGCCCACTTGCCATATAGCTCACAGCCGCGAGCGTTGACCTGCGCCTTTACCGTGCTCGGAGCCGGATCGTAGCCGGCGTGCACCAGGCCGCCGTTGGCCTTTGACGCGCCCAGCGCGATATCGTTGGCCGCCTCGACCACACAAATGGACAGGTCATAGCGCGCGAGCTGCCGCGCGATGGCGCACCCGGTGATGCCCGCGCCCACAATTGCGATATCAAACGTTTCCGTCACAGTGCCTCCCAGAAGAGTTGACAGGCTGTCAATAGGACTATCCTACGGTCTGCACACCCCCGGTGCGGCGGCAATGCGGTGAACAGCCCCAACTGCATCCGCCAACGGCAGGCGAGGGGAGACTCAGGACCATCGGTGACCTCGTCTGCCGTCCCTGGTGTCAGAAGGTTGTCTCGTTCTGTAACAGTAAGCAGAAGAATTGGGTTCTAGATGTTACAGATCGAGACGTTTGCCAGGCGGGTCCTCCGTTTGTCTTGATTTGTAACAGTAAGAGGAGAAAAGCGGTCCTATGTGTTACAGATTGAGATTTAAAGTCATGGAGAGACTCTTCGATCGCGTCGAAAATGTTGGTGTAAGGGTGACACCCTAGCGCCCGTTTAACGAAA
>CABUIE010000002.1 GCA_902491565.1 uncultured Collinsella sp.
TTGGGGCCAGGCCCGATTTTGCCTCTTGACAATGTCCTGCTCATATTAAAAGGAACGTCCCCATCTGCCGGATTAAGCGAGACTCTCCAGCACGCGACGGAGCTCCTGCTGGACGGTGTGGTCGCGATTACAACCCACCACGCGATCGGCCACTGCCTTGAGCGCGGGGCGCGCGTTTTCCATCGCGCAGCCCGTACCGACAAAGCGAATGATCTCGTAGTCGTTCATCGAGTCGCCAAACGCCATAACCTCGTCGCGTTCGACTCCATAGTGCTCCATGAGCTGTGCGATGCCCGAGGCCTTCGACACGCCGGGCTGCATGGCATCGATCCACGCGTTGCCCGAAGGCGCAAAAGTAAAGAGCTGACCGAGTTCGCGCTGTAGTACGTAAGCGCTGTCCATAACGGCACCGTCATCGCAAAAGATACTCGCCTTGATGATATTTACGCTGGGATCGGGCAGCTCCCAAATGCGCTCGGCATTGGGAAGGTCCTTATCGACCTCACGCACGAACTTGCACTCGTCATCGAGCAAGAAGGACTTGGTTCGGTCAAAAAGTGCAAGATGCAGATTGGGAAACGTCGCGACGGCCTGGGCGAGCCTTCGAATCGCCAGGTGCGAATACACCTCGCGGTCTACCATCTTACCGTCGGCGTAGACCTGGGCGCCGTTAGCGGCGACAAAGTCCATCTTGTCGCGAACAGGTGCAAAGAACTCGCACAGGCGGTCGTAACGACGGCCTGACGATGCGGCGAAATGCACGCCATGCTCGTGTAGCGCCAGAATCAGTTCGTAGGTCTCGGGAGGCACCTGGCCGTTTTCGTCAAGCAACGTGCCGTCCATATCGGATGCAATCAGTTTAAACATAGAAAAGCTCCCTTCGGGCTTGATGGAATCGGACGTATATCCAATTCCAACGTACCCAAAGGGAGCTCAAATAAGACTCTGCGGGCGTAAACGTTACAAGGACCTAGCAAATAGCTCACACATGCCAGAGGTCTCACGGTCGCGGCGTCAGGCGACACGCCACCCCGACGACTAGTCGTTTAAGAACGTCCCCGATGACTAGTCGGCGTAGGTGAAGGTCGTGACGTCGAACATGCCCTCGGGGCGGATGCGGAGCGTCGGGATCACCGGCAGGGGCAGGAAAATGATGCCCATGATGGGGTCGAGCGGCGGCTCGATGCCCATGGCACGCGCCTTGACCATAAAGTCGTCGTGCTGCGCGGCGACATCCTCGGCCGTGCCCTCGCTCATCAGGCCACCGAGCGCCAGCGGAATGCGCGCCACGACCTCGCCGTTGCGCACCAGCACGTGACCGCCCTGGCCCACGGCATCAACGGCGGCCATCATATCGGCGGCGTTGTCGCCCACGACGCACACGTTGTGCGAGTCGTGTCCGATCGTCGAGGCGATGGCACCACCCGTGATGGTAAAGCCGCGCACCCAGCCGCGGCCGATATGCTTGCCAACGAGTCCCAGGCCAGCGGGGCCGTCACCGTCGGCGCCCTCGGCCTGCAGCGACACGCCGCGGCCGTGGCGCTCGATCAGCATAATACGGCGCAGGCCCTCGGCGCTCTCGGGACGAACCATGCCCGTGATGGCCTTGCCCGGCACCACGTCAATCACGGCCTCGCCCGGCTTAAAGGCATAGTCGAATACGTCGAGCGAAAGCTTCGGCAGCTTAACGGAGGCGCGCAGCTCATCGGCAAGGGCCGCAACCTCGGCCATCTCGGGTGCGATCTCGCCCACAAAGGTGCCGTCCTGCGCCACCAGGGCACCGGCGGCATATACACGATGCGGAGCCGTGGCAAACGTCAGGTCATTGAGCACCAGCAGGTCGGCACGCTTGCCCGGGGCAATCGCACCGCGGAGCTCGTGCGGGTCGCGGCAGCCGTGATCCAGGCCAAACGCCTCGGCCGTGGAGAGGGACGCCATAGAGATAGCGACCACGGGGTCGATACCGGCCTCAATCGCCACGCGGCAGGCATTGTCGATCATGCCGGTTGCAAGCGCATCGGAAGGAGCGCGGTCGTCAGTCGCAAAGCAGCAGCGGCGGGCGCGCGCGGGATTCTCCAGCAGCATCGGCGACAGGTTGGCCAGATCATGGCTGCACGTACCCTCGCGCAGCATCACGTACATGCCGCGAGACAGCTTGTCGAGCGCCTCCTCGGGAATCGTCGACTCGTGGTCGGCAATAATACCCGCCGCGGCATAGGCATTGAGGTCCTTGCCGGCAACGAGCGGCGCATGGCCGTCGACCTGCTTGGACGGCGTCTGGTTGGCAGCATCGATGCGAGCGCAGGTCTCGGGATCGGCCATAAAGACGCCCGGCAGGTTCATCATCTCGCCCAGGCCAAAAACGTCGCCCGGATGCTCGGCAAAAAACGCCTGCATGTCAGCAGCGGTAATCACAGCGCCCGCTTGCTCATCGGGCAGCGCGGGCACGCATGAGGGCATCATGTACTTGATGGAAATGGGCGCGCGGCGACCGTCCTCGATCATAAAGCGCAGGCCGTCGAGCCCCGCCACGTTGGCGATCTCGTGGCTGTCGGCAATGGCGGTGGTGGTACCGCGCGTCGCCGCCATGCGCGCATACTCGGCGGGACGGATGTTCGAGGACTCAATGTGCAGATGTCCGTCGATAAAGCCGGGGGCGAGATAGCGGCCCTGGCAGTCAATGACCTCGGCAGCCTCGTAGGTGCCGGCGGCATCGTCGCGACCATCGTAGAGCACGCCGACGATCACACCGTCCTTGACGGCAACGCTGCCGGGCGCCACACGCTGGCCATACACGTCGACAATCTGCGCATTGATAAACAGCGTGTCGACGGGCACGCGGCCCTCGGCGGCCTCGATCACAGACCTCATGACCTCAACGGACATACATACTCCTTTAACCGTAGAAAAAGGCTGCGGAGCGGACAGACCTTCACCGCAGCAGACCAATAGCCATTGTATGCCCAAACGATGGGTCAACAATACGCCTCTCCGCTTAACGGCACACGCCACTTGGTGCAATGAGGAGAGGTTGCTTTGCACCAATGACAAGGAGTGTCCCAAAGTGCCGGCACAAAAGGAACGTCCCCAAGTGCCAAAAAAGGCCGCAGTCGGGATTCCCGGCTGCGGCCTTATTGCACTTGTGAGGTCAACTCGCTCGTTAGACCAACTTAAAGCCCTTGCGCTTGCCTACGGAGAGGGTGTCGCCCAGCTTGAGGGCGCTGGGATCGATGTTATAGCTCTTGGGAGCCACCGCCTTGCCGTTGATCTTGACGCCGCCACCGTCAATGTCGCGACGGGCCTGGCCGGCGCTCGCCGAAAGGCCCAGGTCCTTAAGCAGGCCTGCGAGGTAGATCTGGCCCTCGTCGTTGACGGTCAGCTCAACGTGCTTCTCGGGGAAGTCGGCAAGCTGGCCCTCCTTGAACACGCGGTCGAACTCGGCCTGAGCCTCGTCGCCGGCACCGACGCCGTGGTAGGTGTCGCACAGGTCGCGACCCAGAGCGCGCTTGAGCTCGTAGGGGTCGGCAGAACCATCGGCCAGGGCAGCGTCGATCTTGTCGACCTCGGCCGGGGTGAGCGAGCTCGCCAGGCGGTAGTACTTGCCGATCATCTCATCGGGGATGGACATGGTCTTGCCGAACATATCCTTGGGAGCGTCGGTCAGGCCGATGTAGTTGCCGTATGACTTGGACATCTTGCGCACGCCGTCGGTACCCTCGAGCAGCGGCATGGTGAGCGCGATCTGCGGCTCCATGCCCATCTTCTCCATGAGCTCACGGCCGGCGAGCAGGTTGAAGAGCTGGTCGGTGCCGCCCATCTCCACGTCGGCCTTGATCTGCACGGAGTCGAAAGCCTGCATCACGGGATACAGGAACTCATGCAGGGCGATCGGCGTCTGAGACTGGTAGCGCTTGGTAAAGTCGTCGCGCTCAAGAATGCGGGCGACGGTGAACTTGGAGCACACCTGCAGCAGGCCGGCCAGGTCCATCGAAAGGATCCAGTCGCCGTTGTGCACGATGGTGGTCTTCTCGGGATCCAGGATCTTCATGGCCTGGCTCACGTAGGTCTCGGCATTGGCCTCAATCTGCTCCTGCGAAAGCTGCGGACGGGTGGAATTCTTGCCCGAAGGGTCGCCGATCAGCGCGGTGCCGTTGCCGATGATGAGGGTGACGTTGTGGCCCAGGTCCTGGAACTGACGCATCTTGCGCAGGGGCACGGCGTGGCCCAGGTGCAGGTCGGGGCTGGTGGGATCGACGCCGAGCTTGATGTTGAGGGGCTCGCCCTTCTCAAGCTTCTTGCGAAGGTCGGCCTCGGGAACGATCTGCGCGGCGCCCGAGGTGATGATACGCATTTGCTCGTCAACAGACAGCATTGGGTATCCTCCTTTTGCTATAGCACCCTCGCCGAAAACGGCGGTGCTGGAAGTCCATAAACTCTCTTATGATAACAAACTGACGCGACGCGGCACCTACGACAGGAAAATCCTCGTCCTGCCGCATGCGTCAATGGCAACTGGCAGACGTGTACCGTCACGCTCGACCAGATAGCGTACCTGCCGACGACGCAAGCAGTCGCGGCAACGGACCTGTCCCGTCGCATCGGTGGCGCAGACGCCCTCGGCGGTCAGCAGGCAGTGCTCGCACACCATAAGCTCGGGACGGTCGGCGTCGACCGGACCCAAGACGCCGGGTTCAGCAGCCAGTTCGGCAATACGCTCCGCATCATTGCCGAGCAACTCGGCCGGCAAGTACACCCGCCCCGCACCGAGTCCGCGCAGCCAGGTAAACGTGGCCCGATTCGCGCAGAACACCGGCGCCGCCACGTCAAACGTCACGCCCAGCTCGCGAGCGATCGCCACCTGTCCCAGGTTGCGGCAGACGACGCGCCCGGCACGCTGCATCAGTGAGCGGGTCCGGTCAGCGTCACCCGTGCGGTACACCTCGTCAAGCACCACAACGGCGTCGGACAAATCGAGTTCTCCGCGCGGGTCGGCATCCATCAGCTGCCAAGCAAAAACAATGCGAGCGGGAGCTGCGCACTCCACCAACTCCGTCGACGCACCGCCATCCACCGCAACGTCCTCAAAGGGCAGTACCTCAACGGCACGTGCAACGGGCGCAATCGCATCCGCCTCGGCCCGCATGCGCTCCAACACCGCCGCCGTCTGATCCAACACGCCGGCGCTGCGAATCAGGTACACCTCGCAGCCCGTGTCCACCTTACGCTTGCAATGCACGACGACGCGCTTCCCCGCTGCGGCATCCACCGGGCAGGGCACCTGCGGCCAGCGCTTGGGCACATCGGGACGCGCGTCGACACCCGGATAGAACCGAACCTCGAGCGTGTCACCCGCCGCCACGGCGGCGTCGAGCTCAACGGTCACCTCTTCGTGGCCCACAGCGACCAAGCGTCCCACGCGCACGCCCTGGTTAATTGCGCGCTCAAAGCTCATCAGCTCGGCACCCGAACGCCCTCGCAGGTACGCATCGGTAAACCCACGGTTAAACGACCTTCCCAGCTCGCGCTCAAGCTCTTCCACGGCATCGGGGTCCCACGCGCCGTCGCACAGCATATCGAGTGCCCGGCGCCACACCCGCACCACGTTGAATACGTAATCGGGGTTCTTCATGCGCCCCTCGATCTTGAGCGACGCCACGCCGGCATCTACAAGCTCGGGCAGATGCGCAATACCCAGATAGTCGCGCGGACACAGCAGGCGATCTCCCTCGACGGCGGCAACACTCTGCCCAGCCTCGTCCACCAAGTCATAGGATAGACGGCACGGCTGCGTGCAATCACCGCGCATCGCAGAGCGGCCACGTCGAAGGGCAGAGAACTCGCACGCCCCCGAATAGCCGATGCAAATCGCACCGTGGCAGAATACCTCGATGGGCACACCCGTGGCACATTGCGCCGCAATCTCGTCGACCGTCAGCTCGCGTGCCGTCGTCACGCGCTCGACCCCCAGCTCATCGGCGGCAAGCCGCACGGCGCCTTCGCTATGAACGCCCGCCTGCGTAGACAGGTGAATCTCGACCCCGGGAATCGCCGCGCGCAGCGCGCAGGCCAACCCGGCATCGGCGACAATCAGAGCATCGGCGCCCAGCTCCAGTGCATGAGCTCCCAACACCACCGCGTCGGACAACTCATCGTCAAACACGAACACGTTGAGCGTTACGTACACACGCACGCCATGGGCATGCGCCACGGCGCAGCCGCGCGCAAACTCGTTATCCGTAAAGCCATGGGCGCTCACACGGGCGTTAAAGCCGCCCAACCCCGCATAGATGGCATCGGCACCCGCGGCGATGGCCGCAAGCATCTGGTCGAGCCCGCCCGCCGGCGCCAGCAACTCGGGCAGCGCCGCACCAGCAGCATCCAATCCAGTCTCGTATTGTCCGCTCGGCCCCATCGTCCGAATCGCCATCGACAAACTCCTTACCAAGGTATGCATTCACTCTGAAAAATGCCGTCTTCCAGCATACACGAGGCATCGCGCGCCCCGTTTGGTTTATCGTGTAATAACTTATGTCCATCCTGCCCCGACGGCACATCCACCGTCCGGCACGACATACCTGGAGGTCAATATATGGGTCCTCGCCAACGACAGGGACGCAGCCGTTCAAAGACGCATGCCCTGCCCATAATCCTGCTCTCGTTTTTGGGCTTTCTGCTGATTGCGGGCGTGGCATTTGGCATCGGCATGGTCGGCAACGTCAACCGCTGGCTGTCCGATCTGCCCGACTACACCGACGCCAACGCGTATCTGGTGAGCGAGCCCACCGAGATCGTCGACTGCAACGGCAACAAGATCGCGAGCTTCTACACGCAAAACCGCAAGTCCATCACCAAGGACGAGGTCTCCCCCTACGTGCTGCAGGGCACCGTTGACGTCGAGGACGAGCGCTTCTACGAGCACGGCGGTATCGACCTGTGGGGTATCGCGCGTGCTGCGGTGGCAACCCTCGGCGGCGGACACGAAGGCGCCTCGACTATCACCCAGCAGCTGGTGCGCAACACCATCCTGCAGGAGGAGCAGTTCGACTCGACCATCGAGCGTAAAGTGCGCGAGGCCTACATCGCCGTCAAGATGGAGGATATGTACTCCAAAGACGAGATCCTCATGATGTACCTCAACACCATCTATTACGGTCACGGCGCCTACGGTATTGAGGCCGCCGCCGAGACCTACCTGTCCAAGAGCGCCGCAGACCTCACCCTGAGCGAGGCCGCGCTGTTGATCGGCCTTCCCAACTCGCCCTCGCAGTACGACCCCACGGTCAACCCCGACCTGGCGCTGTCCCGTCGCAACAAGGTCCTCGACAACATGCTGCGCCTGGGCCACATTACGCAGGAGGAGCACGATGCCGCACAGGCCGAGCCCATCACCCTCAACGTGACCGAAATCTCGGGCAGCGGCGTCGACGTATACTCGCAGCCCTACTTTGTCGGCTATGTTAAGCAGCTGCTGGAGCAGGAGTTCTCGACCGACGTGCTCTTTAAGGGCGGCTTGACCGTCAAGACCACCATCGACCCCACGATGCAGCAGGTGGCAGAGAATGCCGTCCGCGAGCAGCTCGACACGCTCTCGCTCGACGGCCTGGACATGGGCATGGTCGTCGTCGACCCCAAGACCGGCTACATCAAGTGCATGGTGGGCGGCTATGACTACAACGCCGACGAGAACCACGTAAACCATGCCACGGCCAAGCGTCCCGTCGGCTCCACCTTTAAGGCCTTTACGCTGGCAACTGCCATCCAAAACGGCATGAACCCCAACGTCACCCTCAACTGCAACTCGCCGCTCAAGGCCAAGGGCACCACGACCGAGGTCCAAAACTACGCCAACCATAGCTATGGCAACATCACGCTTAAGCAGGCGACGGCATACTCCTCCAACACCGGCTACATCCAGGTGGCGGAAGCCGTCGGCAACAGCAAGATCATCTCGCTCGTCAAAAAGCTCGGCATCGATCCCGCCAAGGACAACATCGAGGACGTTCCCGTCATGACGCTCGGCACCGGCTCGATCTCGCCGCTCGAGATGGCCGCCGCCTACGCGACGTTTGCCAACGGCGGCTACTATCGCCAGCCGATCGCCATCACCGAGATTGACTCTCGTACCGGTTCGGTGCTGTACCAGCACACGGACAATCCCTCACAGGTGCTTACCGAGGGCGAGGCCGCCGCGGTCACCGATGTTCTGTCCGGCGTCATGCAGGGCAGCGGTACGGGTGCTGCCGGCGCCTTGAGCGTCAACCAGCCCTATGCCGGCAAAACGGGCACCACCGACAACACCACCAACCTGTGGTTCTGCGGCTATACCCCGCAGCTGGCGTGCGCCCTGTGGACCGGCTATTCCGCAGGTGAGATCCCCATCCAAAAATACGGCACGGACCTGCTGGGCGACAGCACCAACCTGCCTGTCTTTAAGCGGTTTATGAACACCGTTCTGACCGGTACCGAGCGCGAGGAGTTTGCGACCGGAACGGCGCCCACCTACAAGAACAACAGCGTCTGGAAGTTCTACGGCACCAACAACGCCAAGAAGACGGAGAACGACGACAAGGACGAGAACGAGGACGAAGAGGAAACTACCACAACGACTACCACGACGACCACGACCACCGAGACCACGGGTGGCGACACCACCGGCGGCACCGGTACGACCGGTGGCTCGACGGGCGGCTCAACTGGTGGTTCGACCGGCGGCGATGGCGGCACGCCTACGCCTACGCCTACGCCTACGCCTACGCCCACTCCCGACCCCTCGCCCACGCCTGACGATACTGTTGGCTAGAAATTCATCCGGCCATTAGCAACAAGGCCCCCGAGCAGCTTATTAAACTGCTCGGGGGCCTTTTAGTTTAAAGCGACCTGGTGAACGGTCTTTATACCGGCAAACAATATAGGGGGTACCGACCAACGTCGATACCCCCTTACAAGCCACCATGTCACGCACACAGTGCCGAGCGCACGACCCGCACGCCTACTTGCGAGAATTGCTCAGCTTATTGATCAGCGCCTCGAGACGCTCGCCGTCCTCGGCCGTCTGGGCAATAACCAAAATCGTATCGTTGCCGGCAAGCGAGCCAAGCACATCGGGCAGCTCTGCCGCATCAACGGCGGCGGCGATGCCGGAAGCCGTGCCAGGCTGAGCCTTGATCATAACCAGATTGTCGGTGCGCAGAACGCCCGTTACGAGCTCGGAAACCATACGCTGCAGGTGCAGGTCCTCTGCCAGAACATAGATGCCCTCAGGGAGCTTACGCAGCCCCATATCGGCAATATCGCGAGAGACAGTCGCCTGCGTGCAATCAAAGCCCATAGCGCGGAGCTCATCGACCAGCACGCGCTGCGTGCGGACGTCCTTATTGCGCACAATATCTCTAATGGCATCCTGGCGCCCATTGCGTTTTTTAGCCATACAAACCCTCTCTCCAAAAGATGGCGGAGACAATCAATCAGTGATTGAATAGTTTAACGCTATTTGAAGGCTTTTGTGTATAAGAACGCATTTCGAAACAATTCTATGCAAATTTGTTTCGAGATGAGCCGTTTAGGCGGTTTTTGCGCCCGTCCGGTTAAGAAAAGCTGCCAGATGCGTACACATCACGCAGCGCGCGGGCTTGGCGCTGGCGATCGGCCCAAACAACAGACCGAGCCCCCGATGGTTATCCTTGAGCGCGGCGACCATTTGACGGGTTCGAGGTGCCTCGAGCATATCACGCATGCGGGCGGAACGCTCGATTGACGACACCCCATGCGGGCTCAGACACAAATTCTCGATGCAGGCGACCAGTCCGGCAAAGTAGAACTTTTGGCTTGCCAGCTTGAGCCGACCACCGCTATCTGCTTCCGAGAGTGAGTCAGCAAGCTCGTCGAGCGCTCGGGTGTCATCGGATACCTTGGCATACATGGTGGGATCAAAGGCATCTGTAAGCTTAGGTGCCGCCGCGTGGAAACAAGCATCGCCGCAGCCGGACACGCATCGTGCCTGCGAAAGCGCGCATGCCATAAACCCAACTGTGCGAAACACCTTGTCGCACAAAAGGCATGCCTCAAACAGCGAGCGGCTGTACATCACGCCAGAGGTCTGAACGACAAGGCCGCCTAAAATCAACTGGGGCAGCCCGGTCACCATCGAGGATTTGCTATCAATGGAAATATGAGCAGCATCCAAGACGCGCGAATGGCGCTCTCGATGTGCATCATAGCGGTCGAGCGACACCGTGGGGAGCACTATGTCTGCCGTAGTATCGCACGCGATATCGACCATCTTGGAAAGGGCCTGCGGAGCAAACCACTCATCGGCGTTCATGGCGATGATTTGAGAGCCGCGCGAGGCATCAAAACCGGCACGAAGACAAGCGCCGCGCTTCGCGTCCTCGACGTCAATCAAATCAATATGGATGTCCCTGTCGGCAGCAACCTGAAGCGAATGGCGCACACCGGGCGCAGCATCGCGGCAGACAACGACAATCTGCAAATCGTAGAGGTCTTGGTTCTGGATACTCTCGAGCGCACGCATCGCATAGCTGGGCGAACCTTCTACCACAAGGATCACCGAAAGTCGCGGATGCGAGCCACGTCGAACCAAGTTATCCGTCCTCTCGACAGCAATGAATCAAACTGTCGTTCATGGTACACCCCGGCAATAAAAGCAATGAGACACCGGTTGTATTGCACGCCAAGAACAGATGTTGCACACGCGCAGCCCACAGATGACGGGTGTCGACGCACGACGCGTCGAGCCCCCGCTAGTCGAGCACGACAAGCTCGACGGGATCGTAATCCACGCCCATAAACGTAAGGCCGCAGGCAGGAGCCGTGGGGCCCGCAGCGGTACGGTCGCAAGCATCGATGACCTCGCGCATCCACTCGGGTTTACGGCGATGCATGCCAATCTCGACAAGCGTGCCCACGATCGTGCGGACCATCGAATGCAGAAACGCATTGCCCTCGATGGTAAACGTCAGGATGTCCTCGCCAAACGCAACCTCATGGCCAAACTCGGCACGCATCACGCAGCGATGCGTAGGTTTGCCCACGGCAGAGGCAACCTTGCAAAAGCTTTTAAAGTCCTGCTCGCCCAAAAGCGCAGGGCAGGCGGCCGCCATCGCATCGACGTCGAGGGGATAGCGATGCCACCACACAGCACCGCGTGACAGCACGGGCCGCGCATCACGATCGGCAATGCGATAGGTGTAAGTGCGAGAGCGCGCTTCAAAGCGCGCAGAAAAGCCCTTACGAGCCTTGTAGACCTCGTTGATGGCGATATCTTTGGGCAGCAGGGCATCCATAGCCCGCAGCCACCTACGGCGCGTACACGCGAGCTCAGCGTCCGTTACGGGCACGCTGATAAACTGTGCCACCGCATGCACGCCGGCATCGGTACGTCCCGCACACGTCAGGTCGATCGGGCGGCGAAGCAGCGTCTCGATGGCTCGACGTAGCTCACCCGCAACCGTCGTCTGTCCCGGCTGCTCGGCAAATCCGCTATACGACGAGCCATCATAGGCCACGCGGAAAACGAGCGTGGCATCGAGCTCGGAAATCGAATTGAAATCAGACGGCGCAGTCATGGGCGCTCCCAACAAACAAGCAACGGTATCGCGACAAAAAAAGAGGGGTACGCGAACGTACCCCTCGAATATAGCCTATGCAGACGGATTGTCTACTCAGCGGTCTCCTCAGCAGGAGCCTCCTCGGCAGCCTCGACCTTCTTGGGAGCAGCGGCCTTCTTGGGGGCCGGAGCAGCCTTCTTGGCCTTAGGCGTGCAAGGCTCGGTGACGAGCTCCATGATAACGATGGGAGCGTTGTCGCCCTTGCGGTTACCGAGCTTCATGATGCGGGTGTAACCGCCGTTGCGGTCCTGCCACATGCCCTGAGCAGCCTTGTCGAAGATCTCGGCAACGAGCTGCTTATCGCCGAGCTTGGCGATAGCCAGACGACGAGAGTGCAGGTCGCCCTTCTTGGCCCAGGTGATGATCGGATCGACGACCGAACGCAGCGCCTTAGCGCGGGTCTCGGTGGTCTTGATGCGGTCGTTCTCGAAGAGGGCCTTAGCAAGGCTCTTCTTCATGGCCTTGGTGTGGCTCGCATCGGTGCCGAGCTTCAGGCCCTTCTTAACGTTATGACGCATGGTCTAGTTTCTCCTCAAATATGCGAAGCATTAAGCCTTCAGGCTCAGGCCCATGGACTCAAGCTTGTCCTTCACTTCCTCGATCGACTTAACACCGAAGTTACGGATGTTGAGCAGATCGTTCTCCGAGAACTCAACGAGCTGACGGACCGAGTGAATGCTGGCGCGCTTAAGGCAGTTGTAGGAACGGACGGAAAGGTCCAGATCCTCGATCTGCTTGTCCAGCTCGGCGTTGTCGTTGGTGACCTCGGGAGCGAAGATCGAAGCCTCCTCCTCGACCTCGGGGGTCTCGGCAAGGTTCATAAAGGCGGCCATATGCTGGTTGATGATATTGGCAGCCTGGACCACGGCGTCGCGCGGGGCGATGGAGCCGTTGGTCTCGATCTCGAGGACAAGGCGGTCGTAGTCGGTGTGCTGACCGACACGGCAAGCCTCAACGAGCTTGGCGCAACGGGAAACCGGCGAGTACAGCGAGTCGACGTGGATCACACCGATGGGATCGTTGTCGCGTTTGTTGGCCTCGCCAGAAACATAGCCGCGGCCATAGCCGATGCGCATGCTCATGGTGAGATGGCCACCCTCGGTGAGCGTAGCGATGTGCTGCTCGGGGTTGACCAGCTCAAACTCGGACGGAATAAAGAAGTCCGCACCGGTGACCTCGCAGGGGCCGTCAACCGAAATGGTGGCGGTCGCCTCGTCGGTCGTGCCGAGAGCCCTGAAGACAAGACCCTTGACATTCAGGACGATGTCGGTGACATCCTCGACCATGTTAGGGATGGTCATGAACTCGTGCTGCGCGCCATCGATCTGAATAGCCTCGACGGCGGCACCCTCGAGCGAGGACAGAAGAACGCGACGAAGGGAGTTACCCAGCGTATCGCCGTAGCCACGCTCGAGCGGCTCGACGGAGACACGAGCAGACGTCTCGTTGATCTCTTCGACCTGAACCTGAGGCCTAATGAATTCTGACATGTATTACCTCCAGCCTCAGCAGCCCGGATGGACTACTTAGAGTAGAGCTCGACGATGAGCTGCTCGTTGATATCACCGCTGATCTGCTCACGCGTCGGCAGAGCGAGCACGTTACCAGACAGCTTCTCGATATCGACCTCGAGCCAGCCAGGGACCTCAAAGCGCTCGGAGGAAATCAGGGCCTCCTTGATGGGGAGGAGGTCACGGAACTTCTCGCCGACAGCGACGACGTCGCCGGCCTTGACGCGGTAGGACGGGATGTCCACGCGCTTGCCGTTCACGGTGAAGTGACCGTGACGGACGGACTGACGAGCCTCTTTGCGGGTGCGGGCGAAGCCAAGACGGAAGACGACGTTGTCGAGGCGAGACTCAAGAATGATCATGAGGTTCTCACCGGTGACGCCGTTCATCTTACGGGCCTTGTTGAAGTAGCCGTGGAACTGCTTCTCCAGAACGCCATAGATGAACTTGACCTTCTGCTTCTCGCGCAGCTGCATGCCGTACTCAGATTCCTTGCGACGGCGCTTGGGCTGACGGATAGATTCCTTCTTGCTGCTGTAACCGAGCTCAGCGGGATCGATCCCGAGCTGACGGCAGCGCTTAAGAACAGGAGTCCTGTCGATTGCCATATTGATACGATCCTTTCAGTTACACGCGGCGACGCTTCTTGGGGCGGCAGCCGTTGTGCGGAATGGGGGTCTTGTCCTGGATGCTCGAGACCTCGAGGCCAGCAGCCTGGAGGGAGCGGATGGCGGTCTCACGACCGGAGCCGGGGCCCTTGACGAAGACGGAAACCTTCTTCATACCGTGCTCCATGGCCTGCTTGGCAGCAGCCTCGGCAGCCATCTGGGCAGCGAACGGCGTGGACTTACGGGAGCCCTTGAAGCCCACCTGGCCAGCCGACTTCCAGGAAATGACGTTGCCCTGGGGATCGGTGATCGAAACGATCGTGTTGTTGAACGTAGAACGAATGTGAGCCTGGCCCACGGAAATGTTCTTACGGTCCGCGCGCTTCAGACGGGCAGCGCGAACGTTCTTCTTAGCAGTAGCCATCTATCTAGCGCTCCTTATTTCTTCTTCTTAGCACCGATCTGACGCTTCGGGCCCTTGCGGGTACGAGCGTTAGTGTGGGTGCGCTGGCCGCGGACCGGGAGGCCCTTGCGGTGACGAAGGCCGCGGTTGCAGCCGATGTCCATAAGGCGCTTGACGTTCTGGTTGCGCTCACGGCGGAGGTCGCCCTCAACCATGATCTGGTTCTTATCGATATAATCGCGGATGGCGTTAACCTCATCCTCGGTGAGGTCCTTAACGCGCGTATCCACGTTAACGTTGCACTCGACGCAAATCTTCGTCGCAGTGGTGCGGCCGATGCCGTAAATGTAGGTCAGACCGATCTCAACGCGCTTCTCACGCGGGAGGTCGACACCATTAATACGGGCCAACGTAGTCTCCTCTCTTAACCCTGACGCTGCTTATGACGGGGGTTCTCGCAAATGACGAGGACCTTGCCATGGCGCCTAATGATTTTGCACTTATCGCACATCTTCTTGACCGAAGGACGTACCTTCATCGTTCTTCCTTTCGGTAGCGCTCAAACTACTTCCCTACTATCTACTCGCCCAGCCGCAGGCGTTTAAAACTATGGCTGGTCTTCACACGCAAACCGACCGTAGGTTGAGCTAAGCCTGCAGTCGGAAAAGAGCGTGTATGCGTGCCGCTATTTATAGCGATAGGTGATGCGGCCGCGGGTCAGGTCGTACGGGGAAAGCTCCACGACAACCCTGTCACCGGGGAGAATGCGGATGTAATTCATTCGGATCTTGCCAGAAATGTTGCACAGAACCGAATGACCGTTCTCGAGCTCGACCTTAAACATGGCGTTGGGCAGCGGCTCTTTTACCGTACCCTCGAGCTCAATTGCGTCTTCCTTCTTCACAAGCAATCATCTTTCTCTAGAAAACGACAGCGATTGAGTATTCTACAACACGTATGTACGCATCGTAATAACTTCGTAATGGCTCCACAACTAAGTGGAACTTGTTACATTTCTCCGCCTTGGAGCGAACACCAAGCACCTTGCGCATCCGTGGTGAGAATCACCGGGCCGTCATTGGTAATGGCGACGGTGTTCTCGTAGTGCGCGGCGGGCAGGTGGTCGTTGGTCGTGACGATCCAACCGTCGGAGCCCGTGCTCACATGGTTGGAACCCATCGTAACCATCGGCTCGATGGCAATGACCATGCCGGCCTGGAGGCGAACGCCCCTCCCCTTCTTTCCATAGTTAGGAACGTTGGGGTCCTCGTGCATCACGCGGCCAATGCCATGGCCCACATAATCGCGAAGCACGCCGTAACCGTGAGACTCGGCGAGGGACTGAACGGCATAACCGACGTCCCCGATATGGTTACCGGGAACAGCCTGCTCGATGGCAGCCTTAAGGCAATCGCGCGTGATCTCGCACAAAGCCTTGGCTTCGGGCGTGGGGGTGCCGACGAAAAACGTCCAAGCGTTATCGCCGACCCAACCGTCGACAACGGCTCCCGTATCGATGGAGATGATATCGCCATCGCGCAGGATCATGTCGGGGTTGGGAATACCGTGTACCACGGCATCGTTAATCGATGCGCAAATGGTTCCGGGAAACCCGCCGTAACCCTTAAAGGCTGGGATGCCACCATGCATGCGGATAATCTGCTCCGCGAGCTGATCGAGCTCAAAAGTCGAAACGCCGGGGCGCACCATGGCTCCAACGTGGCGGAGCGCCATCTTAGATAGCGCTCCTGCCTTCTTCATCTGCTCGATTTGCGTTGCAGACTTAATCTTGATCATAGACCGAGAGCCTCTTTGACATCCCCGTACACGGTCTCGCGAGCCTGGTCACCGTTGACCGACTTGAGCAGACCCTGGCCACGATAGTAGTCGACGAGCGGGCTCGTGGACTTCTCGTAGACGTCGAGACGGTTCTTGATGGTCTCGGGCTTGTCGTCGTCGCGCTGATACATCTCGCCGCCACACTTGGGGCAGGTAGCATCGGCAGCGGTGCCGGTGTAACCGCAGGCGCGGCAGGTGCGACGCGAAGACAGACGATCGATAATGACCTCGGGGGCCACATCGACCAGAAGGGCGCAGTCGATCTCGCGACCCATGGCGGAGAGCTCGGAATCGAGCGTCACGGCCTGGGCGGTGTTGCGCGGGAAGCCGTCGAGGATGAAGCCCTGCTGGGCGTCATCGGCGGCAAGGCGCTCCTTGACAAGGTCGATCACGAGCTGATCGGGAACGAGCTCGCCAGCGTCCATGTACTTCTTAGCCTGAATACCAAGCTCGGTGCCACCCTTGACGGCAGCACGCAGCAGGTCGCCCGTGGAAATGTGAGCGACGCCAAACTCGGCGACGAGCTCCTGTGCGACGGTGCCCTTACCGGCACCCGGAGCTCCGAGCAATACGAGGTTCATGAGCAATCCTCCTCTAGCCTATTTAAAGAATCCATCATAATCATACATCTTGATCTGGCCTTCGAGCTTATCGACCGTGTCGAGCACGACGCCGACCATGATGAGGATGGACGTGCCGCCAAATGCCTGGATCAGCTGGTTACCCGTAAAGGAGAAGATGATCGAAGGCACGATGGCGATGAGCGCCAAAAAGACAGCGCTGGGAAGCGTAATCTTGTTGAGCGCGTTCTTGATGTAGGCCGCGGTAGCCCTACCCGGACGCACGCCCGGAATAAAGCCGCCCTGCTTCTTAAGGTTGTCGGCCGTGTCATCGGGGTTGAACACCATGGAGGTGTAGAAGTACGCGAAAAACACGATGAGGACAACGTTAAGCACCCAGTTGAGCCAGCCGCGCGAAAGCGCAGAGGCAACTGCCTGGATCCAGCCGATGCCGGGGAAGAACACGGCAATCTGAGCCGGGAAGTACAGCAGCGCCGAAGCGAAGATGATCGGCACGACACCCGCGGTGTTGACCTTGATGGGCAGGTAGGTGGTCTGACCACCCATCATGCGACGGCCCACGACGCGCTTAGCGTAGGAGACCGGGATGCGGCGCTGGCCGCGCTCAAGGAAAACAATCAGCGGGATAACCAGCAGGATGATGGCGCAGATGATCACCATGGTGATGATGCCACCGGCATTGCCCTCGGTGCTGGAGAAGATAGCCTGCGGCAGACCGGCCATGATGTTCGCGAAGATGATCAGCGACATGCCATTGCCGATACCGCGCTGGGTGATGAGCTCACCAATCCACATGATCAGCATGGCGCCCGCGGTGAGCGTGCCGACGATCATGAGGTCGAAGATGATCTCGGGAGCGCCGGCGCCATTGAAGCTGATGCCGAAGCTCTTAAAGAGGAAGAGGTAACCCACGGAGTTGAGGATTGCCAGAGCAAGGGTGAGGTAACGCGAATACTGCGTAATCTTGGTCTGACCGACCTCGCCCTCGCGGGCAAGCTCATGCAGGGAAGGCACGACGGCCTGGAGCATCTGGAGGATGATCGAGCTGGTGATGTAAGGCATGATGCCCAGCGAAAACACCGACACATAGCTCAACGCGCCGCCAGAGAAAAGATTCAGGAGGGCCATAGCACCTGCGGCGACCGAATTGTTATCGGTCGAGAAAAGGCCCAGCATCCCCTGGAAGGGAATGCCGGGCACAGGAACGTGCGCACCAATGCGGTACACGACGAGCATAGCTATGGTAAAAAGAATCTTTTCGCGCAATTCTTTGATGCGGAAAGCATTCTTAAGACCATTTAGCACGGCAGCTCGACCTTTCCGCCGGCGGCCTCGATCTTGGCCTGCGCAGAAGCGCTGACCTTGTCGACCTTGACCGTGAACTTCTTGGTGAGCTCACCATTGCCGAGCACCTTGACGGGCTCGAACTCGCTCTTGGTGATGCGAGCGGCCTTAAGAGCGGCACCGTCGATCACAGCGCCATCCTCGAACTTACGCTCGAGACGCTCAACGTTAACAGCGGTGTACTCGATACGACGGGGGTTGCGGAAGCCCGGAAGCTTGGGCAGGCGCATAGCCAGCGGAGTCTGGCCACCCTCGAAGCCGGCACCCTTGGTGCCGCCAGAGCGGGAACCCTGGCCCTTCTGACCGCGGCCAGAAGTGGTGCCGTGACCCGAAGAATTGCCACGGCCGACGCGCTTGCGGTTCTTGGTGGAACCGGGCGCGGGAGTAAGATCGTGAAGCTGCATTTGCTACTCCTCTACAATCTCGACAAGGTGCTTGACCTTGAAGATCATGCCGCGGACGGACTCGTTGTCAGCAATCTCGCGAACCTCGCGGATCCTGTGGAGACCGAGGGCACGGACAGTACGGACCTGGTCCTGCTTGCAACCGTTGGTGCTGCGGACCTGCTTGATCTTGATGGTGTCAGCCATGCTTAGTTCTCCTTACCGACGAACATCTCGGAGACCGTCAGGCCACGGCGAGCCGCGACGTCCTCAGGGCTGGAGAGCTCCTTGAGGCCCTCGACGGCAGCCTTGATGATGTTGAGGCCGTTGTCGGTACCGAGGGACTTGGACAGGACGTTCTTGATGCCAGCAAGCTCAAAGAGGGGACGCACAGCGCCGCCGGCGATAACGCCGGTACCCTCGACAGCGGGCTTGATGATGATGCGGCCGGCACCAAAGTGGCCGAGAACCTCGTGCGGGATGGTGCCCTGCTCGGTCACCGGCACGTGGAACATGTTCTTCTTGGCATCGAGAGACGCCTTGGAGATGGCCAGGGGCACCTCAGCGGACTTGCCCATGCCAACGCCGACGTTGCCCTTGCCGTCGCCAACGACGACGAGAGCGACGAGGCTCATGCGACGACCACCCTTGACGGTCTTCGACACGCGGTTGATGTAAACGACGCGCTCCTCGAACTCGGAGGCCTCGCGCTGCTGCTTCTGATTACGAGCCATGTGCTACATACCTCCTAGAACTCGAGACCGGCGGCACGAGCACCGTCGGCGAGGGCCTTGACGCGGCCATGGTAGATACGGCCACCGCGATCGAAGGCGACCTTGGTGATGCCGGCCTCGATGGCGCGCTTGCCAACGAGCTGACCGACCTTCTCCGCAGCCTCCTTGTTCGAGGTGTGGGTGCCCTTGAACTCGGCCTCGAGGGTCGAGGCAGAGACGAGCGTCAGGCTGGAGCCCTTGCTGTCGTCGATGATCTGGGCATAGATGTTGGCGTTAGTACGGGTCACGCGAAGACGCGGACGCTCGGAGGTACCCGAGACCTTGCCGCGAACACGACGCTGACGACGCTTGAGGCCTTCCAGCTTCGCCTTATGCTTGTTCATACGTAAACTCCTAAAAAGGTTGATCTTGCCAGCACCTGACGGGGTGCTGGTCTTATGCGAGTGAGTCGGTTACGACTACTTGGCGGCCTTACCCAGCTTGCGGCGGATGTGCTCGCCAACGTAGTGGATACCCTTGCCCTTGTAAGGCTCGGGAGGACGATGGCCGCGGATCTCAGCGGCGATCTGACCGACCTGCTGCTTGTTGATACCCTTGACGTTCACGTGGGTGTTGTCGGGAACCTCGAAGGTGATGCCCTCGGGAGCCTCGACGATCACGGGGTGCGAGAAGCCCAGGGAGAACTCGAGGTTCTTGCCCTTCTGCTGCACGCGGTAACCGACGCCGGCGAGCTCGAGCTTCTTCTCGAAGCCCTCGGAAACGCCAACAACCATGTTGTGGATGAGGGCGCGGGTGAGGCCGTGGCGGGCACGGGTCTCACGCTCGTCGTCGGGACGGGAAACGGTGAGGACGTTGTCCTCGACGTTGATAGCGAGCTTCTCAAAGACATCGAGCTCGAGCTGGCCCTTGGGGCCCTTGACGACAACGTTGTTGCCGTTGACTGCCACTTCGACTCCGGCGGGAATCTGGACAGGCTTATTACCGATACGAGACACGGTGATCTCCTTTCCTTCTACCTACCGAGCGAATTACCAGACGTAAGCGATGATCTCGCCGCCGACGTTGTGCTTGCGAGCATCGCGGTCGGTCATGACGCCATGGCTGGTGGAAATAATGGCGGTACCAAGGCCACCGCGGACGCGGGGCATGTCGGCAACGCCGGTATACTTACGCAGGCCCGGCTTGGAAATGCGGCGGATGCCGTTGATGACCTTAGCCTTCTTGGGACCATACTTAAGCGTGATGTGCAGAGTCTTCTGGGGAACGGTGTCCTCGACATCGTAGCCCTCGATGTAGCCCTCCTCGTGCAGAACACGAGCGATCTCGACGAGCTTCTTGCTGCTCGGCATGGAGACCGTGGCCTTGTTCACAGAGTTAGCGTTACGGATGCGCGTAAGCATATCTGCGATCGGGTCTGTAAGGTTCATACAGATTCTCCTTCGTTCTTGATGAACACGTGCTCTTGGTTCTTCGCCGCCCTTAACGGCAAAGCCTTTTTAGCGCGTTTTCCCTGTTCCAAACTGATGCTTGAAACGCTGGTAGTGACTTACCAGCTGGCCTTCTTAACGCCGGGAAGCTCGCCCTTGAGTGCAAGCTCGCGGAAGCAGACGCGGCACAGGCCGAACTTGCGGTACACAGAGTGCGGACGGCCGCAGCGCTGGCAGCGCGTGTACTCACGAGTAGAGAACTTCTGCTTGCGATTGCACTTGACGATCATCGATGTCTTAGCCACTTATATCCTCCTCACATAGAGTATTGTTCGCCCCAAGCGCCGCCCCCTTGTGGGAACGGCGCTTATAGGGCAGGTGAACCTATTTCTTGAACGGGAAACCGAAGGCGTCCAGAAGGGCCTTGGCCTCCTTATCGGTGTTGGCGGTGGTCACGAAAGTGATGTCCATACCGCGCTGGTGATCGACGGAGTCGAAGTCGATCTCGGGGAAGATGAGCTGCTCGGTGACGCCCATGGAGAAGTTACCACGGCCGTCGAAGCTCTTGGCGGAGATGCCGCGGAAGTCGCGGATACGGGGGATCGCGACGGAGGTCAGACGATCGAAGAACTCCCACATACGGTCGCCACGCAGGGTAACCTTGCAGCCGATCGGCATACCAGCGCGCAGGCGGAAGGTAGCGATGGACTTGCGGGCACGGGTGATCATCGGCTGCTGGCCGGTGATGGCGCGCAGGTCGCGCACGGCACCGTCGATGGCCTTGGAATCGGTAGCGGCCTCGCCGACACCCATGTTCACGACGATCTTCTCAAACTTGGGGATCATCATGACGTTCTCGTACTGGAACTTGTCCTGAAGCTGCTGCTTGACCTCGTTGTTGTACTTGGTCTTCAGACGCGGCACATACTTCTCTTCTGCCATTGTTCACTCCTTCTTGGGGTTTTAAGCACGGGGCGTGGCCACGATGGGTTGTCCTCGTGCCTCCTGGCTGCATCCGCGCCGCTCATGGCATTTCGCGGTTTGGACTCGACGCAGCAGGAGCCGACAAAACAATCGGTACTATACGCGCATTGGGTGTGTATTTCCAGAAAAACCTCGTCTGCCTGCACAACTCCACAACTCCCCCGCACATAGTGATCCCCGAAAAGCAGTTGCGGTGAAATAGGGACTGTTGGCGGTCTAGCGGCTTGAACAATCCGTATTTCACCGCAACTTATTGGTGAGGATGCGATTAGCGCTTGCGGGGGACGAGTTTGGTGCGGCGCAGGTGGATCATCTCGGCGGCGATGGAGATAGCGATCTCTTCGGGATCCTCGGCCTCGATGGCAACGCCGATCGGAAGGTGCAGCTCGTCGATCTGGTCCTGCGTAAAGCCTTCCTGCTCCAGGCGGGCACGCACAAAGGCCGTCTTGCGGCGCGAGCCCAGACAGCCCAGGTAGGCAGGCTTGGCGCGCATGGCCTGAATCACCACGTCGATATCGGACTTGTGACCCGCCGTGGCGACGACCACCAGGTCGCGCGGGCCGATGGGGCACAGCTCGCTCAGGTTCTTGTAATCGACCAAGCGACGATCGTAGACACCGGGCACCCAATCGGGGGTCAGCGTGCCGGGGCGGTCGTCGCACGCCACGACGGCAAAGCCCGCCGCCGTGAGCACCCGCGCCGTCGCGGCGCCCACGTGGCCGCAGCCAAAGATATAGGTCAGGCCCTCGGGGCAGAGCGTCTCGATGTGCGCCGCGGGAATCTCGGAGGCGGCGTTGGTGTAGGTGACCTTACTCCCCTCCTCCACCAGCGAAAGCCCGGGGCAGCCGGCAATGGTATGGCGCGATGCCTCGCCATGGTACTCGACCACATCGCCCTCCAGGGCCTGAATGACAAACGGTTCAAAGTCGATGACGAAGTCGCCGATACGTCGATACGTCAAGACGTCGGCAATTTCCTGGAACAACGGTGCCTGGATCGCATCCAGATGCAGATAGCACAGGCAGATGGCTCCGCCGCAGATCATACCGGTATCGGAGTTCTCGCCGCCCATGGTGTAGCGGACCAGACGCGACTGTCCCGCGCTCAGGAGTTCGCGCGCCTCATCCAGCGCAAAGAGCTCAATCTTGCCGCCGCCGATAGTGCCCGCCTGGCTGCCGTCGGCAAAGACGGCCATCCATGCGCCCACACCGCGCGGTGACGACCCCGCCGTGCCGGCCACGACCGCCAGCTCGCACGTCTCGCCAGCACGCAGGGCGGCAAGCGCCGCATTCACAACATCGAGCTTTTCCATTGCCGCCTTCTATCCTCTAAAGATATCGGTGAGCATAGCGAGTGCCTCGAGCACGCCGCCGCCGACCGACGTCGCCTTGTCCGAAATGTAGTTGATATAGCTGGCATCGCCGCGCGGATCGACATCGGCGCATTTAAAGCCCTCAGTCACCTGCACGCCGTTCGCCAAAAGCCCGCGCAGGCAGCCATCGATCTGTGTGCACATGGGCGTATCGTCCGCGTAGCCAATCACGTCTCCGGCGCTCACGATGTCGCCGATTGCGCGGTCGGACCGAAACACGCCGGCGGCGGGGCTGTGGATAACGCGCTCCCTGCCATAGCCGGCGATCACGCCCGGCACGCCCGTGTTGGGCTGGGGCGAGCCCTGGGTAATGACACGGCCCAAAAAATGCCCGCGCATGGTCTCGACCACGGCGTCGCAATCGACCGGCGCGGTAAAGCCCGGCCCCACGGCGATGACGGTAGGCGCCATGTCGCGCGTGGTGCCCAGGTTGCGCTTGGCCAGAATCGCGTCGACCACAGCCGCGGGTTTAAGCTCATCGAGCATCTTGGCCTGAGGGTCCACCACGACGGCAACATCCCCCGCTTGGGTAATCTCGAGCGCCTCTGCCGGCGTCTGCGCCAAGCGAGCGCGAATGCCCTCGACCTGGACCTCGCCCAGGCGAATAGCCTCGCAAAAACTGATTGTGCGGCGGATGCACGTGGGAACCGCGATATCGGCCATAACGACCGACACGCCGGCGCGCACCAAGCGAGCGGCGACACCCGTGGCGATATCGCCGGCGCCGCGAACATAAACGAGCATTCCCGGGGCACCTCCCTGTGCTACGGTTTGAGCAGAGCAAAAGCGGTTCGACCGCTACTCTGATGATTATTTATTATCACAGTATTATACGGCGGTGAACAGATGGAAACGGTTAGCGGCAATCTTGCCTCGGCACTCAGGATCGAGTCGGGCATTACCGCGATTATCGGCAGCGGCGGCAAGTCGACGTTGCTCAAAACGCTGGGTCTTGAGCTCATGCGCGCTGGCGGCCGCGTGCTCCTCTGCACCACCACGCATATGCTTCCCGTTGCCGGCGTGCCATGGGACGGGTCGAATCGTCGCCTGGACGCCGCGCCTTGGAAGCCGGGCGCCTCGCATGTCCCCGGTTGCACCTGCGAGGCCTGCGCAGGCCTTGCACGCGGAGGCATCTGCCAGGCAGGCGTCTTGGACCCGGAGACAGGCAAGCTCTCCGCCCCTGCCGAGCCACTCGGCGGGCTGGCACAGCGCTTTGACTATGTGTTGGCCGAGGCAGACGGTAGCAAGCGACTCCCGCTCAAGGCGCATGCCGCCTGGGAGCCGGTAATTCCCGCCGGCACGGCCAACGTCATCTGGCTCGTCGGCGCCTCGGGACTCAGCAAGCCCATCAACGAAGCCGTCCACCGCCCCGAGCTCTTTTGCGAGCGTTGCGGCTGCGAGCTCACCGACATCGCCACGCCCGAGCGCGTCGCCCAGGTGCTCAATGCCGAGCTGCAGGCGCTGAAACTCAGCACCGCACGCGTCGTGCTCAACCAAGTCGACACGCTCAGCGACCCCACGATGGCCGACCGCTTCGAGGCAGCCCTCGGCCGCCCCCTCATCGCCAGCAGCCTCAAGTAGCCGGCCCCATCTCGTCAGTTGCGGTGAAATACGGACTGTTTGGCCGTATGACGGCCGCAAACAGTCCGTATTTCACCGCAACTGCGGAGGGGACACGGCATCTTTGCTGCTAGCGAGGCACGTAGCGACCGGGCTGGGCTCCGGTGGGCTCGCCGTCGCGCGCCACTAGCACACCATTCACAAACACGGCCTTGGCGCGGCCATGTGCCTCAAAACCCTCGAGCGGCGTGTAGTCCACGGCCTGATGCTGCGTCGCGGCACTGATCGTCCAGCGCGCCTTGGGATCCCACACGCACACGTCGGCATCGGAGCCCTCGGCAAGACAGCCCTTGCGCGGGTACATGCCAAACACGCGCGCCGGGTTCTCGCTCATCAAGCGGCACAGATCCTCGGGTCCCAGTTGTCCCTCAAAGCTCGTGGCAATCGCGACGGGACGATGCTCCACGCCGGGCCCGCCGTTGGGAATCGCGCGGAAGTCGTCGCGCCCGCGGTCCTTTTGCCCGTGCAGGTTAAAGCTGCAGTGGTCGGTGGCGATAGTATCTATCTCGCCGGCCACAAGCGCCTCGCGCAGCGCGACACGGTCACCGGCATGGCGCAGCGGCGGGCTCATCACATACTTGGCACCCGCAAAGCCGTCCTCGCCCTGCTCCAAGTAGCAAGTATCGTCGAGCATCAGATACTGAGGGCAGGTCTCGACATAGATGTTCTTCTGCCCGCGCGCTTTGGCAGCGCGGATGGCCTCGAGCCCCAGCCTGGTCGAAAGGTGCACCACGTTGACCGGAGCGTCCCCGGCCAAGTGCGCCAGATACAGCAGACGGCTTACGGCCTCGGCCTCGCACACATCCGGACGGCTGAGCGCATGGCCCTCGGGCCCGTGGATGCCCCGCTCAAACACGCGCTTCTGCAGTTCATTCACCAACGTGCCGTTCTCGCAATGCACACACAGTATGCCGCCAATACGCTTGAGCTCCTCGAGCACCTCGAGCGTCTCGGCATCGTCCAGGCGCAGATGATCGTAGGCAAAGTAGGTCTTGAACGACGATACGCCCGCCTCGCGCATGGCCGAAAGATCGGCGCGGTTGCGCTCGTTCCACTCGGCGAGTGCCATATGAAAAGCGTAGTTTGCCGTGCAGGTGCCGTCGGCGCGATGATGCCACTCGGCCAAGGCATCGGGCATGGTCACGCCGCGATCGGCCGTCGCGTAGTCCACAATGGTCGTCGTGCCGCCGCAGGCAGCCGCACGCGTGCCGGTCTCAAAGCTATCGGCCGTCCAATCCATGCCAGTCCAGCATTGCATGTGCGTGTGGCCGTCGATAAAGCCGGGGAACACCCAGCAGCCCGCGGCATCCTCGACGGCATCGCCCTCGGCCGGCTCAATCGCTGCGGCGATCCGCACGATCTTATCGCCCTCCATGGCAAGATCGGCGCGGCGAAGCCCCTGGGGCGTCACGAGCGCGCCGTTTTTGATGATGATCATAATTGCTCCTTATTGATTGATGCAGTTGGCCACGCGATCAAAATACGAGCAGGCGGCGATATGCTCCGTTATGCGTTGCTGTCCCTTGGCGGTATCGACGTCCCACAGCTCGTAGGCACGCGCCTCGACCAGCACCACGTCGGTACGGTCCTTGAGGATCGAACCGCCGCCGTCCTTGCCCTCAAGACGTATGAGCGCATCGAACAATTCCGCCGGAAAGAGCACCGGACTCGAAGGCTCACCGTTGCACGCAAGACGCACCGGATGCTTGCGGCCACGCTCGTCAAATGCACGAACCATAGCCTCAAAAGAATCCGAACTCACGAGCGGCTGGTCGCCCGGCAAAAAGAGGCAGCCTTTCCAGTTGCGTTCGACTCCCCACGAAAGGCCCGCACGGACGCTTTCGCTGCGCAGCTCGCCATCGTGCAGTACACACGGGCAATGCTTGTCCTCGCAAATCTGGACGACCTCGGGCCAACGCGTCGAAACCACAACGTCAAAGCCCCGGGGAACCGAATCGATAGTCCGGGCAATCAGCGGCTCGCCATAGATATCGGCAAGCATCTTGTTAGAGCCAAACCGCTTGCCCTCGCCCGAAGCCATAATGACGCATCCAAGTCTCATGGTGATACCTCCCCCGAAACCATCGTACCCATAACTCGCGCCGCGGGCATCCACATCGAAAGCGCTTATCCCGCACGCCCGCGATGCAAAAAAGGGCACCCCGCCGGTTGGCAGAGCGCCCCCTTTACATGGCTTACCTCAACCCGGCTTTAGGCCTGGAGCCAACGGGCGGTGTTGCGCTCGTCGAGGGCCTTGAGGGTAGCGGCGGGATCGGCAACCTTCTGCAGGAACATCATGGCAGCGATGGCGTACGGCTTGTAGCTGGCCTCCTTGTACATGCCCACGCGGTGCATGTCGAAGACGTCGGCGTTAACCTCGCCGTGCTCACAGGAAACACCGGAGATGTCGGCGGGCAGCGGGTGCATAAAGATGGTGTCTTGGCCGTTGGCAGTCTTCTCCATGAGCTCGGTCGTGGAGCACCAGTCCTGATGGGTGGCGTTCTGGGCGAGCAGCTCCTTCTCGAGCGCTGCGATGCCGGCGTCGTCGCCCTCGGCGTACAGGTTGGTGCGCTTCTCCATGGCGGCAAACGGAGCCCAGCTCTTGGGGATCACGATGTCGGCGCCCTCGAAGGCCTCGGCCATGGTGTTGACCTGCTTAAAGGTGGTGCCGGACTCGGCGGCGTAGCCCTTGGCGCGCTCGACGACCTCGGGCATGAGGTCATAGCCCTCGGGGTGAGCCAGGGTGACGTCCATGCCAAAGCGGGGCAGCAGGCTGATCAGCGACTGCGGGCAGGACAGCGGCTTGCCGTAAGAGGGCGAATAGGCCCAGGTGACGGCAACCTTCTTGCCCTTGAGGTTCTCGAGGCCGCCAAACTCGTTGATGAGGTAGAGCATGTCGGCAGAGGACTGCGTGGGGTGGTCGGAATCGGACTGCAGGGAGATGAGCGTGGGACGGTGATCCAGAACGCCGTCCTCGTAGGCCTGCTGCACGGACTCAGAGACCTCGGCCATGTAGGCGTCGCCCTTGCCGATGTACATGTCATCGCGGATGCCGATGACGTCGGCCATGAAGGAGATCATGGTAGCGGTCTCGCGGACGGTCTCGCCGTGAGCGATCTGGGACTTCTTCTCGTCCAGGTCCTGCAGCTCAAGGCCGAGCAGGTTGGCGGCCTTAGAGAAGGAGAAGCGCGTACGGGTGGAGTTGTCGCGAAACAGGGAGACGGCCAGACCCGAGTCGAAGATCTTGGACGAGACGTTGTTCTCGCGCAGCTCGCGCAGGGCGTCGGCGACGATGTAGAGAGCCTTGAGCTCATCGGTAGTCTTGTCCCAGGTGTGCAGGAAGTCGCTGCCGTACATACCCTTAAAATCGAGGCCGTTCAGCTGCTCGACGAGCTCGGTAAACTTAGCGTCCATGGAAATGTCCTTTCTAAAGATGAAACGATCGCAGTGAGTAGATGTGCTCCGGCATGCGCGTGTGGCTAGAACATGCAGAGCACCATGACGAGGACCCGCCACCGTTGAGGAAGCATGGGAGATAACGACCGCGGGCCCCAAGTCAACAGGGGGTGCCGGGGACACGAGCGGCCCCCGGCTCAACAAAATCGAGGAATGGGACTAATCGATCTTGTTGTTGGTCAGACCGGCGCGGAACACGGTGGCGTCGCCATCGGCCTGGCTCGGATCGTAGAGGTTCAGGGCAGCCACGTACATGGCGGCAGCGGTGACCAGGTCGTCCTTGTAGGTGACCTCGTTGGGAGCATGAGCCTGAGACTCGGCACCCGGGCCAAAGCCCACGCAGGGGATGCCGTAGCGGCCCTGGATGGAGACGCAGTTCGTGGAGAAAGTCCACTTGTCGCACAGCGGGCGACCGGTGCGCTTGTCCATGCTGGGCTCACAGCCGATGCGCTCGTCACCAAACATGGCCTTGTGGGCGTCGACGAGGGCCTTGACGTGCGGAGCGGTCTCCTTGTTGATCCACGTGGGGAAGTAAGCCTCGGTCTCGTAGACCTCGCCGGTCCAGGACGGACGGTCGTACATGTACATGGAGACCTTCACGTCGTCGCCGTACTTCTTGGCGGCCGGCAGGTTGCGGATCTCGTCCAGGCAGGACTCCCAGGTCTCGCCGGCGGTCATGCGACGGTCGATGGAGATGGCGCAGGAATCGGCCACGGCGCAGCGGCTGGGGCTGGTGTAGAAGATCTGGCTGACGGTGCAGGTGCCGCGGCCCAGGAAGCGGGCGTCCTCGAAGTGCTCGGGATTGTACTTGGGGTCGAGCATCTTGACGAGACCCTTGATGTCGGTCGACTCGTCGCAGCCGTTGTTGTTGAGGGCGCGGACGTCGGCGATGATGTCGGCCATCTTGTAGATGGCGTTGTCGCCGCGGTCGGGAGCGGAGCCGTGGCAGGAGGTACCGTGAACGTCGACGCGGATCTCCATGCGGCCGCGGTGACCGCGATAGATGCCGCCGTCGGTGGGCTCGGTGGAAATGACGAACTCGGGCTTAATGCCGTCCTTGTTGTAGATGTACTGCCAGCACATGCCGTCGCAGTCCTCTTCCTGGACGGTGCCGACGACCATGATCTTGTAGCCCTCGGGGATGAGGCCCATGTCCTTCATCATCTTGGCTGCGTAGGTAGCGGAAGCCATGCCACCCTCCTGGTCGGAGCCGCCGCGGCCGTAGATGATCTCGTCGGTCTCGTAGCCCTCATAGGGATCGGCGTCCCAGTTCTCGATGTTGCCGATACCGACTGTGTCGATGTGAGAGTCGATGGCGATGATCTTGTCGCCCTCGCCCATAAAGCCCATGACGTTGCCCAGGCCGTCGACCTTGACCTCGTCATAGCCAAGGCTCTCCATCTCGGCCTTGATGCAGGCAACAACCTCGCCCTCCTCGCAGGACTCAGAGGGATGGGAGATCATAGCGCGCAGGAAGCGAGTCATATCAGCACGATGGGACTCAGCAGCAGCCTTGATTGCGTCGAAATCGAGTTCTTTAGCCATTGTTCATAACCTTTCAAACGAAGGAATCTACCTGTGAGGTGGCGGAGCGATACCTATTTACTCCGCCCCAACGATTAGCAAGTGGGATATTCGCCTTCCCAAACAATGCGGCGATACTGGTCGGGGTCCGTGTCGCCCTCGGTGGAGAAACAGAGCACGGAGCTCGTCTTGTCCAGGCCGATGAGCTCCTTGAGCTCGGCGTACCCGGGATCGAGCATGAGGGTCTCGACCAGGCCGGTGGTCACCGCGCCGGACTCGCCGGAGATGACGCGCGGGTCGCCCTTCTCGGGAGCGCCCAGGGTGCGCATGCCGCGAGCGGTGACCCAGTCGGGGCAGGACACGAAGGCGGTGGCGTGGTTGCGCAGGATATCCCAGCCCAGGATGTTGGGCTCGCCGCAGCACAGGCCGGCCATGATGGAGGGCATGTCACCGTCCACGATGCGCGGATCGCCGTCGCCGGCGGCAGCGCCCTTGTACAGGCAGGCGGCAGGTGCGCACTCAACCACGACGAAGGTGGGCGGGTTATCGGGATACAGGTTGGTGAAATAGCCCACCACGGCGCCGGCGAGCGAACCCACGCCAGCCTGGACAAACACGTGCGTCGGGCGGTTGATGGCCATCTCGCGCAGCTGCTCGGCAGCCTCGGAAGCCATGGTGCCGTAACCCTCCATGATCCAGGACGGAATCTTCTCGTAGCCCTCCCAGGCGGTGTCCTGAACGATGACGCCGCGCTCGCAGGCATCGGCCTCGGCGGCGGCCATGCGTACGCACTCGTCGTAGTTGACCTCTTCGATGGTCACCGTGGCGCCCTCGGCCGCGATGTTATCGAAGCGGGGCTTGGTGGAACCCTTGGGCATGTGCACGACGGCCTTCTGGCCCAGCTTGTTGGCAGCCCATGCCACGCCGCGGCCATGGTTGCCGTCGGTGGCGGTAAAGAAGGTGGCCTGGCCAAAGTCCTTGGCAAGCTGATCGGAGGTCAGGTAATCGAAGGTGCAGTCGGCAACGTCCTTGCCGGTCTCGTCGGCAATGTAGTTGGCCATGGCAAACGAGCCGCCCAGGACCTTAAAGGCGTTGAGGCCAAAGCGATAGCTCTCGTCCTTAACGCACAGGTTGGACAGGCCCAGGCGCGCGGCCTGGCCGTCCAGGCGGGCAAGCGGAGTGACGGTGTACTGGGGGAACGACTGGTGGAAGGCACGGGCCTTCTTCACGTGGTCGAGACTCATGATTCCCAAGTGCTTGTCATCGCTCTTGGGCATCGTGTTGCTCGCCCACTGGATCTTATCGGCCATACGGTGAACTCCTTAAGTCCTCTCTTGCCGGCCCCCGCATACGCGTTTCAGCCCGATCCCATTCACACGGCTGAACTTTTATGTGGATGCCAAACAAAAAGTTTGTTAGTAATGTTCTATCACACTTTTTGATTGGCATACCTAACGAATTGTTTGTTGCCGTAATCGGTACTTTTTCGCCGCCGAACGGTCATGAATTGCCTTGTTGATGGATTTGTTTGCGGTCAAGTGTGGTTTATGGCAAAGTGTGCCCAAACTAATTTTTAGGAAGGCACCCATGACCCCCGCACAGATTGAGTTTTACAAGCGCCTAGCACACGGCCTAGCGCTCCAATTTGGCCCCAACTGCGAAGTCGTCGTCCACGATCTGGAGACCGAGGACGTGGACCACTCCATCGTAGTGATCGAAAACGGCCACGTCAGCGGGCGCAAACTGGGTGACGGCCCCAGCCATATTGTGTTTGAGTCCATGCACGAGGGCACCACCGACGTGCACGACCGCGAGCCATACCTCACCAAAACCACCGATGGCAAGCTGCTCAAGTCCTCTACCATCTTTATCCGCAACGACGAGGGCAAGCCCGTCGGCATTTTGGGCATTAACTTTGACATTACGCTCATGAAGGCTTTTGAGCGTTCGCTCGACGCCTTTACCGGCACCGGCGGCACGGGCTATACCGAGCCCGAGTCCATTACCAAGAACATCGGCGACCTGCTCGAGGACCTGCTGCACGAGTGCGAGCAGTTTGTGGGCAAGCCCGCGGCACTCATGACCAAAGACGAGCGTATTCGTGCCATTGGCTACCTCGACCGTCGCGGCGCCTTCCTCATTTCCAAGTCGAGCGAGCGCGCCTGCGAGTTCTTTGGCATCTCCAAGTACAGTTTTTATAGCTACCTCAATGAGGCCAAGGCGGCGGCCGGCGACGAGTAGGCGCTCGCCTGGATTGCCCCTCCCCTTTTGGGCGCGAGTTCTGGAAAGCACGAATCCAAGACCGAGCCGCTTGGGAAGTTCCATATAATCGATGTCATTAGTATTTCGAAAGGATGGAACAGAATGGCGTTGAGCAAGGCATCATGCACCGGTCGCGGATTGATTCCGGCAATTGGTGGACATGTGCACCGCATGTTCGATGAGGGTGAAGACGACCTGTTTTCGCTGAGCCTTGACGACGTGATGGATGATCGCCCGTGGACCGCCGACGAACTCATGAGCGGCGGGGCTCGCCCGTCAAGCCCCAATCCCGCACTTGCGCCTAAGTCCGCACCTGCGCCGACTCCTGCGCAGTCGCCTGTTTCGACGCCCGCGCCTACGCCCGCACCCACTTCGGCGCCCACACCCGCTCCCCGCCCCGCAAGCGACCCGTCCGAGACGGCGGCATTTCTCGCTGCAGCGACGAAGGGCAAATCGGCCGACAGCACCGTTATGTACAGCGCCCAGCAGTTGCCTGTTCCTGCGGCACGCAAGCCTCCGGTTGCAAGGCTCGATGAGCCCGTCGCCCATCAGGTTGCCTACGATTCCTGGACTGCAGCCGATCTGGATGAGACCTCCACCGGCATGCCGGCGCTCGACGTTCCAGTTAACCCGCTTTTTGCCGCCAACACGAGCGCCGCGGACTATGAGGGCGGTGCGGCATATTCCGATTATTCCGATGACTATGCTGGCACCAGTCGCATCGAGACCGAGGATTATGGCACCGCATCGAGCGATTATCTCAACGATCCGTACGCTGCCACGCCCGCACCGGAATATGGCCCGGAGGCCGCGTCCGCGCCGGCGTATACCAAAAGCACGGGCGAAGAGCGCTTCGCCGATTATTACGCCGAGGAAAAGGCGCTGCGTTTCTCGGAATTTCCGCAGGCAGTCAAGGTTGCCTTTATCGCCATTATCATTGCCCTGCTCGGCGTCATTGCGTTTGAGGGATTCCAGCTGTTCCGCGGCCCCACCCAAGCGGAGTCGGAGACCCAGCAAAAAGAGGACGATAACCAGTACCTGGACATCAACACCCTCAAGGGCGACCCCAACGACGAGGACGACGAGTAGCGAGGGCTGAAGGCGGCCGCAGGATCCCGCATCCAGCACCAGCTTCTAAGTGCTGTTTTGTCATCCAACTACACTTTTCCAAAGTTTTAAGGTGCCTATTTCGACACTTTTCCGTACTTTTACACGGCTGATTTCGACACTTTTCCGAATGAAAGCCGAATAATCACTTGGAAAACCAACGCCGTTCACGCGTCATTTCGCAGGCGACGCTTGATTTCCGTCCGTACACGTTGATAGACTTCCTCTTGCCCGCAAGGAGCGGGCGCGTTTTATCCAGAGTCGGGGTAGAGAGTTGGCTCCACGATCCCGACGCCAACCGGCCAAGAGGCACGGTGGCCCTGCCAACATCGATGAAAGGAGTCCGTATGGACAATTTCTCCGTGCGCAGTGAGCGCAACTTCCACAACCTGGCAGCCAAGCCAAAACGAATGCATCTTCTGGACAAGCCGAACGGCTATGCCTCGGCCATGGTCAAGAGCAGTCTCCCCCACCAGATGCGCTTTACCGTGCAGGCGCTCGAGAAAGAGCTCTACACCGCCGGCGACCCGCACGTACTGCAGATCAAGCTGCTTGGAGACGACTCGCGCGAGCTGTCTAGCTGGAAGCTGTTTGCCGACGGCACGTGCGTCGCAAGCGGTTCGGGTGACTTTGCTCGCGAGTGCTTCTGCGAGGGAGCTGAGGTGTTTCTGGACCTGTGTCGCGACGCCGTCGAGACTGCCGAGCTGTGCCAGTGGAGCGAGAGGGAGTACGAGCTGTTGGGTGCCGCGCGCGGGATTGCGGGGGGTGTAGGAACAGAAGCCTCATGACGGTGGCCTCAGCTGGAATGACGTATCGCTCGATAAATGATCTCAACAACGTAGCCGATGCGCCGCATTTCACCTCAAAGGCATTGAGCGATCAGGAGGCGTCCAGCATTTCTTTGATATCCCCAATTGATTGTTCCGAGAAAGTCTCTTCATGTCCTTATAATCGCCCTTACGAGAAACGTGGACGAGACAGGCGTCCATATGCCGTCTCTAAACTAACGAGCCGTTCGCGGAAAGAACATCTGGCTAGCATGGGCCAAAGATATACTGGTATCGCTGCAACAATTATGGAAGATCGGCACCACCAATGACCTCCTTGAAATTCTCCAGGCGCTTCGCGCTTAGCCTGCTCGCCTCGCTGTCCGCCACCGTAGCGCTTGCTTTGCCCTCAACCGCCCTAGCCGCGTCGGACCCGAACCCGCCCAGCATCTCCAACGTGACGATATCCGCGACGACAGTCACGGCCGGCTCCACGCTGCATGTCGGCTATAGCGTCGATGACCCTGACGGGGTACGGTCCGTCACGCCCATAGTCGAAGTCCTTGTCGAAAACGATACCGGAGACCATGGAATCAGTTCCCGTCTCGCCTTCTCGTCGACCGGCAACACGACCGCGGGCTTCGATATCTCCACCTCCCCGAGCGACCGGCCCTGCAGGTACCGGATCATCGGCCTCGGCGTGACCGATAGTCTTGGATGGGTTACCGATGTCTACGACACGACGTATGCCGAGGAGAAGGGGCTCGACTGTCCGACCTTCACCACCGACCCCCTCGAGTATGAGGTGACCGAGGGACCCGAGGACCAAAACCCGCCGACCGTGTCCTCCGTGTCGCTCTCGAGCAGGGAGGTCGCAACCGGTGCCGACCTCCACATCTCTTGGACCGTCTCCGATGCCGACGGCGTTCGCTCCGTTTCCCCCATACTGCGGCAGGGCTGGGAGAATTCGGACGACGGCTGCTCTGTTTCGTCAGCCTATTATCACGGAGGCTCGTCTATCGACGGGTTTGACCTCACATTCGACAGCAATAGGATCGGAAGGCACAGGCTGATCGGCCTTTCGGTCACCGATGGCCTAGGGTTCGAGACCGATGTGTACGAGAGTTCCTACGCCAGGGCCAACGGCATTTCGGGCGCGACTTTCTCGGTTGGCGACCCGAGCGAGCTGTGCTTCGAGGTGACCGGCAGCGCGATCGACCGGAACCCGCCCACGGTCTCGAACGTTTCCATCTCCGCGAAGAGGGTCCCCGTCGGCGGGATCCTCCGTATCTATTGCAATGTAGGCGACGCGGACGGCGTAAAGTCTGTCTCCCCGATCCTCGGCGACCCCGGCTATGTCGAGGACCCGAACTCTTTAAAGACCCGCAAAACGTTGAGCTGCAGCTACGATGCGGCAAGGGGCTATATCGAAATCGAGTTCCCCACGTCGCTCTCGATGGGCTCGTTTGAAATCCAAGCCCTCGCGGTCCTCGACAAGACGGGCCACGAGACCTTCGTCTACAGCTCCGCCTACGCCGAGCGTAACGGCAAGACCGGC
Organism: uncultured Collinsella sp.; assembly: GCA_902491565.1. Taxonomy (GTDB): domain Bacteria; phylum Actinomycetota; class Coriobacteriia; order Coriobacteriales; family Coriobacteriaceae; genus Collinsella. The sequence continues at coordinate 35,108 of CABUIE010000002.1, forward strand.
GTTCAGACCTTTGATGTCGACGACGCGGGGGACGTCACCTTCGACGTGACCGCTCCGCTGTATGCCGCCACCAAGGGCGACGGGCAGGCGTATGCAAAGGACGGCGAGGCCGGTCTGACCTTCCGCTTCAGCGGTCCTCTCGATGAGTTCACGCGTCTCCTCGTGGACGGAACTGAGGTCTCCGCCGAGAACTACACCGCAACCAGGGGCAGCACGATTATCGAGCTCAGGCCGTCCTACCTGGACACGCTCGCCGGCGGCGGACACACCGTCACGGCCGTCTGGAAGGACGGGACGGCGACCGATGCGTCCTTCACCGTGGAGGGGAAGGCCCAAGGGGAGCAGGCGGGCGGAAAGACCGACGTAGATTCACCCGGCGACAACAAAAGTGATCCTGCCACTCCTGAAAAGGACGCCGACGAGGCAGCTACAAAAAAGTCGGGACGCACGACAGCCGATGAACCAAAGCTCGCTGCAACCGGCGACTCCACTTGGATGGCCAGCATCGCATTGGCCATGGCGGCCACGGCCTGCTTCACGGCAGCGAGAAGGCTTGAGCCCAAGCAGCATAAGCACGAACAGTAGCTCAAAGCGAACTCAACTGGGAAGGGCAGATGGATAGCCGTCCTTCTCTTATAATCAACCCAATCCGCTGAAATGCAATCAGTTAACGAGTTTCGCCAGACGCTCGGCCTCTACCCCGCTCTAGCAAGCCACCAGGCGATGAGATAATGCCCACGACTATCAACGTAAGCAAGGAGCGCGCTATGGCAGACAACGAGACCAAACCCTCGGCGAACGACGGCCGAGAGGAGCTCGTGGCAAAACAGCTCGCATCGACCAAAATCCACCTCGCGCTCACTCAGAAGCGGGTGGACGTCTCCGGCGCCATCAAGCTACCGCTCGAGCGAATTCCCCAACTCGGCGTGGCGTTCGCCTCGCTCCCCTCGATGTTTCGCACCGTCACCAACACGGTGAGCGTGCCCACGCTGCTCCAGGCGACTGACAAATATGGTAACCCGCTCGATCCGTCGAAACTCAACACGTTCAAGGACGGCAGCGGTCTCACAGGGGGCTACCGCGACGCCGCCAAGGGCCTTGGGCAGGCGCGCTTCCACGTAGTCGAGGGCGACATCGCCACGAGCGTCACGCAGGTGCCTTACGATCCAACATCGCTATTCATGGCAGCCGCAATCGCGCAGATAAACCAAAAGCTCGACTCCATCCAGGAGTCCGTCGACGAAATGTTCGAGTACATGCGTCAGCGCGACAAGGCCAACATGCGTGGCAACCTCAAGACGCTCGCAGACATCCTCAACGGTTACGGCCTCAACTACGGCAACGCCACCTACATGGCAAACGCCCATATGAAGGTGCTCGACATCAAGCAGTCGTCCGCGCAGGACATGGAACTCTTCCGCTCGCAGGCACAGGCGGATCTGAAAAAGAAAGGGTTCATCGAGGTGCGAGACGGCTTGGGCAGACGCCTCGACAAGGTGCTCGACTACCTCAAAGACTGCCAGCTCGCCACCTACATCCACGCGTTCTCGCTGTTCCTCGAACCCATGCTCGCCCAGAACTTCGAGCCCGCAAAGCTCGCGGACGCCACTGCGAAGATCGAGGCTGATTCGATCGCGTACCGCGAGCTCTACACCGACTGCTACAACGCACTCGAAGCGGGGGCTGTCGACACCGTCGATGCGGCACTGCTGGGCGGTATCGCGTCCGCGGGCAAATTGCTCGGTCACGCCATCGCAAAGACCCCCGTGGGCGACCATACACTCATCGACGAGGCGCTCGAAGGCGCAGGAGAGAGCATCGGAAAGTTCAACGACAAGCAATCCGAGAAACTCCTCGAAAAGCTCCATCAGGCAAAGACGCCCGACGTCACGCCGTTCAAGCAGAGCGTAAAGGAGATCGACACCCTCTACAACCGCCCCGCGCAGATCGCCGTGGACGCCGAGAACGTCTACATCTTGCCTGCCAAGCAGCAGGAAGAGTAACGATACGCGACAGGCACGCGCCATGCAGACAGCTAACGCCCCTACCTTCCCGCCGCCTTCAGCTTCAGCAGCAGGTCGCCCAGCTCGGGGCACTTGCTAGAGAGGCGTGTCTGGGCCCGCTCGCCCATCCCCCAACGTTGGCGGACTTCCTGGGCGCGCGGACTCACGCGGTAGTCCCCGTCCATCGCCTGCTTGAGCAACTTGGCGGTTACGCGCGCATCGGCCAGCGCTGTGGGCGTGGCCCGTCGACTCGTCGAACTCGATGCCAAACCACGCCGCCGCGTCGCCCAGCGAGACGCGCCCGTGGCTGCCCACGTCCATGATCGAGGTGTAAAACGCCTGCAGGTCGGCCCAGTCCGTAGGAAATGCGGAAAGGTCGATATGCTTTGCCTGGCACTCGGTCAAAAGCTGTCGATGGTCCGCCCCGCTCCAACAGACCACCTGGGCGGAGTAGCGACCAATCCAATCGCTGAGCCTTTTGATCACCACATAGAGCGGATCGGCCATCGCGGTGTCCACAGCCGATATCCCTGTGAGCTCGCGGACGGGATACGCAACGCCTTCGGTAAATTCCGTCTGCACAAACTGCGAGAACTCGCCCATAGCGTTGCCGTGGTAATCGAGCTTGACGGCGCCGACCTCGATAATCTCATTGCGCAGCCCACGGCGCTGGCGCTGTTTTGGCACCGGCGCAAACTCAAAGTCCAGCACAATCTGGCGCGCAAAGTTCGTCGTATCGATAGCCGAGATACACGGCGTCTTTTCAGCTGACACGGTTAGGGCCTTTCTCCGTTGCTTGCCGCTTGTTACATAAGCGGCTACATTGCCGTAAGGATAGGTGGCCGCGCGGACATGAAAGCTGGGCGCAATACCATGCGCTAATCACACGCCATGCAGACGGCCCCAAGAGAGTCGCCCGCTCTATTCAAATGGATGAAAAGATTTAGGCCCGGTGACTTGAATCAGCGGTCATCCCGGGCCCATCAATATGCAGTGTACCTACAGAGGGCTGGTTAATCAAACGGGCTTTCGGTGACGAAGACCTGCGCGTCTAGCCCCAATCGCCCAGCGCCGTCTTCTGCCGCCCTTACGAAAGGCTGCTATTCGAGGGAATCACGTTGCTGTTATTATCGAACATATATTCGTATTTATGACCGCGCTTTGATAGAATGGCAGTTGTTGACGGCAGTTCCATGTGCCGGGCAGCGCCCTCCATGCGACGGGAGGTGATGCCCATGACCGATCTGATTGATTTCGTGAAGCTCCTGACCGCTTTGGTCTCGCTCCTCACGGCGCTTATCGGACTTTCCGAGGCACTTAAGCAGCGTACGAAGCAAAAGAAGAGGGGTCGACGCCGTTAAGGCATTGACCCCTTAATCGAAGTAACGGCGCTGCCCAGCTATCCACAACTTGGGCTGCCGTCGACCTTATTCTACCCACGGACATTGAGTTTAACAAATGGTTTTTTCGGTAGCGAAGCCTCGGTCCCTCAGCCGCTCAGCACCTGCTTCCTACTCCAGCCACCATTCCATATCCACGGAGCACTCGACCTCGATAGGCTCTGGCTCCAGCACCGTCTCCTCGGAGCCTCCGGACGCCCCATCGGGAGCACACGCGGCAACACAGTATGTTCGACCATAGCCCGCCGCCCGACTGTTATACGAGATATGCTTGACGCCGCCCAGCATAGACCCCGCCGCAACGGCAAGTGCCTGCGCGTTGCCGCGAGCACGTTCAACCGCACGGGCAATCAGGGCGTCTTCCGCCGCGCGCTGATCCGCCAACTCAAATCGAATGCTCATGTCGGGATGTGACTCGCAGGTATTGAGTGCGGTCCACACAGCAGCAAAGTCAGTCGAATCGACAGGCGCGGCAACCGTACCGTACGCATAGTAGTTGTAGCCCACAATCGTCGCCTTCTTGCGCGTCATCTGCGCATAACAAGTGTACCGACAGCATGTTAATTCGCTATCCAAACCAAAGGGCGCCAGCGCGGCGGCTACGCGGGCGCGATCGGTGTTGTAATCCTCCAGGCACGATTCCTTGGTGGTGCGGCGACCACCAAAGCCAATGCTAAAGATCACGCGGTCGGGCATAACCTCGTCCTCTATCTCGGCGCCAACGCTCACATAACCGGTCTTATCCGTTGCCATGACATCCGTCCTTTCCACGAATGGCTACGTTGCGGTAAGCGTAGCCACCCGTGCGGACACAAAAATGGGATGCTGTGCCACGCGCGCCAGGCACGCGCCATGCAGATGGCCCCAAGAGAGTCGCCCGCTCTATTCAAATGGATGAAAAAGATTGAGGCCCGGTGACTTGAATCAGAGGTCATCCCGGGCCCATCAGAGCTCGTAGAGCTCTTGGTTGCTTTGGTCTCGCTCTTCACGGCGCTTATCGAACTTTCCGAGGCACTCAAGCAGCATTCGAAGCATAACAAGTCGCTGCCATTAAGGCACCGACCTCTTGACCAAGCAACGGCGTTTCCCAGCTCTCCAGAACTTGGGCTGCCGTCAACTTTATTCTATCCGCGAGCATCTGGTTTACCAAATGGATTTTCGGTAAAGGAAGCACGGCACGCCCGCAAAACCACTGCGCCCCAAGTGCCGCCATGGGGATCACCGCCACGCCGTCGTCGCGTGTGTAGGCAATGCTCCCCTTTCCAACCACGACCGCCAAAAACGCCGGCGCGGCATTCTGGGCGGCAGGATTGGAGAGCACTTTCCTCTCCAGCGCCTTGAGATTTCTCGCTCCATCGTCTGCTTTCGCATCACTCAGCTTGACCTCGATGGCTCCCATCCGCACAGGTCCTCGGTCAGCTTGAGCCTGTTGAAGAGATCCAGGTGCGCAGCGATGGTCCTCTCGTCGGGGCCCGTCTCACCGTACGAGGCGTCCTTTATGAGCGTCTTGTACGTGACAGCCTGGCTCTCGTTCATGGCAAGAGCTCGCAAAAGGCCGTGTGCAAGCTCGGGCGATCATGCGATATACGAAATTACGCCATTCTCAATGCTGTTTTTACGCCGTTCTCAATGTAGTTTTTACGCCATTTTCATTGTAGGTTTTACGCTTGGCATCCTTAGCGCGACCCATTCCGAGCAATCACATCAGAGCGCGCTTGGTTATCTCCGCTCGCACATCTCGGCAAACGAAATCAGCTTGGTATCTCCCCTGCTCGCCGCAGCTTCCTGACATCCTTGCGTAAAGCCACGCTTCGAGAAGATCACGTAGCTTTTATGCTGACGCCTAAAGAGCTCGCTTCGGTACACGAGCTTTTCCAGAACATCCTCGCCTGCCGGTTCGTTACGCCATTTGCACTCCGCAAAGAGCGCCGCGCCCTCTCCGTCGTCGACAATCAAATCGATCTCTTCCTGCGTACGCGTCCGATTGTCCGTTCCCCACCAACGGCCAACTGTTGCCGGCACCACACCAAGTTCGCCCGCGCGTGCGAGTTCGTACACGTATTGTCTGCATATAAGCTCAAAGACCGTACCCATGTAATCCGATACGTGCGGCTCAATGCGCCTATACGCCATCTCGGCCATATCGTTTTGAATCAGCCCAATGTTCTGCGGCACAAACTTGTACCAGAACCTAAACATCTGGTCGCTCAGCAGATACACGGCTCGCTTATTGCTCGTCTCGTTTAGGGGCAGCTCGCGCTCGACAATCCCAAGCGACGCCAGCTTATCCACATAGCTCTTTACGTTGCTCGCAGGGATTCCCATAGAGCTCGCAATCTCTGAGATCTTCGAGCGCCCCTGGGCAATTGCTTGCACGATCGCATCATATTGCTCGGGATTGCGGCACTCTTGCAATAGCAGGTTACTCGGCTCCTCAAAGAGATAGCCCGTAGGAGTAAGAAAAAGACGTTTGATGTTGTCCTCGAGCGATACGGTAGGATCGACTTTCTCGATATATGCAGGAATGCCGCCCGTCATGCCATAGCAAACCGCAGCGTCTTCGCGACCCATGCTCTGCCACAAACCGAGGGTCGTCGTAAAATCCAGCGGCATGATCTTAAACTGGGCCGTACGCCTACCGTATAGCGGACTCTCGTAGCCCAGCACCTGCTCTTCCATGAACGAAAGCGACGACCCGCACAGAATAAGCATGAGCTTGGTCTCTTTGTACAAGTGATCGATCTTGTCTTGCAGCAACGAGCTGATCTCGGGATTCGATTGGGCGAGATAGGGATACTCGTCAATCACGACAATCAAACGTTCCGTGCGAGCCATGGTGGCCAACGCATCGAACGCCTCGTCAAAACTACGAAACGACACACCTGCAGCACCAACCGAACCCGCAAGTATCGCCTGGCTAAAGCCGTGCAGGTTTGCCACTGCATTGGTACGACGAGCTTGAAAGTAAATAGCCTTCTTGCCTTGGATAAACTCTGTGATAAGACGCGTTTTACCCACGCGACGGCGGCCGTAAATCACAGGCATTTCAAAGGAGCCCGTGCCATACAGTCGATTGAGCTCGGACATTTCCACTGTTCTTCCGATAAACATAGGGCCATCCTTCCTTTGCGTTATAGCTAGCTATATTATACCTTCCTATAATATAGCTAGCTATAACGCAATTCGACAAGCGGCGCACGCAAAAGGGGCGGTACACCCCCGCACGTGGACCGTTCCGGAAAATGTATCCCGTTCTGGAGCCAAAAACTGGGCCGTAGTTTCCGCCAAGCATGCCATCCGGAAAGCGTGTCCCGTTCTGAGCCTGAATTCTGGGATGCGGTTTCCGCTGAAACTTCTACCGGAAAGCGAATCCCATTCTGAGCGTCGAATCCGGGACGCAGTTTCCGGTTGAGGGCTGTTCCGGAAAGCTTGTCCCGTTCCGAGCGGCAATTCCGGGTCACGGTTTCCTCAGGTACAAGGCGACAGTCCGCCGCCCTTATCACATGCCTTCAAATATGCGATCCAGAAACACAAAACAGCAGATAGAATGCGCCTTTTCAAAAAAGTACACGTCCCGAAACTTACCAAGAGTTCATATCTAGCTACCGTTCAAGGTCGCCGATTACCGCCCACCGATTCGGATGTAAAAATGTCGCCGAAAACAGCCCATCTACCTGCATGGTTAGATTTTGGTCAGCTTTTGGTCAGCTGAGCGGCAAGTTCCAGCTGATACGTTTTTGCTACCCAAAAGGAGGCGGTAGCTCATGACCCATTGCAATGACCAGCTCATCGACCAACTGCTCACTCAAGCCGAACAAGAGGGGCGCTGTCTGATTCCCCCGAGCACGGCGATCCGAAAAGCGCTCCTTCGGCGCACCAGCGGCACGGTTGTCTCGCCCATGCCGGGGTTGTTTGCGCGAAAACGCGCTGGGATGAACTCAACCGAGCGCAACGCCATTGCGAAATCCTCCGCGCCCTTGCGATCATCCATCCCGATTGGACGTTCTGCTCGTTTTCGGCAGCTTGCCTGCTGGGGCTCGAGGTCTCGTGGCGACACCTGAATGTCGTGCATGTTTGCAGCTCGACAAAGCCGTCGGCTCGTCCGGGCGCACATATTCAGCGGCACCAGATTGAGCCGGCCGGAGCAATACGCAGAGCCGGCATATCGGTAACGCCGCCCATCCAAACGGTCACAGATTGCCTGCTGCAAACTGGTTTTGCCGATGGCATGCCCATTGCCGATTCGGCGATTCTAAAGCTCGGCCTTGCGCGGGAACAGCTGATGGAGGCCGTTGAGCAACGAGCGACTGCCCGCAATGGTCGCGCGATCCGCACCGCCCTCACAACGCTTCGATATGCCGACGCCCGCGCCGAGAGCGGCGGGGAATCGGTCGCCCGAGCCGTCATGATCGAGACGGGCTTTGCGCCCGACAGGCTTCAATACGAGCTGACGGACCCCTTCGATTCGGCCAAACCCATACGAACGGACTTTGCCTGGGAGCGCCAGGCGCGGGAACTCACGCTGGGCGAGCTCGACGGGCTCATCAAATATACCGACCAGACCATGCTGGCCGGACGCACCACCGCCGAGGCACTCGTTGCCGAACGACAGCGCGAGGCGCACCTATCGCTCTACGGTCACCCCCCCCTGCTGCGCTTTACCATGAACGAGGTCCGCTCGGCAGGAATGCTCGCCAAAAAGCTGCAGGCGGCAGGCATCCGGCAGACCGCGCTACCGACATGGCTCAACGATATTGAGCTGTAGGAGCTGCTGAGCTTATGCCCGCCTGCCCACCAAACTGGGACACACTTTCCGGTTGGCAGCACCCGCGAAAACCATGTCCCAAATTGAGCGCTCAAAACGGGATGTACTTTCCAGATGGCATGCCTAGCGGAAACCGTGTCCCGGAATCAAGGCCTAGAATGGGACAGACTTTCCGGTTGAAGCGCCCAGCGGAAACTGCATCCCGGAATAGACGCTCAAACTGGGACGCAGTTTCCGGTTTCCTGCTGTTCCGGAAAGTACGTCCCATTCTGGAGCCGAAATCCGGGATGCAGTTTCCGTATGCGGAGGCGCTCCAAACAAAAGGCCCCGACTCGCGATGGAGCCGGGGCCAAAGGCGCAGCGTATGTAGTTGATGCTGAGCGCGAACTGCCCGTCAGCAATGCCGTCCGCGCTCTACCCTACCCGCGGTGACGAGCGCGGCTGTAGGGCGTATCCACCATGGGCAGATCCGGACGCAGCTTGCCGTCAAATGCGCGATAGGCGTTCTGTACGGCGGGCGCCGTGGGGATTGTTGCGATCTCGCCGATGCCCTTGCCGCCGTATGCCACGGGCAGCAGCTCGTCCTTCTCCACGTAGATGGCGTGGATATCCGGAATCTCGGGCGCACGGAACAGCCCGAGCGTACCGTACCTTGCCTGGGGCACGCAGTCCTTGAGCGGCCAGTCCTCGGTAAGCGCATAGCCCATACCCATGAGCACGCCGCCTTCGATCTGACCCTGGATGGAGATGGGGTTGACCACCTTGCCGGAATCGTGCGCGGCATAGACCTCGCTCACGCGACCGTCATCATCCAAAATGACCACATGTGTGGCAAAGCCGTAGCAGATGTGGCTCTTGGGGTTGGGAACATCCGCACCCAGCTTGTCGGTCGGCTCCAGGTACACGTAGCCAAACTCGCATCCCTCGAGCGCCTTGATGGCGGCCGCGGGATCCTGAGGATGCATACCCTGGCCGGCGACGAGCTCCTGCGTGTGCAGCTGATAGGCACGACCGTCGTCGTACTCGATCCTCACGCCGTCGCCATGCGCGCTCACGGGAGTATCGGGTGCGGGCTTGCCGGCCTCGATGTCAAGCATGGCATCGCGCAGCAGGAAGGCGGCACCGCGCACGGCCTCGCCGGTCACGACCGTCTGACGCGAGCCAGACGTGGTGCCGGAGTCGGGAGCGTTCTCGGTAGAGCACTCGCCGTTGGCGATGCAGCGAAGCGGCAGGCCGCATGCCTCGGCAACGTCCTGCAAAAAGACGGTGTTGCAGCCCTGGCCGATGTCGGACGTGGCGGCATAGACCACGGCCACGCCGTTCTCGACGCGAATCTTGCAGCGGCCGGCATCGGGCAGGCCAACGCCCACGCCAGCGTTCTTCATGGCGCAGGCGATACCGGCGTGTCCGGGATGCGCATAGTAGGCATCCTTGACCTCGAGCAGTGTCTCCTTAAGCGCCGTGGAGCAGTCGGCAATCTGGCCGTTGGGCAAAACCTCGCCCGGCTCGATGGCGTTTCGGTAACGAATCTCCCACGGATCCAGGCCGACCTTCTCTGCCAGCAGGTCGATCAGGCTCTCGAGCGCAAACTCGGACTGGCAAACGCCAAAGCCTCGGTACGCGCCGGCGGGCGGGTTGTTGGTGTAGTAGCCAAAACCGCGAATGTCGGTGTTCTGGTACTTGTAGGGGCCGACGGCATGCGTGCAGGCGCGCTCGAGCACCGGGCCGCACAGCGACGCGTAGGCGCCGGTATCAAAGTTGATCTCGCAATCCAAGCCGGTAAAGTTGCCCTCGGCGTCGCAGCCCAGTGTAAAGGTGCCGTCCATGGCATGACGCTTGGGATGAAAAGCAAGCGACTCGGCACGCGTGAGCTTGCACTTCACAGGACGCTGGAACTTATAGGCAGCGAGCGCGGCCAGGTGCTGGATCGAAACGTCCTCCTTACCGCCAAAGCCGCCACCCACGAGCATGGTCTCGACGACCACGCGCTCGGGCTCGTTGTCCCAGCCAAACATGTGGGCACACTCTTTGCGTGTGTCGTAGGCACCCTGGTCGGTCGACTGCACCTTGACGCCGTTCTTGTACGGGAAGGCAACGGCACACTCGGGCTCCAAGAAGGCATGCTCGGTAAAGGGCGTGGTAAAGCGCTGCGTCACGGTGAACGCGCTTTCGGCCAGCGCCTTGGCGGCGTCGCCGCGCGTCACATGACGGCTCTGGCACACGTTGTCCTTGAGCTCCACCGTGTTGCCAAAGGCAAAGAAGCTGTCATGCAGGCGCGGGGCGTCGGCGGCCCTGGCCTCGACAATGTTGCGCACGGGCTCCAGCGGCTCGTAGTCAATCTTTACGAGCTTCTTGGCCTTCTCGAGCGTCGCCTCGTCCTCGGCGACCACCAGCACGATGGCATCGCCCACGCAGCGGGTGATATCGCCCTGAGCGATCATGACGTCCCAGTCCTGGATAAGGTGGCCGACCTGGTTGACCGGCACGTCCTCGGCGCGCAGGATGCCCACCACACCGGGCAGGGCCTCGGCCTTGGAGGTGTCGATGGAGAGCACGCGGGCGCGCGGATACTTGGAGCGCACGGCGCTGGCATAGGTCAGGCCCGGCTGATCGAGCTCGTCGATGTCGTCGGGATACTTGCCCTCGCCGAGCACCTTCTTGCGCACGTCGATGCGGAAGGCGCGCTTGCCCACGCCGTAGTCGTCGCCGCGCTCCAGGTCCTCGTCGATCTGCTTTTCGCCGCGGAGCACCGCAGCTGCCAGCGAAATGCCCTCGATGATCTTCTTGTAGCCGGTGCAGCGGCAGACGTTACCGCGAATGGCGTACTTAATCTGCTCCTCGGTGGGCTCGGGGTCCTCGGCAATGAGCGCTGCACCCGCCATGACCATGCCGGGAATGCAAAAACCGCACTGCACGGCGCCCACAGCGCCAAAGGCGTACACAAAGGCCTCGCGCACGTCCTCGGGCAGGCCCTCGACGGTCACGATGTTGCGACCGGCGGCAAGAGCGGTGGTCAGCACGCACGCCTTGACGGCCGCACCGTCCACATGGATGGTGCAGGTACCGCAAGCACCTTCGGAGCAGCCGTCCTTGGCGGAATGGATGTGCAGGTCGTCGCGCAGGTAGCGCAGCAGCGGTTTGTTTTGGGTCGTCGTGCGCTCGACGCCGTTAACGGTAAAAGTGAATTCCTGTGCCATGGTGATTCCCTTCTACACGCCGGCGGCGATGCCGGTGCGGTCGTGGATGGCGCCATGCGGGCAGACGACGGCGCACATGCCGCACGACAGGCAGTCCACGCCGTCGATATGGGCGCAGTTCTCCTCGATGCGGATAGCGCCGGCAGGGCACTTTTTGGCGCACATACCGCAACCGATGCAGCTCGTGTCGCAGATCTTGCGCGCAATGGCGCCCTTATCGGTGTTGTTGCAGCGCACCAGAATGTTCTGGTAGCCGGGAACGAAGGCAATCACGCGCTGCGGACACGCCATGCCGCACAGGCCACAGCCCGTGCACTTTGAGCGATCCACGCGGGCGATTCCATCGACCAGCGCAATGGCACCGTGGGGGCAGGCCGTGACGCAGGCGCCACAGCCAATGCAGCCTTCGCTGCAGCGGGCGTCGCCGCCTGCGGAGGCACAACCGCTTCCGCAGGCAACGTAGGCCACGTTATGTTGAATGGATTTGGCCATAAGAGACTCGCCTATTTCTTAAGAAGGTACGAATAGTTGTCGCGCACGGCCCTGATGGTCAGGCGGACGGCCTCGGGAAGACCGGTGTTGACGGCATCGACCGAGACGGTGCGGACCGTGCCGGCGACGCGGACCTTAAAGTGGTCCTCGTCCACAGCCAGGAAGCCCTCGTTCTCGGAGTTCTCCATGTCCTGCTCGCTCCAGAACAGGGTGAGCTTGTCCTTGTAGGGACGACCCTCCTGGTAGGGGCAGAACACAGCGCAGTTGCCGCACTCGTTGCACATGCCATCGACGTGGACGACCTGATGCTTGGCCAGGCCCGGCACCTTAATTGCCACGTTGGCGCGGTTGGGGCACACGTCGCAGCAGACCTCGCACACCGAGCCGCAGCCCAGGCAACGAGTCTTGGTGCAGTTGCGCTTGTCGCGGCACAGCGATCCCTTGCGCTCGTAGCAGGCGTCCTCGCGATCGGCCTGAGCATTCTGGTCGGCGTACTTGTTAAAGTCCACGCCGGCAATGGCACGGGCGACTTCGGCGGCATCGGCAATAGCCTCGACCACGGTGGCAGGACCGCGGCGGCAGTCGCCCGCAGCCCAGACGCCCTCGACGCCGGTGGAGGTGGCGGCAAGGCGGCCGCGACGGTCGTGCTCGACGCCCGCGGCATCGTACAGGCTGGCATCGATGCCCTCGCCCACGGCGCAGATCACCGTGGTGGCGGGAAGCTCGACGGTCTCGCCCGTGGCGACGGGGCTGCGACGGCCGCTTGCATCCGGCTCGCCAAGCTCCATAACGTCGCAGGTCAGCACGGCACCGTTGAACGCCTTGGGCGCCAGCAACTCGCAGAACTCAACGCCGTCGGTAAGAGCAAGATCGAGCTCTTCCTCGTCAGCGGGCATCTGCTTCTTGGTGCGGCGATACACCAGGCGCACGTTCTTCACGCCAGCCAGACGCTTGGCCACGCGGGCCGCGTCCATGGCGGTGTTACCGGCGCCAATGACCACGACGTCCTCGCCCAGCTCGAGCTTCTCGCCCCTCTTGGCGGCCTCGAGGAACTCCAGCACGTCGAGCTCGGCATCCTCGCCCAGGCCCGCAGAGCCGGGCATCCAGGCGCCGGTGGCCACGACCACGTCGGTAAAGCCCTGGGCCTTGAGCTCGTCAATGGACTCCACGCGGACATTGAGCTGCACCTTGGCACCAAAGGCTAGGCAGAGCTCGGCATCGTGGGAGATGTCATCGCTCGCAATGCGGAACTCGGGGATGACGTGACGGACCACGCCGCCGAGCGAATCGCGGGCCTCGAAGATGGTGACGGGCACGCCAGCGCGCGTCAGGAAGAACGCCGTCGCCAGGCCGGCCGGGCCGCCGCCGATAACGGCAACGTTGCGCTCGCCGTCGTTGGCGATGGCCTGGGCGCGCAGCTTGGGCAGCACGGCGGTCATGGCCTCGCGGGCGGCGTTGAGCTTGCTGGCGCGGATCTGGGCGCCCTCGGGCTCGTAGAACGTACGCTCGCAGGCACGGCCGCAGGGATGCGGGCAGATAGTGCCGGTAATGAACGGCAGGGCGTTGCGCTCGATGATGATGTTGAGTGCGTCCTCGTAGCGGCCCTCGTCAACAGCCGCCAAGTAGGCGGGAATATCCTGCTGGATGGGGCAGCTCGTGCGGCACGGCGTGGTAAAGCAGTCGGAAAGCGGGCTCTTGCCGGCAACCTTGCGGTCGGGTAGCGGGCGCAGCGGCTTCTTGTAGAGCGGATTGGTGAGCGAGTCGGTCTGGATCGCGGTCACGGCCTCGAGCGAGACGCCCTCAAACGGCTTGCCGTCCAGATCGGTGAACTCGCCGGCCATCTGACTAAAGCGCTCGTAGCCACCGGGCTTGAGCACATCGGTCGCCAGGGTGACGGGCCAAATGCCGGCATCGTACAGGGCGCGGATGTTGTAGACCGTGGCACCGCCGGAGTAGCTGATGCGCAGTTTGCCATCAAACTGCTCGGTAATGCGGCGGGCAGCCTCGATGGTCAGCGAGAACAGCGAACGGCCGGACATGTACATCTCGGTGGAGGGCAGCTCGTCCCTGGTCACGTCGACGGGGAACGTGTTGGTGAGCTTGACGCCAAACTCCAGGCCGTGCTCGGCGCACAGGGCAATCAGGCGCTCGAACATGGGCACGGCGTCGCCCCACTGCAGGTCCTCGCGGAAGTGCGTGTCATCGAAGACGATGTAGTCAAAGCCCAGCTCGTTCAGACGCTGGCGGGCAAACTCATAGCCCAGCAGCGTGGGGTTGCACTTGATGTAGGTGTTGAGACCCTTCTCGGTAATCAGATAGGTCGCGATGCGCTCGATCTCGGCCGGCGGGCAGCCATGCAGCGTGGACTCGGTAATGGAGTTGGAGACGCGCGCCGGGATGGACTCGACAAACGCGGCATCGACATGCTCAAACTTGTCCAGGTTAGCGAGCGCCCACGTGCGGCACTCGTTCCAAACCTCGGAGCCGCTGGCGTCCTTCATGCCCTCAATGTACGCATCGACCTTGGGGCTCTTGATGCCCTCGAGGTCATAACCCACGGACATGTTGAAGACAAAACCATCCGGGCTGCCCAGGCCGTACTCGCGAGCGATCAGGTGGCAGGCAAACCATGCCTTCACGTACTCGGCAAAGGCCTGCGGAACCTCGAGCTCGGTCGACCACTCGCAGTTGTAGCACTCGTCCTGCGCCACGATGCAGGGCTTGTTCACACACTTGGAGAGCTCCTCGCCGTCCATAACCTGAACGGTCTTGAGCTCAAAGAAGCGGGAACCGGCCACGTAGGATGCCACGATGTTCTGGGCCAGCTGCGTGTTGGGACCGGCGGCCGGGCCAAACGGAGTCTCGATGCGCTCGTCAAAAATGGGAAGCGCGCCCTCCTGGTTGGTCGTGACCATCTTGCGCACGCCAAAGACGGCGCCCTGAGTCTTGTGCTCCTCGATGATCCAGTTCATCAGCTGCGAAAACGGGATCGGCCTCATGATGTCGCTCATAGTGAGCTCCTCTCTGTAACGCCCGGCGAGACCGCGCGGCGGGCGCAAATACGGTGTAGCGCTAGCACAGCGCCGGCGACCCCGCGGAGGCCGCCTATGCGCGCGCCGGATGTGGCGAAACATCCGACGCGCGCGAATCTACTTGTGAATTAGTAGGTGCGATCGTTGAGCGTGCTCCAGAGCTTCTTGGACTCGGCCATGGTCCACGCGTTGATCTTGTCCTCATCAATGCCAACGAACTCGCGATCCTTGTACAGGACGCGGCCGTTGATGATGGTGGTGCGGCAGTTTTTGCCCATCATGCCAAAGAGCATGTGGCCGTCGATATTCTCCTCGCTCAGCGGCGTAAAGGGCTTGTAGTCCATAACGATAACGTCGGCGGCAGCGCCGGCCTCGAGCACACCGAGCTTGCGATCGAAGTACTTGCTCGCCATCTTGGCGTTGTTCTCGAACAGCATCGTCATGGCCTCGCACCAGCCCACGTTGGGCATGGCGGCGTTGTGACGCTGAATGATCAGGAAGACCTTAAGGCTCTCGAGCATATCGTGGGTGTAGGCGTCGGTGCCCATGCACACGGGGATGCCGCGGCGGAAGAACTCGAGCACGGGGGCGCAGCCCACGGCGTTGCCCATATTGGATTCGGGGTTGTTGACCAGCCAAGTGCCGGACTCCTTGACGATATCCATCTCGGCAGGCGTCACGTGGATGCAGTGGCCCAGCATGGTGTCGGGACCCAGCAGGTTGTGCTGCAGCAGGCGCTCGACGGGGCTGATGCCACCGCGGTTGAGGCGGGAGTCCCACACGTCGTTCATGCCCTCGCACACATGGATGTGGAAGCCGGTCAGGCCGTTGTTGGCCTCGGCCATCTTATCCATGGTCTCGTCCGAAAGCGTAAAGGTAGCATGTCCGCCAAACATGGCGGCGATCATGTGGTTGTCGTTATCGCGACGCTCCTTGGCGGCCCACTGGGCAAATTCGGCGTTCTCGGCAATGGCCTGGTCGCACTTTTCCTGGCCGCGGCGATCGGAGACCTCGTAGCACAGGCACGAACGCATGCCCAGCTCCTGAGCTGCATCCTTAATGGTAAAGAGGCTTCCCGGAATCTCGCAGAAGCTCGCATGGTGATCGAAGATCGTGGTGACGCCATCACGGATGGAGTCCAAAATCGTAGCATAGGCGCTGGCCTTGGTGCCGTCGAGCGTCAGGTTGTCGTCGATCTTCCACCACTGCTGCTCGAGATTCTCCAAGAAGTTGGTGGGGTTGCAGCCCTTAATGGCAAGGCCGCGGGCCAGACCCGAATAGATGTGGGTGTGGCAGTTGATGAGTCCGGGCATGATGAGGTTGCCCTGGGCATCGACGTACTCGGCATCCGGGTACTTGGCCTTGAGCTCGCGCTCGGGGCCCACTTCGACGATCGTATCTCCGTCAATGGCGACCGCACCGTTTGGAATAAACGGGGTCTGAGCGTTGCGGGTAAAGACGGAACCGTTAGCGACCAGAAGCATGGATGCTCCCTTCAACATCAGAGGCGGGGTTTGACACCTCTGACATGGCGGAGTGCGAAGCGCCGGCCTACACCGGAAACGGGCCCTCTCCCGTCAACGCTTCACCAAAGGGACAAACCCTTTGAAGTGCGGCTTGGTGCCGCATGGCGTCGGCGGACGAGGCGATGCGTCCGCCGACGAATAGCACCGAATTGGTTACTTCTTGCTCTCGGGCAAGACCAGATCCACGGCAGCGTCCTTAGCAGCATCGATGTGCTGAGCCACGACCGGCGTCTGCGGAAGGATCAGGTTAAGGACAATGGCCATGATGGCGGTGGGGGTTACGGCATTGGAGCCGATGACGGTGGACACCCAGGCGGGCATACCCTCGCCGGCAAGGCAACCGCTGGCCATCCAGATACCCAGGCCAAAGACGACGGAGGTGCCGACGATGGTGGTAGTGCGCTGCGTGAGGCCCTCGCGGGTGAACATGCGCACGCCATTCATGGTGATGGTGCCAAAAACGCCAACGGTCGCGCCGCCGATGACAGGCTGCGGGATGGCGGAGAGCACGGCAGAGAGCTGCGGGAACAGACCGGCGATGGCAAAGACGGCCGCAATGATCACAAAGACCCACTTGTTGACGACCTTGTTGGAGCAGATGATGCCCACGTTCTGGCCAAGGGCGCTGGTGGGAAGACCGCCCAGCAGACCGCCGACCATAGAGGTGAGGCCCTGGGACACGATAGCGCCGGAGAGCTCGCGCTCGGTGGGCATACGGTCGATGGAGCCCAGGCAGGCGGCGGAGACGTCACCGATAACCTGGATGGCAACCATGGGGAACACGACGGCGAGGGTAATGCAGACCTCGGGATCAAACTCGAGCGCGTAGGGCATGAGCTTGGGAAGAGCGAAGACCTGAGCGGTGGCGACGCTGGAGAAGTCGATCATGCCAAAGGGGATGGAGACGATCATGCCAACGATCATGCCAAAGAACACGGATCCCAGCTTGAGCGTGCCCTTGCCAAAGTTGGCGAGCGCAAAGACCACGGCGAAGGTGATAAGAGCGACGCACCAGGCCTGCGGGGTGCCCCACAGCGGCGTACCCATACCGCCGGCCATATACTTGACGGCCGTGGGATAGAGAGAGACGCCAATGGAGAAGATGACCGTACCGGTCACGACAGGCGGGAACAGCCACTTGATCTTGCTGTAGGCCAGACCAAAGAGGACCGCGACGGCGCCGCCGACGATCTCGCCACCCAGCAGCGCACCAAAGCTAAAGCCCGAGGCACCCATGGCCTGCAGGGCCGGCAGAAACGCGAACGAAACGCCCATGACGATGGGCAGGCCGCCGCCGATGCGACGGAAGGGAGCGAAGGCCTGAAGGGCCGTGTCGATCGCCGAAAGAATGAGCGCGACCTGGATGATGTCGGTGCTCTGCTGGCTATTAAAGCCGTAGACGCCGGCCATGATGACCGCCGGGGTAATGATGCCGGCAAACGATGCCAGTACGTGCTGAAGGGCACACGGGATCATTTCCTTAACGGGAGGCATGCCTTCGCGAGTGAACAGGGCTTCAGTGCCGTTCGTAACCGTCTCCTGGGTCATTTGACCACCAATCCTCGAAGTAGTTGTTTTCGCATCTAACGCTCTATTGTGACGCAGTGCGGGGTTGAGGTTGTGCCTTCATTGCATATCGTATTAAAGATGATTCTCATTCTCAATAATAATTTTTTGTTATCAGACCATTCTTCAGCTGAAATAACGCATTTCCGCAGGTCAGGAAAGTGTCTGGTCAAAATAACATCTAACTTTTCTTTTGGTCAACCGTTTACCGCTAAATTCCTACCGTTCGTCTGCATTACGCAATGTACCTGCGGATATACGAGATGGTGGGCAGCGTGTTACCATGAGAAAAAATTGTTATGAACATTTCCGTTTTCACCCAAAGGAGTTGCCCGTGAACGAGACCGTACGCCGCTTTTTGCCGATGGTCGATTTTCTGGAGCAGATACTCGGCAAAAACAGCGAAATCGTGCTGCACGATTTCTCGGATCCCGACCACGCCATCGTCGATATTCGCAACGGCATCGTGAGCGGCCGCAAGGTCGGCGGCCCCGCCACCGATCTGGCGCTCAAGATCATGCACGACCCCAAGTATCGCGACCTGCCGTTTATTACGGGCTACGAGGGGCGCGGTGCCGGCGGCAAGACGTTGGAGTCGGCGACGTACTTTATCCGCGAGAATGACGAGATCGTCGGTATGCTCTGCGTCAACACCGACCTCTCGACCGTACGCTCCATCAACGCCATGGCGCAGCAGCTCATGGCGTGCTTCGACGCGGCGCCGACGCGCACGGAGCCCGACCCTATCGAGGTCGAAAGCCTTTCGGAGTCCACACAGGAGCTCATCGACCGCAGCATTGCCGAGTTGCTGAGCGCGCGCGGGCTGGATGTAGCGTCGCTTGGTCAGAGCGACCGCGTGGACGTCATTCGCCACCTCAACGGCAACGGGGTGTTCATGCTCAAGGGCGCCGTGGCCTGCGCCGCCACCGCGCTGGGCATCTCGGAGCCCAGCGTCTACCGCTACCTGCAAAAAGTTCGCAAGGAGGGCTAACGAGCAAAATGGAGCGCGGCTCCACAAGCGATCCGTCACTTGACAAAAGACCCTGCAGCTCGCACGCGCTGCAGGGTCTTTTTGCATGTCATGTTTAGTTGTTGCCAACGCCTTAGAGAGCGGCGACGACCTCGATCTCGACCAGACCGCCAGCCGGAAGGGCGGCAACCTGGAAAGCGCTGCGCGCGGGGAACGGGGCCTCGAACTTGGAGGCGTAGATCTCGTTCACGGCAGCGAAGTCGGCAATGTCGGCCAGGTAGACCGTGGTCTTGACGACATCGGCAAACGTAGCGCCGGCGGCAGTCAGCAGGGCCTCGACGTTAGCAAGGGACTGCTTGGCCTGGGCCTCGACGCCCTCGGGCATCTTGCCAGTTGTGGGGTCGATGCCCAGCTGGCCGGACAGGAACACCATGTTGCCGGTCTGGATACCGGGGGAATACGGTCCGATGGCTGCGGGTGCGTTATCGGAAGACACGACGGTCTTGCTCATGTTTTTCTCCTTACGATCAGATAGAGAGCGTGAGCGCGGCGTTCGCACCGGGAGGCACAGTTCGGTCTGAACACCGCGCTTGATTGGGATAGTACTCAAGGTTTCTGTTTGATGCAAGAATATTATCAGCTTGCGAGAATATTTTATCGCCCAACGGCGCCCGTTGGCAGCTGAACGGTTCTCCACGGGGTCAGCCAGCCTAAGCTGCTGAAGACTTTATCCCGCTTGGAGCACGGGCATCGCCTGCCGCAACGGCACCACTATACTTTTGAATATCTGAGCATTTTGAAAGGCAGGATATGACCGCAACCGCCAGTCGAACCACCAACCGCAGACCCGAGCTTTTGGCGCCCGCCGGAGGGCCCGAGCCCTTTGCCGCCGCGCTCGCTGCCGGGGCAGACGCCATCTACTGCGGCATGGGCAGCTTCAACGCCCGCCGCAAGGCAACCAACTTTACCGACGAGGCCTTTGAGCAAGCCTGCCGCGCCGCGCATCTAGCCGGGTCGCGCGTCTACGTCACGGTAAACATCGTCATCAAGCAGTCCGAGATGGGCGATGCGCTGCAACTCATCCATCGCTGCTCCACGCTGGGCGCCGACGCCTTCATTATCCAGGACTGGGGTCTGTTCTTTGAGGTCAAGCGCACCATGCCCGGCATCGAGACACACATCTCGACCCAGGCGAACATCCACGACGACCGCGGAACCCTTTGGTGCCGTGAGCAGGGCGCCGACCGCGTGACTCTCTCGCGCGAGCTCTCCATCGACGAGATCGCCGCCATTCACAACGCCGCGCCCGATGTGGACCTTGAGGTCTTTAGCCACGGTGCCATCTGCTTTTGCTACTCGGGTCTGTGCCTGCTGTCGAGCTTTGCCATGGCTGGCCGCTCGGCCAACCGCGGCATGTGCGCCCAGCCCTGCCGCCTACCCTACGAGCTAATTGACGAGAACGGCCGCTCGCTCTCCCCTGCCGGTCGCGAGCGCGCGCTGTGCCCGCGCGACACCAACACTTCGCAGCTTGTTCGCCGTCTGTATGACGCCGGCGCCGCATCGCTCAAGCTCGAGGGCCGCATGAAGGCCCCCGATTACGTGTATTCCATCGTCGACGTGTATCGTCATCAGATTGATGACATGCTGGCCGATGTTTCGACCTCTAAGGATGAGGATGCGGCCCGCCAGCGACAGCTCAAGCGCTGCTTTAAC
This sequence comes from uncultured Collinsella sp., assembly GCA_902491565.1. GTDB lineage: Bacteria > Actinomycetota > Coriobacteriia > Coriobacteriales > Coriobacteriaceae > Collinsella. The sequence goes on from CABUIE010000002.1 coordinate 55,772, forward strand.
CGCGACTTTACGCACGCCTACCAAGACGGTACCTCGGGTGACGAGATGATGAGCTACGAGCGCTCCAACAACCGCGGCCAGATCGTGGGCACGGTGCTGGGCAGCCGCCCGGCCAACCGCGATGTGCGCGGCCTCAAGCCCGACGACCGCCGTCGGCGCGCCGCCATCGCCCGCATTGAGTTGTTTGAGCCCGTGGGCAAGGGCGACCTGCTGGAGCTTCGCCACGATAACGAGTTTGACCAGTTCCTGACCACCATTGCCGCCGATGATGCCGCCGCCGGTGACATCATCGAGTGCCGCGCGCCTCGCAGCATGCCCGAGGGCTGCCGCGTGCGCGTGATTCGAAGCCAGCGCGCCATTGACGCTGCCGGCGCCGCGCTCAAGCGCGATGTGCTGCGCCGCCGCGCCGTTGATGTAACCGTTGTGGCGCGTTTGGGCGAACCGTTTGCCGTCACGCTTACTTGCTGCGACGCCCCTTCGCTTACGGCCACGGCCACGGGCTTTACCGTCGAGGCCGCCAAGACCCGCGCGGTCGAGGCGTCCGATCTGGTAGAGCATGTGGGCCGCATGGGGTCCTCGCCCTTTGAGTCCGCGAGCTTTGATGTGGCGCTCGATAAGGGCTGCGGCATGGGCTTCTCCGCCGTGCACAAGGTGCGCGCCGCCGCCTGCAAGGCGCTGGAGGAGGCCATTCTGGCACCGTATGACGAGCGTGCCCGCACGCTCGAGCTGCCGGTGCTCGACAAATGTACGCGGCCCATGCCCGAGCACTACCGCGACGAGCCGCAGATCTGCGCCACCGTCACCTCGCTCGAGGCCGCCGAGGCAGCGCGAGCGGAGGGTGCAACGCGCATCTACATGACCACCGACGCGCTCGATGCGGCCGAGCTCTCCCCCGCCGACGCATTTGAGCAGGGCATCGTACCCGTGCTCGACGAGGTCTGCCGCGCCGTTGACCACGTACGCGTCGACCCGTGGGTTGTTGCCGGCGCTACGGTCGCTATTGGCAACATCTCTGAGCTTGCCCTGGCCGCCCAGGTTGGCGCCACGGCCGAGATTCGCTCTTGCCTGCCGGTGCACAACACGCCCTGCATGGAGGCGCTTGCCGAGCGCGGAACCGGTGCGTTTTGGCTCTCGCCCGAGATCACGCTCGACGAGATTGTCTCGCTCGGCGCCGCCGCGCCCGCGGCTCTGGGCATCACCGTGTTCGGCCGCCCTCGCGTTATGACGAGCGAGCACTGCATCCTGCAGGTGGCCAACGGCTGCATCCACGATTGTGTCAACTGCCGCCTGCGTGCCCGCAAGCTCTCGCTCAAGAATATCGACGGAAAGGTCATGCCCGTCCGAACTGACATCCACGGCCGCTCTCGCCTGTACGATGCCTACCCCATCGACCTCACGCCGCAGGTACCGCAGCTGCTCGACGCCGGCGTCCGTCGTCTTATGGTGGACGGAACGCTGCTCGAGGCCGATGAGATTGGCCGTGCCGTCGCTCGCGTCCGTCGCGCCGTCGAGGCCGCGCAAGCCGGCCGCAAGCCCGCTACCCGCCTGCGCGGCGCCACCTCGGGCTGCATGTTTGTGGGAATTAGCTAACCGAAAGGCTTACACGTGAACGAAGAACCTCAAGTCCTCTACTGCGACGCCTGGCTCATGGCCATCGATAAGCCCGCCGGCATGATCGTCCACGGCGACGGCACCGGCGAGCGCACGCTCACCGACTACGCCAGCGACCTGCTGCTGGCGATGGGCGACGGCTTTGCCGCGACCGACATGCAGCCGCTCAATCGCCTGGACCGCGACACCACCGGCGTGGTGTTGTTCTCGCTCGACAAGCAGACGCAGCCCGCCTTTGACCAGATGGTCATCGACCACGCTTTTGAAAAGCACTACCTGGCGCTCGCCGAGGGCAAAATCGACTGGAACGAGAAGCTCATCGACAAGCCCATCGCCCGCGACCGCCACGACAGCCGCAAAATGCGCGTCGGCGCCAGCGGCAAGCCGTCGCAGACGCGCGTGAAGGTGCTCAAGCGCCTTAAGAGCCGTCGAGGCCTGCCCACGCGTTCGTATATCGATGTCGAGCTGCTCACCGGCCGCAAACACCAGATTCGCGTGCACCTGGCAAGCGAGCGCCATCCCCTGGTTGGCGACGACCTGTACGGCACGCCGCGCCCTTGCGGATTGATGCTCCACGCCCACAGCGTGTCCTTCACGCATCCCGTAACCGGCGAGCACATCCACATCGAAGCCCCTTGTCCCTGGGAGCCCTAAAACCTGCCAAAAAGGGACAGGTTTATTTTGGCAGGTTTTATCTGGTCAAACGTCAAAACCACCACGATGGCTCAGCCGCGGCGCCAAAACGTCTCGACCTGTAACAGTTAGAACCCATTTTCCGGTCTATCTGTTACAGATCGAGACATTCGAATCCCCCTTAAGGGAAAATCTCAATCTGTAACAATAACTCGGTAAAATCGGTCCCAGCTGTTACAGATTGAGACAAAAAGACGGCGCGGTTCGGAAGTATCTCAATCTGTAACACCCAGCCCACTTTTAACGGTCCAGTTGTTACAGACTTAGACAAACCGGCAGACAACGAAAGCGGCAACGCCCGTGATGGACGTTGCCGCTTTTCTATTGGGAAAACTACTCGGTTTTCGTTACTAACCATCACAATGGGGACAGATACCTTTATGGTGGCTTTGACCTTGTCCTGTCCCCTGTCGCTAGACCGTGATGACGTTATCCATCGTCTGGTATTTGGCTGGCACTTCGCCCGCAGTAATAATCGTTGCATCGCGAAAGTCCGCGAACTTGACGGGTGCCACCATGCCAAATTTGCTGGCGTCTGAGATTACGAAGCGTTTGGCGGTATGGCGCATCGAGATACGCTTTACTTGCGCTTCCTCGATATCGGGCGCCGTGAAGCCCTGCTCGGCGGCAATGCCGTTAGAACCCCAAAAGCCACAATTGAAGTTGTAACGGTCTAGGGTTGCCAGGGCATCGGGGCCAACGAGCGCCTCGGTCTCGGGCTTGAGCTCGCCACCTAACACCACGGTGCGCATGCCGCGCAAAGCAAGGTGCTGAGCATGGAGCACGGAATCGGTCACATAGGTGACACCCTCAAGGCGCGGAAGATGCTCGATGAGCTTGAGCGTCGTCGAGCCCGAGTCGATGTATACAAAGCTCTCGGGCTCCACAAGCGCCGCCGCACGGGCGCAGATACGCTCCTTGTCGTCGTTATGGAGGTCACTGCGCTCATTGAGCGTTAGGTCGCGCGTCACGTGCGCGCGCTCAAGACTCGTCGCTCCACCGTGGACCTTGGCGATGCGGTGCGCTCGGTCGAGCGTCTGCAGGTCGCGCCGAATGGTGGACGCCGTCACGCCCAGGGTATCGGCAAGCTCTGGCACAGTAACCGAGCCAGCCCGCTGCACCATCGACACAATCGCGTTGAGCCTATCCTCCGCAAGCATTGCTTACTCCTCTTCGGGGTACACGACTCCCCAGTCGGCACGAAGCTTGGTCATAAGCTCCATAACGTCAGAAGCATAATCCAGCAGCTCGCGCTTGGAGTCGTCGCCGGCAACGGCCTGCTCAAGATCGGCCATCTCATAGCAAAGGGCGTAAGCCTCGGTGCCGGCGTGGACCTCCTCGCGGTGGCCGTCCGCAGTCCACACGATGGTCGCGTGATCGGCACGCGGATACTCGTTGACCTCGATATAGCACTTGTCAAAGCTGATGACCGAGCGCTTGGGCTGCTTGGAGTGGAGCGTAAGGCTCACAACACCCAGCTGCTGCTCGGCATTACGGCAGACGATGCCGCCCGCCACGTCGACGCCGGTCTCACAGGTGTTGCCCAGCGAAACGACCTCGGCGGGCTGGCTTGCCATAAAAAGGCGCATGACGGACAGGGCATACACGCCAATATCGAGCATGGCACCGCCAGCAAGGTTGCGATTGTAGAAACGATTGGTCAAATCGCCGTACTCCTTGTAGCTGCCAAAGTTGAGCTGAGCGAGGTTCATGCGGCCGAACTCGCCAGCATCCATGCGACGACGCAGCTCCTGATACAAGGGCATGTGAAGCACCGTGGTGGCGTCCATGAGGACCACGTTATGCTCGTCGGCAATGGCACAGGCCTCGTCGAGCTCGGCAGAATTTAGGGTAATGGCCTTTTCGCAGAGCACGTGCTTGCCAGCTGCCAGAGCGGCGCGCAGGTAGGTGATATGCGTGTTATGCGGGGTGGTGATATAGATCGCGTCGATATCCGGATCGGCATAGAGGTCCTCGACCGTGTCATAGGCCTTCTCGATGCCATACTGCTCGGCAAAAGCCTGAGCCTTAGACAGCGTGCGGTTGGCGACGCCCGCAAGCTTGCGGCCGGCAAGAGCGAGAGACTGGGCCATCTGGTTGGCGATAACGCCGCACCCGATCACAGCCCAACGAAGCTCGGGAGCCGTAAAGATATCGTCGGGGAATGGCTTGTCCTGGACCGAGGCAAACGCCGCCTTTGCGGCTGCCTCGGCGTCGAGCGGAGCCTGTTTGGAATCTGCCATGATGTGCCTCCTGAGTCATCGGAAGTCCTTCATTTCAAACAACCCTATAGTCGCACAATTGCGCGCGTATCTGCTCGTGTTTGCGTATTTATTTGCTTATCGGTCATTATTTAGCCATTGTTGGCAGATGTTTACGCAGTTATGCGCGTTGTCGCGCAAAACTATGCGCATAAATGCGCATGCGACAATCCTTGTGAATCATAGAGAGGCGGAACACCAAAGCCCTAAAGAACAGAGTAGGCCGTGATACTCCACCCCTCTGGGGGCATCAGACATCAAAGGACCGTCCCAAACTGCCGGCAAAAGGGGGACCTTCCTATGTGCCGACACCTAGAGACAGTCCCTATGTGCCGCTTTCGTTGAAGCCTATCCCAGATGACCAGATATACAGATCTAAAGACAGTCCCCATCGACTGGTCGTTTAAGAACGTCCCAAACGACTACTCATTTAAGTCTGTCCCCAATGACCACCAAACAACGGCCACTCATTTAAGTCTGTCCCCAATGAGTAGGGATAGAAAAAGGCCCGGGTGCCGTGGCATCCGGGCCTTTGCTAGCAACTTGATGTTGCGGGCAGCTTAGAACTTGTGGCCGCACTTCTTGCAGACGCGCAGCTTGTTCTTGCCGTCCTTCTCGTGACCGACGCGGGTAACCTTACCGCACTCGGGGCAAACGAGATTGACGTTGGAGGCGTCGATAGGAGCCTCCTGCGAAACGATGCCGCCCTGCTGGTTGGCAGCGTTGGGCTTGACGGCCTTCTTGACGACCGAAACGCCCTCGACAACGACCTTGTTCTCGGCGGGGAGAGCACGCAGGATAACGCCCTGCTTGCCGCGATCCTTACCAGAAAGAACCTGGACCTTATCGCCCTTCTTGATATACATATATCTCCCCTAACTACAGGGTCTCGGGAGCGAGCGAGACGATCTTCATGTACTTCTTGTCACGAAGCTCGCGAGCGACGGGCCCGAAGATACGGGTACCGACGGGCGAACCATCGTTGTTGATGACAACGCAGGCGTTCTCATCAAAGCGAATGTAGGAGCCATCCTTGCGGCGGATCTCCTTAACGGTGCGAACGACGACGCAACGGACAACGTCCTTCTTCTTGACGTTGGCGCCAGGGGTAGCCTCCTGGACAGCACCGATGAACACATCGCCGATGCCTGCATAACGACGCTTGGAACCGCCAAGCACCTTGATGCAGCGAATCTTGCGAGCGCCGGAGTTGTCGGCGACGTTCAGCATGGTTTGCATCTGAATCATGGTAGATGTTCCTCCGAACTAAGAACCGAAGAGAGGTGCGCAGCCTTTATACGGCCCGTGGTATGCAAGCCAGGCATACGCACATCTTCGGAAACGTACAAGTCGTAAGAGCGACTGCTTATTTAGCGCGCTCGACGACCTCGATGAGGCGCCAACGCTTCATCTTGGACATAGGACGGGTCTCCATAACGCGGACGGTATCGCCCACGCCAGCCGTGCACTCCTCGTCGTGAGCGTGCAGCTTCTTGGAGCTGGTCATCATCTTGCCGTACTTGGGGTGACGCTTGCGCTCGGTGATGGTGACAACAATGGTCTTGGCACCGGAGACGGAGGTAACGACACCCGTACGGACCTTACGCGAGTTACGCGAATCAGTCATGTTCTCTCCTTAGGTCCTACTCGGCGACAGCGGACTTCTCCGCTGCGATCTCGCGGGCGCGCTGCTCCGTGAGGACGCGAGCGATGTCCTTCTTCACGGTGTTGACGCGAGCGGTGTTGTCCAGCTGGCTGGTGGCCATCTGGAAACGAAGGTTAAAGAGCTCGGCGCGCATTTCCTTCAGCTTCTCAACGAGCTGAGCGTCCGAGAGCTCACGAATCTCTGCGGGCTTCATTAGTTCTCCTCCTTGGCGGCGGCGGCGTCCTCAGCAGCCCACTTGGCCTCGAGAGCGGCCTCCTCAGCCATCTCCTTCTCGATGCGCTGCTCAGCGTTCTTGGCAGCAACAATCTTGGTCTTGATGGGAAGCTTATGCTGTGCAAGACGCAGAGCCTCGCGAGCGACCTCCTCGGGCACGCCCTTGACCTCGAACATGATGCGACCGGGCTTGACGACGGCCACCCACTCCTCGGGGTTACCCTTACCAGAACCCATGCGAGTCTCGGCAGGCTTCTTGGTGATGGGCTTATCGGGGAAGATCGTGATGTAGACACGACCGCCACGCTTCATGTAGCGGGTCATGGCAATACGAGCGGCCTCGATCTGACGGTTGGTGATCCAATGGGCCTCGAGAGCCTGGATACCAAACTCGCCGAAATGCAGCTCGGTATTACCCTTGGCCTGGCCCTTCATGGAGCCACGCTGCACCTTGCGGTGAAGAATACGCTTAGGGGCAAGCACTACTGACCCCTCCTCTCGGAGTTACGACGACGAGGACGGGAAGAGCCCTCGAGTGCAGGGTTGGGAACAGGCTGGCCCGGGAGCTTCTCGCCCAGGTAGATCCAGACCTTCACGCCGCAAGCGCCCATAGTGGTGCTAGCGACAGCCGTGCCGTAGTCGATCTTGGCACGGAGGGTGTGCAGAGGCACGCGACCCTCACGGTACCACTCACGACGGCCCATCTCGGCACCGCCGAGACGACCGGAGCACTGGATACGGATGCCCTTAGCGCCGGCCTTGCGGGCGGACTGGACAGCCTTGCGCATAGCGCGACGGAAGGCAACGCGGCCCTCGAGCTGCTCGGCAATAGACTGAGCAACGAGGTTGGCGTCGAGCTCGGGGCGCTTGATCTCGACAACGTCGACGGAGAGCTGGCCCTTGGAGACGCCAGCGACCTTCTCGAGCTCGGTGCGGAGGGTATCGATCTCGGCACCCTTCTTACCGATGACAACGCCGGGGCGAGCGGTGAGGATGATGACCTTCACCTTGTCGCCAGCGCGCTCGATCTCGACGCGGGAGACAGCTGCGCGGGAAAGACGCTTCTCGAGGTACTTGCGGATCTCGAGATCGTTACCGAGGGTCTTAGCGTAATCCTTCTCTGCGAACCAGCGGGAGCGCCAGTTCTCGGTGATGCCAAGACGGAAGCCGGTGGGGTAGACTTTCTGACCCATACAGCTTTACGCCTCCTTTCGAGGAGCAACGACGACGGTGATGTGGGAAGTACGCTTCAGAATGCGAGAAGCGGAACCCTTGGCGCGGGGACGGATGCGCTTAAGCGTCGGACCCTCGTCAACATAGGCAGCGGCGACAACCAGGTTGTCGGCACGCAGACCGTTGTTGTTCTCGGCGTTCGCAACGGCGGAACGGAGAACCTTCTCGACATCCACGGCGACAGCGCGGTCGCAGAAGTGGAGGATGTCGAAGGCCTGAGCGACAGGCTTGCGGCGGATCAGATCGACCACCAGGCGGGCCTTGCTGGGGGAAACACGCACGTACTTAGCGACGGCGCGAACCTCGGTGGCCTCAGTTTCAATAGACTTAGTTGCCATTTACGGTTAACCCCCTATTTGGCCTTGTGGCCACGGAACGTACGAGTCGGCGCGAACTCGCCGAGCTTGTGACCAACCATGGACTCGGTAACATACACGGGCACATGCTTGCGGCCGTCGTGGACGGCGATGGTGTGACCAACCATCTCGGGGAAGATGGTGGACGCGCGGGACCAGGTCTTCACGACGTCCTTCTTGCCAGCCTCGTTCATCGCGGTGATACGCGAGAGAAGGCGAGTCTCCACGAACGGGCCCTTTTTGAGACTTCTGCTCATAAGTGCTTTCTCCTAAAACTCGGTATCCGAAATTACTTCTTACGGCGACGAATGATGTGCTGGTTCGAGACCTTCTTCTTCTTGCGCGTACGAAGGCCCTTCGTCGGCTTACCCCAGGGGGTAACAGAGGGACGACCAGAGGTGTGGTTCTTGCCCTCGCCACCGCCGTGCGGGTGGTCGACAGGGTTCATGACGGTACCGCGGACGGTCGGGCGCACGTTCATGTGACGCTTACGGCCGGCCTTGCCGATGACGATGTTGGAGTGATCGGCGTTGCCGACCTCACCGACGGTGGCGCGGCAGGTAACGAGGATGCGGCGCATCTCGGAGGAAGGCATACGGACGATAGCGTACTTGCCCTCCTTACCCATCAGCTGGCAAGAGTTACCGGCGGAACGGGCGATAGCAGCGCCCTTGCCCGGCTGGAACTCGACGGCGTGGATGAGCGTACCGACGGGGATGTCGGCGAGGGGCAGAGCGTTGCCCGGCTTGATGTCGGCGTCAGAACCGGACATGATGGTCTGACCGACCTCGAGGCCCTTGGGGGCCAGGATGTAGCGCTTCTCACCGTCAGCGTAGTGCAGCAGAGCGATGCGAGCGGAACGGTTCGGATCGTACTCGATCGTGGCAACCTTGGCGGGCACGCCGTCCTTGTTGCGCTTGAAGTCGATCACGCGGTAACGACGCTTCACGCCGCCGCCCTGGTGGCGGGTGGTGATGCGGCCGTTGTTGTTACGACCGGCCTTCTTGGGCAGGGGCTCGAGAAGAGACTTCTCGGGCTTGGTGCAGGTGATCTCGGAGAAGTCGGAGATCGTCTGCCAACGCCTACCAGCGGAGGTCGGCTTAAGGTGCTTTACAGCCATTACAATCCCTTTCAATAGGAATCCGTTAGCCATCGCAGACAGGGATTCGAGGTTCTGCCTCGGGTGCGATGACACCGGACGTATACACGGTTCCGGGCGTGTCCATTTTATACGCTCAAAACCTTGAGCTCTCGCCTCCCCTATTTGGGAGGCATGAGCTCACTCAACAGCAGCGAGTCTTAGGCCTGGTTGCCAAAGACCTCGATGGTGTCGCCCTCGGCCAGCGTGACGATGGCCTTCTTCCAAGAACGGGTCTTGCCGGCGACATAGCGCACGCGCTTGGTCTTGGGCTTGACCGTCAGGGTGTTCACGCGAACGACCTTGACGCCGAAGATCTCCTCGACAGCGTCCTTGATCTGATACTTGTTAGCATCCTTGGCGACCTCGAACGTGTACTTGTTCAGCTCCATGCCGGAGAAGGAACGCTCGGACACGATCGGACGGATGATGATCTCGTGGGCGGTCATTTATGCAAGCACCTCCCCGAAGTGAGCGGCGATGTCGGCGGGCATCAGCACGGCGTTGTTGTTGACGAGATCGTAGGTGTTGGCCTCGTCGGCAGTGATGATGAACGTCTTGGGAATGTTGCGGAACGACAGGTAAGCATTGACGTCCTCATCGCGAACGATGATGGTCAGACGCTTGCCCTCAAGGCCGAGAGCCTTGAGCATGGCGACGGCAGCCTTGGTGGAAGGCTTCTCGAAGCCGTAGTCGTCGACGAGCACGAGCTCGCCATCGGCCAGCTTGGCGGACAGCGCAGAGCGCATAGCCAGCTTGACCTCCTTGTTGTTCATACGCTTGGCGTAGGAACGGGGCTTGGGGGCGAAGACGACGCCACCGTGACGCCACTGGGCAGCACGAATGGAACCCTGGCGGGCACGGCCGGTGCCCTTCTGACGCCAAGGCTTCTTGCCGCCACCGGAAACCTCAGAGCGGCCCTTAGCGGACTGGGTGCCCTGACGCCAAGAGGCCATCTGGCACTTGACGATGTGGTGCATAACGTGGATGTTCGGCTCGATGCCGTACACCTCAGCGGCGAGCTCGGCCTCGGCGACCTTCTTGCCCTCGCTGTTCTTTACTTCAAACTTTGCCATTTAAGTGTTCTCCTTGGTATGACGCTGGGCTAAATGGGCTGGGCCCTTAGGCCATACGGATGGCGACGAGACCATTCTTGGCACCCGGGACAGCGCCCTTGACCAAGATGAGGTTCTGCTCGGCATCGATGCGGACAACGGAAAGGTTCTTGACGGTAACGCGCTCGTTACCCATGTGACCGGCCATTTTGACGCCCTTGAGGACGCGCGCAGGATAGGCGCACTGACCGATAGAACCGGGGTGACGCTGGAAGTGAGAACCATGCGTCATAGGACCGCGGCGCTGACCCCAGCGCTTGATGCGACCCTGGAAGCCCTTACCCTTGGAGGTACCGATGACGTCGACCTTCTCGACATCAGCGAAATCAGCGACGGTGACGACCTCGCCGACCTTGTGCTCCTCGCCGTTCTCGACGCGGACCTCACGAAGGAAACGGACAGGCTCGACGCCAGCCTTGGCGAAGTGACCAGCCATAGGCTTGTTCACGTTCTTGGCCTTGATGTCGCCGAAACCGATCTGGACGGCGTCATAGCCGTCGGTTGCCTGAGTTTTAACCTGCGAGACAGCGCAGGGGCCAGCCTGGATGACCGTGACGGGAACGACGTTGTCGTCCTCGTCCCAAACCTGGGTCATGCCAATCTTGCGGCCGAGAATCATGCTGATCAAGATATGATCCCAACTCTCGCGTGGTCTTGGGACAATGCGTACACCACCGAGCGTACGCCCCTAGAGGACCACTACTTACACGACGTGCTCCCCAACCTTGTATTGCGTCCGGACTACCTGACAACCCTATTAAGCAGGCATTTTGTCCAGTCAGAATACTCCCCTGGTTTCACACAGCTGTTTAGTATACACGGCTGCGGGCGTATCCATCGAGATTCATATTTCACTCACATTGTTTACGCAGGTAAAGTGCGTGGCACGTTCCCAGTGTGCGGCGGAGGGGGCGGGCCTGAGGCATATTAAGGTTGTCGCGAGTTCCGCACGAACAGGAGAGCACTTAATGTGCTCTCCGTCGTGAGCAGGACTGTAGAGCAGCAACCTTAATATGCCTCAGGCCCGCCCCCTCCGCCGCACACTGGGAACGCCACGTTGATGTCTGCTAAACCTTGTTCGCTCAGGCTAATGACTTTGTTGGGGGTCCACTATTTGCTGGAGGGTGAACTTACATTGATGAGGTTCGCCTTCTGCTTGTGGCTTTTGCCCATCGAAATCGAAGATCATGATGGCGCAGTTGGGGAGTTTTGTTGGGAGCTCGAAGCCCTCTGGGGCTGCAGCCTTGATAAATTGGCGGCTGGCGCTGCCGTGGCTTACTGCTAGGAGGGTTTCGATGCCCTCGGAGCCCATGAGATTGGTGAGGGTGTCTACCATGCGCGCTTGCAGCGCCTGGCTTCCTTCCCCTCCGAAGGGGACCAAATCCTCGCCCGGATCCCAGACGTCGGTGGGAAGGGCATCGTGGGGACCTTCCTCGAAGGTGCCGTAGCAGCGTTCGATGATGCCTTCGCAGGGCTCGGCAGCAGCGTCCGGGCCGAGGAGTTCGGCTGCGACGAGGCTTGCTGTGTCCATGGCTCGGCCTAAGGGTGATGAGACCACTTTGTTGGGGACGACGCCGTGGGCCTTGAGCCATGCGGCTGCTGTCTGTGCCTGTTGACGACCCAAATTGGTGAGCGGTGAATCACAACGACCTTGGACCAGCTTTTTTACGTTGAATTCCGTCTGGCCATGACGAAGTAGATATAGGCGCTTCATGCTCTCCCCTTCTGTATACCTAGCTTTACCGGCGCAGCCCTACTCGTGGGTATGGCCTACGTAGTCTTCGTCGATCGTGATCTTGGCAATCGACTTGGGATATTCGGATTCGACCCGTTGCGCCAGCGCTTGCTTTAAGTCCTCGGCGCTCATCTGCAGATCCGAGGGTCGCACGCAGTCAAAGATCACGTTGGTGTGCGTAGGACCCGGCACGCAGCGCAGGTCATGAATCGAAAGGCGGCTATCGATCTGTTGAGCCATGGCGTTAATGCGTAAACGCATGCTCGCCACATTGGGGTCATCGGTCACGATTGGATCGTAGTGAAGCGTGACAATCATGCCGTCTTCGTTCCTAAACGCCTGCTCGATGTTATCGAGCGTGTCATGGCTTTCCAGAGGGCTGGCCTCGGCTGCCATCTCGGCGTGAGCGCTTGCGAACTTCCTGCCCGGGCCGTAATCGTGAACCATCAGATCGTGAACGCCCAAAACGCCGGGATAGCTCATGATCTTGTCTCGAATGTGCTTGACCAGCTTAGGATCGGGCGTCTGGCCCAAAAGCGGGCTCACCGTATCCTGGATGAGTTCAAAACCGCTCCAGCCAATATAGGCGCCAACGGCAAGGCCGACCCATGCGTCAAGATTGATGTGCGTCACCTGCGAAACAATTGCGCACGCTAACACGGCGCCTGTGGCAAGAACATCGTTCTTGGAATCTTGCGCGGTCGCGTGCAGCGTCTCGGACTCAATGCGGTCGCCGAGCTTTTGGTTGAGGGCCGCCATCCAGAGCTTTACGACCATCGAAAGCACGAGAACCGCCACCAGGGCAAGCGAGAACTCGACAGGTTCGGGGTGGATGACGCGCTCAACCGAGGACTTCACCAGCTCAACGCCAATCAACAGCACGAGCGCCGCCACGACCAGACCCGAGAGATACTCGTAGCGACCGTGTCCGTAAGGATGCTCGGGGTCGGCCGGCTTGCTCGCCAGCTTAAAGCCCAGCACGCTCACGATATTCGAGCTGGCATCGGACAGGTTGTTCATGGCGTCCGCCACGATCGAAACCGATCCCGACAGCACGCCAATTACGCCCTTCGCAGCGCATAGTGCCACATTGGCGAGAATACACACCACGCCCGTCAACGTGCCCACGCGCGCACGGTCGCCCTGCGCACGCTTAACAATCCACTCGACCATCTACATCCGCCCCCACGGTACTACCTATATATCTATTGCTCAAACGGATTGTAGTGTAGCCACTTTGTCCTCAAGATACAAAAGGCCGCAGCCCGCACGGGCCACGGCCTTGGAATGTGACATACGGGACTGCCCCTTTGTCGATCGATTTATGCGCTTGCCTCGGCCACGCTCTTCGAGGTTTCGGGCAAATCGGCTCCGTCCCCCGTCGCCCGCCCCTTCGCCGGCACCACGCCAAAGCAGTAGCTCAGCGCCGCAGACACCGCAAATGCCGTGCCGCCGGCAGCGCAGCACCACAGCAGGTTCGGGATGCCGCCCGTGGCAAAACCAATGACCATGAGGACATTCGTCATGCCGATGGTATAGGCCGTAACGTGGCCCACGGCCGCAACAAGACCTCCGACGGCGCCGCCAATGGCCATGCACGTCAGGCACCTGCCATATTTAAAGCCGCAACCGTACAGCGCCGGCTCGCTTACGCCGCCAAGAACACCCGAGATCGAATAGCCCAGCATGAGAGCCTTCTCGTCCTTATCCGCAACGCGGAGCGACGCGCCAAAAGGCATGCCCCAAACGGCGAACGTTGCCATCGTCGCGGCGATCAGGATGCACGAATCCGTTCCCACACTCATAAACTGCGCATAGGCGAGCGATAGGACGACGTTACTGACGCCCGCGATCTTAAGGAACTCCCAGCCCGCGGCAAGCCCCATGAGCGTGAGCAGCGACACGATGCCACCGGAATTGCCAAGCATAAACATAAGCTGGCCCAACAGCATGCCCAAATAGCTACCCGCCGGCGCCGTAATACACAGCGAAACCGGAACCATGACAAGCATGGTCGCAAACGGAACGAACGAAAAAGCCACGGCCTTAGGGATAACGCGCCGAAAGAAACACTCCACTTGCCAAAGCACGGGCACCGAAATGAGAACCGGAATAACAGTCGTCGTGTAATCGTTGACCGGCGCGGGAAGCAGGCCATACACGGAAGTCATCGATGCCCCCGTCGTCGATGCGGCATCGACGAGCTTAAGCAGATCGGGCGCAATCAATACGCCGCCCAGCATCATGCCCAGCTGCTCCGAGCAACCGAGCTGGCGGGCAGCCGCCCAACCAAGATAAACGGGCAAAAAGTAGTAGCCGGCGTTATAGAGCCAACTGTAGAACAGGCGATAGATTTCGGAATCGGCAGACCACAGGCCCAGCATGCCTTCACCCATAATGACGGCGACGGTGCGGAACAACGCCGCGCAGACAATAAACGGCAGCGCCGACATCATGCTTTTGGACAGATAGTCCACCACGGCCATGGCGTTTGATGAGACCGTCGTTGTAAACGAGGTGTTAGAAACTTGTGACACAGAAACCCTTTCCCAATGTGACATGCGGACTGTCCCTTTGTCACATCGTGCGATACTGACCGATTGCGCGGTACTTTTCGTAGCGGAGGTTTGTGAGGGTCGCGTCGTCGAGCCGCCCAAGCGTATCGAAGGCATCAAATGCCGAGGACATGACGGCACCGGCGATCTCCTCATGCGACAGGCCCCTATCATCAACAATGCCGTCGATGATGCCGAGCGCCAACAAATCGGGGGCCGTGAGCTTAAGCGCCTCGGCGGCCTCATTCGCGCGCTCGGTATCCTTCCACAGAATCGACGCACAGGCCTCGGGGCTCACGACCGAATAGGCCGAGCTCGAGAGCATCAGGATGCGGTCGGCCACGGACAGCGCCAACGCGCCACCAGAGCCGCCCTCGCCTGTCACCACCGAGACAATCGGCGTCTTAAGGCCGCTCATCTCCATGAGGTTCTGGGCAATCGCCTCACCCTGGCCGCGTTCCTCGGCACCGATACCGCAAAACGCGCCCGAAGTATCGACCAGGCACAGAACCGGTCGACCAAACTTTTCGGCCTGGCGCATAAGGCGACGCGCTTTGCGGTAGCCCTCGGGATGTGCCATGCCAAAGTTGCGACGCATGCGCTCTTTGGTCGTGGTACCGCGCTCGATGGCGATGACCGTTACGGAGCGCCCGTCTTTCCAGCCAATGCCAGCCACCACAGCGGCGTCGTCGCCAAAGTAGCGGTCGCCGTGCAGCTCCACAAATCCATCCAGGCCCAGCGAGATCATCTCGCCTGCCGTGGCGCGATCTGCCGAGCGGGTCTGCTTGACAATCTCGAGCGCGGTTTTTGGTGCGGCCGAGCGCTTGAACAAGTGTCCCAACTTTTTGCCGCGGCGACCCGTATGCACAATCTCGTGCGGTGCCCCCAGGCCGGGCACGTGCCCTTCGTGCAGCGCCAGCAGCTCGCCCACCGTGAGCGCAATCTCGCCACGCGGAACAACGGCATCGCAAAAGCCGTGCTCCAGCAAAAACTCGGAGCGCTGGAATCCCTTGGGCAGGCGCTTGTGCATGTTCTGCTCGATCACGCGCGGGCCGGCAAATGCCGTCAGGGCATCGGGCTCAGCCAGGATAATATCGCCCTCCATGGCAAAGCTCGCGGTTACGCCTCCGGTCGTGGGGTCGGTGAGCACCGTGATATACAGACCGCCCGCCTCGCTGTGGCGCCTAACCGCCGCAGAAATCTTGGCCATCTGCATAAGCGACGTCACACCCTCTTGCATGCGCGCGCCGCCCGAAACGGTAAAGCCGACAACCGGCAATCCCAGCTCGGTCGCACGCTCAAATGTGCGACAGATCTTCTCGCCCACCACGGAGCCCATCGAGCCCATCATAAAGTTGGCATCCATAAAGAAGAGCGCGGTATCGCAACCGCAGATTTTGCCCTTGCCGCACACAACGGCATCGCGCTCGCCCGAACGTTCGCTCACGCTCTTGAGCTTGTCGGCATAGCCGGGAAACGAAAGGAAGTCCTCCGGCGCCAGACTGGCATCCCATTCCTCAAACGTGCCCTCGTCAATCGTCATGCGCATGCGGTCGCGCCCGCTCACGCGAAAGTGTTTGCCGCAACGAGGGCAGACCTCGAGGTTGTCGTGCAGGCGCGCCTCATCGATCACGCGGCGGCACTCCGGGCACTTGATAAACACGTGGCGCGCGGGAAACTCGGCGCACGACTCGGTCATCGGTCCCTCGAGGACGTTGACCGTCTTCGCTTTTCTATTCATCAGCATAGAGATGCCCCATCAGATCGGTGTGGTACATGCCCGACAAGAACTCATCGTTTGCCAGCACATCGAGCTGCAGTTCGCTGTTTTCGCTCACGCCCTCAATCACGAGCTCGCCCAGGGCCGAGCGCATCTTGCGAATGGCGCCGTCACGCGTGGGCGCACACACGATGAGCTTGCCAAGCATGGAGTCGTAGTACGGCGGAACTTCCGCACCGGTAAACATGGCGGAATCCCAGCGCACGCGCGGACCACCCGGCACACGCAACGCGGTGACCGTTCCGCATGACGGCAGAAAGTCCGGCGTTTCGGCATTGATGCGGCACTCCATGGCGTGGTTGCGGACCGGCATGTCCTCCTGCTCAAAGGGCAGAGGCTGGCCGGCTGCCACGCGCAGCTGCCACTTGACCAAGTCGGTATCGGTCACAAACTCTGTAACCGGATGCTCCACCTGCAAGCGCGTGTTCATTTCCATAAAGTAGTAATTGCCGTCGTCCGAATACAGGAACTCGATGGTACCGGCTCCTTCGTAGCCGACGGCACGAGCCAAGTCACGCGCTGCCTTGTGCATGCGAGCACGAATGTCGTCGTGTCCGTCGAGGCACGGCGCGGGGCTCTCCTCGATCAGCTTTTGGTTGCGACGCTGCACCGAGCACTCGCGCTCGCCGAGCGAAAACACATGGCCCTGCTTATCGGCCATAATCTGTACCTCAACGTGATGAGCCGGCGCGACGAACTTCTCCATGTAGCACTCGCCGTCGCCAAAAACGGCCTCGCCCTCGGCACGCGCCTCGATGAACGCCTTTGCCGCATCTTCCACGCGCTCGACCTTGCGAATGCCGCGACCGCCACCGCCGGCGCGCGCCTTAATAAGCACGGGGCAGCCAATGCGCTCGGCCTCGGCCGTTGCCTCCTCGGGACTTTTGAGCAAATCGCAGCCCGGCACGATGGGCACGCCCGCCGCGGCGGCCGTTCGACGCGCGGCGTCCTTGTCGCCCATGCTGTCGATCACCTCGGCCGAAGGACCGACAAACGCCAGGCCATACTTGTCGCAGTCGCGCACGAAGCTCGCCTTCTCGGAAAAGAAACCGTAGCCAGGATGAATTGCCTTTGCCCCCGACTTCACGGCACAGGTGAGCACGGCATCGTCGTTGAGGTAGCTCTCGGCAAGACGCGGGCCGCCGATGCAATACGCCTCGTCGGCAAGCTGAACGTGCAGCGCGTCCGCATCGGCCGTGGAATAAACGGCGACGGTCTTGATGCCCATATCGCGGCACGCGCGGATAACACGGACCGCGACTTCACCGCGGTTGGCGATGAGCACTTTGTCGAACATGAAGCCTTCCTTAACTTTCGTGCATGAGTGCAAAAGACATATCGGCGCGGCAGCAAACCTCACCGTTGACGCTCGCAGTACCCGTCGCAAAGCGGAACGGCCCGCGCGCACGCGTGATGGAGCACACCAGATCCACCGTGTCGCCCGGGCGCACCGGACGCTTAAAGCGCACCTTATCGAGGCTCGTATAGAACGGCGTCGCGCCGCGCGCCTCCTCATCGCCCATCAGCAGCACGCAACAGTTTTGGGCGAGCATCTCGCACTGAATCACGCCGGGGACTACCGGGTTTCCCGGAAAATGCCCCTGCAAAAAGTACTCGTCACCCGTAATCGTGATCTTGCCGTGGGCCTCGTCGCCCACCAGCTCGGCCTCGTCGAGCAAAAGCATCGGTTCGCGATGCGGTAACAGCTTCTTGAGCTCTTCTTTGTTCATGGACATCACCTATCCGATCCTCATAAGGCAACTGCCGAACTCCACGAGGTCGCCGTCGGCCACGCAGATCTCGAGCACCTCGCCGTCTGCCTCGGCCGTCACCTCGTTGAGAACCTTCATGGCCTCGATGATGCAGAGGGTCTCACCGGCCTTGACCTTGGAGCCCACGTGCACAAACGGCTCGTCGCCCGGCGCCGGGGCAGCATAGAACACGCCGACCATGGGAGCGGTCACCTCGATGCCCTTGGGCTCCGGTGCGGCGGCAGGCGTCTGCGCGGCGGGCTCCGGTGCGGCGGCAGGCATGGCGACAGGAGCCACCGCCGGAGCAGTCACGGCACCCGGCATAGGCATGGGCACGGCAACCGGCTGTGCGGCGCTCGCGCGCTCGAGTTCGACCGCGGTGCCATCGGGCTCCTCAACGCGTACGCGCGTGAGGCCGCGGTCCTCCATAACATCGGCTATCTCGGCAAGTCTTTTGGAATCCATGCTCTAGCTCCTCGTATATCTACGCAGCGCGATGGCGGCGTTGTGCCCGCCAAAGCCCAGGTTGGTCGAAAGCGCCCAGGTAAGGTCGGCGCGAACCGCGCGATTGGGCGTGTAGTCAAGATCGCAGGCGGGATCGGGCGTGTGGTAGTTAATGGTCGGCGGCACCACGCCCTGCTCGAGCGCCATGGCGCAGGCCATGACCTCGATGGCGCCCGTGGCACCGATCATGTGGCCGGTCATCGACTTAGTCGACGAGACATGCGCGGCGCGCGCCGCGTCCTCGCCGAGCGCCCGCTTAATGCCCGCCGTCTCGGACGAATCGTTGAGTTTGGTCGAGGTGCCGTGGGCATTGATGTAGAGGCCCTCGGAAGGCTTGACGTCGCCCTCGGCAACCGCCAGCGATATCGCACGGGCAATGCCGGCAGCCTCGGGATCGGGGCTCGTGATGTGGTAGGCGTCATCGGTGTTGCCGTAGCCCACGACCTCGGCATAAATGTGCGCACCGCGCGCCTGCGCATGTTCCATGCTCTCGAGTACCAGCACGCAGGCGCCCTCGCCCATCACAAAGCCATCGCGGTCTGCATCGAACGGACGGCAAGCCGTCGCGGGATCAGGGTTGGTGGTCAATGCGCGGCAGGACGTAAAGCCCGCAACGGCATCGGGGATAATTGCGGCCTCGGCACCGCCGGCGAGAATCGCATCGGCATAGCCGTGCTTGATGGCGCGGAACGCCTCGCCCACCGCATGGGCCGAGGTCGCGCACGCGGTCACCACGGGCAGGGTCGGGCCCTTTGCCTTGTGGCGAATCGCGATATTGCCCGATGCCATGTTGGGGATCATCATCGCGATCATATAGGGCGATGCACGGCGGGGCCCCCGGTCGGCGATCGTATGGACGTTGTCGACGAGCGTCTGCATGCCGCCCACGCCCGAGCCCACGTAGACGCCCAGGCGCTCTCGATCGACGGCGCCTTCGACATCGAAGCCTGCATCGTGCATGGCCTCGTCCGAAGCCGCCAGTGCAAACTGAACGCAGGGGTCCAGGTGCTTGGCGTCACGCTTGCCAAAGTACTCGTTACCGTCAAAACCCTTGACCTCGGCCGCCACCTTGACGGTAAACGCATCGGTATCGAAGTGCGTGATCGGGCCGATGCCGCACGTGCCGGCGCACATGGCCGCCCAGGTGGCAAGCGCGGTGTTGCCGAGCGGCGATACGGCACCGATGCCGGTGATTGCAACTCTCTGTTCCATCATGGTCTCCTCATCCAAGCCGTTCTTCGGCCCTGGTTTCTACATCGCCATTCCGCCGTCGACGCGCACGACCTCGCCCGTAATGTAGGCAGCCGCATCGCTCGCCAAAAAGCGCACCACGCCGGCCACCTCCTCGGGGCACGCCATGCGCTTAAGGGGAATCTGTTCCTCGGTTGCCGCACGCACCTTTTCCGAGAGCTTTGCCGTCATATCTGTCTCGACAAACCCGGGGGCGACCGCGTTCACTCGTACGCCGCGGGGCGCAAGCTCGCGCGCAACTGCCTTGGTCAGACCGATGACGCCCGCCTTGGAGGCGGCGTAGTTGGCCTGCCCGGTATTGCCCATCAGGCCCACAACCGAGCTCATGTTGATGACGCAACCGCCGCGCTTGCGCATAAAGGTCTTGGTGAGCGCGCGCGTCGTATTGAACGTGCCCTTGAGATTGACATCGAGCACGCGGTCGAAGGCATCGTCACCCATACGCATGAGCAGGCCGTCGCGCGTGATGCCGGCGTTGTTGACGAGCGCCCAAATGGAGCCAAAGTCGTTGAGGACCGTCTCCACGCAAGTGTTGACGGCAGCGGGGTCGGCCACGTCGCATTGATATGCGCGCGCCGTGGCGCCAGCCGCCTCACAGGCTTCGCACGTCTCGCGCGCCGCATCTGCGCTACCGGCATAGACGACGGCGATATCAAAGCCGTCCTCCGCCAGGCCCACGGCACAAGCGCGACCGATGCCGCGCGAGCCGCCCGTGACAAGCGCCACGCGACGTGAGTCGTTGCGCTCGAGCGCGCCGTTGTTCAAGTTGCCCATGTCATTCCTTTCGGGTTACAGCCCTGTGAACTATGCGAGCTCGTCGGCAATAGCTGCGACCTGCTCGACCGTTTCGCACGAATACACACGAACGTCGCTCAGCGTACGCTTGACCAGGCCCGACAGCGTTTTGCCGGGGCCGACCTCAATAAACGTGTCGATGCCTTGATCCTGCAGAGCATGCAGCGTGTCGACCCAGCGCACGGCATGACTCACCTGGTTGGCCAGCACCTCCGATGCCGTCTGGGGGTCCGCCGGATAGGGCGCCGCTGTCATATTTGCCAAAACAGGAATGAGCAACGGGGACGGCGCGTGACCGGCCTCAATATATGCGGCAAGGCCACAGGCCGCCTCGGCCATATAGGGGCTATGAAATGCACCCGACACCGCGACCTTCATGGCGCGGCCGCCAGCCTCTTTTACTAGGACGTCGAGGGTCTGCAGCGCATCGGGCGCTCCGGCCACAACCGTCTGCTGGGGACTGTTGTAGTTGACCGGCCAGCAGTCCTCGCCGGCCTGCGCAGCCAGGTTCTCGACTTGCGCAGCATCAAGTTTGATGACGGCGCGCATGCCGCCGGGGTGACGCTCGGCCGCCGTGGCCATCAATGCCGCGCGCTCACACACGAGCTCAAAACCCGCTCGCGTATCGAATGCCCCCGCAAAGGTGAGTGCAGCGACCTCGCCCAGCGAGAATCCCGCACAGGCGGCAGGCACCACGCCGCGCTCGCGCAGGGCGACGGCGACAGCCAAGTCGTGCACGAACACGCAAGGCTGCGTGTTCTCGGTCTGCGAGAGCTCCTCCTTGGAGGCGCTCCGGCACTGCTCGCTCGTCCCCGGGCGCACCTCATCGGCAATGGCGAACACCTCGGCAGCCGCCGGCGATGTCTCGATCAAGTCGACGCCCATCGCGGGGTGCTGGGCACCCTGGCCGGCAAACAAAAACGCTACGCCACCCATGCGCACGCACCCTTCAGGACGTGCTCGGCGCCATCGACCAGGTCGTCAACGATTTCGCGTGCGCTCTGGCGCTCGTTGACCATGCCGGCAATCTGTCCACACAAAAACGAACCCTCTTCGTAGTTGCCGTCCTTGGCGGCCTTACGCAGCGCACCGGTTCCCATAGCACCGAGCTCCTCGGCACTCGCGCCGGAACCCTCGCTCTTGGCATAGGCGTTGGTGAAGGGGCTCTTGAGGGCGCGCACTGGATGTCCCGTCGAGCGACCGGTCGCACGCGTCGAAGTGTCGTTGGCCTTCAGGACCATCTCTTTGTACTGCTCCGAGACGGTGCACTCGTCTGCGACCAGAAAGCGCGTACCCACTTGCACGCCTTCGGCGCCCAGCATAATGGCGGCCGCCACGCCGCGGCCGTCGGCAATACCGCCGGCGGCCACGACGGGAATGTCAACCGCATCGACGACCTGCGGCACCAGTGCCATCGTCGAGGTCTCGCCAATATGGCCACCCGATTCGGTACCCTCGGCAACAACCGCCGTGGCTCCACGACGTGCCACGAGGCGCGCCAGCGCCACCGAGGCAACGACCGGGATGACCTTGATGCCCGCCTCGTTCCACGCCTTCATGTACTTGGCGGGATTGCCGGCGCCCGTCACGACAACCGGCACTCGCTCGTCAATCACGACCTGCGCGACCTCGTCGGCAAACGGGCTCATGAGCATGACGTTGACGCCAAAGGGCTTATCCGTCTTGGCGCGCAGCTCATGAATCTGGTCGCGAAGCCAGTTGGCGTCGGCGTTCATGGCCGCGATGATGCCTAAGCCACCCGCCTCGGACACTGCGGACGCCAGCGAGGCATCGGCAATCCAGGCCATACCGCCCTGGAACACGGGCTTTTCGATGCCGAGCAGATCGCAGAGAGGAGTCTTGAGCATCTCTACTTCTCCAATGCCGCCTCGACCGTATCGGCGAACTCGCCGACCGTCTTGGGGTTCTCCTCGGTATCGAGCTGGATGCCAAACTCGTCCTCGACGGCAACGAGGATCTCGACGGTGCCCAGGCTGTCGAGACCAATCTCCTCGAGCGTGGACTCGGGCTTCATCTCGACATCGTCAAGACCGGCGGTCTCGCGGATAACGTCGCAAACGCGCTCGAAGGTCTTCTGATCTGCCATGGTAGTTCTCCTTTGGTTGTGCCCTAGGGCGTTTTTATTTCCTATGTGCGACTACTTCCAACGAAGCAGATAGCCACCTATATCCAGACCGGCGCCAAATCCAACCAAGGCGATGGTGTCGCCTGTGTGAAGTGCACCGGCGTTTGCCAGCCGGTCGAGGGCAAGCGGAATGCATGCGCTCGAAATGTTGCCGGTCTCGCGCAACGTGCGAACCACGCGCTCGTCCGGCACGCCCAGGCGCTTGACCGCCTGGCTCAGGATTCGTTCGTTAGCCTGATGGAATACAAAATGATCGATGTCTTCGACCAAAATGCCCGCATCGATCGCAAGCTTATGGACCGTGTCGCAGATGGCGTTGACGCCGAACTTGAACACGCGGCGGCCATTCATGGACAGCACGCTCGCGCTATCTGCGGAAGCCTTAAACGGCGAGGTACCGACCAGACCGGGAACGCGCAACGTCTCGACGTCGGGCGCCGTCGAAAGCTCAACGGCAAGGGGGTTGTCTCCCCCAGCTTCAATCACTGCGGCGCCTGCCCCATCGCCAAAAAGCACGCAGGTGGCACGGTCGGTCCAGTCGAGCGCGCGCGTCATCTGCTCGGCAGCAACAACAAGCACGCGCTCGGCACGGCCGCGGGCGATATAGCCCTCGGCGACATCGAGCGCAAATACGAAGCCGGCACAAGCCGCCGAGACATCGAAGGCAGGGCACGTCGCGCCTAGTCGCTCAGCAACGGCACACGCCTCAGCGGGAACAAGGTGGTCACCCGTCGTCGTCGAGCAGACGATCAGATCCAGCTGGCTCGCGTCGATTCCGGACACCTGGAGTGCCCGCTCGCTCGCCGCTACGGCAAGGTCGTCAAGTGACTCGGTGGTGCAGACATGGCGGCTCTTGATACCTGTGCGAGTAAAAATCCACTCATCCGAGGTATCGAGGAACTCAGACAGCTCGTCATTGGAAACACTGCGCTCAGGAAGTGCCGAACCTGTTCCAAGAATCGTGAAACCCATCACTAACCTCCTTTGAGTTGTTGACGTGTTTACATCGACCAAGAGAGGATAACGCATTTCAGTCTTTGTTGACGTGTTAACATTAAATTGTCCAAATGCGACAAAGGCTTCACATTGTGTCTATCTCTCGACACCATTGCGTCATTCACTTATTCAATAAGGAGGTAGCAGCCGCTATGGATGCCCAATTAACGATTGTCGACGTAACCGGATCGACCAACGATGACCTGCTCGAGGCAGGAAAACAGGGTGCGCCGCACGGCACAGGACTTGCCGCCCGTGCGCAAACGGCAGGACGCGGCCGGCGCGGCCACAAGTGGGATTCAACCGCCGGCAACCTATTGCTTTCGATTGTCCTGCGTCCATGCGTTAATCCCGCAAAGTACTCTGGTCTTGCCGCCGTCAGCGGCCTAGCGGTGCTCGAAGCACTCGAAAAGCAGGGTCTTGCAAACGAGATTGGCCTCAAATGGCCCAACGACCTGGTCGCGCGTGGACGCAAACTCGGCGGCATTCTGGTCGAGGCCGCACGCGATAACGAAGGCAATCCTTTCGCCGTCTGCGGCATTGGTGTCAACGTAAACTACACGCCCCAAGAGGTGCCCGATGGCGGCCTGGCGGCAATTGGCCTCTCGGACCTCAACGAGAGCGTTCCCGCCGTCGACATGCTCCTCGATGAGGTCTATCACGCAGTTATAGACGCTGTAGATACCTGGGCAGAGCACCTCAACGCCAAGGAAGAAGACGCCGGTCCGCTCGCGCCCGTCCACGACGAATATATCGCTCACCTCAATTGGATCGGGAAGCACGTTATCGCCCGCTCCCCCGCTGGAGACGAGCTGGCACGCGGCATATTTAGAACGGTCGACGATTGCGGCCGCGCAAGCATTGAGACCGAGAGCGGCTTGTGCGTCTTCCACTTCGAAGAAGCGTCCTTGCGCCCCCTGAGCGAATAGGGCGCCGCAGCCATCAGCTCGGCAGACGAATTCGCTATCCCAAAATCTAAACTCAAAACAAAAGAGCCCCGCTACCAAGATGGCAGCGGGGCTCTATAAGCTATGAGCGATATCGCTTAGAGCTTGATGTCGATGTCGACGCCAGCGGGGAGGTCGAGACGCATGAGCGAATCAACGGTGCCCGAGGTGGGGTCGAGGATGTCGATGAGGCGCTTGTGGGTGCGCATCTCGAACTGCTCACGGGAGTCCTTGTTCACGTGCGGCGAGCGGATAACCGTGTACAGGTTGCGCTCGGTGGGCAGGGGGACAGGACCGGAAACGCGAGCGCCGGTCTTCTGAGCGGTCTCGACGATGAGCTTCGCGGACTGATCGACGACCTCGTGATCATAGCCCTTGAGGCGAATGCGGATCTTCTGGGTAGCCAACTTAAACCTCCAAAGAGTGCGAGAGATGTTCTCGCGGATTACGTAACAGGGAGCTCGAACTTAGGCGTTCTTGCTCATGACCTCGTCCACGATGGACTTGGGCGCGGGCTCATAAGAGTCGAACTGCATCGTGTAGGATGCACGGCCCTGGGTCTGGGAGCGAAGGTCGGTAGCGTAACCGAACATCTCGCCCAGCGGCACCTTGGCACGGATGAGCTTGCTGTTCTTGCGATCCTCCATGCCCTCGATCTTGCCGCGGCGACCGGAGAGGTTGCCCATAACGTCGCCCATGTACTGCTCAGGGGTCTCGACCTCGACAGCCATGATCGGCTCGAGCAGCTGCGGATCGGACTTCTTGAGGGCGTCCTTGATAGCCATGGAACCGGCGATCTTGAAGGCGGCCTCGGAGGAGTCGACCTCGTGGTAAGAACCGTCGAACAGGGTGACCTTAACGTCGAGGACCGGGAAGCCGGCGATAACACCGGTGTTCAGGGCCTCCTGGATGCCCTTGTCGATGGACGGGATGTACTCCTTGGGCACGACGCCGCCGACGATAGCGTTGACGAACTCGTAGCCGAAGCCCTCCTCCATCTTCTCGAGCTTGATGACGGCGTGGCCGTACTGACCGCGACCGCCGGACTGACGGACGAACTTGCCCTCAGCCTTCTCGACGTCGTGACCAGCGGTCTCGCGGTAGGCAACCTGGGGCTTACCAACGTTAGCGTCAACCTTGAACTCGCGGAGCAGACGGTCGACGATGATCTCGAGGTGCAGCTCGCCCATGCCGGCGATGATGGTCTGGCCGGTCTCGTGGTTGGTGGACACCTGGAAGGTCGGGTCCTCCTCGGCGAGCTTGGTCAGAGCCAGGGACATCTTGTCCTGCTCGGCCTTGGTCTTGGGCTCGATGGCAACGTCGATAACGGGCTTAGCGAACTCAATCTTCTCGAGGACGATCTCCTTGCCCTCTTCGCACAGGGTGTCACCGGTGGTGGAGTTCTTGAAGCCGACGCAAGCGACGATGTCGCCGGCGGCAGCGTCGTCACGGTCGATACGCTCGGCGGCGTTCATCTCGAGGATGCGGCCGAGGCGCTCGCGCTGACCGTTGGAAGCGTTGACCACGTAGGAGCCGGACTCGGCGCGGCCGGAGTAAACGCGGACATAGGTGAGCTTACCGACGAACGGGTCGGTCATAATCTTGAAGACCAGGCCGGAGAAGGGCTCGTCGAAGGAAGGATGACGCTGGATCTCCTCGCCGGTGTCCGGATCGGTACCGGTGACGGCCTCAACGTCGAGCGGGCTGGGCAGGTAGTCGACGACAGCGTCGAGCAGCTCCTGAACGCCCTTGTTCTTGTAGGCGGAGCCCACGAAGACGAGGTTGAGCTCGTTGGCCAGAACGCCCTTGCGCAGAGCGGCCTTGAGCTCCTCGACGGTGAAGTCCTCCTCCATGAGGATCTTCTCCATGAGCTCGTCGTCAAAGCTGGCAGCAGCGTCAAGGAGCTCCTCGCGCTTGGTGGCAGCGATGTCGGCAAACTCAGCCGGGATCTCGTCCATCGGCTCGGGGTAGGTCATGCCCTTCTCGTCGGCCTTGAAGTCCCATGCAGTCATGGTGACCAGGTCGATGACGCCCCAGAAGTTGTCCTCGGCGCCCATCGGGACCTGAGCGGCCACGGCGTTAGCGTCGAGACGATCCTTCATGGTCTCGATAGCGTTGAAGAAGTCAGCGCCCACGCGGTCATACTTGTTGATGAAGGCGATGCGGGGGACGTTGAAGGTAGAAGCCTGACGCCAAACGGTCTCAGACTGGGGCTGAACGCCGGCAACGGCGTCGAAGACGGCGACAGCGCCATCGAGAACGCGCAGGCAACGCTCGACCTCGGCGGTGAAGTCAACGTGGCCCGGGGTGTCGATGATCTGGATGCGGTAGTCCTTACCGTCCTTGTTCCAGAAGCACGTGGTAGCAGCGGAGGTAATGGTTACGCCGCGCTCCTGCTCCTGAACCATCCAGTCCATGGTGGCAGCGCCCTCATGGACCTCACCGATCTTGTGGGTCTTACCGGTGTAGTAAAGAATACGCTCGGTCGTGGTGGTCTTACCGGCATCGATGTGGGCCATGATGCCGATGTTACGGGTATCGGAAAGCTTGTACTTAGGCTTAGCCATGTTAGTTCCTTACCTTAACTTACCAACGATAGTGAGAGAACGCGCGGTTGGCCTCGGCCATCTTGAAGACGTCCTCACGCTTCTTGACGGAAGCGCCCAGGCCGTTGGAAGCGTCGAGGATCTCGTTGGCGAGACGCTCGGCCATGGTCTTCTCCTTGCGAGCGCGGGAGAAGTTGACGATCCAGCGGATACCCAGAGCGGTGGAACGACGGGAGTTGACCTCCATCGGGACCTGATAGGTAGCGCCACCGACACGCTTGGGCTTAACCTCGAGCGTGGGCTTGACGTTGTCCATAGCCTTCTTGAAGGTAGCGAGAGCGTCGCCACCCTCGGACTTCTCGGCAACGATCTCGAAAGCGGTGTAAACGATGCGCTCAGCGGTGGCCTTCTTGCCGTCAAGAAGGACCTTGTTGATGAGCTGAGTCACCAGGCGGTTGTTGTAAACGGCGTCAGGCTGAACCTCACGACGATTAGCTGCTGCACGACGCGGCATGTGAAATCTCCTTAAGTGTCTACCGTGCGGCGCTTAGGCGGCACACGGCGAAAGTATCAAAACGTTATCTGGCTTATTTAGCCTTGGGGCGCTTAGCACCGTACTTGGAACGGGCCTGCATACGGTTCTGGACCGGAGCAGCGTCGTAGGCGCCACGGATGACGTGATAACGGACACCAGGGAGGTCACGGACACGACCGCCGCGGACGAGCACGATGGAGTGCTCCTGCAGGTTGTGGCCCTCACCCGGGATGTAAGCAGTAACTTCGATGCCGTTGACAAGGCGAACACGGGCAACCTTACGAAGAGCCGAGTTCGGCTTCTTGGGGCTCGTGGTGAAGACACGGGTGCACACGCCGCGCTTCTGGGAGTTGTGCTGCAGAGCAGCGTTCTTGGACTTCTTGGGCACGGAACGACGGCCCTGGCGAACCAGCTGGTTAATAGTAGGCAAAGCGTACTCCTTCTCGAATGATTCCAGCTTTCTGTAAAGTGCAACGGCTTGAATCGAGGGGTCAGCATCCCCCTACGAAACACGCAGTTCGATAGGATACGTGCCGTTAGCTGTGCCGTCAACAGACCACGCCGCCGGGCGTATCCCAAAATAGCCATATTTCCGCAAAGCCTACACAAAAGGAATCCCCTTCTGTGCGCGGGTCGGATCTCCGGCCCGGGCGGCCCAGGTTTTAAGTTTGCTGCTCTACAGTCCTGCGCAAGACGGAAAGCACATTAAGTGCTTTCCTTTGCGTGCGGAACTCGCGACAAACTTAAAACCTGGGCCGCCCGGGCCGGGGATCCGACGTGCTCGTCGGGGCAACGTTCCCTGCCAAAAAGGGACAGGTTTATTTTGGTCGGTTTTATCTGGGGAAACGTCGCGCTCCAGCGGTAATCTGCTCTCATCTGTCGCATGGAAATCGGCGGCGTTTCCATTTAACGCAAAAGAGGCCGCTTCCCCTAGTAGGAAGCGGCCTCAGACCTTACGAATAGACGATAGTAAAGGACTCTTCCGTTTCGGTCTCTCCTGTTGACGTGCACCTCGTGCCCTCAAGCGTTACTGAGACCACTTGGTCGACATCAATCAACTTCGTTGGCACCCAGATGTTCTCTCCGCTATTGCGCCCATAAGAAAAATATAAGTTGAACACCCCTGCGTCGTCATCTTCGATAATCTGCTCCGATCCATCCTTGTAGCTGACGGTCAGCTTATTATCAACTGCTTCATAGCCCAAATCATCGATGTGCGTCTGGATGGAAAACGGGCTAATCTCAAGAGGCGAGTCACCGGAGCGGAGTTCCTTTGTATCGACGTACGCTTCAATATTGAACTCGGGTGTCGACGCCTCAAACCGCCTCGCACTCTCACCTTCACCCTCGGTCCAGTGGATATTCCAGGTGACAGCATGTTGCAAATCTCGCTCGCGATCCATAGCGGCAAAGTACATCGTGCCATTAATGACAGTATCGCTTGATGTGTCCTTATCAATTGTGCTGCGTGTGTCAGGCCATTCCTCGCCGAACTTCATATCGGGCGTGCCGATGCCCTGCTCTTCTTCACCATAGAGAACAAGTTCGCCAATCTCTGCTGCTGGCTTGTAGTAGTTAACTCCATTTGGATTGGACAACGTAAACGTCACGGCTCCGCAGCCGTTTTGGTCGATTGCCATCTCATGGATATCAAGCGTATAGCCGTTGCCCTCGACGGACAGATTAACCTCCTGGACTGCGCCTTCCAGGCTTTGGGGCGCGATGCCATCGCCAAACTCTCTGGTGTAGGTATATTTAGTTCCCGATGAGCCACCGTTGGTCCAGGTAATGGAATCCCCGTTGCCGTGGTTTCCCCAGGCTGAGGCAAAATATCTGGAATTGACGACGGCGTAGGCGACCCCTCCGGTCGCCAGCACTCCGACAAGACATCCGATTACGGCAACATAGAGAGGCTTCGCGTGGCCCTTTCGATGAAGCGGCTCACCCGCAGCGGTATTAAGGACGCGATCTGCAAGATTGCTATCGGCTTGGATGGACTCGAAGGCCTGCTTGATTTGATTGGATTTCACGGTCGCCCTCCTCTAGGATGAATTTGAGCTTCGATCGACCGCGAGCTAAACGCGTTCGAACGGTCGCGGCTGGCACATGCAGTAACTCGGCAATCTCTGAGGTCGAAAAGCCCAGATAGTAATAGAGCACGATGGGGACGCGGAATCGCTCCGGAAGTCGCATAACGTCTGACAGGACCACCTTGGTCTCCTCCTGCGCCGTCGAAAGCGAATCGGCCAGGTTCTCAATATCCTCCACACGCCTCCATGGCTTTCGAAAGAGCGATTTGCATTCATTGATCGTGACCCGGATAAGCCAGCGACGAAGATGCTCCCAACTCTCAAATTGCGTATCGCTTTTGAGCAGCTTAAGAAAGACATCCTGGGCAACATCGTCGGCGTCGGCACAATCGCGCAGGTACGTCAATGCGATCCGAAACACGACATCCCGGTGATCTTCGACCGCCTGTCTAAATGCCCGTTCTTCCATAATCACCTCCCGGTGACGTTAATGATTCTTGATGAGGCCCTCACCATAGATACGCTTTGACCGAACGGAATGTTTCAAATTCAAGCATGAATAACCTACCAAAATAAACCTGTCCCTTTTTGGCAAAAGGAATCCCCTTCTGTGCGCGGGGGCAGATTCCCAGAACGGGCCGCCCGCTGTTTAAGTTTGCTGCTCTACAGTCCTGCGCAAGACGGAAAGCACATTAAGTGCTTTCCTTTGCGTGCGGAACTCGCGACAAACTTAAACAGCGGGCGGCCCGTTCCGGGAATCCGACGTGCTCGTCGGGGCAACGTTCCTCATCAAAAAAGACCCGCTCCCCTGTTGGGAAGCGGGTCTTTGGAAGGACGGTTAACGCACTAGGAAATTACTCCTCGTCGTTGTCCTTGGCCTCTTCGGCGTCGTCGGTGTCCACGAGCTGGTTGAGCAGCTCATCGAGAGAAGCCATGTCCTCGTTGATGACACCGTTGGCGGGAGCCTTCTTGTCGTCGATCGGGGCGCCCAGGAGCTCCTCGTCGGCGTCGGCGTGATGCGTCGGAGCGGAGGTACCCAGCAGGATATCGTCCGGACCGTCGGGGCTAAAGACCATCTGCAGCAGCTGCGAGAGGTCTTCCTCGTCGGCAACGTCGTCGTTGTTCTCGAGGATGTAGAGCAGGTCGTGGGCCTCCAGGCCGTCACGGAGCTCCTCGATCGCCTTGGCACCGATGCCATCGATGCGCAGCAGATCCTCCTCGGACTTGCCGACCAGGTCGCCGACCGTCTCGATGCCGACCTCGCTGAACTTGTTGGTCCAGCGCTGCGACACGCCCAGGTCGTCGAACAGGTACAGACGAGCCTTCTCGGCGGAGATGGTGTGGCCGTTGCGGGTGAACGAACCGTCAGCACCACCGAACTCGTCGTAGCCGGCCCAGTCGAGCTGCTGCGGGAGCTGCTCGTCCAGGTCCTTGAGCTCAACCGGAGCCCACTCGGGCAGCGACTTGGCGTTGGGCGAAGCCGGGCCGTCGATGTCCACGTAGCCGTCGGCCGTACGATACGTCAGCTTGGCGTTGGCGTACGGCTTGAGGCCGGTACCGGCCGGGATCTTCTTACCGACGATGACGTTGGACTTAAGGTCGAGCAGGTGATCGACCTTACCCTCAATGGCAGCCTCGGTAAGGACGCCAGCGGTACGGATAAACGAAGCACTCGACAGCCAGGAGTCGATGTTAGACGCGACCTTGAGCGTACCCAGGATGACGGGCTCGGCCACGGGGGCCTGACCGCCCAGACGGGCAACGCGCTCGACCTCGTCGGCGAACTCGTAGCGGTCGACGTACTGACCAAGCAGGTACTTGGAATCGCCGGGGTTGGTGATCTGAACGCGACGCAGCATCTGACGTGCGAGCACCTCGATGTGCTTGTCGTTCAGGTCGACGCCCTGGCTGGTGTAGACGTCCTTGACGCTCTCGACGAAGGTGTGCATCGTCGACTCGATGTCGGTCAGCTTGCGCAGGTTGCGGAAGTTGACAAAGCCCTTGGTGATCTGGTCGCCGGCGCGAACCTCGCAGCCGTCCTCGATCTCGGGCATAAAGCGCACCGAAGCGGGGACGCGACGCTCGTCGAGGACACGGGTGTGGTCCTCGGAGTCGGTGAGCGTCAGCACGTACTCGGACTTCTCGGGCTTAATCGAGAGGTGACCGGAGTACGGAGCCAGCTCGGCCTCGCGACCCAGGATCTTCTCGTTGACGTTGCCGACGATATCGAACATACGGCTGACCGTAGGCAGACCCTGCGTAATATCGTCGACGCCAGCGACGCCGCCGGAGTGAATGGTACGCATCGTAAGCTGCGTACCGGGCTCGCCGATGGACTGGGCGGCAATAATGCCGACGGCAGTACCGATGGCGACCGGACGACGAGTGGAAAGATCCCAGCCGTAGCACTTCTGGCACACGCCGTACTTGGAGCGGCAGGTGAGCAGCGCGCGAAGCTTGACCTTCTTAAGGCCCGCATCGACCATCTTCTGGATGTCGGCGACCTTCTCGATGTAGCCGTCCTGCTCAAAGAGCACGGTGCCATCGGGAGCCACGACGTCCTCGATGAAGCAACGGCCGACGAGGTCGGTGTTGAGGTCGGTGGTGCCGGGGATGATGAGGTTGTAGGTAACGCCCTCGTGCGTACCGCAGTCCTCCTCGCGGACGATGACGTCCTGGGCCACGTCAACCAGACGACGGGTCAGGTAACCAGAGTCCGAGGTGTGGGATGCGGTATCGACCAGGCCCTTACGGGCGCCGTAGGTCGAAATGAAGTACTCGAGCGGCAGCAGGCCCTCGCGGAAGTTCGCCTTAATGGGAAGGTCGATCGTCTCGCCGGACATGTCCGCCATCAGGCCACGCATGCCGCCGAGCTGACGCAGCTGGGTCTTAGAACCACGGGCGCCGG
Source organism: uncultured Collinsella sp. (assembly GCA_902491565.1). GTDB lineage: Bacteria > Actinomycetota > Coriobacteriia > Coriobacteriales > Coriobacteriaceae > Collinsella. The sequence goes on from CABUIE010000002.1 coordinate 88,537, forward strand.
AGTCGGCCATCATGTAGAGCGGGTTCTCCTCGTCGAACATGTCGAGCATGAGCGCTGCAACCTTATCGGTACAAGCGGTCCACTCGTTAACGACTTCGATGTGGCGCTCCGTCTCGTTGATGAAGCCCTCCTCGAAGTACTCGTTGATCTGGTCGACGTTGGCCTGGGCGCGGTCGAGCAGCTCCTGCTTCTCGGCAGGGATGAGAGCGTCCCACACCGAGATGGTGAGGCCGGCGCGGGTAGCGTAGTGGAAGCCGGAGTACTTGATGGCGTCGAGGATCGGGCCGACCTTGGCCTCGGGGTAACGATCGCAGCAGTCCGCAACCAGCTTGGCCACGTCGCCCTTGACCATCTTGTAGTTCATGAACTCGTAGTCTTCGGGCAGGCACTGGCGGTTGAAGATGATGCGGCCGATAGAGGTCTCGAAGCGCGCGGTCTTGTTGCCGGTGACGTCGTAGTCGACAAACTCGTTCTTGCCGTTCTTGACGCGGAAGATACGGGTGCCGTCCTCGTTGATGACGTTGGCATCGGCAGCGGACACGCGGACCTGGATCTTGGCCTGCATGTCGACCTCGGAGCGGCAGTCATAGGCGTGCAGCGCGTCGTCGAAGCTCGAGAACACGTGGTTCTCGCCCGGCAGACCCTCGCGAACCTGGGTGAGGTAGTACACACCGATGATCATGTCCTGCGAAGGGATGTTGACCGGCTTGCCGGATGCCGGCGAGCGCAGGTTGTTCGCAGAGAGCATGAGCACGCGGGCCTCGGCCTGAGCCTGGCTGGACAGCGGCACGTGGACAGACATCTGGTCGCCGTCGAAGTCGGCGTTGAAGGGCGAGCAGACCAGCGGGTGCAGGTGGATAGCCTTGCCCTCGACCAGCACCGGCTCAAAGGCCTGGATGGACAGACGGTGCAGGGTCGGTGCACGGTTGAGCAGCACGACGCGGCCGTCGATGACCTCTTCGAGGATATCCCACACAAAGGTGGCACCGCGGTCGATAGCGCGCTTGGCGCCCTTGATGTTCTCGACCTTGCCAAGCTCGACCAGGCGCTTCATGACGAAGGGCTTGAAGAGCTCCAGCGCCATGGTCTTGGGCAGACCGCACTGGTGCAGCAGCAGCTTGGGGTCGGTAACGATAACCGAACGGCCGGAGTAGTCGACACGCTTGCCCAGCAGGTTCTGACGGAAGCGACCCTGCTTGCCCTTGAGGGCCTCGGCGAGCGACTTGAGCGGGCGACCGCCACGGCCAGAGACCGGGCGACCACGACGGCCGTTGTCGAACAGGGCGTCCACGGACTCCTGGAGCATGCGCTTCTCGTTGTTCACGATGATCGCAGGGGCGTCCAGGTCGAGCAGGCGCTTGAGTCGGTTGTTACGGTTGATCACGCGACGGTACAGGTCGTTGAGGTCGGATGCGGCGAAGCGGCCGCCGTCGAGCTGGACCATCGGGCGCAGATCAGGCGGAATGACCGGGATGACATCCAGGATCATGTTCGCGGGGCTGTTGCCGCCCTTCAGAAAGGCGTCAACGACCTCGAGGCGCTTGACGGCCTTCTCGCGCTTCTGCTTCTGGGAGTCCTCGTCGGCGATGATGGCCTTGAGCTTCTCGGCCTCGGAAGGAAGGTCGATGGCAGCGAGCAGGTCGCGGACGGCCTCAGCACCCATGCCACCCTTGAAGTACATGGAGTAGTAGCGGGTCATCTCGCGGAACAGCGGCTCATCGGAAATGAGGTCGCGCTCGCTGAGCTTCATGAAGGCGTTGAAGGCGTCCGTGCGGAGCTGCTTCTCGTCCTTGCACTCTTCCTCGATGTCGACGATGCCAGAGGCGATCTCCTCGGGGGTCAGCGGCTCCTCGTCGGAGAACTCGTCAAAGTTCTCGGGGTTGCCCTGCTCCTTGAGGGACTCGATCTGGCGGGCGCACTCGGCATCGATCTCTTCCAGATCGGCGGCGAGCTCCTCGCGCAGGTCGTCAGCGTCGGCCTCGCGAGCCTCGTAGTCGACCTCGGTGATGATGTAGCTGGCAAAGTACAGAACCTTCTCGAGGTCCTTGGACTTGATGTCGAGCATACGGCTCATCGGGAAGCTCGTGGGGCTCTTGAAGTACCAGATGTGGGACACGGGAGCGGCGAGCTCGATGTGGCCCATGCGGTCGCGACGCACCTTGGCCGAGGTGACCTCGACGCCGCAGCGCTCGCAGACGATGCCCTTAAAGCGGATGCCCTTGTACTTGCCGCAGGAGCACTCCCAGTCCTTGGCGGGACCGAAGATCTTCTCGCAGAACAGGCCGTCCTTCTCGGGCTTGAGGGTACGGTAATTGATGGTCTCCGGCTTCTTGACCTCACCGTGCGACCAGGAACGGATCTGGTCGGCGGAGGCAAGGGAGATCTTTACCGAGTCAAAATCAGTAGCTTCGAAATCTGCCACAGTCAACTACTCCTTATCAGTGGTCGTGGCGGCGACAGCCTCGGGCGCCTCGGCGGTCTCGGCATCCTCGGCCTCGACGTCGGCGTCAACGCCGGCGAGCGCAGCCAGGTCGTCGAGAGCGGAGGTCTCCTCGGCGGTCACAGGGGCGGAGGCGTCCTCGTCGGCATCGTGCATGGGCTCGATGTCCAGTGCGAGGGAGCGAATCTCCTTGACGAGAACCTTGAAGGACTCGGGGATACCCGGGACAGGAACGTTCTCGCCCTTGACGATGGACTCGTAGGTCTTGACGCGGCCCACGGTATCGTCGGACTTGACGGTCAGGATCTCCTGCAGGACGTTGGAAGCACCGTAAGCGTACAGTGCCCAAACTTCCATCTCGCCGAAGCGCTGGCCGCCGAACTGAGCCTTGCCGCCCAGAGGCTGCTGGGTAACCAGGCTGTAAGGGCCGGTCGAACGGGCGTGGATCTTGTCGTCGACCATGTGGCCGAGCTTGAGGATGTAGGACGTACCCACGGTAATGGGCTCGCGGAACTCCTCGCCGGTGCGGCCGTCGAACAGGCGGGTCTTGCCGCGCTCGTCAAGCTGGGTGACGAACTCGGGGCGCATGTGATCGCCAAAGGCAGCGGTGGCCTTGTTGAGCATGTTCTTGTTGGCACGACGGATGACCTCGGCGATCTCGTCCTCCTTGGCGCCGTCGAAGACGGGCGTCGCGGTGAAGAACGGACCGGGGACGTACTTGTCGGAGTCGGCCTGCTCGGTATCCCAACCGCAGGCAGCAGCCCAGCCAAGGTGGCACTCGAGCAGCTGGCCGACGTTCATACGCGAAGGAACGCCCAGCGGGTTGAGGATAACGTCGATCGGGGTACCGTCAGCCATGTAGGGCATGTCCTCGACCGGCAGAACGTTACAGATAACACCCTTGTTGCCGTGGCGGCCGGCGATCTTATCGCCCTGCTGGATCTTACGACGCTGGGCGACGTAGACGCGCACCTGCTCGTTGACGCCGGGGGCCAGATCGTCGCCGTTCTCGCGGCTAAAGCGGACAACGTCGATGACGCGGCCGTAAGCGCCGTGAGGCATCTTAAGGGAGGTGTCGCGGACGTCGTGGGCCTTTGCACCGAAGATGGCGCGCAGCAGGCGCTCCTCGGCGGTCAGAGCACTCTCGCCCTTAGGCGTGACCTTGCCGACCAGGATGTCGCCAGGGCCGACCTCGGCGCCGATGCGGATGATGCCGTCCTCGTCGAGGTTGGCAAGCATGTCCTCGGAGAGGTTCGGGATCTCGCGGGTGATCTCCTCGGGGCCGAGCTTGGTGTCGCGGGCATCGATCTCGTGACGGGTGATGTTGATGGTCGTCAGCAGGTCCTCGGCCACCAGGCGCTCGGACACGACGATACCGTCCTCGTAGTTGAAGCCTTCCCACGGCATGTATGCCACGGTGAGGTTCTGACCCAGTGCAAGCTCGCCATGATCGGTCGAAGGACCGTCAGCCAGGGGCTCGCCCTGCTCAACAGTGTCACCGACGCGCACGAGCGGACGGTGGTTGATGCAGGTGGACTGGTTGGAGCGCTGGTACTTGGCCAGGTGATACTCGTCCATGCCGCCGGCATGCTTGACGATGATCTTGGCGGCGTCGGCAAAGATGACCTCGCCGGCGTTCTTGGCCAGGGTGACCTCGCCGGAGTCCAGAGCGGCGCGACGCTCCATGCCGGTACCGACATAGGGAGCGGCAGGGTGAACCAGCGGCACGGCCTGGCGCTGCATGTTAGCGCCCATCAGCGTACGCTTGGCGTCGTCGTGCTCGAGGAACGGGATCAGCGTGGCTGCGACGGAGAGCATCTGACGCGGCGAGACGTCCATGTAGTCGACGTCCTCGACAGGCACGTCGGCGGGAGCGCCGAAGGAGCCGTCGAAGTCGCGGGTACGGGCGATCACGGTGTGCGGGCGGACAAGCTTGCCCTCGGCATCGGTCGTGATGAACTCGTTGGTCTTGGGATCGAGCGGCGTGTTGGCCGGCGCGATGACGTGCTTCTCTTCCTCGTCAGCGGTCATCCAGTCGATCTGGTCGGTGGCAACGCCGTTCTCGACGCGGCGGAACGGAGCCTCGATGAAGCCGTACTCGTTGACGCGGGCGTAGAGGGCGAGCGAGCCGATCAGGCCGATGTTGGGGCCTTCGGGGGTCTCGATCGGGCACATGCGGCTGTAGTGCGAGTTGTGAACGTCGCGGACGGCCGTCGGCACGTTGGTGCGGCGGCTGGAGCCGGACTTGTGGCCGGCAAGACCGCCAGGGCCGAGTGCGGACAGACGGCGCTTGTGGGTCAGACCGGTCAGGGGGTTCGCCTGGTCCATGAACTGCGAGAGCTGCGAGGAACCGAAGAACTCCTTGATGGAGGCCACGATCGGGCGGATGTTGATGAGCGACTGCGGGGTGATCTCGTCGATGTCCTGGGAGCTCATGCGCTCACGGACAACGCGCTCCATACGGCTCATGCCGATACGGAACTGGTTGGCGACGAGCTCGCCGACGGTGCGGATGCGGCGGTTGCCAAAGTGGTCGATGTCGTCGACCTTGAAGCCCTGCTCGCCGGCGGCGAGGGACAGCAGGTAGCGCAGCGTAGCGACGATATCCTCGTCGGTGAGCACCGTGACCTCTTCCTCGGTGGTGAGGTTGAGCTTCTTGTTGACCTTGTAACGACCGACGCGGGCCAGATCGTAGCGCTGCGGGTTAAAGAGCAGGCCCTCGAGCAGGCTGCGGGAAGCGTCCACGGTGGGAGGCTCGCCCGGGCGCAAGCGACGGTAGATCTCGATAAGGGCGTCCTCGCGAGTGAGAGCGGTGTCGCGCTCCAGGGTGCGCTTAATCACATCGGAGTTGCCGAGCAGCTCGATGATGTCGTCGTTGGTGACGGCGATGCCAAGGGCGCGCAGGAACATCGTGGCGCTCTGCTTACGCTTACGGTCGATGGAGACCATGAGCTGGTCGCGCTTGTCGACCTCAAACTCAAGCCAGGCACCGCGGGACGGGATGATCTGGGCCTTGTAGATCTGCTTGCCCGAATCCATCTCGGAGCTGTAGTACACACCCGGGGAACGGACGAGCTGCGAGACGACGATACGCTCGGTACCGTTGATGATGAAGGTGCCCTGATCGGTCATCATGGGGAAGTCGCCCATAAAGACGAGCTGCTCCTTGATCTCGCCGGTCTCCTTGTTGGTGAGACGGACGTCGGTCAGGAGCGGGGCCTGATAGGTCATGTCCTTCTCGCGGCACTCCTCGACGGTGTGCGCAGGGTCGCCGAACTGATGCTCGCCGAAGGTAACCTCGAGAACATGGTTCTGGCTCTGGATGGGGCTGGATTCCTTGAACGCCTCACGAAGGCCCTCGTCCTTAAAACGCTCAAAGGATTCCCTTTGAACAGAGATAAGGTTGGGGAGCTCCATGGCCTCCGGGATTTTCCCGAAGCTGACGCGCTTGCGCTCAGTGGCAGTGTATGCGTAGGTCACCAGGTTTTTCCTCCTTCACGGAAATGCTCGGTGGGTTGGCGAGGCATAGCTTCGCCAGTTATCGCAACCTAATAGTTTATCAGGTACCGACCGTTGGGCAAGAAAAGCCTTGACGCGATTGAGTTTTTGGAGTAGCAAAGTTTTTCGACAGAAAACACGCAGGTAGATGTATCTGTATCGAACATCTGTTCATATATTTTCTGTGAACAGAGAGCCGGCAATCGCAGCTCTTATAAAAAACGGGCGCGAACCGAGGTCCGCGCCCGTAAATGTCGATGCCCGAAGGCTTACTTGCGCATCAATCCGCCGCGCTCGTCGATGGCGTCCCAGAAGGCGCTGGCAAAGCGAGGATCGCTTGCGGCCATGAGGGCGTTGGTGGCCATCCAGCCAGACGGGGTGCCGGTGTCGTAGCCCGACAGCGGGTCGATAACGACAGCGTACATAGCCTCGCGATCGAGCGAGCGGGCCATGGCGTCGGTGAGCTGAATCTCGCCGCCCTTGCCGGCCTGCTGATCAGCGAGCAGGTCCATGACCAGCGGGCTCAGCAGATAACGGCCGACAATGTACAGGTTGGACGGAGCCGCCTCGGGAGCGGGCTTCTCGACCAGACCGCCGATACGCCAGACAGCGCCCGGCTCTGCATCGGCAACGTCCTCGGCGCCCTCGAGCGAACCGACGCGCTCACCGGCGATAACGCCGTAGCGGCTGACTTCCTCGGGCGAGCAAGCAGCGACGGCGATAACCGAAGCGCCACCGTGCTCCTTGGAAACGGCGAGCATCTTGTCGCAGATGTCGCGGTTAGGCACAACGTAGTCGCCCAGAAGAACCAGGAAGTTCTCCCCTGCCACGGCGTCGGCAGCAGAGCGGATAGCATGGCCGAGGCCCTTGGGCTCGTACTGATAGCGGAAGTCGACCGGCATACCGCCCGCATGGGCGACGGCATCGGCATAGGCGTTCTTGCCGCGCTCGCGCAGCAGGTTCTCGAGCGAGCGATCGGGCTGGAAGTAGTTCAGCAGCTCGGGCTTGCCGGGAGAAGTAACGATGATGGCGTCGTCGACTTCCTCGGGGTCGAGCGCCTCCTCGACGACGTACTGAATGACGGGCTTGTCGAGCACCGGCAGCATCTCTTTGGGCGTGCACTTGGTGCCAGGCAGAAAACGCGTGCCAAGACCGGCGGCGGGGATGATTGCCTTCATGTTATTCAAAGATCCTTTCGCAGGCGCAAAAGCGCCCCATGCGTGCGGCACACAGCCGCAGACCAAATTGCGATACCCAAGCATCTTACCGCTGGAACTATATGTCGCTACAAGGCAGAGACAATTCTTCAGCAGGTCAACGCAAATTATTGCTCGAATGGTGCAATTTTATTGCCCAACGGCAGGGCGCCCGATACGACGCAAATCACAGAACATGGCAGTTTGAGCTACCGATGTCGAGGGACCGAAAAACAAAAAAGACGGGGCTCGCAATGCGAACCCCGTCTGCAAAGAAATCTGGCGAGAAAGCCTGATTACTTGAGGGTGACAGCAGCGCCAGCAGCCTCGAGCTTCTCCTTGGCAGCCTCGGCGTCCTCCTTCTTGGCACCCTCGAGAACAGCCTTGGGAGCGCCCTCGACGACCTCCTTGGCCTCCTTCAGGCCAAGGTTGGTGAGCTCACGGACGGCCTTGATGACCTGGATCTTGTTGTCGCCGAAGCCCTCGAGCACGACGTCAAACTCGGTCTTCTCCTCGGCCTCAGCGGCGCCAGCAGCGGGAGCGGCGACAACAGCGGCAGGAGCAGCGGCGGAAACGCCGAAGGTGTCCTCGATAGCCTTGACGAGCTCGGAAGCCTCGAGAAGGGTCATTTCCTTAAGAGCATCGATGATCTCATCGGTGGTAAGCTTAGCCATTTCTAAGTCCTTTCGGTTTCCGTGTCTGTGCACGGAGATCAGTTAAAACACGGCGCGAATGCGCCAGGGGTGCGGCGTTGCCGCCGCGGGTGAAAACAGCGACTAGGCTGCCTTCTGCTCGGAGACCTGCTGAATCGAACGAGCGAGACCAGAGGAAACGCCGTTGACGCAGACAGCGATGTCGCGAGCGAAACCGGAGATGAGACCGGCGATCTGGCCGAGAAGCTGATCCTTGGTGGGCAGCTCGGCGATAGCCTTAACATCATCAGCGGAAACGGCCTTGCCGTCGGAGATACCGCCCTTGATCTCAAGGACGCCCTTGGACTTAGCGGAGAAGTCCTTAAGGGCCTTAGCGGCCTCGACCGGCTCGGACTCGTAGAACACATAAGCGACGGGGCCGGCGAGAATCTCGTCGAGCTCGGGCTGCTCCTGGTTCTTGAGAGCGATCTTAACCAGGTTGTTCTTGTAGACCTTCATCTCGGCGCCGCACTCGCGAAGCTGATGACGCAGCTCCTGAGCCTGCTTAACCGTCAGACCGTTGTAGTTGACGACGAACAGACCGGCGTTCTCGGCGATACGGGACTCGATCTCTGCAACCTTGTCGATTTTGTACTGCTGGGGCATGAATTACACCTCCTCGAATTCTTTCCGGGCACGGTCCGCCACAAGGACGTGACGGGGGCATGTCCAAAAAGAAAGCCCCCGCGCTGCATGAGCGACGGGGGCGAGAAGACATATCTACTCGACCACCTCGGCTGGCGGGAAGTCCCATTAAGCTCGCGGGCGATGCCCGTTTGCGCCGGCTGTCTCTGGCAGCGGATTCGTGCGTGAACCGAAAGTATTATGGCGGGGACCCCGGCGTCGGTCAACGGCAACCCTGGCTGCACACAATTCCACCATCTCGGTCGCGCCGCCAAAGGCCAGGCGCAAGCTTTTCGCTCGGTCAGGTCCTGGGCTCGCACGAAGAGCACATTTAGTGCTCTTCGGCTCGTGCGGAATCTACGAAAAGCTTGCGCCTGGCCTTTGGCGGCGCGGCCTGCGGTGACTTTGGGGCAGCCAGGGTTGCCGTTGGCCGGCGCGCCCCACTCATAATGCTTGGGTCGGTGGGCTGATGTGTTGCGTCCCTGAGGACTATAAGGTCGAAATGAAGGTGGACAGGCGGTGGAGGCCTTCGTCTAGGTCTTTGTCGGAGACGCAGTAGCTTAAGCGGATGTGGCCTTCGGTGCCGAAACAGTCTCCCGGGACTAGGGCTACGTTTGCTTCTTTGATGGCTTTGATGCAGAAGTCTTCGCTGGTTAGGCCGAACTTTTTGATGCTCGGGAAAGTATAGAAGGCTCCTGCGGGCTCTACTACGTCGAGGCCCATGGCGTTTAAGGCTTCGAGTACGCGCTCGCGGCGGGCTCGGTAGACTTTTAGCATGGGGGTTGGGTCGACGGTGAGGGCTCGGGCTGCGGCGTCCATTTCGAAGGAGACAGCACTCGATACTAAGTATTGGTGGGCCTTTGCGATCTCGGCGATGACGGGGGTTGCCGCTGCGAGCCAGCCCAGGCGCCAGCCGGTCATAGCCCAGGGCTTGGAGAAGCTCTCGATGACTACCGTCTGCTCACGAAGCTCCGGGTGGCGCTGGGCAAAGCGCTCGTAGCCGTCCACGTAGACCAGGCGGTTGTATACGTCGTCGCAGATCACGTAGATGCCCGTCTGCTCCGCCACGTGCGCCACGGCGTCAAGCGAAGCCGCGTTGAGGATACAGCCCGTAGGATTGTTGGGCGAGCAGATGACGATGGCCTTGGTCGCCGGCGTCACGCAAGCACGAAGCGCATCCTCGTCAATCTGAAATTGCGCAGGCTCCGTATCCAAAAAGACTGCTTTGGCGTGGTTGGCCACGACGATGCTCTCGTACAGGCCAAAGGCCGGCGTGGGGATAATGACCTCGTCGCCGGGGTTGAGCATAGCCATGAATGTTGCCGACAGTGCCTCGGTCGCACCGTCGGTCAGGATGACCTCATCGGCGGAAAACGCCAGGCCCGCGTCATCCATATATTTGGACAGTGCATCACGCAGGGCGGGGCGACCGTTGTTGGGCGGATAGTGCGTGTCACCGCGGTCCAGTGCGGCGGTCACCTCGGCACTAATCACATCGGGCGTGGGAAAATCGGGCTCGCCAAGCGCAAGCGCGATGCACCCCGGGTGCTGGGCGGCGAGCGCGTTGATCCGGCGGATACCGGAGGGCTTGAGCGTGGCAAGCGAGGTATTCATGGGCAGTCGCATGGCGTTCCTTTCGTAAGGGTTGCACTAGGATAGCGCGGCGGGGCGCCGCCAGACGGTGTAACCTAAACGGAAACGAGCCGGAAAGGAGATGGCATGGAGACAATCACGCGTGGCGACGTACCAAAAACACTGCACACCATTGCGTATATCAGTATTCCCAATAGCGCCGATCTTGATTTTTTGCTCTGGGACCTGCAGGATGCCATCGCCGCCTATGCTCAACTTTCCGGCACCGCACTCCCCCGCCCGGTCGACTTGAAGGCAAATGACGCCGGCAACGTTGCCGATGGCATCGTGCTGGCCATTGAAGATGTGGCTGACGATGAGACGTTGACAGCCATCGAGCAGGCGCTTGAGCGCTTTGGCGGTACGGGAACGCGCGTCTATGCCGCGATTCGAGCCGCACAAGAGGGCACTGAGCAGGCGCGTGGGACCGCTGTTCGCCTGCACAAGGCATGTGAGCGCCATGACCAATTGTGGTGTGGCGGCATTGCCATCTGCGCCGGCAGCGGCATCGCAGCGCTTCGTCGCTCCCCGCGCATGGGACTCTTGCGGCGACCGTTTTCGGAGGCCATGGACAAGCTCGTGGGCGCCGTTCGCATGGGGTGTTCCGTCGAACACGCGCAGAAGCTCGGTGGCGCCGCAACGGGTGGCGTCGACACCGACGGCATGGTGCGCGCCACGTCTGCGCTGCCCACACCGATCTGGCACGCCGTTATGAGGCATCTTGCCGAGCACTCAAACTGCTAAATCGAAAAAGCCTGCCAATCAACGGCTTCACTCCAGCGCTCGACAAGGCGTTCCAGACGCCACGCCGCATTGGCGGGACTTGTCGACGGCAGAACGATGGCCGGCAGCCCGGTGCGCTCTTGTAGATAGCGCTTGTAGAGCCGGCCAGCTGTACCACCGTTGCATATCACCTGCTCAATGGGAGCTGCGCCGGTAATGCGCTCGATATGTGCCGGCACAACGTTACGAATGCTCGCATCGCTCGAGCCCTTAATGTCGCAGCTCTCGATCACGTCCCACAGGGCCACGCCGCCGTTCAGCAGCATAGCCCGCTTGGCGGCAATCGAGGCGTCAAGCGTCACGGGCTCGCCGCTCGCCAAAGAGTCTCCCTCGTTGGGCGGCACGGGCGCACCAAGGCACGCGGCCATCACGCGCCAAAAGCGGTTCTGCGGATTGCCATAGTAGAAGGCATTGGCACGCGAGAGCACCGAGGGAAACGACCCCAGCACCAAAACGCGCGAGCGCTCGTCAAACACGGGCTCAAACCCATGCTCAATATGCTGATAGCCCTCGTCCGGCGCAGTCATGAATTAGGCCCTCAGCAGATAACGCACCTCATAGGGCGCAAGTTCAAGGGAGCCTGTCAGCTCGACCGTGGGCGCATCGTCGGCAAGCAGGTCGACGAAGGAGCCGTTGAGTTCGCCGGCTCCAAAGGTATAGGGCTCGTTCACGGCATTGACCGCCACGAGCACCGTCGCGTCGTCGCAGGCGCGCTCGAACAGCAGCTGCTTGTTCTGGATCACCACGTTGCGATAGGCACCGTAGTTGAGGGCACGGGCTGCCGCGTCGTTTGCCGAGCGCAGGTGCGCGAGCTGCTTGATGAAGGCCGTCAGCTCGTTGGGCGCAGGCTCATCGAGCGCAGGTCGCAGCGCCCAGTCGCCATCGGGGCCGCCCTTTTCGCCGGCAATTCCCCACTCGCTGCCGTAGTAGACGCACGGGATGCCCGGCATGCCAAAGAGCATGCCGTAGGCGGGACGCAGGCAGAACTTGTCGGTAAGGATGCTTGCCAGGCGCGGCACGTCGTGGTTGTCGACAAACGACAGCAGGTGCTTGCCACGGTAGATGCACCAGGGGTCGCCGCCAAACTGACGGTGCAGCGAGTGCGCGATCTCGAACATGTTGACCGAGTTAAAGCTAGAGTACAGGCCCTTGTAGCACTCGTAGTTGGTGCAGGAGTCGAGCATCTCGTCGTTGACGATCTGGTTGTAGTCGCCGTGGAGCGTCTCGCCGATCAGCACAAAGTCGGGCTTGAGCTCACGGGCGAAGCTATGCAGACGACGCATGAAGTCGCGGTCGAGCATATAGGCAACGTCCAGGCGCAGGCCGTCGACGCCAAAGACCTCGGCCCAGCGGTGCACGGACTCTAGCAGGTAATCGACCACGGCAGGGTTTTGCAAGTTGAGCTTCACGAGCTCAAAATGGCCTTCCCAACCCTCGTACCAAAAGTCGTCGCCGTAGCAGGAGTCGCCATCAAAGCTAATGTGGAACCAGTCCTTGTACGGCGAGTCCCACTTACGCTCCTGCACATCGCGGAAGGCCCAAAAGCCGCGGCCGACGTGGTTGAAGACGGCGTCGAGCACCACGCGGATGCCGTGAGCATGCAGTGTGTCGCACACGGCGGCAAAGTCGGCGTCCCCACCCAGGCGACGGTCGATATGGCGCAGGCTGCGTGTATCGTAGCCGTGACTATCGGACTCGAGCGGCGGGTTGATGAGCACAGCGCCAACGCCGAGTTTTTGCAGGTAGTCGGCCCATTGGGCAATCTTCATGATAGGAGCATCGGGGTTGGGTTCGACATCGGCGGCCTGGGCGAGCTCATCCTCGGCAACGGGGGCGGCGTTTTCGCGCGGAGCTCCGCAAAAGCCCAGCGGATAGACCTGATAGAACGTCGTCTCGTATGCCCACATAGCAACCTCCCGGTAAGCTCAACACAACGACATCCATTGTATGCCCAGCTTGTATCCCCTCCCCCAAAATAAGTTGCGGTGCAATAGTTCCTGTCTGGGCCTTCAGAAGCCTTAAACAGGAACTATTCCACCGCAACTGATGAGGGGACGTGATTAGGCGACGGGCTTGGCGCGGCGGATGGCCGGAAACAGCACGGTGATGGCGAGGATGACGCCCACGACGGCAATCGCCCCGCCCGCGAAGCCGATCCAAGCGATACCGGGACCAGAAACCACGGCGCCGCCGATTGCGGTGCCCGTGCCAATACCGAGGTTAAACAGGCCCGAGAAGATCGACATGGCGACGGCTGACGAATCTGCCGGCGTGTGCTTGATGAGCTCGGCCTGGAACGCCACATTGAAGGCCGTGGCGCAGCAGCCCCACAGTGCGCAGACGGCAAGCACTGTCACGAGCGACGATGCGGCCGGCCCCATGAGCAGCAGGGCCACCGGCACGCCGGAGAGCGTGATAGCAAGGAACGGAAAACGGTGCCCGTCGAACAGGCGGCTGAACAGCCAGCTGCCCACCAAGCCGGAACAGCCAAACGCCGTCAGCGTCATGGTGATGGCGCCCGCATCGACGTGCGCGACCTGCGCCAGGAAGGGCTCGATATAGCTGTAGCTTGCGTAATAGCCGGTCGCCATGAAGACCGTGACTGCGTAGAGCGCGATGAGGAGCGGGTTCTTGAGCAGCTCGGGCAGCTGTTTGACGGTAAAGCGCTCACCCGCCGGCATGGCCGGGAACACCGCTGCCTGGTAGACGACCGCGATGGCTGAGAGGCCCCCGACCACGGCAAACGTCATGCGCCAGCCCACGGCCAAGCCAATGGCGCGACCGAGAGGCAGGCCAAAGATCTGCGCGATGGACGAGCCCGTGGCGATCATGCTGATGGCGAGCGCGCCGTGGCGAGTGTCGACCAGGCGCGAGGCCATAATCGAGGCGACTGACCAGAACACGGCATGTGCGCAAGCGACCACCAGGCGCGCGCAGACCAGGATGGGATAGGTCGGCGCCACAGCGGACAGGAACTGACCGAGCGAGAACACGGCCAGCACGCCCAGCAGCATCCGCTTGAACTCGAAGCGCGAGGCAAACACCATGAGCGGCAACGACAGCAGCATGACGCCCCAGGCATAGACCGAGATCATGATGCCAGCTTGGGCCTCGGTGAGCGAAAACGATGCAGCGATGTCGGTCAGCAGGCCGATGGGCATGAACTCCGACGTGTTGAACACGAACGCGCAGCAGGTGAGCCCGATGAGCGGGAGCCACTGCCTGAGCGTGATGCCGTCTTGCTTTGTTTGAGCCATATAGGAAAACCTCTCCGATTATCTTGAGCGGTGGGCGATTATAGCAATGAGAAGTCTATAAAATGAGCAACAAAAGAATTCTTGGAAAACGATTGTTAACAAACGGCGCGCCAATTCTGCTTAGAAAGCAAGGTACGCAGGAACTCAATGTCGAAAACGCGGCTTCATCTTCGGGCTATCGATCCTGCTCGGATACGCACAAGGACACCCCCATGAGCACGTCAATTTCGAGCCAACTCGCAACCGCACAATGAACTAGCAAAAGCAGCATATAAGCAAACGCCCCATAATAAAGTCCCTCATGCACAAGCGCCGTCACTGAAAGTGCCGACGGCAGCGCCGCACTCGAAACTACCCATCCAACAAGAACCTGGATAGCGCAACTTGCAACCAGGTTCCATGCCACCAGCAGCGTTGCGGGACGCGCGATTTCTCTCCAGGAGGAACGAAGCACCGTGACCGAACGCATGATGTAGCGTGGTGCAAACCGAATGCCTCGTAGTCCCCTCTGCTCCACGTCCGCATCTTCAATTAACACGAATACGAACGACGCGGAAAGAAGCGTCACGATTACTGCCACCACAAGCGAGCACAACACCCCGAGCTGACTGCTCGCAAGCGAGGCAAAGACTACAATTGCCGATAAAATCAAGTGAACCAAATAAATTAGCAGCGCCCCAGAAATCTGGAGGGGAACCGTCGAGGCCAAGAGATAAACCGGAGGGGTTCGAGCAGGTTGCACCGTCTCTTTGGACCGGTCGACGGCAAATAATGAAAAAGCCACATTCGATAGAAGCAGGTTTAAAAAGGCCGCGACCACAGTGCAAATAAGCGTAATGGACGGATTGATATAGGCGAGCTCAGTTGCAACGTTTGATACACCAATTTGAAGCGCGCTCATAACAAACAAGGGGATATATAACGCCATCGTGCAGCCACTCCGGCATTCCTTCGCCCGATCGCCCGATTCCAGAAAGACATTGAAGTTCTCTCGCAAGTTCACTCTATACCCGTTTTCTTACTAAGCAGGGCGAACGGGCGCCAATATAAACGCCGGTCCGCCCATCCATAATTTCTAGTTTTAACGTCCAGACTAGTCTGTCCAGCCGTCGATGTAGTCGCGGTTAAGCTCAAAGTACTGCGCGGCGATATCTTTCGCCAAGGAGTACGAATTAACGAGCGGGTGCATCGCGAGGCTCTCGACAATGTCGCGCTTCGATCGGTTAACGATGCCACGCGCCACGGTGCGCTCGTAGTACTTGACGCGACGAATCAATTCGAGGTTTCCCGCGGGCACAGAATCGGCTTCGACGCGATGCGGCACACAGCCATCGGTGGAGATATCGCACGTTGACTCAATGACATCTGTATCGAGAAGGCCGGGGATGGCGCCATTGTTGGGGGTGCACAGGATCATCTGCTGCGTCTTGCCAGAGCGAGCAATATCCATGAAGCGGAGCGCGACACCTGCGTATCCGCCAGCATCTTTGCCGTACACGTCAAACGTCCACGGCTTGTCGCGATGAATACCCGTCTCGGCCGCCATGTAGTTGTTTTCGCGCATTCCGTACCACTTCTCAAAGCACGCGAGGCCTTTTTCGAAGTCGTTCTCAATATCGATAGATGCAAGCTCGCTCGTCATTTCTCGATTAATTTCTTCGATTAGTTCACCGCGCGTCTGGGGCGAAGAGAGAACGTTGGCAACGGCGCGCTCGCGATAGTAGAAATAGTATAGGTACTCATTTGGCACGCATCCGCGATTTAGGACGAGGTCCTTCTCGAAGAACCTAAGATCTGTATGAGCATATGCCCCGTCGTCGTGGATCAAGTCGGACATGATGTCCTCGCCGTCAACCGTCACATTGCGGAAGAACGAGAGGTGGTTGAGTCCATAGCACTCGCCCTGAACCGATGCGGGATCAACGCCTTTATACTCGGCAAACTGATGCAACATGCCCGAGGGAGCATCGCAAATGCCATAAGTAAAATCATAGCCCATATCGCGTAGGGCCTGAGATACGACGCCAGCGGGATTAGTAAAGTTAAACACCTTGACGTCCGGCTTTGCGTACTTCTTGATTAACTCGCAATACGAAGCAAGCGCAGGGACGGAGCGCATGGCAAAAGACACGCCGGCTGCGCCAGTCGTCTCTTGGCCAAGAACCCCATGCGAAAGAGCAATGCGCTCATCGCGAACGCGCATATGGTCCCCACCGACGCGAATCGTCGTGATCACGTAATCGGCGTCCTTAACGGCCTCGACTGCATCGCCCGTCAGTGAAAAATTAAGCGTGGGGCAAAGCATGCCCGAGACATGGGCGGCAAGGCCACCGTAGATGCGCAGCTTCTCGGGATCATTGTCCATAAACACAAGTTCGTCGATTCCAAGCGATGACGCCTGCTGGGCTATGCTCTTTGCCAAAAACATGGAGCGGACGCCACCGCCACCTATGACCGTAAGTTTCATATCGAAACCCCCAATTAGCACATTCAATATTGCATGGTTCGCCTGTGTTTGGATATTGTATCCAGCATGGAGGGCCGCTTCCCGCCCCGGTTGCAAGGCGGGAAAGGAATTCCCCAAGGAGTTATTATTTACGCAACGGAAGCGGCCACACACGTCCGGCGGGAAGGAAGCACCGATGGTTGATAAAAAGCAGATTTCCAAGCTCTACTCAGCCGCAAAGCTATCCGAAACCGAGCAAAGCGTACTCGAATACCTACTCAACAATATCGACACCCTCGATGATATTGGCATAAAACCCGTCGCCATGGCATGCTTTACCAGCATGACGACAGTCATCAGGCTTTCGAAAAAGCTCGGCTACCGTGGCTACCGCGAAATGATGTACGATCTCAAGCACCTTCAGCATGTCTCCCGCGAAATGAATCAATCACTCAAAGACAGTAGCGTCCACTTCGTATGTCACACCGGAGATGTAGACGTATTCATCGCCGCACTGCATCGCAACAGAATGATCGGAGTAAACGGAGAGGGCTTCTCACGCATCGTTGCGCAGTACATGGCGACTAAGCTCGTTGGACTTGGCTTTTTGGCCGTCATACAGGACTTCCTAGAAACCGATCAGTTTGTCGAATCCAACCGAAATACGCTCAGCTGCATGATGCTCATATCCAAATCGGGCCAGACAGAAGCCATCCTGGAAACCGCAAGGGCATGCCACGACGCGGGCATTACGACCCTCGCGTTTACCGGCAACGAAGACAGCGAGCTCGCCAAGACGGCAGACGCGATCTTTACGATACATGACGATCACCCAATGGATCTTAAGAACGTTAAGCCTAACTGCTTTACCGGAAGTTGTATTCTCGCATTCGAAGAACTATTGAGTATCTGCCTTGACAATCTAAAACAAGAAGGCCTGGCCCCCTAAATCATGCGATAGGAAGCCAAGCCCTGGAATTGCGCTATGCAATTGAAAGCCACTTGCGCGTTTTACTCGTCACCGAGAACTTCGTGCACCTCAGAAGCGACTTCGCCGACACGAGGACCGTAAATGACCTGGATTGCCTTGTCGCTCAGGCGGATAACGCCCATAGCTTCAAGATTCTTGGTGAACACCTCGTCGTCTGCAACCTTAGAACCATCCTTGACAATCACGCGAAGACGTGAGATGCAGTTGTCAAGATCATCAATGTTGTCGGCTCCACCAAGCGCTTCGACAATGCCAACAGCAAGCGCGCTGTCCTTGGCCGCACGGCCCTGGACTGCCTTCTCGGGAGTGCTATCAGACTCGCCCTTTGCCTCAGCGGCCTTTGCCTCGAACTCGGCTCTGCTGTTGATCAACTCAATATCGTCACCATCGTCTCGACCGGGCGTCTTGATATCGAACTTAGTAATAAAGAACCGGAAGAGGAAGAAAGCTGCCAGGAAAAAGGCGGGGAGCAGGATAAGGTATGGAAGCAGATTAAGCTTCTCGGGGCGGAATAAGAATGGGATCAGGTCCTTGATATTTCCCTGGTACACCGAAACGCCCATTGCCTCCGAGAGAACTTCACCCAGTCCGGAAAGCGGAGCGTAAACGCCAAAGTAGAGCCAGGGGGCGGCAAACAGGAACGTAAAGAGAATAGGCTCCGTAACGCCAAAGAAAACAGTCGAAATCACTGTGGGGATTAAAAGACCAGCAACCTTCTTGCGGTTCTGGGGCTTGGCACAAGACCACATAGCAAGGGCGATGCCCGGGAACAACGCGTAATCGTTAATGCCATAGCCAGCCATGAAGGCCCTAACCAAGAGCTTGTCACTGCTGGGAGAAGCGAGCTGTGCAAGCTGAATGGCGCTATTGCCCACCACGCGCGTTCCATCGACGACCATGGAGCCGCCAAGCTCAGTCCAATACATGGGCGTCTCGAGCAACGGATGCAAGCCAAACGGCACAAGGCTCTCGAGCACCCAGCGATAGACAAACGTACCGACCAGACCGGAGCCTTTCACGAACGTCGCAATACCCGAGAAGCATCCACCGATGACGGGCCAGACGAAGTACATAATGCCGCCCAGGATGCC
Organism: uncultured Collinsella sp.; assembly: GCA_902491565.1. Lineage (GTDB taxonomy): Bacteria > Actinomycetota > Coriobacteriia > Coriobacteriales > Coriobacteriaceae > Collinsella. Next base: position 107,187 of record CABUIE010000002.1, read on the forward strand.
ACCGGCGACCAGCGATACAATGGGGACCGTTCGACTGCCCGCAAAAAACGCCAGCGCCGTTGGAAGCTTGGTCTTGTAAAAGCGGCCGGTGATCCAGGCGACCAGGCAGCCCACGATAATGCCGCCAAAGACACCAGAGCTGTAGCCAAAAAAGCCGAGCGAGGTAGTGTAGAGTGCGGACTGCTCACTCGCCTGAATGGACGTAAGGCCGACCTTCTGAAGAGCTTCCACCGTTGTATTGTCGGCAGCCAAGCCAGCTGCTCCAAGCAGAATCTCAACCGTCTTGAGCATGGTGAGATAGCAGACAAGGGCAGAAAAGGCAGCCCAGCCCTTCTCTTTGCGAGACAAGGAGAAGGCGCAGCCGACAGCAAACAAAACACCGAGGTTTCCAATGATTACCTCGCCGAGACCCTTAAATACCGAGAAGAACGTAAAGAGCGGCGAAGCGGCATACCAGTCCCAATTAACGCCAAGGGACACAAGGGTCAGTTCGGTCGTAAAAACGCTACCGATACCCAAAAAGAGACCGGAAATGGCAATGAGCGTAATCGGAACGAGCATTGCCTTTCCGAACGATTGGAATTTTTCTTTCATCAATTCCCTCCTCAATGAGCCTCTACAAACGACTATTGCACCCCACGTCCCCACACAGGCGAAACGGAAGACATGCTCGGCAATAGACACAAAGTGATTGTAGAAAGGGGCACAAAAAATGTGCATCGGCATCGCGTAATGCGGTTAAATCGACCGACGATTGCAAGTATTTACGAATCCGCAAACGGCAGCAAATAGGCAGCGAACGGCAACCTGCAGCGTAGGACAGTCCCCGCAGGCCGACAATTACCGGTATTTTGGCTCATATTTGTTTAATTGTTGCTCGCCCAAAAGCGCGGAGCATCAACGCGCCCCTAAGCCAGCCCCAGCAATATGCCCGACGAATGCACGACAAACGCCACGATCCAGGCGACCGTCACTTGAAACGCGAACACGGCAACGGCGTAGCGCGCGCCCAGCTCGCTCTTGACGGCGCCGATGGCTGCCACACAGGGCGGGTACAGCAGCGTAAAGACCAGGAACACATAGGCAGTGAACGGCGAAAACATGGTCGACAGTGCCGCGGGCGAGGTCGCGCCCAAAAGCACCGTGAGGGTCGAGATGACACTCTCCTTGGCGATAAGTCCGGTGACGAGCGCCGTGGATGCACGCCAGTCGCCAAACCCAAGCGGCGTCAGCGCCGGCGCAATGATGCTGCCGAGACCCGCAAGCAGACTCTGCGACTGATCGGCGACCACATTAAAGCGGATGTCGAACGTCTGAAGGAACCAGATGACCACGGTAGCGGCAAAGATAATGGTAAAGGCCTTGGTAATAAAGTCTTTGGCCTTATCCCATGCCAGCATCACCGTCGTCTTGACGCTCGGCAGGCGGTAATTGGGCAGCTCCATGATAAACGGCACCGGGTCGCCCTTAAATGCCGTGCGGTTGAGTACCAAAGCCGCGATACAGCCAACCGCAATGCCGATCAGATAGAGCGAGACCATGGCGGGAACCGTCGCCTGTGGGAAAAACGCCCCGCACAGCAGACCATAGACCGGCAACTTGGCCGAGCAGCTCATGAACGGCGTGAGCATGACCGTCATCTTGCGGTCGTGCTCGGATGGGAGCGTACGGGTCGACATGATAGCCGGCACGGTGCAGCCAAACCCGACGAGCATGGGTACAAAGCTGCGGCCCGACAGGCCAAAACGACGCAGCACCTTATCCATGACAAAGGCGACGCGCGCCATGTAGCCCGAGTCTTCCAGAATGGAGAGGAACAAGAAGAGCACGACGATAATCGGCAGGAAGGTCAGCACACTGCCCACGCCCGTAAGCACGCCGTCGACAGCCAGCGAGCGCACCACGTCGTTGGTGCCGAACGCCTTGAGGCCCGCATCGGCCGAGGCGATGATAGCAGCGATACCGTCCTCCATGAGTCCCTGCAACGCCGCGCCGATCACGCCAAACGTCAGCCAAAAGACGAGGCCCATGATCACCAGGAACGCCGGAATGGCCGTGTAGCGACCCGTCAGGATGCGGTCGATCTTGACGGAGCGCACGTGCTCGCGGCTTTCGTGCGGTTTGACGACGCAGCGCCCGCACACGTCGCCGATAAAGCTAAAGCGCATATCGGCCAGCGCGGACAGGCGGTCGGTGCCGGCCTCGCCCTCCATCTGGGTAATGATGTGCTCGATAGCGTCGAGCTCGTTGCGATCCAGGTGAAGCGCCTCGGTCACCAGCTCGTCGCCCTCAACCAGCTTGGTCGCCGCAAAGCGCACCGGGATGTGCGCCGTCACGGCATGGTCCTCGATCAGGTTGGCAATGCCGTGGATGCAGCGATGCAGTGCGCCGCCGTCCGATCCATCGGGCGCACAGAAGTCCAGGCGACCGGGGCGCTCGCGGAACCGCGCCACGTGCAAGGCATGATCCACCAGCTCGCCGATACCCTCGTTGCGGGCAGCGCTAATGGGAACAACAGGCACGCCCAACAGGCTCTCGAGCAGATTGACGTCCACGGCGCCGCCGTTGGCCGTCACCTCGTCCATCATGTTGAGCGCGATGACCATGGGGCGGTCGAGCTCCATAAGCTGCAGCGTCAGGTACAGGTTACGTTCGATGTTGGTGGCGTCGATGATGTCGATGATGGCGTCGGGGTTTTCGTCCAAGATGAATTGGCGGCTGACGATCTCTTCGCCCGTGTACGGCGACAGGGAGTAAATGCCGGGCAGATCGGTAACGCTTGCCTCGGGATGGTTACGGATGGTGCCGTCCTTGCGGTCGACCGTCACGCCAGGAAAGTTACCGACGTGCTGGTTGGAGCCCGTAAGCTGGTTGAACAGCGTGGTCTTACCGCAGTTTTGGTTGCCGGCGAGGGCAAAATGCAGCGGTGCGCCCTCGGGCACGGCCGTTTTTGCCGCACGGGGCGAATACATCCCCTCGCCGAGTGCCGGATGCTCCGTCGTTCCGATTGCGGCGTTGGCGCGCGGACCGGTATCGGTGTCGTGCACATCCACGAGCTCAATGCGTGCGGCATCATCCTTGCGCAGCGTCAACTCGTAGCCACGCAGGCGAATCTCGAGCGGGTCGCCCATGGGGGCGTACTTCATCATGGTGACTTCGGTGCCCGGCGTTAGGCCCATGTCCAAAATATGCTGTCGGAGTGCCTGGTCGTCCGATGCCACCGATGCGACAACGGCGTCCTTTCCAATCTCGAGCGTATCGAGCTTCACGTCCGTGTTCCTCCCCCGGCGCCCACAGGGCGTTGCATTTATGTTCACCTTGGCTAACCGTTTGCCACGGCTAACCAATTTAACCATGCATGATAGCGCGAACACACAACGATGTTCAATCAGCAAATTGGCGCAATGGGGACAGGCAGGAGAGTTCAGGGCCATAGTTTCCCGATGAGGCCTCTCGGGGAAACTACATCCCAGAATTCCGGCTCGAAACGGGATATGGTTTCCCAAACAGGCCTCTTACGGAAAATGCATCCCGGAATCCCCGCTCGAAACGGGACGCGCTTTCCCAGTCGAGGCCCTATGGGAAACTGCGTCCCACCTTGAAAGGCAAAACTGGGGCGCAGTTTCCGGACGGGGCATCAAAAACGAAGTTGCGGTGGAATAGTTCCTGGATGGGCTGGTTGATGCCCCAGATAGGAACTATTTCACCGCAAGTTATTGAAGAGCTTGGATGCCGGGACTCTTACAGATGGCGCTCGAGGAAGCGGAAGGCCAGGCGGATCCAGGGACGGACGGAAACCTGCTTGTCCTCGTTGTCGACCGCGGTGTTGGCGTTGCCGAGCGAAAGGCCATGACCACCCTGGTCGAAGACGTGCATCTCGCATGCAACGCCCTCCTCGGCCATGCGCTGCGCAAACGGGTAGACCTGCGCGATCGGCGCCGTCTTGTCGTCGGACACGCCCCACACAAAGGTCGGTGGCATCTGACGCGAAACATGCGTGGTGGGGCAGATGTCGGCCAGATGCTCGTCAGTTGCCTCGCCGCCCGTCACCATCGACAGGTAGTCGTTGAGCAAATCGCGCCCCGTCTTGCCACCCGTCTTGGGCACACGCAAGTCAATGCGCGGATCGCGCGTCTGCATGTCGCGCACATAGGCAAAGTCGAGCAATGGATAGCCCAGCACCACGGCATCGGGACGAATGTCGTCCGGACGCGCCCCGGCAAGTGCCGCAAAGGGGCCGGTCTTCCACTGTGTTGCCAGCGAGGCGCAAATCATGCCGCCAGCAGAAAAGCCCACGACGCACACGCGCTTAGGATCGACATGCCACTCGTCGGCGTTGGCGCGCACCGTGGCGACCATCTTGGCAAGATCTGCCTGGGGATGCGGAAAGCTCACGTCACCCGTAGAACTCGTGACATAGTTGAGCACAAAGGCCTGGTAACCGTGATCCAAAAACGCAAACGCCACAGGATCCTGCTCATGCGGAGCGATATGCGTAAACGCACCTCCGCCACAGATAATCACCGCGGGGCGGCGGCCATTCGGTTTATCGGGCAACGGCTCGGCACCCAAATACGTAAACGTCGCCGGATAATCCTCGGTCGGCTCCTCGCCCCACAGCGCATGGTTCTCGACAATCATATGTGCTCCCTTCGCGCAAATTATGCGCCCTTATTTTTCGCCTTCAAGCGTACCCCACTTGAACCCGTGGCGCAGAAACACTCCGGCAATAAGTTTCCCTTCAACTGATATATCACATAATCCCAGTTCAGAGGTATCGTTGAGCAGCGTAGAATAGGGGCGTTGACCAAGCCGCGAAACACATGTGAAACGTTTCCGGCAAACCAAACGCGCGATATGCGCCTATTTAAGTTGGAGGCAACTATGGGTCTGCTCGATTCGCTTAAGTCCACCTTCACCTCGACCGGCGAGGCGTCCGTTCCGCCCGCAGCAAGCTTCGCTACCCGCGAAGGCGTCATCTATGCCCCCGTCAACGGCGTGCTCGTCAACCTGAACGAGGTTCCCGACGAGACGATCGCCTCGGGCATGCTTGGCCAGGGCTATGGCATCGAGCCCATTACCGGCACCATCTATGCGCCCGCCAACGGCCGCATCGGTGCCACCACTGTCACCAACCACTCCATCGGCATGATCACCGAGGACGGTCTGCGCGTGTTCATCCATGTTGGCCTGGGCACCGTGGAAATGAACGGCAAGGGTTTTGCCCGCTTTGTCGAGATGGGCGATGTGGTCAAGGCAGGCCAGCCGCTCATCAGCTTCGACCGCGAGGCCATTAAGGCCGCTGGTCACGAGGACATCGTGACCGTCATCGTCTCCGAGCTCGATCGTCTTAAGAGCATCGACCATGTCGGCGAGTCTGGAACGCTTATCGGCGGCAACCCGCTCGTCAAGCTTGGCGACCCGCTGCTGGTTGCCAAGACCAAGTAGCCAGGCCCCACGCCACACAGCCAAAAGGCACCTCGTCAAGCGCCCACGACCATTTGGCCGCGGGCGCTTTTCGTTTGAAAAACCATCCCGCCAATGCCTTATCTGTATAGCCCAAATGAGCCGAGCTGCTAGAATATCGAACTGTATGGATAACTATCATTCAACCGTTATGGGAGGATACGTGAACCGCACCAAAATCGCGCAGCTCTATGCCGATGCCGAGCCGCTCGGCGGCCAGACCGTCACCGTCGCCGGCTGGGTCAAGTCCGTCCGCGACATGAAGAACTTTGGCTTCGTTACGCTCAACGACGGCAGCTGCTTCCGCGACCTGCAGGTCGTCATGAACCGCGAGGCACTCGACAACTACGACGAGATCGCCCATCAAAACGTCTCGGCCGCACTCATTTGCACCGGCACCGTCAAGCTGACCCCCGATGCGCCCCAGCCTTTCGAGCTTTCTGCCACCTCCATCGAGGTCGAGGGCGTCAGCGCCCCGGATTACCCGCTGCAGAAGAAGCGCGCAACCGTCGAGTTCCTGCGCACCCAGCAGCACCTGCGCCCGCGCACCAACCTGTTCCGCGCCGTGTTCCGCATCCGCTCTGTCGCGGCTGCCGCCATCCACCGCTTCTTCCAGGAGCAGGGCTTTGTCTACGTCAACACCCCCATCATCACCACGAGTGACTGCGAGGGCGCCGGCGAGATGTTCCGCGTGACCACGCTCGACCCCAAAAATCCGCCCCTCACCGAGTCCGGCGAGGTCGACTGGAGCCAGGACTTCTTCGGCAAGCATGCAAGCCTCACCGTGTCCGGCCAGCTCAATGCCGAGAACTTTGCCATGGCCTTTGGCGACGTGTACACCTTTGGCCCCACCTTCCGTGCCGAGAACTCCAACACCACGCGCCACGCCGCCGAGTTTTGGATGATCGAGCCCGAGATGGCCTTTGCCGACCTTAACGACTACATGGATAACGCCGAGGCCATGCTCAAGTACGTCCTTAAGGACGTCATGGCCACCTGCCCCGACGAGCTCAATATGCTCAACAAGTTTGTGGACAAGGGTCTGCTCGAGCGCCTGGACCATGTCGCCAACTCCGACTTCGCCCGCGTTACCTACACCGAGGCCGTCGAAATCCTGGAGCAGGCAGTCGCTGCTGGCCACCAGTTTGATTACCCCGTCAGCTGGGGCATCGACCTGCAGACCGAGCACGAGCGCTTCCTGACCGAGGAGCACTTTAAGCGCCCGACCTTCGTGACCGACTACCCGGCCGAGATCAAGGCGTTCTACATGCGCATGAACGAGGACGGCAAGACCGTCGCCGCCGCCGACTGCCTGGTTCCCGGTATCGGCGAGATTATCGGCGGCTCCCAGCGCGAGGAGCGCCTGGATCTGCTCGAGGCCCGCATCAAGGACCTGGGCATGAATCCCGAGCAGTACAAGTACTACCTTGACCTGCGCCGCTACGGTTCCTGCAAGCACGCCGGCTACGGTCTGGGCTTCGAGCGCTTGGTCATGTATCTGACCGGCGTGGGCAACATCCGCGACGTCCTGCCGCACCCGCGCACCGTGGGCAACGCCGACTTCTAATCGTCGGACGCTAGCTCGCGTCGCCACACGCCAACGCTCATCGCATAAGCGTCTCTCGACATCGGTCGAGAGACGCTTTTTTCAACAGCATCCGTCAAGCTTTTGGCAAGTTTTTGGTCAGTTGAGCAGGGCTGTTGAAAACTCGGCCCGCCGTTTGCCGACGACTACCGACCGCCCAGAGCGCCCTGCGCCCCTGGGAAAGCCCCACGTCCTAGGCTCCATACCGTCGCCACCCAAAACGGAAAGGACGTGGGCACGATGACCGAAGCCGCTGTTGAAACCTACGACACCACGACGAGGGGCGCCGCCTCGATGGCAGCCTATCGCGCCGTTCGCATCCTGCAGCTCTTGAGCGAAAACACCGGCGAAGACAAGGCCATGCTTTCCGATGAGCTGATCCGGCGCCTCGCCCATCCCGACGACCCCGCCCGCATGCCCATCTCGGCGGCGCGGCGCAGCATCTACACCGCCATCTCCGCGCTTCGCCATGCCGGATACGAAATTGAGTACAAACGCGGCGTGGGCTACAAACTTCTTACCCGCCCGCTCACCGATGAAGAGATCATCCGGCTCCACGGTATGGTCATGCGCAACCGCTCCACGCCTATCGCTATCCGCAAGAGCATGGCGCAGCACTTAGTTGCCATGGCGAGCGCCGACGTTCGCGGCTACCTCGATACACCCGAACCCGCTCCAAGCGCAGGCAGCAAGGCTACCAAGGCAACACGCACGCCCATCAAGCGCATCGACACGTGCGAGCTCGTCGAGCAGGCCATCGACCACGGAACCACGGTGAGTTTTGATATTTCGAGCGTCACGACACGCGGCGAAACCGAAGCAGCACGGATGACACTCCGTCCCTTTGCCATCAGGCAGCGCGATGGCATCTCGTATCTGCTGGGAACGGTCTACGACGCCCGAGGCACCGACGATACGCTGCGCACCGTCGAGATCGCCCGTATGAGAAACGTCACCACACGTCTCCTCGACGGCAAGAAGCTCTTCGCCGCCCTAGACGAGGACGACGCCTCCTCCGCCGCATAAGACCCTCCGCCGCCCATTCGACTACCCGTACCGCCCATCCGATTCTGTATTAAAAACCCGCCAGGCTGTTGTAAAAATGGACATCAGCGCTACTATAGTTCCACTTGCACTTTGTCCCAGTGCAGTGTTTCCAGCCATTTTTATACTGGGGGTAATGATATGAAGGACATCACCATCAGCCGCAGGAGCCTTCTGGTCTCCGCTGGCCTGCTCGCGCTCGCCCCGCTCGCCGGATGCGGCGGCAACTCTGGTTCCGGCTCTGCTGCCGCCGGTTCCGACTACACTATCGGCGTTCTGCAGCTCACCGAGCACTCCGCACTCGATGCCGCCAACGACGGCTTTGTCAAGGCCATCAAGGAGAGCGGCCTTAAGGTCAAGATCGACCAGAAGAACGCCCAGAACGACCAGTCCACGTGTAAGTCCATTGCTGACAAGTTTGTGGGCGACAACGTCAACCTGATTTATGCCATCGCCACGCCCGCCGCGCAGGCTGCCGCCGGCGCCACGGCCGATATCCCCATCGTGGGCTGCGCCATCACCGACTACGCCGCCTCCGGCCTGGTCCAGGACAACGACAAGCCGGGCACCAACGTCACGGGCGCTTCCGACCTCACCCCGGTCGCCGAGCAGCTCGAGATGATGCAGAAGGTCCTGCCCGACGTTAAAAAGGTCGGCCTGCTCTACTGCACCGCCGAGTCCAACTCCGACGTCCAGATCAAGGCCGCCGAGAAGGAGCTCGACAAGCTGGGCCTCGAGTACACCGATTTCACCGTCTCGAGCTCCAACGAGATTCAGTCCGTCGTCGAGTCTGCCGTGGGCAAGGTCGACGCGCTGTACTCCCCCACCGACAACACCATCGCCGCGGGCGCCTCGCAGGTGGGCCAGATCTGCAAGGAGAACAAGCTTCCCTTCGTGACTGGCGAGGAGGGCATGTGCATGGCCGGCGGCCTGTTCACCCTCTCCATCAATTACGAGGATCTGGGCTACGCCGCGGGCGAGATGGCCGTCAAGATTCTGAAGGGCGAGGCCAAGCCCGAAGACATGCCTATCAAGCACCTCTCGAGCAAGGACCTGGTCGTCGTCAAGAACGACGAGATGGCCGAGGCCCTGGGCATCGACCTTTCCGCTCTGGACGCGTAATGCTATACGCGGCATGCGTCTAGAGCCCGTGCTCGCGCTTTAGCTGCGTTATTCAATATCTGAGCCACAGGGGCGGGCGCTGTAGACCGGCGTCCGCCCTGCTTGTTTCAGGTAAAACAAAACGTCTGTCCGCAGCTCTTCTATGCATTGTTACCGCTATTATGGTGAATCACGTGTCCACCCTATCCTAGGAGGTATGAAGCATGCTCATTGCATTGCAGGGCGCCGTTTCGCAGGGCGTCCTCTGGGGCATTATGGTGCTTGGCGTGTTTATCACGTTCCGCCTGCTCGACATTCCCGATATGACCTGCGACGGCAGCTTTGCCCTCGGCGGCTGCGTCTGCGCTGTGCTCATCGTCAATAACAACGTCGACCCGCTGCTCGCCGTGCTGGCCGGTATGTGCGCCGGCGCCATCGCGGGTGCCGTCACGGGCATTTTGACCACCGTCTTCGAGATTCCCGCGATCCTCGCCGGAATCCTCACCCAGATCAGCCTGTGGTCCATCAACCTGCGCATCATGGGCAAGTCCAATACGCCAATTCTTGCCAAGGGCACCGTGTTCTCGGCCGTCAGCAATATGACCGGTCTGCCGCAGTCCACCGTTGCCATCATCTTGGGCATCCTGCTCGCCGTGGCTATCGTTGCCATCCTGTATTGGTTCTTTGGCACCGAGATCGGCTCGGCGCTGCGCGCCACCGGCAACAACGAGTACATGATCCGCGCTCTGGGCGTCAACACCAACTCCACCAAGATGATCGCCCTCGTGCTCTCCAACGCCCTCATCGGCCTTTCGGGCGCGCTTATCTGCCAGAGCCAGAAGTATGCCGACATTGGTATGGGCACCGGTGCCATCGTTATCGGTCTTGCCGCCATTGTTATCGGTGAGGTGCTCGGCCGTCTGCTGCCCGGCGGCCTCACGCAGTTTAGCGTCCGTCTTGCCTCCGCCGTCTTTGGCTCCGTGGTGTACTTCCTTATCCGCGCCATCGTGCTGCAGTTGGGCATGGACGCCAACGACATGAAGTTGCTCTCCGCTGTGATCGTCGCCGTGGCCCTGTGCGTGCCCGTGGTTTGGGAGCGCTATAAGCTCCGCAGCTCCTACACGAAGGGGGATGAGGCAGATGCTTAAGCTCTCGCACGTCAAGAAGACCTTTAACAAGGGCACCGTCACCGAGAAGCGCGCGCTCACCGGCGTCGACCTCACCCTGAATGACGGCGACTTTGTAACCGTGATCGGCGGCAATGGCGCCGGCAAGTCCACGCTGCTCAACATGATCGCCGGCGTGTACCCGCTCGATTCGGGCGTTATTGAGCTCGACGGCACCGACATCTCGCGCCTGAGCGAGTCGCAGCGCGCCAAGTACCTGGGCCGCGTGTTTCAGGACCCCATGCGCGGTACCGCTGCCGACATGCAAATCGCCGAGAACCTGGCCCTCGCCAAGCGTCGCGGCCAGCGTCGCGGCCTTTCGTGGGGCGTCACCAAGGCCGAGAAAGATGAGTACGTTGAGCTGCTCAAGCGCCTGGACCTTGGTCTGGACACGCGTCTCAACGCCAAGGTCGGCCTGCTCTCGGGCGGCCAGCGCCAGGCACTCACCCTGCTCATGGCCACGCTCACCAAGCCACGCCTGCTGCTGCTCGACGAGCACACCGCGGCCCTCGACCCCAAGACGGCCTCTAAGGTGCTCAATCTGACCGAGGAGATCGTCGACGAGAACCACCTCACCACGCTCATGGTCACGCATAACATGAACGACGCTATCCGTCTGGGCAACCGTCTGATCATGATGCACGAAGGCCACGTGATCTACGACGTGGCGGGCGATGAGAAGAAGTCGCTCACCGTAGCCGACCTGCTGCAGAAGTTCGAGGAGGTCTCGGGCGGCGAGCTCGCCAACGACCGCATGCTGCTGAGCTAAAACCTGCCAAAAAGGGACAGGTTTATTTTGGCAGGTTTTATCTGCGCAAACGTCAAAACCGCCGCTAAGGGACAGGCGCCCTTGCGGCGGTTTTCGCATATTATGTCGATAATCCGATATTCAACCAGACATTCTGGCTAAGGACTAAGGAAACTGCCATGAAAAGACTCCCCCGCCTTGCGTTAGCCGCCGCGTTGTTTGCCGGCGCGCTCGCAGGCATCCCAAGCCTCGCTTTCGCGGGGAACCTGCCCGCCGCCATTGACGGCTCCGTGGCCGTCATGCACACCAACGACATCCACGGCAGCTACAAGTACAGCTACAACGCAAGCAAGGGCACCGGCACTGTGGGCTTTGATGGGCTGGCGGTTCTCTATAGCGCCCAAAACAGCGCCCCCGATCTTTTGCTCGATGCGGGCGACACCTTCCACGGGCAGTCCTTCGCCACCATGAGCGAGGGCAAGAGCATCGCCGAGCTCATGGACACCTTCTATGTAGACGGCTACGACGCGACCACGCCGGGCAACCACGACTGGAGCTACGGCGCAGACAAACTCCGCACCATGACCGGCTACAGCACCACCGGCACGCCCTTCGCCATGCTCTGCGCGAACGCGAAGTCCACGAGCGGCGTATGGAGCTCGAGCATCACGAAGACGCTCGATCGCACCTGGGAGGATACCGAGGATCACTCCACATTCGACTACAAAATCAAGGTCGGCGTCGTGGGTGCCATGGATGAGTCGCTAGGTTCCTCGCTGCGCGCGGACCTGGTCGCGGGCACCAGCTTCTCGAGTGCCGCGAACGCCATCAATACCGAGGCAGAGCAGCTGCGCAAGGAGGGCTGCGATGTTGTTGTGTGTATCGCGCACACGCTCGACGCCAAGACCTTTGCCACGCGACTCCGTGGCGTCGATGCCCTTATCGCAGGCCACGAGCACATCAACCTTAACGAGAAGGTGACGGGAGCCGACGGCAAGACGATCCACGTTGTCGAGGCAGGCAGCGCCTTTGCCGAGGTGGGGCTGCTTTCCATTCCGTACAAGTACAACACGAATGACACCGAGACGACCGACGATGACACGGTCACGGTCCCTGCAGACGGTAGCGACGAGAAGCTCTACACCGCCAAGAACGTCAACGACCTTTTGGCAGACCCCGACAAGGGCTCCGACTACCAAAGCCGCCTTGAAGCCGTCCGCAACAAGATCAAGCCGCTCGACGAGGACTTTGAAAACGAATCGAACAAGGTGCTCGGCACATCCACCACCAACTATTTCTACGGCGAGGACGCCGCAGGCACGCATGGTTGGGAAATGGTGCGCACCACCGATTTCCGCCCCAGCAAGGAGGGCGACACCACCAAGGCCCAGACCATCGGCCACGTGATTTGCGGCTCCTATCTTGCCCTGACGGGCGCGGACTTCGCTATCGAAAACGCTGGCGGCATCCGCGGCGGCATCGCGGCGGGCAACGTGACCGCCGGCAACGTCATCGCCATCTCGCCCTACGGCAACACCGTGGAGACCTGGACCATGACCGGCGCGGACTTCCTCGCAGCGCTCGAGCACTCGCTACAAATCAGCGACGATTGCAACGACAGCTACGAGCTTCAGCAGGCTTATGTGGCGGCCGGTCACACCGAGCAGGAGGCGCAAAACAAGTACAAGTGGCGCGATGACTCTGGCAGCGTTCTCTCCTTTGGCGGCATCAACGTGACGATTGATTGGACGCAGCCCGAAGGCAAGCGCATTGTGAGTGCCACACTCACCAAAGACGGCAGCACGTTCGATCCCACCAAGACCTATACCGTCGCCACCAACAACTACATCATTACCAACACGACCGACTTCCCCACCTTCGCAAACGCCACCAAGCACACCGAGTGGGGTACCTGCGAGTCAGCGCTAAGGGCGCTGATCGGGCAGAACGGCTGGGAGAGCAAGATGGCCGGGCTCGCCGGCACCATCGGCTTCGGCTCCGCAGCCGTGGACCCCACGCCCTCACCGGCCCCGACGCCTAAGCCCTCGTCTAAGACGGACACGGCGACCACGAAGGTCATCACCAAGAAGACGACCGGTAAGCTTGCCGCAACGGGAGACCGCACGCTGGCAGTAGTTGGCGCGTGCCTTATCGGCGGCATCATCGTCATCATGCTCGGCATTATCTGGAAGCGTCGACGCTAAGCTACACCGCCGGGCCTTACAGCCCCGCCGCGTAAACCTTATATCGAGCACAGAAGCCCGTCCGATGTGATCGGACGGGCTTCTTGGTGGGTATCATGGTTGGACGATCATTAGGAGGTTTTCCCTACATGGAATTGTTTGAGCCGATTCTTCATTTCTTTGAGCAACGGTGGGTCCACAACATCATCTGGGCCGTCATCTTGGCGATAGGCACCGCCGTCGCCGCCAAGGTCGTATCCAAGACCCTGAACCATCTGCTTAACCGAGACGATAACCCGCTTCCGGCATCGAGTATCTTCATCAACATCGCGCGCGCCGTCATCTGGATGATCGGCGGCAGCTTTATCCTCGACAACTGCTTTGGCATTAACGCAAACGCCCTCGTTGCCGCTCTTGGCGTCGGCGGCATCGCCATTTCGCTCGGCTTTCAGGACACGCTGTCAAACCTTATCGGCGGCATGCAGGTGACCTTTATGGGCATCATCAAGCCCGGCGACAATATCGAGGTCGGCGGCGTATCCGGCGTGGTCCAAGACATCACTTGGCGCCATACAACGATTGAGGATGCCTGTGGACAGACCATCATTGTGCCCAACTCCAACATTTCCAAGAACACACTCGTGCATTTGATGCCCTTTGGGCGCGTGGCCGTGCCCGTTGCCGTAAAGGACACGTCCAAGTGGGCTTCCCTTGACGTGCTGGCAGACGAGCTGACCAGCGCCACCAAGGCCGCCGTGCTTCCCATCTCGGGCTTTGACAAGGAGCCCTACGTACTCTTTAGCGAAATCGGCGACTTTGGCATCAAAGGAAAGATCATCTTTATCGTCAGCGACGACAGCACTACTTTCACGGCAGCCGACGCCTGCATCCGTGCCATCGCCCCCATCATCGCCTAACCCGCCAAAAAGGGACAGGCACCTTTGTGGTGGTTTTCATTCGTGGTACCATGGTTCATATAGTTGTTTAAACGACTAAGGGAGCAACATCATGGAAGAGGCCTATCGTCAAGCACGCAAGCGCGGCGAGCAGGGACGCCGTCGCGCCATCAGCCAAAGCGAGCACCCGTACCTTACGGACCTCGACAGCCTCGTTGCCCAGCTCCCCTTAGGTCAGCGAGAGAATGTCGGCCTAAGGGATATTCCGCTCGAAATGGTCGTCGGCACAGTCACCAAAGGCCGTCAGTCCGCCTTTTCATGCAACTTTATGCCCCTGCTGCCGTTTAACACTGAGTTCGCCCGCAAGTGGTCCAACCTCTACGACATCCAGGTAACCGAGGGCTATCGCGATCCCATCATCGTCACCGAGTTCATGCATCGGTTCTATGTCCAGGAAGGCAACAAACGCGTCAGTGTCCTCAAATTCCTGGACGCTCCAACGGTTTCGGCCAGGGTCACCCGTCTCTACCCCGGCACATGGGATTCCGTCGAAAGCCGCCTGTACGGTGAATTCTGCGCGTTTTGGCGCGTCTGCCCCCTATACGAAATCGAGTTCTCGCGTGAGGGAAGCTACGAGACGCTCGCCAAGATGCTCGGTCGGAACCTTATCGAAAAATGGCCGCAGAAAAAGGTCGACTACCTGCGCCACACCTTCCTGCTCTTTAAGCGCGCCTACCTTCGCGCAGGCGGCGACCACCTGGACATTACGCCCACCGACGCCATGCTCGTCTACCTCAATGTGTACAACCAGGACCGCCTGCTGGATACGCCGACGGATATCGTCGTAAACCGCCTGTGCAAGATTTGGCGCGAGCTGGTCATTGCCGGCAAAAACGACGAGGACAAGGTCGATCTTGTCGAAGCGCCGAGCGTCGATGAGGAGGAGTCGCCCGCCAAGTCCACCTCCGGCGTGCTCAACTTCTTTATGGGCAAGACTGTCTATTCGGCGGCCAACCCCCTGCGTATCGCCTTTATCCATGAGTTCCCCTGTGCGGCGTCGAGCTGGGACAGTCTGCACGACCAAGGACGTCAGTATCTCGATGAGCACTTTGACGGTATCGTGCGCACCGAGGCGTTCGAAGACTGTCACGATCCGGACGTGTTCTACGCCGCCGTGGAAACGGCTGTCAAACATGGAGACAACGTCATCTTCTCGACCTCGCACCGCCTGATGGAATACACGCTCAGAGCTGCCGTTGAGTATCCCCAGGTTCGGTTCCTTAACTGCTCTATCGGCCTTCCCCACCAAAGCGTCCGTTCGTACTTTGGCAAGATGTACGAGGCCAAGTTCCTCCTGGGCGCCCTTGCCGCCAGCATGGCGGACAACCATCGCATCGGCTACCACGCGTCGGTCTTCGCATCCGGCGCGCTCAGCGAGATCAATGCCTTTGCCATCGGTGCCTCGCTGCTCGACCCCCGCGCGCAAATTATCCTCACCTGGGGCGATGTGCCCGCCGGCGGTCTCGCCGAGGCCATGTGCCGCGAAGGCGTGAGCGTCATGACCGGCGCTGACATGTCAAAGTCGCTCGAAGACCCTACGGCCTACGGACTCCACCGCCTGGTCGATGGCAAGGTTACCGGCATCGCCATGCCGGTATGGAACTGGGGCCGTTACTACGAGCTCATCGTTCGCAGCCTTCTGCACGGCACGTGGGACGAGACCAGCGATGACAACCAAGTGCGCGCCGTCAACTACTGGTACGGCATGAGCTCCGGCGTTATCGACATCCGTTACGCTCCGGGCCTACCCTACCAGACGCGCAAACTCGTGCAGTTGCTCCGCAACGGCATTGTCGAGGGATCCATCAACCCCTTTGGCGGCGAGCTCCACAGTCAGAACGGCGTGGTACAGATCGAAGGCTTCCCTCCGCTGCCGAGCACGCAGATTGTCGAGATGAATTGGCTGGCGGATAACGTGGTAGGCACCATTCCGCAGCTCGACGATGAGCCGAAAGTCCCTGCCCTATGAAAATCCTTGCCATAGCCGATACCGAAGAACGATGCCTTTGGGAGTGCTTTCGCAAGGAACGCTTTGAGGGCGTCGACCTGATTTTGTCCGCCGGCGATCTGGACCCGGACTATCTTGAGTTTTTGGTTACGGTCATCAACAAACCGCTCATCTACGTGCGCGGCAATCACGATGACCGCTACGCACGTCATGCACCGGGTGGATGTATCTGCGTAGAGGACAGCGTGTACACGTACCGAGGGATTCGCATTGCGGGCCTTGGCGGGTCCATGCGTTATCGCGACGGCGCCAACATGTACACCGAACGCGAGATGTCCAAGCGCATGCGTAAGCTGTCGCGTAAGGTTAGGATGGTCGGCGGGTGCGACATTCTGCTTACCCATGCACCCGCCGCCGGTATGGGTGATCTGGACGATCTGCCGCATCGAGGATTCGAGTGTTTTAACACAGCACTCGAATCCTGGAATCCCGACTACATGGTGCACGGGCATGTGCACCAAAGCTACGGTTGCGATTTTCAGCGCGAGCGTCAGCATGTGTGTGGAACGACGATCATCAACGCCTGCGGCTATACGCAGTTTGAGCTCGACCAGACGCACTACCCCATCCGCGGCTGGCAAGCAGCTTGGCTCAACTCACAAACCATGCGCCGCGAGCTCAAACGCCACGAAGCCATCGAGTCTTCAACAGCCAGAACACCCTGGTAACCACCATAAAGGGGACACTGTCCCCTTTATGGTGCTTTTGACGCGATAGCAAGAAACCCGGTCCTGCACAAGGCAGAACCGGGTTTCTTTAGCAATGCTTGCTGTACTCAGGCAGTAACTAGCAGTTACTCAGCCAGGAAGTCACGCTGGACAGCGGGATCGACCTTGACGCCAGGGCCCATGGTGGAAGACACGGAGATGGACTTGACGTACTTGCCCTTAGCAGAAGAGGGCTTGACGCGCAGAATCTCGGTGTACAGGGCAGCGTAGTTCTCGACAAGCTGCTGCTCAGAGAAGGACTTCTTGCCCAGGGGCACGTGGCAGATGCCGTAGCGGTCGGCGCGGTACTCAACGCGTCCAGCCTTGAGCTCGGAGACCATCTTGGCGACGTCCATGGTCACGGTGCCGAGCTTGGGGTTCGGCATGAGGCCACGGGGACCAAGGATCTTACCGATGCGGCCAACCTTGGCCATCATGTTCGGCGTAGCGATAGCGGCGTCGAAGTTGATCTCGCCCTTCTGAATCTGGGCGACGAGCTCGTCGGAACCGATGATGTCGGCGCCGGCAGCCTCAGCCTCACGGGCCTTCTCGCCCTCGGCGAAGACGGCAACACGAACGGTCTTGCCGGTGCCGTGGGGCAGGGAGATGGAACCACGGATGTTCTGGTCAGCCTTACGAGTATCGATGCCCAGACGGAAGTGAGCCTCGACGGTCTCGTCGAACTTGGCGGTGTCGAGCTCCTTGATGAGCTTGGCAGCCTGAAGGGGGGTGTAGAGCGTGGCGCGGTCGATCTTCTCGGCAGCGGCGTTATAGCTCTTACCATGCTTAGCCATGTGCATTACCTCCTGTGGTTAAACGGGCGTGAGCCCTCCCACATCGTATCGTGTGCCCTATTGCACACATTTAACGGGCGCCCCGGTCGGAGCACCCGCCGTTACCATAAGAAATCGCTACTCAGCGATGGTGACGCCCATGGAACGGGCGGTACCGGCGATGATCTTCTTGGCGGCGTCAATGTCGTTGGCATTGAGGTCCGGCATCTTGATCTCGGCGATCTTGGTGAGCTGCTCCTGGGAGAGCTGACCAACCTTGTCAGCCTGGGGCTTAGCGGAACCAGACTTGAGGTTCAGCTCCTTCTTGATAAGGTGAGCCGCCGGCGGGGTCTTGGTGATGAAGGAGAAGGACTTGTCCTCGTAGACAGAGATCTCAACGGGGATGATGTCACCCTTCTTGTCCTGCGTCTCGGCGTTAAAGGCCTGGCAGAACTGCATGATGTTCACGCCAGCAGCGCCCAGGGCGGGGCCGACGGGAGGAGCGGGGTTTGCTGCACCAGCAGGAATCTGGAGCTTAATGACGTTGGCAACCTTCTTCTCAGCCATGGTCATTCCTTTCGAATCACGAGTGTGAAGTACTTGCTATATCGTAAGCACGCACGTGTTAGAAGCACTCCTGAGATGAGCAGTCACAGAAGAAGCACGCTCGCGCGAACGGACGAAAACTTAAGCGATGACAGCGACCTGGTTAAAGTCGAGCTCGACCGGCGTCTCGCGGCCAAAGATCATCAGCGTGACCTTGAGCTTGCCAGCCTCGGTGTTAACCTCGGAGACCTTGCCATCAAAGTCGGTAAGCGGGCCATCGGTGACGCGGACGGACGTACCGACCTCAATATCAACCGAGGTGCGCTTGGGCGAATCGCCCTTACCGGGACGACGAGTCATCTTGTTGTACTCGTCGCGGGAAAGCGGAGCGGGCTTGCCGTTGCCGCCTAGGAAACCGGTGACGCCAGGCGTGTTACGAACACACGTCCAAGCATCGTCATCCATCTCCATGCGGACCAGGACATAACCCGGGAAGATCTTGGAATCCTTGGTCTCACGCTTGCCACCCTCTTTAATCTCGGTGACGCGCTCCATAGGAATCTCGATATCAAAGATACGGTCCTGCATGCCCATAGTCTCGATGCGATGCTCGAGATCGGACTTAACGCGGTTCTCGTATCCAGAGTAAGTGTGAACGACGTACCAACGCTTAGACATGGTTTAGCCCCTCAATCCAGAGAACAGAGCAAGAGCCTCGCCAAAGCCAGCATCGAGCAGAGCGATGACGACGCCGACGACGATCAGAGAAGCGCAAACAACAACCGAGTAGTTCACGAGCTCCTTCTTATCGGGCCACGTGACACGCTTCATCTCGGACTTGACCGAAGCGAAATACTTCTTGGTGCGGGCGAAGAAACCAGGCTTCTCGTTCTTCTTGGACTTCGCAGCCTTCTCGTTCTTCTTGGCAACGGCCTTCTTGGCCTCAACCTTGGAGTTGGCGGCAGCTTTGTTGGCAGGTGCCGGCTGCTGAGCCTTCTTCTTGTTCTTCTTGTTGGCCATTTGGGTTACCTCCGCGCAATGCGCTTATACATGAGTAAACCGTAAGCCCCCAAGTGGGAGCTTACGGAATAATGACTGGCACGCCAGGAAGGACTCGAACCCTCAACACTCGGTTTTGGAGACCGATGCTCTACCAATTGAACTACTGGCGTATGTGACAAGAGACTAGCGAGTCTCTTTGTGCAGCGTGTGGTGACGGCACCAGGGGCAATACTTCTTGATCTCCATACGATCAGGCATGGTCGACTTGTTCTTGGTGGTCGTATAGTTGCGGCGCTTGCACTCAGTGCACGCAAGAGTAACTAGAGTACGCATGTATCCTGAACCTTTCATTTCCGCCCCGTACGGGCACAAGTTGTTACTTTATCAGCTCCACGTAAGTGCTGTCAATGAAAACCTCGAGTCAATTGGTTCTCGGTGGATCCATTCATATTTGGAACACATCAATGAAGCCATCGAGAGCTAATCGACGGTGCATCCAGGACCATTATCGATCCTCTCGACACCAGCAACGGCTCAATATCCATTGCAGAAAAGAACCCGGCACCCATATAAGTGCCGGGTTCTCTAAGTCAGCTATATCAAAGAGCTAATTTACTCAATGATCGTGGAGACGATGCCCGAACCGACGGTGTGGCCACCCTCGCGGATAGCGAAGCGCAGGCCCTCCTCCATGGCGATCGGGTGGATGAGGTCGCCCTCGATGGTGATGTGGTCACCAGGCATAGCCATCTCGGTGCCCTCGGGGAGCTTGACCGTACCGGTAACGTCGGTGGTACGGAAGTAGAACTGAGGACGATAACCATCGAAGAACGGGGTGTGACGGCCGCCCTCCTCCTTGGTCAGAACGTAGATCTCGCCGGTGAACTTGGTGTGCGGGGTAACCGAACCGGGCTTGCAGAGAACCTGGCCGCGCTCGATGTCCTCACGCTTGATGCCGCGGAGCAGCAGACCGACGTTGTCGCCAGCCTCGCAGAAGTCCATGGACTTACGGAACATCTCGATACCGGTAACGACGGTGTTCTGGGTATCCTTGATGCCGACGATCTCGACGGGCTCGTTGAGCTTGAGCTCACCGCGCTCGACACGGCCAGTAGCAACGGTACCACGGCCGGAGATGGTCATAACGTCCTCAACGGCCATCAGGAACGGGAGGTCGTTGTTACGAGCAGGCGTCGGGATGTACTCGTCGACGGCCTTCATGAGCTCGCGAATGGCGTCCATCCACTTGGCGTCGCCCTCGAGAGCGCCCAGAGCGGAGCCACGGATGACGGGGATGTCGTCGCCGGGGAAATCGTACTCGGAGAGGAGCTCACGGGTCTCCATCTCGACGAGGTCGATGAGCTCGTCATCGTCGACCATGTCGCACTTGTTCAGGAAGACGACGATGTAGGGAACGCCGACCTGACGGGCGAGCAGGATGTGCTCGCGGGTCTGAGCCATGGGGCCGTCGGTAGCAGCGATGACCAGGATAGCGCCGTCCATCTGAGCAGCGCCGGAGATCATGTTCTTGACGTAGTCAGCGTGGCCCGGGCAGTCAACGTGAGCGTAGTGACGGGCAGCGGTCTCGTACTCAACGTGGGAGACGGAAATCGTAATGCCGCGCTCGCGCTCCTCGGGAGCCTTGTCGATGTTCTCGAACGCAGTGAAGTCAGCCTTGCAGCCCTCGGTCTCGGAGAGAACCTTGGTGATGGCAGCGGTCAGCGTGGTCTTGCCGTGGTCGACGTGACCAATGGTGCCGATGTTAACATGCGGCTTAGTGCGCTCAAACTTCTCTTTGGCCATAAAGCCCTCCTCTTAACAGGTCGTCCCCGGACGGGACTTTGCCTTTATACCATAGTGGCCTCTCAACATACTATTGAGAAGCCACCGTGTTACCTATGGTAGCGGTGACTGGATTCGAACCAGTGACGCCACGGGTATGAACCGTGTGCTCTAACCAACTGAGCTACACCGCCGGATGGAGCCTGCAACCAGACTTGAACTGGTGACCTCTTCGTTACCAACGAAGTGCTCTACCGACTGAGCTATACAGGCACTTGACGGGTGGGAGCTATAGGATTCGAACCTATGTAGGCAGAGCCAACGGGTTTACAGCCCGTCCCCATTAACCACTCGGGCAAACTCCCAATCGTTCAAGTATCCGCAGGTCCTTTGGTCTTTTGGACCGCCGCCCCCGCGAACGAAGAAGATAATACGATGCCACCTTGGGGGCTGTCAACGAAAACCTCTAGATACACGGTGCCGGGCGTATCTATATAGCCGTGACCTGCGGTTTTATTGAGTTTGGATATGAAGGACGGTGGATTTGGCTACGCTTGTAACATTTCACGAGGGAACACTTTGTCACGGTGGAGTACATCTGCAGCATCGACCTTCGATACCGACCCTCTTGCACTATTACATAGGTCACGATCGTGCTTCCACGGCACGTTCAAGCGTGGATAATCTCCCGCTTTTAGCGCGGCTCTAAGCCCAAAGCGGAGATTATCCACGCTCATTCTCCAGACGGGAGAACTATAGAGCCGCTACTGCTCGGGCCAGACCAAAGTAGACCCATAGAGCGGCTCTCCCTTGGTGCAGGGGTAGCGACTCAAGTAACACGACGATAGCAAGTCGAAGAAATAGGTCATGGCGTATTTCGAATAAACGCCGAGTCGGTCAATTCCGTTTCCCGCATTACCAAGACGATATACACGGTCAAAAGACCTCGATTTGTCATCGTTGCTAAACGCAGTAATTAGAATCTTCCTGCCCGAACGGCAATCAAGATACTCACGCGCCTGGGACGCAAATAGCCCGGAGACCGATACGAGAATTATCAATGACTGCGAAGCGTCTCCCATGTTTTTCAATTCCGCGACGTTAGCCCCAGCAACTATGCGAACTATCTTGCCCGCATAAAACATTTCCTGCTGAAATCGTACGAGATTGGCGCTCACATTATTGGTGCACCAGATTTCAACGTTTTTATGGCCATCAATTTCGTCGGCAAGGTGCTTAATAGCGATATCGGACACGCCGCTTTCAACCTCAGCGAACATCTCGATCATGCGAACGTCGAGCTCTGCCCTGTACTCCTCGTAGCCAAATTCCTCCTCTCGATGGCTTAAGTCGCTTGGAAAGACTGATTGAGTAAATGATTCTTTCAAATCGCTAAGAGACTGGTAGCCCAATCGATTGCAGAAACGACGAACAGCGGAACGGGTCACGAATGCATCGCGGGTTATTGTGGCAACATTGATTTCGCTCGAACGCCTAATGTGAGCGATGAGATATCGAGCGATGGCGGCATCGTTTGACCCAAACTCGCTGTTGATGATGGAGCTAATGCGATTGAGCACATCGAAGTCATTGATATTCACGTGATCCCTCTTTCCGCTCTCCTCGAAATCATAGTTCATTTATTGAATCAAACAGCTTTGGTCGTTCTCCTATGATTCAAATCAGTTGACGTCATCTTAATCGTAATTCCGCCACACGTATCCACCGTGTTGAATGATGGAAAGGGGATTCATGGGCAACGTGAACAACATCCCGTTTCTCTGGGGTTCCGCCACGGCGTCTTATCAGTGCGAGGGTGCCTGGAACGAAGACGGCAAAGGCCTTGGCGAGTGGGATTTCTTTAACCACACAAGCAATAAGAACATCAACCATGTTGACGGTGATGTATCTTGCGACTTCTACCATCGCTATGAAGAAGATATCCGCATGATGAAAGAAGGCGGACAAAACACCTATCGCTTCTCTCTTTCATGGAGTCGAATCATCCCCACGGGTATCGGTGAAGTGAATGAAAAGGGTATCGATTTTTATAATCGGGTCATTGATTGCTGCCTCGAAAATGGCATAGAGCCCAACGTTACGCTGTTCCATTACGATCTGCCATTCACGCTTGCTTGCAAAGGCGGATGGCTGAACAACGATATGGCAGAGTGGTTCTGCAAATACGCCAAGATTTGCTTTGAGCGCTTTGGAGACCGCGTCAAAATCTGGGCTACCGTTAACGAGCCGCATTTCTACAGCTACTGCGTAAACATGTTGGGCAACTATCCCCCCAATCGATCGCTCGACGTTCAGTCGTACATGCAGTTTCAGTACAACCTGATGCGCGCAAGCGCACTCGCAGTCCGAGCATATCGTCAAATGGGCTACGACGGCATCATCGGCGCCGTCCACGATGGCGGCGTTGTCGAACTCGACCCGGCAACCGAGCACCCCGATGACGTATTTCGATACGCAGACTTTTTCGCCAATCGCATGATTCTGGCACCAGCACTTCAGGGTCAACTGCCGCCAGAAATGGACGAAATCCTTGAAAAACTTGGCGTCTCGCTCTATCGATCCCCAAATGACGTAGAAGAATTCAGAGACGGTAAAGTCGATTTTATTGGACTCAACGTGTATTGCCGAGAGTATGTAACCGACTGGCACGGTGGAGAGCTTGCCGTTTCGGCGAACAATAAGGGCGGTTCGAGCAAAAAGGTCGAAGGAAAATGCATTGCGCCCTTGTTTGAAAGCGCCCGCGACAGCAATGTTCCCCGCAATAAATGGGGCCGCGAAATACTCCCAAGTTGCATGTATTCAACCATCATGGATGTCCACGAGCGCTATGACGCGCCCCGCATCTTTATTACGGAAAACGGACATGGCGCCTATGAGCAACCAGACGCAGACGGAATAATCCACGATGATGACCGCATCGAGCTTCTGGGCCAGTTCATCGAGCACATGATGAGGGCTAAGCGCGACGGCGCGCGCGTTGAGGGCTACTACCTCTGGTCGACGATGGATCTGTATAGCTGGATCAACGGCTACGAAAAACGATACGGACTTGTCCATATCGACTTCGAGAACAATCTGGAGCGCACCCCCAAAAAGAGCTGGTATTGGTACCGAGACCTTATCTCGAAGTATCAGGAGCAGGAAGGTTAGGAGAAAGAGATGAAATATCAGGCAATGTCCGAAACAGTCCTAAAGGCTGTTGGCGGCAAAGAGAACATTACATCGGTAACTCATTGTGCGACGCGCCTTCGCATCGACGCACGAGACACCTCGATCATCGATCTCCAGCTCGCCAAATCGGCTGACCAGGCGCTCGGGGCAGTAGTCAGCGGTGGCCAGCTTCAGGTGATCATCGGCCCCAACGTCACCGAGGCCTACAACGACTTCCTCGACTTCGCGGGAATCGAAGTCGGCGGTGGCACGGTTGCCGACGATGCCCAAACCGCCAAAGACCTTGCAGAAGGCATTAAAAGCGGTAACACCGCCATGGGCTTGATTGAGAAATTCGGGAACGTCTCTGCACAGGTATTCATGCCCATCGTCCCGGCGCTCATCGTTGGCGGACTCATTCTTTCGATCAAGAATCTCCTGGTCAATTATTGTGGATTGAGCACCGATAGCGGAACCGCCCAGGTTCTGCTGGCGATCTTCAGCGCCTCATTTAGCTTCCTGCCCGTTTACCTCGGCTATCAGCTCGCCGCCGTCATGAAGATGCAGCCTATCATGGGCGCACTGCTGGGCGCAATCATGATTAGCTCGTCTATTAGCGGTGCTGAGGGTCTCGACTTTCTTGGCATCCCCATCCCGACGAATGACTACTCGAGCACGGTGGTGCCAATCGTACTGGGCGTTGTGTTCATGTACTTTGTTGATCGCGGTCTTCAGAAAATCATCCCCGACATTACCAAACTGTTCTTGAAGCCGCTGCTCACCATGATCATCGTCGTGCCTGTTGAGCTGATTATCCTCGGCCCCGCCGGCAGCATGATGGGCTACGCGCTGAGTGATGCCGCCACGTGGCTCATGGATAACGTGGCATTTATCGCTACTCCAATCCTTGCAGCCCTTAACCCCTATTTTGTCATGCTCGGTCTTGATAAGGCCTACATCGCGATCGAAGTTACGAGCTTGGCGCAGCTCGGCTGGGCGCCCATCATCTTTGGCTTCATCTCAAACCTCTGCATTGGCGGCACGAGTCTCGCCTTGGCAACTGCAATGAAAGGCAACAAGGAGAAGAGAGGTATGGTCACCACGGTTGCCGTCACCGCACTCTGTGGCGTAACTGAGCCCGCATTTTACGGCTGCCTCATCGAGCGTCCCCGCCTGCTTGTCGGCACAGCAATCGGCGCCCTCTGCGCGGGACTCCCTGCAGGCATCTTCGTCCTGAAGGAGTATGTTGCGGGAGCATGCCCCGGTCTTCTTTCTGCGCTGATCTTTATCGCTCCCGATGGATCCATGGGCAACTTCGTACTGGCGTGCGTTGTCGCCGTCATCGCCATCGTTGTCTCGTTCATCGCTGCACGCGTGATCATCAAGAAGAATCCCAACTATATTGAGTAGATGCCCGCTGCTTGCATTGGGGACATCCTCGGCAGACCATTAGCAAGAACCCAAGAAGTCCCTTAGGAGCTCGATTAATCCATTCGGATTCCTCAGGCACAAACGACCCCGATTCCACAATGAAATCGGGGTCGTTGTTTCTAAAGCCTTCGATAGACAATCGGTGTTTACCTTAGCTCCCTATCCAAGTTAATTATCCACGCTCGTTCTCCGGTCGGAAGATTTTCTTCTCTCGCGTGTCCAGAAATCCACGCTCGAGCAGAACATCCAGGTCCGCACCCGCCCTTGTCTCGATCTGTAACAGCAAGAGGCCTATTCCGCTTCTACATGTTACAGATCAAGATATTCCTAAAACACCCTAAGTTTCATCTCAATCTGTAACAGTTAGATGCCAAATATCGGTCTTGGTGTTACAGATTTAGACAAACTGGAGGACGAGACAAACCAAAAACGGGATGGGCGCTAACCCGATGGCGCACCACCTAAATAGAAACGGGCTCTGTCCCATATAGAGACAGAGCCCGAAACCCTCATGGAGCCAGTGACAGGAATCGAACCTGCAACCCACTGATTACATCGCTTTCCATTCTGGTTAATAGCGTCCATCTGCGACTATAGCGACCGTAACCTCGCCTTTTTCTTTCGTTTTCCGCTTATAGTCTCACTTGAGACGTCTCCGAAACAGTCAAATTGCACACTCATTGCACACGCGATTGCACACGGAGGGACAATGGAAGAGAAATACACCACCTCGTCTATTTATAAGTTTAAGGACGATCGCTGGCGCGCACAGTTCCCCTATTTGGAGAACGGCATCTGGCATAAGAAGACTCAGCTCTTGGAACATCGAGGGCGCGATAAAGGCAGAAGCCATAAGCATCGCGATGCCGCCATGCTCGAGGCCGAATCCATCCGCGCATCTCTCAATGAGAAGGCCACCGCAGAAGCAGCTAAACCCAAGGGGCTTGGTATCACCGTTTCAAAGCTCGTGACATGCTATATCGATATCGAGTGCGCGGACGTCGCGCGCTCCACGGCGACCGGATACCACGGCATGCTCCGCCGGAATATCGAACCGTATCTCGGTGATGTCCCATTGGAAGACCTTACGGAAGAGGATGTTCAGGAATGGATAACGGCGATCGCCTCAACCCACGCACGGTCCACCGCCTGCAATTCCCTACGGTTGTTACGAGGCTCGCTCAAATATGGAATGCGAAAGAAATGGATTGACGAAAACGTGGCCTCTTGGGCAAAAGTCCCCAAAAATGAAGACGCGAACTACGGTCTACCGAATTCGCTTACAACCAAAGAGCGAACCAGGGTCTTGAACACTCTGAACGCCTCCATAGATATCCCAGCGATGCTTGCAGCCAAGATGGCGCTCTACACGGGATTGCGGCGCGGCGAGCTCTGCGCCCTGAAATGGAAAAACGTGGACTTTAAATCCGCAACGATCCGAGTCGAGGCCGCGATTGGGCACACGGATAACGAGTTCTATATCAAGGGCCCCAAGAGCATTAGCAGCCGGCGCGCTATCCCCAACTGCCCGAAAGACCTTATGAAAGACCTTGCGAAGCGCGAGGCCGACATGAAGTTCGAATGCGCGAATCTGGGCGTTGAGTTCAGCGACGAACTGTTTGTCCTCGGCTTTCCGGACGGTTCCTTCTTGAAACCGCCCAGGATCAACGACGCTTGGCGGGCCCTGGCAAAGGCCTTGAAGCTCCATGGTGTCTTGAACAAGAACACCGTCACCTTCCACGACCTCAGGCACAGTTTTGCAACGTACGCCGTTTCCAACGGAATCGACCCGAGGACTCTCGCAAGCCTCATGGGGCACTCGAAGGCGTCGATGACACTCGACAGATACGCCAGTGCCGACCCAGCAGCCACCGCATCGGCTATGAGAACTCTTGGACGCTTATATAAAGAGTGATTTGCTTCGTCGCAAGCAAAGAAGTCAACAGTGGCTCGGAGGCCCGGCTTTAACCGGGCCTTTTCTTGTTGCCTCGACCCTTCAACGTCTTTTTTGTCCATAGCGTCCGCCCTGCCCGTACTTTGACGAATGCCGGCGGCGGCGTGTCAGACTGCGAAATAAGAGAAATCGGCAAATTCCAGAAAGGAGACCGAAATGAAATTCAAAGAAAAGCGTATCGGAGTCGACGACTTCCGCAGTATGCCGGATATCGTCGATCCGCTGCCGGTCGCGTACCTGCTCGGCATCAGCGACCGCTCTGTCTACCGCCTCTGCCAGAACGGGACGTTCAAAGCCGTGAAGTGCGGCAAGTTATGGCGAATCAACCGCGATAGCGTTCTCAAGTATATCGGCGCATCAAATTAACCAAAGGTTACGGGAAACCAACCAATACAAAGCCCTGGAGGATTATATGTTTGAATTCGATAAAGCCAACGGCGTCATTGAACGCGGCGAGCTGCTGTACTCCGTCCCGCATGACTCCGAAATCGTTCTTGATACCGGCGTTCCCGCCTACTCGGGCCCGGCACTTCTGAAGTTCAAATATCCGGTGAAGCATGCACCGAGCGCACTTATCGTTACTCAGACCGTTGCTGAGAAACTGAACGAAAAACGTGCGTCGATCGTAGTTGAAATCATTAGGCGTTGGAAGGACATCCCCAAGGCCGACCTCGCACGCATCATTTTGGGAGCGGGTGCTTATTCCGGCGGTTTCAGCCTCAGTCCCATTGAGAAAATCGAGGAATCAATTGACCTCGACAGTCTTGAACTCTCTAACAAACTTATCGCTTATATGCCATTACCAGCTGATAAGGCACCAGAGAACTATCCGATCACCTTCACAGTATCTTGCTAAAAACGGGGGCCATTTGGCCCCCGTTTGTTAAGGAGTCTAGATGACAAAAACTAAAACCGTCAGCGTGAAACTCGACTCAAAGCTCTACACCGCCCTCAAGACGCGGGCCGAACTCAGCAACTCCAACATCAGCGACGAGATCCGCTCGCTCCTGCGCTCGGCGCTCGCCGCGGAGGGGCTCGACCTCTACGGCAACGAGGTCGCGGGCTTCATCCGCGGCGTCGTCGACGCCCGCATGGACGTCGCCGCACTCGACATCGAGCGCAAGCTCGACGCCACCGAGGACCGCATCGCCGCGGTCCTCTCGCGCCCCATGACTGCCGCCATCATGGCCGGCCTCATGTCGGCAGACGTCCTCAAGGCCTCCTACGCCTCGCTCGACGACGTCCCCGTCGCGGACATCTGGAAGAACTACCTCGCGCAGGCCGGCGAGCTCAGCCGCGCGGGCCTCGGCCGCATCGACGAGGTGAAGCTCCACGCGCGCGAGCGCGCCGATGGCTAGCCCGCCCGTCATCGTCAACCACTCCGTCGTCCGCGCGGGAGCGTCCGCGAGGGCGACCGCCGCAGGCCTGGCGGCATACGCCGGCACCCGCCGCGGCGTCGTCATCGAGGTAAGCGAGGCGGACGGCAGGAGGCTCGGCGTGGACGGCCTGGCCGCCTACGCCGCGAACAGGACCGGCTCGACGGGCGGCCTCTGGGGCGCGGACGGCCCGGTCGCCGTGGCGGAGGCCAGGCGTGCCATCGCCCAAAACGGCGGTGCGGTGCTCACCACCGTCGTCACGGTCCCGAACGACATCGCCCCAGCTGCCGGCCTCGACCGCCTGGACGCCTGGCAGGCGCTGGTGCGCTCCGAGTGGCCGAGGCTCTTCTCCGAGATGACCGGTGTGCCCGAGAGCCGCGTGGAGTTCTACGCGGCGATGCATGTCAACGGCACGAGCCACCACGTCCACATCCTCACGGTCGACCACGCGGGCGAGTGGGACGCGCTGCTCCCCAAGCGGAAGATGGAGGCGGCGCGGCTCGAGATCTCCTCGAAGGCCATGGCGCCGCTGCTGCGGGAGGCCTACATCGAGCGCGACCTCGCGAGGGAGGCCGCGCTGGACGCCGTCTCCCGCATCGACCGGAACCGTTTCGATATCGAGCTGCCGCCGGACGGAAGGATTGAGGCCGCCCACCTCAGGCGGTTCCACCCGGAGACGTCCGCCGCGCTGAGGGAGGCCCTCGACCGGGCGGCATCCGGCTCCCCCGAACTCGCCGGCGCGCTGGACCGCCACGGGAAGGCGGTCGAGAGGTGCGCCGGCCTCAAGTGCCTGACCGGGGAGGCCCGAGACGCCTATGTTCGCAGGGTCGCCGCCGACCTCGGCCTCCGGTGCGAGAACGCGGCCCTGCGCGTCCTGGTACCCGACAGGACGCCGACTCGTGAGGAGATGCCGACGCGACGCGCCGCGCCCAGAACCGGCCTGGCGGTGGAGAGGCGGCGGGAGGCCGGCCTCGCCACCGAGGCCCGGGCCTGTATCCCGAAAAGGCGCCTTGAGGCAATCGGCCGAAAGGTCGCCCGCGGCCAGTCGATCGAACGCAACGACTTAAAGGGGTGCCCCACGGCGGAGCGGATCTTCCGGCAGGTGCCGTCGGCCGGCCCGGCCCTCGGACGCGCGGCCGCGATGACGGCCTTCATCGCAAGGGAGGCCACGCGGGACGCCGGTGGCCGCGACATGGGGGACGAGGCCGGAGAGAGGGTCCTGCGGCTCATCGCCTCGGCCCTGCGGATCCTGGCATCCGGCGGCACCGGGCCGTCGAGTGCCCCGACCGTGAAGATTGCGAACAGGATAGAAAGGACAATGAGAAGATGAAACCCAAATCCTTCAACCGCAACATGAGGAGGGAGCTCGCCGACACGCTGGCGGCCCACGGTATAGTCGCCGTCGTCGCCGCCATCGCGACCGTCAGCGCGTGGGACTACGCGAGCTGGTGGATGGCATCGCTCGCCTCCGACCTCTCCACCCTGTTGCACTTGCAGGTTGGCGACCCGGGGGCCGAGCCCGACACCGTCCTCCGCAACCCGTTGGATACGCTCGCCGACACGTTGGCAACCGGGAAAGTGGGCGGGCTGCTGGCCGCGGTCGCAGCCGTCGCAGTCACCATCATGGTCCTCGGCCTCGTCTCGTGGGCACGTTCGTGGCTGAGGCTCCACGACGGGACGTTCGCCGGCGACCGCGCGCCCACGCGCACGCACGGGGACGCCTGGCTCGAGTCGAGGCCGTCCAGGGTCGCAAGGCGCTGCCCGCCGTGGGACGGGAAGGAGGCCGCGAGGGGGCTCGTTGCGGCCGGCTGCGTCGGCGGCGGGATCGCGATGGTCCCGGCCATCCACTGTCTCATAAGGGCGGGCAGCGGCGCAGGCAAGACGAGAAGGTCTCTTGCCGTCAGCGTGGCCGCCGCGATCGACCGCAACGCCCACGGGATCCCGACCTCCGTCATCGTCCACGACCCGAAGTCCGAGATCCGCGCATGGACCGAGCCGCTCGCCAGGAGGGCCGGGATGGAGGTCGTCGCCATTCGGCTCGACGAGCCCGTCAAGTCAACGAGGTTCAACCCCCTCGACCGCGCTATCGCGGCACTCGGGACCGAGGGCGTCGCCGGTGCCGTGGCCGAGCTCCGCGAGCTGTCGTCCGCCATCGTGCCCGATGCCTTCTCCTCTGGCCAGAGGTTCTTCACGGACGCCAGCCGCAACCTGCTGACCGGCCTCTGCCTGCTCGCGATAGCGGACGAGCGGATCCCCGACGGCGCGCGGAACCTCTCGACCGTGCTCGCGCTCCTGGAACCCCGCGACGGGAAGAGCGCCGTGAAGTCGCTGGAGGAGCTCGCCGCGGACCTGCCGGCGGGAAACCCGGCGCGCCAGTTCCTCCTCGTCGCCTCGTCGAACGGCGGCGGAGGGGAGGCCCTCGTCTCCACCGCGCGCAACTACCTCATGTCCTTCTGCGACGACGACGTCAGCCGAATGCTCTGGGACGGCGAGGTCGACCTCGCATCGGTCGGGCGCAAGCCCACCATCCTCTACATCGCCAGCGCGACGGACCGAGGGGACCGCGGCGCGCTCGTCTCGTGCATCTTCTCCCAGGCGCTGTCGGCGCTGCGCGAGACCGCGCGCCTGTCGGGCGGCAGGCTGCCGGCCGAGACCCTGCTCGCCATCGACGAAGGGTCCGGGATCCCCAAGATCCCCCGCCTCCTCGGCGATCTCGCGGAGGTCCGCAGCATCGGCCTGCACGTCGTCTTCGTGCTCCAGAACACCCGCCTGCTCGAGGCCCGGTGCGGCTACTCCAGGGCAGAGTCGGACGCGCTGCTGGCGCTGCTCGGCACCCAGGTCGTCCTCTCGGTAGAGTCCGTCGGCGAGGCGGAGGAGATCAGCAAGCGACTCGGCGACTACAGTGTCAAGACGACCGGGCAGAGCTCCACCAAGGGGACGCAGAGCTCCTCGTCCGGCAAGTCGTTCTCCGTGGCGCGCCGTCCGCTGATCACCCCGTCGGAGCTCATGGCCTGGAGCGCGCGCGAGAACGGCGCGCTCGTGATCGACGCGGAGGGACCGATGGCGCTCGCCAGCCGCGACATCACGGAGACGTTCTTGGGGCCGCTGCTGGGCATGACGTCGCCGGAGGCCGAGGGCGCGCTGCTCGCGCGGGCGCTCGAGGGGGAGGCCCGCAACGACGCCCCGGCACCGGTCTGGCGTATCCCGGAGAAGCCGAAAAAGCCCAAGGGGTCGCCGTCCGGCGGCAGGAAGCGCAAGGTGTCCGCGGCGCCCGACGGGTTCTGACGCGTCATACGGCCCTGCCCGCGCAAACGGCCCTCCGTCATACGGCGCTCGGGACGCGTATGACGGAGGGCCGCCGTCGCCTTTCCGGCTTGACCGGCAACGCTACCAGCGAAAACGAACTCGGCCCGCCGAGTTGCGCCGCAAAATCCCGGGCGCCCGTAGTGCGCCCTTATCCTGCTCCCACCGTCCAAGGCACTTGGGCGGCGGGAGTTCCGCATCCCCGGGAAAAGAAAAGCGCGGCCCATCCGGACCGCGCTTGCGCTCTCCTCCTATTTCACCCCGCGACGTAGACCGTCCGGCCCGTCTCGCAGTCGATGGTCTCGGCGTCCCCGAAACCGACCCGGACGGCCGCCCATCCGCCGGCGGCCGCCAACGCGTCGGCCTCGGACCTCGCGGCGGCGATGAGGCGCTCGAGCTCGGCCGAGCCCGCCGGCGCGGTCCCCGCCTCGAACGCGCCGCCGTCGCCGCCTGACTCGTACTCGACGACGACCGTCGAGCCGAGCGCCTCCTCGAGGGTCTCGGTCAGGCCGCCCATGCCGTCGAGGGCGTGCCCGGCGACCGTGGCCAGCGGGTAGCGGGCCATCCCGGACGCAGCCGAGCGGCCGGCCATCCGGAGTATGCCGGCGGCCACGAGTGCCTTGAGGAGTGCCGCGGGGACCGCGGCGTCGATGGCGATGTTGCCGTGCCCGCGGCACCACTCGGCCGCAGCCGGCACGTTCGCCGTGAGCACGCCCCACTCGGCCATGTAGCCGTCGGAGCGGGGTCCGTGGCGTCGAGGAGGAGGACGGCGAGGCCGCCTCCCACGTACTCCCCGGCCACGAGGGCGAGGCGGACCGCCTCGCCCATGGAGTCGAACTCGACCGTGACCATGCGGCTACCTCCTCCTGACGGCGCTGAGCGGCTTCGGGGAGAAGTGCTCGTCGCGCTCGACGGCGGCGAACCCCATCTGGCGGTTCAGCTCCTCCATCTCCTTGATGCTGAAGTAGCCGAGCTCGTCGTCGTAGCCCTCGACGAGGCCGAACGCCTCGTCCGTGCCGTCGAACTCGAGCAGCCACCAGTCCCATCCGTTCATGCACGAGAAGTAGTGGGCATAGACCGTGGGGTCCTCTGCTCCGTCCTGCTCGTAGAGCCTTGGAGCCGTCTTGGCGATTTCCCTCGTCATCAGCTGCTGCATCTCTTCCTCCGTTCCGGGCACCCTGCCCTCAACATCTCGCCCCTGCGGGCAAAGCCGAATGGCGACGCCGCGCGTCGTCGTCGGCTTTGCTCCCTGCAAAGCCGCACCGGAGCGAAGGCGGGTCAAGGGAGGTCCATGACGACCTCCACCAACCGGAGCGGAGCGGAGGTTTGTGCGGGGTCTCATGGGCCCCCTTGACGCGGCGTAGCGGAGGTGCCACCCGGCCGCGGAGCCGTGGCCATACGGCGGCGCATGCCGGATACCGGCGGCAGCAAAAGGGCCCGCCGGCGGCGGGCCCGAAGGGGAGAATATGGGTTACGCATCGTTTCCGGAAAGGGGCATCCATGACAGAAGCCGAGCAGAACCAGATCTTCGATATCAGCTACGAGATGCGCGGGCTCGCGGCGACGCTCCTCGCGGCATCCCGCGGCGACCTACAGGATCCGGACAGAATCGTCGAATATGCCGCAGGCCAAATCGACCGATTTGCCGACAATCTCGCGTCATGCATTACAGGAAAACCTTTCGACTCCGACGAGCGCCTTGATGGCCTTACGCCTAGCGGACGTTTTTGACGTTTGGCGGTTACTCTGTGACATGATAAAAGACCCCCAAGTAGCCCGGAAAGCACGCAAAGAGGTCTTAAAGCGAAAGGGCACCGCGTATGCGTTGCCCGCCACTTCGCATTGTAGCCGATTGCTTGAGCGATTTTGATATGCAGCATTTTGACCCTGACGAGCGCTCGTCACTTTTTTGAACGGGACATTCGGAGGACAGAGGCCTTTTGACGTACGACGTTTACGTTCCGGCGACGGGTCTACACCCCCACGTCGTTCTTGGTGAGGGTGTTGTCGAACGCCCAGACCCACCAGCGCAGGTGGTCCTCAGCCCCGTGGATGTCGTCCTCCTCGTGGTAGTGCTCGAGCATGAGCTGGGTGCGCCACTGGCCGAAGCGAACGGTGTAGGTGGCCGTCTGGGCGTTCTGCACGATAGCCCCGAAGGGCTCGATCTCGAGGATCTGATCGATGGTGAAGCAGCGCCCGTCCGGCCAGCAGACGCGGATGGGGACCATGGTCCCGTCGGCGTTTGCGCGGGCGTAGACGTCGACGTACTGCTTGTGGACGCGCCGACCTGGCCTGTCGCCGCGGGCGCGCACCGTGATGCCGCCGCCGAAGTCCTTGGTGTGATCTGTCACGCGGGCGTCACCGCCATGCCGCTGCCACGCTCGACGAACCAGTCGCCGTGCTCCCACCAGACCGTCTTGCGCTGCTTTGCGATGCAGACGTCGTAGCGCACGCAGAGATTGCCGAAGAGGGCGCGGCCGAACTCGGAGCGGAAGTAGATGGACTCGACCTGCCAGGAGCGGCCGTCGGGCCAGTGGATGGTGACCGGGTCGGACGGGCCACGGTCGGGGTCGTCGGTCCCGTTGACGTCCACCGGGATGTAGATGCGGCGGTCCTCCGTGGGGATGCCGCAGGTGCCCGCGAGGGAGTGCTTCTTCATGATCATATGCCTTACCTCCCGTACACGTGTTCGTGTTTTGCTTCTACCAGTATCGGCCGGGCGTTTGGTTTTGTAAAGCGAACATGGTGTGGGGGTTGCGTGGTTGTGTCTGGGCGGGGTGGTAAAAGGGCGAGTGCTTGCGTTGGTCTATCATCTGATGCCAATACGAGCGAATGGGAGCCATCTTGTTTACTTACTATCATGTCGATAAATGGGGAAATCTCGTCGCCGTCGATCTGCTTCCCTACATCGTTGCGGCCGTTGTCTCGATTGTTCTCATCTGCTGCGTCGTCTCTCTGGTGCGAAGAGTCCTGGCGAATCCCTTTCACTACCCATACTTCGTCGAGCGGTTCGATGTCTCCGGCAGGCGCAACGTGAAGATCGACGACCTGATAGATCGCTTTATGCTCGAGCCCGCCAACTGGGAAAAGATAGTCGCGGAGCGCTCCTGCATCCAGGAGTGGAAGGCACAGCAGGAGGAATACCTGAAGACCTGCAGCCTGCGGAAGCGCCGGGAGCGGCAATACGCCGAGACACTCGACGACGCGCACGCGTTCCAGTTTGTCACGTGCCGTGAGCAGACACGCTACAGGCAGAGGAACTACGTGAAGACGTCCTACAAGGTGTCCGTGGACGATAGCGTGATGGCCGTGAGCTGGGACTGGGTTGTGAACAGGCGAAACCGCCTCGCCGCCATTAACGACGAAGCGACGCTCAGGGATTACCATGCTCGCAACCAGCGGAAGCTGATGACTAAACAGCTGCGCGAGCAGATAGCGCGAAGGGACAACTACACCTGCCAGATGTGCGGGAAGTACATGCCCGATGGTGTTGGATTGCACATCGACCATATCGTGCCGGTCGCTAGGGGCGGTAAGACCGTGCCGTCTAATCTGCAGGTGCTCTGCTCGAAGTGCAACGGGCGGAAGGGCGCGAGGTAGCCGCTTGCTCGCTATTCTTCGAAGAAGTCCGTGTCCACGGCCTTGATTTCGTAAACCTGCCTTGTGCTCACGCCGACACCGTAGTCGATCATGAGGCCGGCGAGCGCGGAGCCGTCGACGAGCACGACCGTCTGGCCGAGTAGACCTTCTGCATAGCGTCGTGCCTCCTTCGAGAACCGGGCAGTTGTGATAACCATCCGTCCCGCGGCGACACGCTATCGGGCGATGTTCATCAACCCCAATATGCAACGTCGCTATCCGCGAATCATGAATCCCCTTCAGCTGTTACTTCACCTTCCATGCGGCGGGCCAGTCGGCAGGCTGGGCCTTCTCGTTCAGGGCTGGCAACTCGTTAACGATAGCGATGGTCTCCATCGACACGGTCACGACGCGCTCGACCAGGTCGACGATATAGCGCGGGTCGTCGCTGTAGTCGTTGGGGTCGTTGACGATGCCCGACGCCTTGTCCTTGCGGACCTGATAGCGATCCATGAGCCAGCCGATGGCCGAGCGCCCATTAACGACGTACTCGTATGCCCCAAGCGGGATACCGCGCAGCGTCATGTTCTCGGCGACCTTGAGGACGGTCATGTCCTGGCCCTTGGGATGCCCCTCGTCCTTCTTGCACTTGCCGAATGCCATCTTGACCGTACGGCCAGGGTTCACCGAGTCACCGTCCTCGACAATCGATGCCCATGGGTCAATTTCCTCGTAATCGAGATGAAGATGGGCGAGTTTTCGTCCCGCCTCCGAAAACCTGGCAAAGTCCGCAGCGAGCGGGATGCGCGGCAGCTCTTTCTTGAGATTCGACTCGAAGCGTTTGCGATACTCAGGAGAGTGCAGGATGCCGTAGACGTAATAAAAGATATCGGTCTTGGTGAGCTCGATGCCTCCGTCCTTCTTGTAGCGGTTCGGAAACGCGTGCGGATAAGCATCACGGAAAACCTTAAGGGTTTCATCAGTGATGGCATCGTGGCGCGTATAGGACCGTTCGACACAAGGCGCCTCATTACCATAAAGAGACGTCTGGTCACCAGAAGCAGCACGGCCATTTCCGCTGAAGAGATTCATCCCGACTTGCTTTTCTTCATACCAGAACAGAGGGAAACACTGATTTCCGCCATGAGCGGTCAGACTGGGAATCGAATCATAAATCAATGCGTAAAACGGCACCGCTTCATTTCCTTGAACCGTAATGACCAAATTATCCAAGCAACGGAAGGAGTCCTGCTGGTAGGTCATTTCGGCCCCGCCTTTTCCCGTTATCTTTGAGAGGATATCGGGCTGCTGGTAGGTCCTTTCGGCCTTTTCCCTCCCGCTTACCGCGAGAGGGAAAAGGCGGGGCTGCTGGTAGGTCATTTCGTTCATCACACGATCGTAGTAAACCCATTGCTTACAGAACGGCCTATACGACCCCATTACGACCTCGTCACAGTTATAGACCAGCCGCTCTCCCTTCCTAGCAGCATCCTCCATACGCCGCGTCCAGCTGAAGCGGGTCGGATCATATTCAATTGCGCGCCCTTCGCCCTTCGCGGTTTGAATCTCAGCGTCCATGTTCGATAGCAGGCGCTCCATTTGTTCCTGCACTTTCGAACGAGAAAATCCCCACGCCCAAGGGTCGCGCTGCGTTTTAAGGCCCGCAGACCAGATGGTAAATAGACCGTAGGGGGGCTTCCTCTTCGTAACTCCCAGCGGTGCGAATTCATAAAACGAATCGTCTCGCTGATTCAGCCAGTCACCGTATCTGTCAGGCCTGATAATCGACCATTCCATGTCGCCATTGACCGCAAAATCGCGAATCAGATTCAACTTGTCCTCGCGGCTTAGATAGTCGCCAATATCGTGGTAGTGGATAACGCCACGCTCTTTAGAATCTGGATTCTTGACCAGCATGGTTATAGCGACACCGATTTTCGCGCCAGCATCAAACACCTTGCCACCCTCGCGCTTCCAATCTGAAGTGTTCTGGTTCCCCTTAAGGTTGAAGACATAGATGCTATTAAACTCCTCGACGAGCGAGCGACGAAACCCGTTGGACGAGGACCCGTCGACCCAGCCCCCGTTGCTAACGAAACAGACGATGCCCTTATCCTTGATTCGGTCACTCGCCCACCTGAACGCTCGGATGTAAGAATCGTACAGGGAATTTTTATTGGTCGCAGTTGTCTTCGCAACGTACGTCTGCGCGATGCGACTGTCGAGCGTCGGATACTTCTCGTTCTGGTTATTGTCGTTGGCGCTCGTCTGGCCCACCGAGTATGGGGGGTTGCCCACAATCACCCGGATCGGGAGCGCGTTCTGGATGCGCACGCGGTCCGTGTTGTCGTAGAACACCTCATCGTCGAGCGTGTTCGACTCCTCGGTCATCTGGAACGTGTCGGTGAGCACCGCACC
The DNA here is from genome assembly GCA_902491565.1 of uncultured Collinsella sp. Classification (GTDB taxonomy): domain Bacteria; phylum Actinomycetota; class Coriobacteriia; order Coriobacteriales; family Coriobacteriaceae; genus Collinsella. Next base: position 145,486 of record CABUIE010000002.1, read on the forward strand.
CTCGAATGGCTGATAGCCGCCGCCCATGCGGGCATGGTAGGCGTACTCGATATTCACCGTCATGATGTAGTACGCGAGCAGCAGGATCTCGTTGGAGTGGATCTCGCGGGTGTACTTGCGCTTGAGCTTCTCGTCGGGGATGAGGTCGCTCTCGATGAGGTGCGCCATGAACGAGCCCGTGCCCGCGAAGGGGTCCAGGATATGCACGCGGTCGTCGGCGAGCGACTGGCCGAACTCGCGCTTGAGAACGCGGTCGGTCTCGCGAAGGATGTAGTCGATGATCTCGGTCGGGGTGTAGACGACGCCCATCTTGTCCGAGGTCGCCTTGAACGCGACCTTGAAGAACTTCTCGTAGAGGTCGCGGATGAGCTGCTGGCGCGCCGCATCCGACTGGATGGCGGCCGCGCGGCGGCGCACGCTCGCATACACGTCGTCGAGGACCTCGGAATCCGACGCCTCCTCGATCTTATGCTCTTCGAGCACACCAAGGAAACGTTCGATGGCGACGGACACGGGGTTCGACTTCGCAAACTCGAAGTCTCCGAATAGGGCGTCGAACACCGGGACGGTGATGATGTGCTGGGCGATCATCTCGACCGCGTCCTGCTCGGTGATGCTGGGATTTAGCGAGTCCTGAAGGCCGTGCAGGAACGTCTTGAAGCTGCCGGACACCTCGTCGTTCTCGCGGACGAGTTTGCCGATGCGCTCGATGTGGCGCTGGGCGATCTTCGCCACGTCCTCGGCCCACTCGTCCCAGTAGATACGCGTGCCGCACTTCTTGACCAGCGTGGTCTTGACGGCCTTCTCCCAGCGCTCGACCGGGAAGAACGTAAGCCTCATCTGCACGCCCTGCGTGATCTCCGCCGCCTTCTGGCTCTCCTCCTCCTGCTTGAGCTTGAGGTCGCCGGCGTCCCACCCCTTCTGGTTGGCAGATCCGGCAACCTTGTTCTTCTCGGCCTCCTGCTGGAGGGCGAGCGCGTTGACCTTGGCCTCGATTCGCTCGTCGTGCGAGCGGAGGGCCTGGAGGATGCTCCAGACGTTCGCGAACACCTTGCTGTCGTCGAGCGCCTCCTCCGGCGTCATGCCGGCGGGGACGAAAATGGGCAGGATGATATAGCCGAAGTCCTTGCCCTCGGCGCGCCTCATGACGCGGCCGACGGCCTGGACGACGTCAACGGTCGAGTTCTTGGCATTGAAGAAGATGACGGCGTCGAGGTTGGGCACGTCGATGCCCTCGGCGAGGCAGCGCGCGTTGGTGAGGATGCGGCACTCGTCCTCGGCGACGTCCCCTCCGAGCCAGGTGATGTTTCTCGTGCGTTGGTCGGACGGCATGTTGCCGTCGACATGGCGCAGCTCGCACTTGAGCGGGAGCTCCTCGTGCTCGTCTTCGGCAAACTTCTCGACGATTTGCGAGAAGGCCTCCGTGATGGTCTTCGATGCATTGATGGTCGAGCAGAAGCCGACGGCGCGGTGCAGCGGCTTGCAGTCGGTCACCATGGTCTCGACGTCATCGACGACGAGCATGCCACCGAGGCCGGTCGCGTCGTCGGGCGCGCCCTCGCCGTGATCGACGAGGCCCTTCCAGCAGCCGATAATCTTGCCGATGTCCGAGGGCTCCAGGCTCATTGCGTTGACGCCCTGGTCGCTCTCCAGGGAGGGCAGGCGGTCCCCGATGGCATCCTCCTGGACGGTGAGGACGACGACCTTGTAGTCGGTGAGCAGCTTCTGCTCCACGGCCTCGCCGAACTTGATCTGGTAGGCGGTGGGGCCGTAGATGGACTCGTCGTCCATGGAGGCGATGGTGTAGTCCTCCTCGGCGCCTTTGCGTTTGGCGGTCTCGCCGTAGATGCGCGGGGTCGCCGTCATGTACAGGCGCTTCTTGGCGGCAACGTTCTCGTTGAAGTGGATCTTCATGAAGGCCGAAGCCTCAGTCTTGGAGACGCCGGGGAGGGCGTTGCCGGTCGTGCGGTGGGCCTCGTCGCACACGACGATATCAAACTCGGGCATGCCGAGCGCCTGCGCGTCATGGATGACGCCGATAGATTGATAGGTCGAGAAAATGACGACCAGCCCGTCGGGGTTCGAGCGTCTGCAACGCTTGTACGAGCGGTACAGGCTCTCGGGATTCGTCGTTGCGGGATACTCGAATGAATCGAGCGTCATCGGGATGACGTCGTCCTTGCGCGACGCCTTCGAGTCCGAGCAGACGACGAGCGAAGACATGGGCACGCGGCTCTGGCCCATCCACTCGCGCATGGACTGTCCGACGAGGGAGATCGACGGCGCGCAGAAGAGGATTGTGCCGGCGGCGGGGCCGATCCAGTCCTCGACGAGGCGAAGGGACATGAGGGTCTTTCCCGTGCCGCACGCCATGATCGCCTTGCAGCGGTCGAACTCCGCCCACTTCTCCTCGATTGCCGCGACCGCGCGCTCCTGATGAGGGCGGAGGTCGTAGGTCACGCGCTCGCCAGCGGGGACGCCCTCGATAAACGGAGTCCAGTCGATATTGGAGGCCGCCATCTTGGCGGTATCGATGTACATGGACCCGCTGGCGTCGATTTGCTTCTGGAGGTTCTTTCCCGGACCCTTCGCCGTCGTCATGACCATCAGGGAGTCGACGCCGTCGATAAATGCCGCATGGGCGAAGAACGAATCGCAGATGCCCTTGGGAAGGTCCTTCTCGCCGTCATAGCACTTGCATTGGATCGCCCACCATTCCCCCGCCTCGGCGGTCTGGGCCATGAGGTCGATTCCGTTGTCTTGGGTGTCGTGGACGGGGCAATCGTCCCATTCGAGTGCCTGGGCTATCGTACCGACACGGGAGAAGAACAGCGCGTAGAAGGGGTCGTTCTTGAGATAGTAGACGCAGGCCGCCTCATACTTGTCGCCCTTCTCCTTGGTCGTTGCCGACCCGTTGACGATAGGGTCAAGGGCATCGTAGACGGTCTTCATATAGCGACTCCTTCGTTACAGCTCAGATGTCATCATTTTAGATAAAGTCATTTATCGGTTAATGCTCATTTGAAGGCGAATCGGCGAAGAGAAATACAGTATTAGCAACCTCTTATCAAAAAGCCCAGCATAGCCGGGCTCAACTATATTCGAATGTCGATGATGATCATTACGCAGTCGTGCAAACCGTTTTCTTTAAACAGTCAAACAGCTTGTCGACTTCTTCCGCTTTAGCGCCGAGACGCAGATAGTAGCTACGCAGCTCCTTTCCTGAATAAATCGACGACAGAATGGTCGCAAGTTTATTTAGACGACGCTCGTCGAGAAGCTCGTACAGCATGCTGACTTCTGTCTTGTCCCTCGAATAACCCAGATACGACACTAGCAGGTTCTGAACCGAGCGATACTTATCCAAAGTCCTGTCTTTGTTGTTCGAGCCGTACAAATCAGCGCTATTCCAGGCTGACACCATTTGTTTCGCCGAAGCGAACTCGAACTCAGATCCCGTTGCAATCGCCTTCAACGTCGCTTCAACTGTAGCTTCATCTTGATCCTTGCCGGTAACCCAGAGCCATTTCCCCTTCACGAACCAATCGTCATCAATTGCTTCTTGGCTCCTCGCTATCTTCTCAAGTCTTTTAGAGCTCTCCTCTTCAATCAGTTTCGGAGTATTCCTCACCCCCACACCCCGTCCCTCATTCCTCGAGCCCTCTTTCTTGCAGAGCAACAACCACTCTTCAGGGGTGACAGTCGTCTTGATATGGATGATGGGGGTGGGGGCATTGGCACCATCCATGGAGTCCATCTTGTACGCTGAGCCAGTATTATCGACAAGCGCAGGACCGTTGGCGGTACGCTCGGCAGCGCCACACGCGTCGGCGACGTGCGCGGCGACGCCGCGCGTACCGCCAACGGGTAACGCGGCGTCGAGCAGTGAGGCTACGGTCTTAGCGGTCATTGTTATCGCACTCCAGACCGGCAAGGTATGTGATCAGGTCAGCTTTGTCGACGCGCCAGGCCCGACCGATCTTGATTCCACCCGCTGCTTTTAGAATCTCAATTGAAGTCGTCTTACAAACGTTCATGAGCATTGCGATATCACGCGCTGTGACACAAGCATACGGAATCTTGTTCAAAGCTCGACACCATTCCTTACGCCTCACAGTGCTCATTTGATTCGCGTTTATATCGTTCATCTGAACTCCTTTCGTTCGTGTGGTTTACGTAGTTCACACTACTTGACCTGCGACATGGCGCTAACTATTATTTTTAGCAGAATGGAGTTTAACGGGCTTTGAGCAGCTAGAGGAGCACTTATGAGTACAGGAAAAATTAAAGTTCCCACCACTAACGACGACTTAGTCCCTTGGACATTGCCAATTGCCCGACTGATTTGCGTCAATTTCGACGGCTCAGAGCGTCCGGCGTTCCTTTGCAAAGCCGGAGCCAAGGCATACGGTCTTCCAGACGGCTTTGCAACGGGTGCCCTACTCAATTTAGATACGAGTGACTTAGGTGAAGTCAAACGTTTCATCGAAGCCTACGGTCTCCCCGTTTCACCCTACGCCGGAGAGTTTGAGCGGGTTGAAAAACGATATATCTCTAACGATGAGTTCTCTGACAATCCGATAGGTGACGGCTTTGAAAAATGGCAAGACGCACTAGACGGTTCACAAAGAAGTGTCGAAATCAGAGACGCCTTTGATTTATCGTTGTTTAATCACTACAAAGGACGCGACGGTTCAGCTGGTACAGAAGCGGCAAACCTGATTCAGGGTATAAGGAAGAATAACGAGCAAGTCATTCTGATGGATGACCTGCTTTCTACCATATCTATCATGCAAGTCGCAGCGCTTCTCTTCGCGTGTAAATCTGCGTTTGGGCCAAAGGCTTATGACATGACAATTAAGCTGCTGACCAAATTGCCTAATAACAAGAGCGTCATGAAACACTTCGGCCAGCTTTCCGTCGCTTGTCAGTTGCCCGTAGAAATCAATTCAAAGATTAATGAGCACGATTTACAACCGAATGTCATCGCTGCAAGAATTGTCGCCTCTCGTTACTTGGAATCGCTCGAAGCGCCCCTCGCCGCCTTTCTGGATCTCGCTCTGCATCCTTATCTCGAAAATCACCGCATCATCCTTGATCGCACTCTTCTAAAACTGGCAAAAATAGACCTGGAACCTGAAAAACAATTTGCGGGGAGTCTTACCAGGGCATTTACTGCGCAGCTTCTGGAATATCTTCAGAGCAATCAAGCCTGGCGTTCTTGTGAACTCTGCAAACGTCCCTACAAGATCCGTCAGCAAACGATGCACGCACTTACAAGCCCAGAGGCCGCGAAGAAGGAGCAGTCAAAACCGAGGAGGACGACTAAGAAACAGAAATCATATTGCACAAAGGCGCATGAGGAACATGCGCGTCGCATGGTTCAAGCAGAGAGACAAGCTATACGCCGGATGGATCGGAAAGCACGGGGTTTCGATTCCGAATAACATCGACAAGACGTTCTAAACGTGACGAGATTGTGAATACGCATTTCAATTTTGAAGAGTTAAAACCCGTTTTATTGCACACGCCGTTGCACAGCCTGTTGCACACAGCATCCTAAAAACAAGAACGCAGACCAGAGAAAACAAGCTCTGACCTGCGCTTTTGTTAATGGAGCCAGTGACAGGAATCGAACCTGCAACCCACTGATTACAAATCAGTTGCGCTACCGTTGCGCCACACTGGCACACTTGGCGCTTTCGCGCGAAGCCTGTTAAGAATAAAGGAATTACGGACGGGGCGCAACAGGCCACACGGCGTTATACAAATATGCAAAATCCAGCAACAACAGGTACCAGGCCCGTTCATTTCTGTCGGTTCGCCCTCAATCTCAAAACCATTCGTCAGAACGAATAGTTTTAATTACAATTGCTATATATAAAACTATTCGTTTTGACGAAGGGTTTCGTGATGCTTACTACCAAGGAAGCCGCCGAGCTGCTCGGCATCACTCCGCGCAGGGTGCAGGAGCTCATAAAAAACGGAGCACTTGATGCCCGCAAGGCTTCTGGTGTATGGCTCATCGACAAAGACAGCGTCGACACGCGACTCCGTTCCGTGACCAAAACGGGGGGACGTCCCCGCCGCGGCCACGGTAAGAGCGAGATCGCGTTCACCCTCATGAATCGCACGCACGAAGTCGCTCAGCTGGTCTACAGCACATCGCGAAAAGACTTTACCCATATCGGCGCCGACATCGATTACGCCCACGCCCCTATTGGAGTATTTGGCCCTAATAGCCCCCTATCGCTCGACTCTTTCCGCACTTGGTGGCGTGGCCGCGGTATCCCGCTCGCACGCATTGGGCTAGCCTCCCTGCTTGCAGAAGCCGCAGTTGATGTTCCCGATGAACTCGTACAGCGAAATCTTGGCCTCTCCTTATCCGACCAGTATTGGATTAGGCCCCAAGGTTCCGGTCTCACCTGGGAGGATATCAACTTCTTCAATAACGCCTTTGATGACGTCTCGCTGTCCATTGCACCCTTTGCCCCAGAGGGAAAAGCGGCTGCCGCAAAGCCCGATAACACCTCGGACGGCAATCTTCAAAAGTACTGGACGTGCGAGGGCGAACGTCGAATTCTGCATAAGGCAGAAGCGCACCTGGACCAGGAACCTTATAACGAGCTGGTGGCGACCGCGCTCCACCGTCGCATCCTAAACGCCTGCGATTATGTGCCTTACTCGCTCGAGGGCACGGGCACTTCCGCCCTGAGCATATGCGATGTCTTCTTAACTGACGAAGAAGAATATGTCCCTGCGTTCTATGTAAACCAGCATGCAAATGCAGACGAGCGACTAACCGATTACGAACGGTATGTAGCAAACTGCGAAGAGCTTGGAGCGACAGATATAAAAGACGCCCTTGACCGCATGATCGTGTGCGACGACATCATCGCCAACTATGACCGCCATTGGCGTAACTTTGGCCTTGTGCGAAACGTAAACACGCTAGCCTGCAGACCAGCCCCCATCTTCGATTCGGGCTCATCGCTCTGGTGCAACATATCACTAGAGGAGCTTAGGGCGGGAGAGCACAGCTTTACCAGCGCACAATTTCATTCAAGCCCCGCCAAACAAATGTTGCTCGTCGAGGACATGGGCTGGTTTGACGGCGACAAACTCGAAGGCTTCGTTGACGAGGCAATCGAGATTCTGTCCAGAAACGATGCTCTAACAGCGAGACTGCCTCATCTAAAGGAGGCGCTAACGTGGCGCCTCGAAAGAATGATCGACATCGCTGAATGGAGTTAGCAAGGCAGCATTGCCCCGCCAACTCCCCTACCTCCCGCGCAGGGCCTTGAGCTTGGCCAGTGCCTCGGGGCTCAGGCGGCTGCCCAGGGTCATCTTGATCTGCGGAGCTTCCTCTGCCTCGTGAACGTCGTTATCGATCTGTTTGATCTCGTCCACCAGCATACGGCTCGAGATGCGCGTAACGCCCTTGCCCATGACGACGGCCTGGATCGTACCGTCACTCGATACCACGGAGCACGCGCGGCCTTCCTCGCGTGCCTCGATACAGAGCTTCTGCACCACGGTATCGGCAGAGACGCCCGTCGGCGAAAACTCGATGCGCACGCCACGGGCCGGCAGATTGGGGCGCTCGCTGGAGATATTGCCCGCGCCGTCAAACACGATTACGGCCTCGTAGCGGCCTTGGGCAAACGCGGCAACGTCGTTGATGAGGGCAGTGCGCGCCATATCGTGAACGTCGCTGGAATACGGATCGTCGGAATGGTCGTACACGAGCTTTTCGTAGCGCGGCGTGCAGTGGATCACGTTGTAACCGTCGACCACCAGCAGCTCGGGCTTGTTGGAGTGCACCGTCGAGACTGGGTCGGCGATAGCCTGCGCAAACGCATTGCCGCCCACGCCATAGGTCGCAGCCGAAACAATCGGCTTGGCCGAGCCCTCGCCAAAGCGCTTGGCCTTGGACTTGGCGCGGTTCTTCTTGGACATGCGCTACTCCTCCCCCATGAGCTCGCCGGCATTGCGGCGCAGCCACTCAAAGCACAGCGCCGTTGTCGCCTGGGCAACATTGAGGCTCTCGGTCATGCCGCGCTGGGGAAGCTTGGTCAAAAAGTCGCATTTCTCAAGCACCAGGCGCGAGATGCCGTCGCCCTCGGAGCCCATGACGAGCGCCACGCGGCCCTCGAAGGGAGCATCCCAGCAGCTGCCCTCGGCGTGCTCGGAGGCACCGCCCACCCAAAAGCCAGCGGCCTTGAGGTCATCGAGCGCACGGGCGATATTGGGAACCTGTGCGATAGGCAGGTGCATGACAGCACCGGCAGAAGTCTTGTAGCTGCCAACGGTCACGCCGGCGGCGCGCTTGTTGGCAATGATGACGCCCGCCGCGCCCACGACCTCGGCAGAGCGCACAATGGCACCAAAGTTACCGTCGTCGGTCACATGATCGAGCACGACGACGAGCGCCGGTCCGTCACCCGCGCGGCCGAGGATGTCGGCGACGTCGGCATAGGGGAAGTTGCCAACCTCGAGCGCAATACCCTGGTGAGCGCCATGGCTCGACAGCGCATCGAGCTGCGCGCGCGGCACATACTTAATGCGGACGCCCGCGGCATTGAGGTCATCGATCAGGCGCGACAAGGCGGCATCGCGCTCCCCGCCCTCGGCAATGAGCGCACACTTGATGGGAAAACCAGTGCGTAGCGCCTCGGCGGCAGCACGGCGACCTTCGATAAACTCGCCCTTGGGAGCCTGAACGTTGTCGCGGTTGCGATCTCGCTGCGGACGTGCAGCCTGGGCTTGGGAGCGCTCGCGCTGGCCCTTGGGAGCGGCAGCGCGGTCGTTGCGGCGAATCGGACGCGAGCCAGAAGCAGCCTGCTTGCCTCCACGCGGTGCACGCTTGCGATTGTCGGCCATAAAACGGCCTCCTTAAAAAGATAACGAACAAGAATCGACCGTCCGAGCCACGGCACCTTGCCTTTCAATCGTCGGGCATGACCACCAGGTCTATGCCCTCCTCTTTCAAGGCAATCTGCCGCACCTCGAACGGTCGACAAATACTAGAGACTCTTAATACGAGTGCCGGCGGCGGTATCCTCGATCGTCAGCCCGAGGTCCTTGAGCTGGTCGCGGATGGCGTCGGCCAGATCCCAGTTCTTGGCGGCACGAGCCTCGGCACGAGCCTCGAGAATCTTGGCAGCGGCCTCGTCCACGTCGTCGCCCGTGTAGGCAACCAAACCGGCGGCAACGCCCAGCAGGCCCAGCGGCAACTCGACCTTGGGCTCGGGAAGCTCAACGCCAAACGTATCGAGCAGCTCGGCCAGCGTATCGGCGGCAGCCAGGGCTGCGGCCTTGTCGGCAGCATCGCCCGCCTGCTCCAGATACTGATTGCACTCGGTGACAAAGCCAAAGACAGCACCCATGGCACCGGCGGTGTTAAAGTCGTCGTCCATGCACTCCTTAAAGGCGGCGCGGGTCTCGGCGGCCTTGGCGGAAAACGCCTCGGCGGCACCCGCATCGGCATCGGCCGTCGCATGGTTCGCAGCCCAACGAAGGTTCTCGACCGTACCGGCAATACGCGTGAGTGAGTTCTCGGCACCCTCCAGGCGCTCCCAGGAGAAGTCGAGCGGCGAGCGATAGCTCGTCTGCAGCATCAACAGGCGCAGGGCCGCGGCAGAGTGCTGCTCGAGCACCTCGGCCAGCGTAAAGAAGTTTCCGAGCGACTTGGACATCTTCTCGCCGTCAACCAGCAGCATGCCCGTGTGCATCCAGGTGTTGGAGAAGCCCTGGTGCCAGGCGCAGGTGGCCTGGGCGCACTCGTTCTCGTGATGCGGGAAGGCAAGGTCGGAGCCGCCGCCGTGGATGTCAATCGGGGTGCCCAGGTAGCGGTGTACCATGGCGGCGCACTCGGTGTGCCAACCGGGACGGCCCTCGCCCCAGGGGCTCGGCCAGCTGGGCTCGCCGGGCTTGGCGGCCTTCCACAGGGCAAAGTCGAGCGGGTCGTTCTTGTCCTCGTTCTCCTCGATGCGCGCACCCACCATAAGGTCATCGATGTTGCGGCCCGAGACCTGACCATAGTTGGGATCGCTGCGCACGGCAAAGTACACGTCGCCGTTATCGGCGGCGTAAGCGTGGCCCTGCTCGATGAGCGTCTTGATCATGGCGATCATGGGACCGATCTCCTTGGTGGCGCGGGGGCGCACATCGGGATCGAGCACGTTGGCGGCGCGCATGACGCCGATGAACTTGTCGGAGAACTCCGTCGCGACCTCGGCGGCAGTGCGGCCCTGCTCGTTGGCGCGCTTGATGATCTTGTCATCGACATCGGTGAGGTTCTGGGCGAACGTGACCTCGTAGCCGCTCGCGATGAGCCAGCGACGAATCACGTCAAAGCTGATGAACGTGCGGGCATTGCCGATGTGGATGTTGTCGTAGACCGTGGGGCCGCACACATACATGCGGACCTTGCCGGACTCGATGGGCTGGAACTCTTCCTTTTTATGGGTAGCGCTGTTGTAGATACGCATTCGTTACTCCTTAACGGTTTTCTGTAGCAGGCAAACGGCCCAGGCGCCGATTCCCTCGCCCTGGCCTTCCCAACCGAGCTTTTCGGTCGTAGTGGCGGCGACGCCCACGTTTTCGACGTCAACGCCCAGGGCATGGGCAAGGTTGGCGCGCATGGCATCGCGATGCGGGGTGATCTTAGGCTGCTGGCAGGCAATGGTGCAGTCGGCATCGACAAACTCAAAGCCCAGCTCACGCGCATAGTCCATTACGCGGGCAAGCAGCACCATCGAGTCGGCGCCCTCGTAGGCAGGGTCGGTATCGGGGAATAGCTTGCCGATGTCTCCCCCGCGGCAGGCGCCCAGAATGGCGTCGGCCAAGGCGTGCGCGAGCACATCAGCATCCGAGTGGCCCAGCAGGCCGCGCTCGTAGGGAATGTCGACACCGCCGATGATACATCGACGCCCCTCCACCAGACGGTGGACGTCGTAGCCATGGCCAATGCGCAGGTTACTGAACATGGGGAAGGTCCTCTCCCTCGGCCATGCGGCCAAGCAGAATCGCGGTTACGGGACGCAGGTCCTCGGGCACCGTCACCTTAAGGTTATCGCGCGGGCTCTGGACACAGCGGACGCGCCCGCCCATGCGCTCGACCAGCGATGAATCGTCAGTACCGATAAAGCCCTCGGCAATCGCCGCGGCATGGGCGCGCTTCATAGCATCGACGCTAAAGATCTGCGGCGTCTGCGCGGCCCAGTACAGCTCGCGCGGCGGCGTCTCGACGATATTATCGCCGTCAACGATCTTGAGCGTGTCGATCGCGGGCTGACCGCACACGACACCGTCGAGGGCGCGGTCGCCCACAAGCACGTCGATCGCGTGGTCGATGGCCTCGGTCGTAATGAGCGGACGAGCACCATCGTGAATGGCAACGTATTCAAAGCCCGCCGGAACCGCATGCACGCCGGCACGGGTGGAATCCTGGCGGGTATCGCCGGCATCGGCAAAGCTGATGGGCGTGTCATAGTCAAACGGGTCGATGGCAAGGCGGCGCATCTCGGCACGGCGCTCGGCAGGGCAAACCACGACGATGTGGCCGACCTTGTCGCTACGATCGAACGCACGGATGGACCAGCTCATGAGCGGACGGCCCGCCACGTTAACGAGCTGCTTGCCGCCGGGATTTCCAAAGCGCTGGCCGCTGCCACCGGCAACGACCACGGCGCATACGGGCGCCATTATGCGTTCCCCTGTTTGGTGCCCTTCATGCGGTACAGCGAGTCCGCAAGAATGGCAGGGTTGTTGACGCCAAAGTCGCCCAGGCGCTCCGGATCCTCGCTGATGTCATCCATGAGCTCCTGCAGCGAGCCGTACTCGTCGACGATCTTCTCGGCCACGCCGTCGCGCACGACGGACACGCGCGAAAGCGTGCGCAGGCCCAGCGGTGTCATGACGGAGTCCTCGTCCAGGTCGTCATAGCCCAGAACTGCCGCCACGTGCTGCGGGTCGGACAGGTCCTTAGGCGTCATGCGGCTCAGCTCGGCGCGGATCTTCTCGGCGTTTGCCTCGGAGGAATCGCTTGCGTAGTCGCGGATCATCAGGTCGTATTCGGTATCCATGCTGGAGCCCGCGAGCTGCTCGAGCTGCATCTGCACGAGCTTGCCCTGGTTACCCAGCTTGACGATGCAATCCTTAAGCTCGGTCTTTGCCTGTTGCATGATCTCGAAGCTCGAGAAAATACCGGTGATGTCGGCGAGCGTAACGTAGTCGTCGAGCTCAAGGGCCGTCAGGCGCAGCAAGGAGCGATCGAGCGACTGACGGGTGGTCTGAAGCGTGGCGACGAGCTGGTTGACCGAGCTCATGATGGTGGTGACGGGCTGAATCTCGTAGCTCTTGCCGTGAACGTACACGTTAACGACGGCACGGCGAGCCGAAACCGAGATCACGATGGCATCGGTGAGCACCGACATGCGAGCGGCAGTACGGTGACGCATGCCCGTCTCACTCGTGGCGAGCGAGGGATCGGGATTGAGGTGGAAGTTGGCGCGCAGGATCTGGGTGAGGTCGCCATCGATAACGATGGCGCCGTCCATCTTGGAAAGCTCGAACAGGCGGTTCGAGGTAAACGAAATGTTGAGCGGGAAGCCGTCGTTACCGGCAGCGAGCACGTTTTCAGTGTCGCCGACGCAGATAAGGGCACCCAGGTGACCGGCAATGATCATGTCGAGGGCGGTGCGGATCGGCTGACCAGGTGCCGTCAGGCGAATGGCCTGTTCCATACGCTTTTGCAGCTCGTTCTTATCCAAGGCATCGCTCCCATCGTATACGCTCCATAAACGCCAATAAGTTTCTCACGGTTTGCCCCTGTGACGCCCGCAAAATCCGATGCTTACAGAATGAGCGAACACAGCTGAGAGCCCAATCCAAATGAGCTGCTTATGTGGTAGCATCGGGATTCGCATAAATGAGGGAGTAGTCGCGTGATCGGGTTCGCCTCCGGTGGCGCGGCAAGTCAACACACTGGCCGATGCGGCCTGGCTTGCCTTAATGAACGAGACTCGTGGCTGTGCGCGCAACGCGTACGCCACGGGTCTTTTTGTTACTCCCCCAAAAGGTACACGCGGGCCCGCCCGCAGAGAGGGAGCCAGACTATGGGACTCGCAGAGCTCGTGTTGCTCGCCGTTGGCCTTTCGATGGACGCCTTTGCCGTTTCCATCTGCAAGGGCCTTGGCATGAAGAAGATCAACCTTAAAGTTGCCGTGGTGCTCGGCCTGTTCTTTGGCGGCTTTCAGGCCGGCATGCCCGTAATCGGATGGGCGCTCGGCAGTCAATTCATGGGCATCATCGGACCCATCGACCATTGGATCGCCTTTATCCTGCTCGCCTTTATCGGCGGCAAAATGTTGTGGGAGGCCTTTACCGAAGACGAGGATGAGGACGAGAGCGACGGCAAGGATGCCGAAAAGATTGACCTGGGTGAGTACCTGATTCTGGCTATCGCCACCTCAATCGACGCCCTGGCCGTGGGCATCTCATTTGCTGCGCTCTCGGTTGACATCGTTCCCGCCGTATCGCTTATCGGAGTCACAACGTTTATCTTCTCCGTCGCCGGCGTAGCGATCGGCCACACCTTTGGCGAGCGCTACGAAAAACCCGCCACCATCGTGGGCGGCGTCGTGCTCATCCTCATCGGGCTTAAGATCTTGCTGGAACACTTGGGTTTTTTGGTGCTGTAAAACACCCTTCAAAACTAAACGTCCGTATGAGGCCTCATGCAGAGTTTTGCATGAGCCTTTTCATGCAGACTTTTGCATGTCATACTAGGATGCAAAAGTCTGCACGTTAGGAGATTGCCATGGATACCCTTCCCATCACCACGCCGCGCCAAGCCGGCATCTACGTGCGTCAGGCGCGCGAGGCGCAGGGGATCACCCGTGCCGCCCTCGCTAAAAAAGCCGGTGTTTCGGAACGCCTGCTCGCATCGCTCGAGCTGGGAGATGCCACGGGCATTCGGCTCGACAAGCTGCTGGCAGTTTTCGGTGCTCTTGGACTGGCGCTCGCCGCTCAAGGGGATATAGGCGAAACGAAAAATGAGCAACCAGTCGACGCCCCGCATGCTGATCAACCTTGCAGCACCTCCAGACGCCATCACGCCCAACGTCTTCATCATCGCAACCGTCGCAGCACAACCATTCCGGCTCTTGCAGATGCCCCCTTTACGTCCGAGCTCTACGACAGGGCCTTCGCCGATTTCGCCATGTCCAATCTCGGAGTCTCGATTGCCACAAACGCATCTAGCCAAACCATGCCCGAAGGGAAATAGCCAATGGCCAGAACATCACTTCGGACCATTATTTGCGGCGTGCCTGCTGGAACGCTCACGCAAGATGAGAACGGTCTTATCAGCTTTACCTACGATCATGACTATGACGGGCCAGCCCTATCGACCAACATACCCGTATCGAATCGCACATACGGACAACAGGTCATGAATCCGTACCTGTTTGGCCTTCTACCCGACAGCGAGGACCAACGAAAAGCGATTGCCGCCGAATTCGACGTTAGGCCCAACAATCCCGTTGCGTTGCTCAGCCATATCGGACTCGACTGTCCGGGCGGCGTGCAGTTTTGTGCCGAAGAAGATACCGACGCCGTCCTGCATCGCGCTGGCGAATACCGCCCTATAGACAACCACGAAATTGCTCTTCGTCTCAAGTCGATCAGAGATGACCGCGATGCATCGTGGATGGGTCTAGATGAAAGTTGGTCACTTGGAGGCAACCAGGGCAAGTTCGCGCTCGCGTTCATAAACGGCCGCTGGTGCGAATGCATGGGCTCCTCGCCCACGACGCATATTTTCAAAAATGGCGTTATCGGATTTAAACTCGAGGCTCTCAATGAGTTTGTCTGCATGAAAAGCGCCCAGCGCGTCGGCATCGCAACGGCAAACGTCGAATATCGTATGTTTGAGGACGAACCTGCCCTCATTGTTGAGCGCTATGACCGCGTGAAAGTCAAAGACGGAACGATCAGGCGCCTACATCAAGAAGACCTCTGTCAGGCACTTGGGGTGATGCCCGCCCAAAAGTACACGGCAGACGGCGGCCCGACCGCACGCGATATTCAGGAACTCCTCGTCAATACGAGCCATCATCAACTTAACCTGTATCTGTTTACGCAGATACTTTTCTTTAACGCCATCATCGGCGCACCGGACGCGCATGCGAAGAACTATTCCCTGCTTCTTGGAAACGGCGGCACAGCTATGATGGCCCGTATGTATGACGTTGCATCTGGGCTGGCATACGAACGTATGCGGCGAAAAGCGCGCCTCGCCATGAGCGTTGGCGGCGAAAACCGTGTGGGACGCATCGGTCCAGGCGCTATCCGCCGATACCACGGTATGGGCGACCCCGCGCTGGAGGCGGCACTCACCGATGCCGGGCTATCCGAGAAGTTTTGCTTTGCGACCATGATGGACCTCGCCTACGAGGTACCCATTTGCATGGAAGAGGTCATGGACGAATACGCCGACCTGCCCGGCATGGCGGACCTACGCGAGCATATGCTCGGCCCCGTCCGCGAAAACTGCAAGCGCACCCTCGACCTCATCAAGGCGGATATGGGCTAGACGTTCGCAATTTCCCATTTCTTAAAAGAAAGGAGGGGCACCCGTCGCAAAAGCTCGGATGTCCCCTCTCGTAATGTCATTTGCAATCCGCTAGCACGTGGCTCGGACTGCTGCTAGCGCAACCTTTACGCAGCGAGGCGCTTGAGGACGTCGATGAGCAGCTCGTAGAAGCGCTCGGCAGAGGCGAGCTCCATGCTCTCGTCCGGGGTGTGGACATCGGAGAGCGTCGGGCCCACGGCGATGGCGTCCAGGCCGTGCAGGGCCTCGGCAAACAGGCCGCACTCAAGGCCGGCGTGAATGGACTCGATGCGCAGCTCGGAGCCAAAGAGCTCTCGATAGCTCTCGACAAAGACTTCGCGGACCGGCGAATGCTCGGCATAGCTCCAGCCGGGATACTCGAACTCAAACTTGGCGTCGAAGCCCAGGACATCGGCCAGCGTCTGCAGGCGGTCCTTGAACTCGTTCTGCAGCGAGGTGATCGAGGAGCGCGGGGACAGCATGATCTTGACCTCGTCGTCAGAAGTGGCAACCACACCGATGTTGGAGGAAACCTCGACGGAGCCGTCGGTGGCGACGTTGCGGCGAATCACGCCGTTAGGGGCAAGACGCAGGGCGCGGATGAGGGCAAGCGCGGACTTCTGGTCCATGGCCTCGACCTCGGCGTCGTCGGCAATCTCGACGGTACAGGTAAAGCCGGGGTCGAAGACCTCGAGCTCGGCAGTGACGTCGGCGATGATGCCCTTTGCGATCTGGGCCGCGGCCTCGGCGGCAGCGTGGTCGGCGTAGACCAGAACAGCTTTGCACTCACGGTTGATGGCGTTGTCCTTGGTGCCGCCGTTAAAGCTAACGATGGCGGGCTCGCCGGCGACCATCAGGCGGTCGATGATGCGGGCCATGATGAGGTTGCCGTTGCCGCGCTCCAGGTGGATGTCGGCGCCGGAGTGACCGCCCAACAGGCCAGAAATCTCGAGCGTGAGGGTGCTACCGGTCTTGTGCTCGCGCGCGATCGGGCAGGTGTAGGTAACGACGACGCCGCCGGCGCAGCTGACGGTGGCAACGCCCTCTTCCTCGGAGTCAAGGTTAATCATGGTGCGGGCGCTAATCTGGGACTTGTCGAGCGTCTCGGCGCCGACCAGGCCAGTCTCCTCGTCGGTGGTGAATACGCACTCGAGGGCCGGATGGGCAATCGAATCGTCGTTGAGCACAGTAAGCATAAGCGCGACGGCGATGCCGTTGTCAGCGCCCAGCGTAGTACCGTTAGCGGTGAGGACGCCGTCCTTGACGACCAGGTCGATACCATCGGTCGTAAAGTCGTGCTCAACGGAGCCCAACTTGTCGCACACCATATCGATGTGGCCCTGCAGCATCACGGTCGGAGCATTCGAGGCACCGGCAGATGCGGGCTTGCGAATGATGACGTTGTAGACCTCGTCCTGGTACACATCGAGGCCGCGCTCCTTGGCAAACGCGACCAGGAAATCGCTGATGCCCTTCTCGTTACCAGACCCACGGGGAATCGCGCTGACCTCCTCAAAGAAATGGAACAGCTGGGCGGGCTCGTAGCCGGTAATCTTGTAGTCCATGGTGCCTCCTTGGCGCAACTGGTTAGACAGTAAGACATGCGCCTTGTATATTCCCAGACTTTGCCTGCATAAACCAGTCGAAAACGCCGAGCGCCCCCGCATCATCGGCTAACGGTGGACCGTATAGCGCAACAGTCACAACTTCCGCAGCTCTACAAATCGAGGCGCCCTTTCCGGAGCGCCTCGATTGCGCGTATCAAATTGTCGCCACGCCCTACAGCGCGCCGGAACCGGCTTGCATCATGCCGCCGGGGCCCGAGGTCACGCCGCCGCTCACGGGCGCGGCGTTGCCGGTGTGCGGTACCGCCGGGGCGGTATCGCCACCAAGCGTGCCCGCCGGACGCGGTGCCGGAATCTCGCCCGTGCCGTGACTAAAGACAAACTTGCCGTCGGCCACATCGCACTGAACGGTATCGCCCTCGCCCCACTCACCGGCCAGCAGTTCCTCGGACAGCGGGTCCTCAATGAGCTTTTGGATGGCACGGCGCAGCGGACGCGCGCCATTGGTGAGGTCGGTGCCCTCGGCCACAATCTTGTCGTAGGCCGCATCGGTGAGCTTGATGTTCATGCCGTTGGCAATCAGGCGTTGACGCAGGTCGTCCACCAGCAGGTGCGCGATCTTGGTCAGATTCTCGCCCGAAAGCTTCTGGAACACCACGATGTCGTCGATACGGTTGAGCAGCTCGGGGCGGAACAGGCGCTTAAGTTCGCCCATCGCACGACCCTTAATCTCGCTCGAGGTAAGACCCTGCTCGCCGGTGGTGCCAAAGCCAACGCTCGCATCCTGCGCAATCTCGCGGGCGCCCACGTTGGACGTCATGATGATCACGGTGTTGCGGAAGTCAACCGTCTTGCCCTGGCTATCGGTCAGACGACCCTCCTCCAGCACCTGCAGCAGGATGTTGAAGATGTCGGGATGCGCCTTCTCGATCTCGTCGAACAGCACGACCGAGTACGGGTGGCGACGAACGGCCTTGGTGAGCTGGCCGCCCTCGTCGTGACCGACGTAACCCGGAGGGCTACCGATGAGCTTGGAGACCTCGAACTCGCTACCGAACTCGGACATGTCGAAGCTGATGAGTGCATCCTTGCTGCCAAAGAGGTACTCGGCGAGCGTCTTGGCGAGCTCGGTCTTGCCCGTGCCGGTGGGACCCAGGAAGATAAAGCTGCCGCCGGGGCGACGCGGGTCCTTGAGCGGCGAACGGCTGCGGCGCACGGCCTTGGCAACTGCCTCGACAGCCTCATCCTGACCGATGATGCGCGTCTTGAGCACGCTTTCGGCTTGCAGCAGGCGACGGCTCTCGCTCTCGGTAAGCGAGGACACCGGCACGCCCGAAGTCACGGACACGATGTCGGCGATCTGAGAGACATCGATGGTGAGCGGGCTGGCGTCGAGCTCGGCGGTCCAGGCGGCCTTGGCCTCGGCGAGTTCAATCTCGGCGGCCTTCTGCTGCTCGGTGATCTCGGCGGCCTTGTTCATGTCGTCGCTCTCGGTGGCCTCCTGCGCGGCGGCCTTGAGCTCCTCTATGCGATGCTCGGCCTCGCGCACCGGCTCGGGCGCGCGATTCGCGGCGATGCGAGCGCGTGCGCCGGCCTCGTCAATGAGGTCGATGGCCTTATCGGGCAGGAAGCGATCCTGGATGTAGCGGTTGGAAAGGTTCGCGGCGGCCTCGATAGCACCCTGCGTATAGCGCACATGGTGGTGCTCCTCGTAGCGCGGCTTGAGCGCGGTCAGGATCTTGACCGTGTCCTCGACGCTCGGCTCCTCGACATCGATGGTCTGGAAGCGACGCTCGAAGGCCGGATCCTTGGTGAGGTACTTGCGGAATTCCTCGGCCGTGGTGGCGCCGATAATCTGGAAGGCGCCGCGCGCGAGCACGGGCTTGAGCATGGAGCTCGCGTCGATGGAGCCCTCGGCAGAACCGGCACCGATGATGGTGTGCATCTCATCGATAAACAGGATGACGTCGTCGGCCTCGGTGGCCTCCTGGATCACGTTCTTGAGGCGCTCCTCGAACTCGCCACGATACTTGGCGCCCGCCACGAGGCCCGGCAGGTCGAGCGTCCAGATATTCTGGTTCATGAGGTTCTCGGGCACGTTGCCGGCTGCAATCTGCTGAGCCAGGCCCTCGACGATGGCCGTCTTGCCCACGCCGGGGTCGCCCAGAATGAGCGGGTTGTTCTTGGTGCGGCGCGAAAGAATTTCCATCATACGCTGGACTTCCTTTTCGCGACCGATCACGGGGTCGAGCTCGCCATCGCGCGCTTTCTGCGTGAGGTTGGTCGCGAACTGCTTAAGCGTATCGGTGCCACTCCCCTTTTGCTGAGAGGCATCCGAGCCGCTAAAGAACGGCAGGCCCGCACCGGGACGACCAGCACCGGCGCCGGCGAGCGGACGCTTCTTGTCCTGGTCCTTGGCAGTGAGTTTCTCGATAGCCTTTTTGATGGAGGCGGACGACACACCCAGGCGCATGAGGATGTCCATGGCCATGCCGTTGCCCTCTTCGACGATTCCGATCAGCAAGTGCTCGGTCGACACGTAGGTCTGGTTGTTCTCACGCGCCACGCGGAATGAACGCTCCATCACACTAATGACGAGCGGCGTAAAGGCGAGCTTGGCCGCCTCGGTCTCCTCACTGGGCTCGGGAACCGTGGTCTGGACCTCCTTGAGGGTGTCCATGATGTCGTCGTAGGAGATATCAAGCGAGCGCAGCGCCTCGGCAGCGATGCCCTCGTCCTCCTTGGCGAGTGCGAGCAGCAGGTGCTCGGTGCCCACCTTATTTGAGTGCAGATCGAGCGCCTCCTGTTTGGCCATCGACATGACCTTGCGCGCTCGATCGGTAAATCTATCTAACATGCTCGTTTCCTTACATGAGTTCATCGAAATCAAAACGCCCGCCCGTCGGCGGCGCTTTTGTCTCTTTACCCATAGGTTGTCTATGTTAACAGCTGGAGGAATATCTATAAACCCGGCTCACATGAATGCAGGTTATGACCGCATCGCGGGACTCACCGCGCGATGCGCGACAGGCGCCCCGCAAGAGAAACCCTAGGCGTCTTTCACCACGTCGGGACTCGTCGCACGCGATGCGCGATAGGCATCGGCCTCCTTGGAGACGCGTTCGAGCAGCTCGGATGTATCGACGCCCTCGACTTGCGCGACCGTTTCCACCGTCTGCATGGCGACCGCCCTCAGGTACGCGCACGCGCTGTCCCCCGGCTGCTCGAGGTCTATCTCCTCGCCGCCCTCCCGGGCAAAGCCGACCGCCATCACAAAGCCCATGATGCCCGAGACCAGAAAGCCCACCGCAAAGCTCGAATCTGCCTTGAGCTCTTCTCCGTCGGGGTGGACGATCTCTCTCACGCGGTCGATGATGATCGTATGGATGCCCTGCACGACCTGCTCGGCGGCACCCGCCCTCATGGTGATGACGATGCGCCGCAGCAGGCAGCGGACGTCGCGCCGGTCGAACGCCGAAAGGTCGCCCTCGCTCGAAAAATGCCAGAGGGCATCGGTGATGAGCTCGTTATCCTGCAGCAGCTGGGCTATGGCGATGGCGACGAGTTCATCGAAATCGTGAAAATAGTAGTAAAACGTTCCGCGATTGCACTGGGCGGCGCGGGTCACCTCGCCAACCGACAGCTCGAAGATGCTGTTGTTCTCGATGAGCTCCCAAAACGCCTCGATGATACGGGTGCGTGCATCGGGCGCATCGGCGTCCTTACGCGGTCTCGCCATGCGCCTCACCGCACCCCTGCGCCTTGGCGTTCATGATGAGCATCTGAAGACGGTTCTCCACGTTGGCGAAGCTCACGTCGGGATCGTAGTCGAGCGGCAGGAACTGCGCCGTGGGATACTGCTCCTTGAGCGCATGGATGAGCCCGCGCCCCACGACATGGTTGGGCAGACACCCGAACGGCTGCAGGATCACGAAGTTGCGGCAGCCGCGCTTGGCGTGCTCGAGGATCTCCGCCGGAATCAGCACGCCCTCGCCCGCATCGAACGTATGGTGCAGGATCTTATCGCTCGCGCGCACGAGCTCGGGCATGCGCGTCGGCGGCTCGTAGAGCGGGCTCGCCGCGCCCAGGCGGTCGCAACGGTCGTGCGCGAGCTCGAACAGGTTGTCCGCCGTGGCGTACCAGGCCTTTTCGGGCAGCGACAGGTCGACGTGGAACTCGCGCGACTGCGCATGCTTGTAGAAATAGGTCTTGCGGATCACGTCGGTCATGCGCGCCTCGATGACCTCGAGCCCGTTGTCCTCGAGGTAGCGCTCAATCTCGTGGTTGGCGCCGAGATGGAAATTGAGCAGGTACTCGCCCACGATGAGAACGGTCGGATGCGGGTTCGAGCGGTCGTACGGAACGGCGTCCATGATCGCAAGCGCGCGTTTGAAGCCCGTCGCCTGGCCTCTCAGCCCGGAGCGCTCCATGCCCTCGATAACCTCATCGAGCGCGCGGTCGAACGCAGCGTCCGCCGCGCCCTTCTCGAGCTCGTAGGGACGGATGCGCCTAAGCATGGCCTCGAGGGCATCGATCATGGGAAGACCGTAGGCGATCTGGATGCTCGGGCCAAGGCCGAGCTTGAAGCCCGGATGCGCATTGTGGGCATCGACGTCGTCGTTGGTGAGCACCGGGACATAGTCGTATCCCGCGTCGTCGAGCGCGCGGCGCAGCAGGGGCATGTAGTGCGTCAGGCGGCAGTCGCCGATATACTTGCCAGTCACCACGGCGACGTCGTGCGGGTCGTACTTACCGCTCTCGAGTGCCGCGAGCGCCTCGCCGATCACGATTTGCGCGGGGAAGCAGATGTCGTTGTGCACATAGCGTTTGCCCAGGCGGATGGCATCCTCGCGCCCGATATCAAGGGCCTCGGCGCGCACGCCCTGATTGCGCATCGCCGCGGTCATGAGCCTGCAGAACGCATGGGAGGTGTTGGGGACCAGCGCGATCTTGTCGTGCCGGTCGCGCTTGGTGTACTTGACCTTATACGGGTCGTCGAGCGGATGGACCGCGTGCACCCGGGCGCCCTCGGCACGCTCCTCCGCGCGACGACGGTTGACCGACTCGATAAACGAACGCACACGAATGCCCATGGGACCGGCGACGTCGCTCTCATCGAGCTTGATCATCATCGGAACCTTGGAGCCCATCTCGCCCATCATGCGCGCGATCTCGTCGGTGAGATACGCATCGTGGCCGCAGCCGAAGCTGCCCATCTGCACGAGCTCGAGCTCGGGCGTCGATGCGACGATGACCGCGCACGACAGCATGCGCGCATGGTAGTTGTTCACGATGTCGATGCGGCTGTTGGAAAGATCGACGTTGCAGACCCCCGGCACCGCATCGGGCGTCAGCACGGGGATGCCGCGCTCAGAGAAGAGCTTGGGCAGCCCGTGGTTGACCAGCGGGTCGTTGTGGTACGGGCGCGAAGCGATCACCACCGCGTAGCCGCCGTCCTCGCGCACGTTCTCGAGCACCTGCCTGCCGCGCAGCTGCAGCTGGTTCTCAAACGTCTCCTGCGCGCGGTCCGCCTGCTCGGTCGCCTTGGCAACCAGGTCGGCATCGATATCGAAGGTCTCCTTGCACCACGCCTTGAGCTGGCGGTTTCGGTCGCCCTCGTCGTACCAGTGGAACAGCGGCGTATCGAACGGAACGCCGAAACGCTCCTCCGGGTTATCGGAATTGCGCATCACGTAGGGGTATCCCTTTACGACGGCGCACATCCACTCGCTGGTAGAGGCGGCGTTTTCGGTGGGCACCGTCGTGATGATGGGCATGAAGATGCGGTCGACGCCGGCGTCGACGAGATTGCGGATGTGCCCGTGGACGAGCTTGGCCGGGAAGCACACGGTGTCGGATGTGACGTGCGCCAGACCGCGCTCGTACATCGCCTTGGTGCTGCGTCCCGAGACGCGCACCTTAAAGCCGAGCGTGCTGAAGAACGTCGACCAGAACGGCATGGTGTCCCAGAACTCGAGCACACGGGGAATGCCGATCGTGACATCGCGCCCCCCGCTGACGGGAACCGTGGGGTACGACTCGAACAGCAGCTTCTCGCGGTCGACAAAGAGATTGGGGGCAGCCGCGGTCCGGTCGCGCCCCGTGCCGGGTGCCTGTGCCTCGCAAGCACCCTGCGGACGCAGCTCCTCCGCCGCGGGAACCTCGCGCACGAGCTCATCCCATGAGATGGCGCCGCCGCGCGGGCAGCGATTGCCCGTGACGTAAAGCGAGCCGTCGCCAAATGCCACGACCGCGCGCTGGCAGCGGTTGTTGCACCGACGGCAGGTAACGCCGCCGAACTCGCGATGCTCGAAGCGCTCCACGGCATCGAGCCCGATAAACGACGTGCCGGCGTCGCCCTTGCGGCATTCCTCGCGCGCGAGCAGGGCGATACCGATAGCGCCCATCAGCCCCGGGTGGGGCGCACGCGTGACGGGTTTGCCCAGATACTGCTCGAATGCGCGCAGCACCGCGTCGTTTCGGAACGTGCCGCCCTGGACGACGACTTTGTCGCCCAGACGGTTGAGATTTGAAACGCGAATGACCTTGGTGAACACGTTCTCGATAATCGAACGGCAGAGACCGGCCATGATGTCGCCCGGACCCTTACCGCGCCGCTGCTCGGAAACGACGCTGCTGTTCATGAACACCGTGCAGCGGCTGCCGAGAACGGCGGGGGCTTTGGACGAAAATGCCTCGGTCGCGATATCCTCAACGGCTATTCCGAGGTTTTTGGCAAAACCCTCGAGGAACGAGCCGCAGCCCGCAGAGCACGCCTCGTTGACGACGATATCGGTCAGCACGCCGTGGTTGAGCCAGATGGCCTTCATATCCTGTCCGCCGATGTCGAGCACGAAGGTCGCATCGGGAACGCATGCGCACGCGGCGCGGGCGTGCGCGACCGTCTCGACCGTATGGTAGTCGGCGTGGAACGCGCGCGCGAAAAGCTCCTCGCCGTATCCCGTGGTGCCCACGGCATCGATCGCAAGCGTGACTCCCGCTGTCTCCCAGCGGTTCTTCAAGCTGACAAGACCCTGTTGGGCGACGTCGAGCGGTCTGCCGTTATTAGACGCGTAGAACGAATCGACAAGCTCACCCGCCTCATCGACCAGGGCGAACTTGGTCGTCGTGCTCCCCGAATCGATACCGAGCGCCACACGCACCGTCTCTCCGGGCGCATACGCATCCGGACCCTTTGCCGGCGTCTCTTTGCCATGGCGTGCCGTAAAATCCGCCTGCTCGGCAGGTGTGGCAAAAAAGGGCTGGGCAAGACGCCCCTCCCCGCTTGCGGGCGCGACCGTCTCGAGCTTATCCAGCCGGACAAAAGCGTCGGGAAGGTCGATCGGTTGGGACGATGCGAACATGTCGGTCAGCGACAGGGCGGCACCGCGCGCGACCATGATCTGCGGATCGCGCGGGACGATAACCTGATCGTCCGATAGATTCAGTTGCTCCCGGAACACGCGGACCAGTGTGGGGTTGTAGGCGAGCG
Organism: uncultured Collinsella sp.; assembly: GCA_902491565.1. Lineage (GTDB taxonomy): Bacteria > Actinomycetota > Coriobacteriia > Coriobacteriales > Coriobacteriaceae > Collinsella. The sequence goes on from CABUIE010000002.1 coordinate 170,162, forward strand.
TACCGCCCTCGAAGATTACCGGCGGCTCGATGTCGATACCCTGGGCCAGACCGCCGATCGTTTGGCGGGCGACCGCGTGAAGCGCCGAAAGCGCCAGGTCGGTGGTAGGAATGCCCTCGTTGAGCAGCGGCTGGATATCGGTCTTTGCGTACACGCCGCAGCGGCCCGAGACCTCGTGGACGGTCGTTCCCCGGCTTGCGAGCTGCTCGAACTCGCCCGATTCGGTGCCGACCCCCATGAGCTTTGCCATCTCGTCGATAAATGCACCGGTACCGCCTGCGCACGAGCCGTTCATGCGCATGTCGGCAACCTCGATGTCTCCCTTATCGTTGGTGCGGAAGAAGATCATCTTGGCGTCTTGGCCGCCCAGCTCGATGGCGCAGCGCGTCTGCGGATAGAACCTGCTGATCGCGAGCGCGTTGGCGACCACCTCCTGAACGTACGAGGCGCCCAGCGCGGTCGCGATATCGCGCGCACCCGAGCCGGTCACCGCAACGCGCAGTGACTCATGGGGAAAGCGCTCGGCGAGCTCGCCGAGCATGGCGCGCACGCTCGCTGTCTGACACGCCCCGTGGCGGCGATATCCCCACCACGCCTCGGTCATATCCTCGTGCATCGCGTAAACTTTGGTCGTCGTCGACCCTACGTCCAGTCCTACTAGCAACGCCATAATGCTCCGTCTCTCGCATTTTTCCCGCTAGAGATATACCACTCTACGTAATACAACAGACTGTTGTATTTAAACTCCGTATAAAAAGCGGCTGCCGAAACGCTTCAGCAGCCGCCGAATGCACCAACAGATTGTTCTGCGCGCTAGCACGTCGGGCAACGGAGCAGCACGGGCCCTCCGGTCATGCGCACCGCTCACGCCCGCGATGTCGCCGAGAGAGCTATCCACGCTTAGGGCTCCAACCAAGCAAGTCGCCCGCGCTCAGCAGATCCCTAAGCGAGCTACTCGCACTCAGGAGCCATAGCCTGCTCCAAGAGCTCGGCATGCTCCTCCTCGAAAACCGTCCCCACAGGGAAGGCGCGACGGAAGACGAAGCGGGAAATCGGACCGGCTACCAAAAGGTTCCACGGCAGCGCCATCACAAAATTATGCGGGATGTTGATCATCCAGATCGCGGGCACGGAATACAGGTTCGCAAGGATGCCGCCGGGCATGTGCGTCAGACCCTCACAGGCACCGTACAGCGACATGATGATGACCATGGGAACGACCATGCAGGAGCTGACGGCGAGCGTCATGGCAAGTGGCGAGCTCTTGCCCGGCGTGACCAAGTACTTAAAGGCGAAACCCTTGGCGAGCGGGCTGGCGACGAACCAGTCGCAGCACATGGCAAAAATGTAGGCAACGGGGAAGCCGAGCCACGCAGTGGCAACGACCTCGCCGTTGATGGCCCCGTGCTGCAGGGCAACGTTGTAGATGCTCATCCAGAGCACCATGCAAAAGCACATGATAAAGGTGAACAGCAGGCTCTCTCGTTTGTTGATAGGCATAAAGGGCAGATTCCTCTCTGTGTTGTACCGCGGCGCCACGCAACAAAAACGGGCGGGCAAGATGGAGCTGTTGGAACTTCATCTCGCCCGCCCGTGGTACGCGCGTCTGCGACTACTTATGTGGTGGAACTACCCTAACACGAACGGCGCGCGCTTCGTAAGCGTTGAGTTTATGGAGATGCAGGGCACCAATAATCCCCCCGACCCCATAAGTTGCGGTGGAATACGGACTGTTTTGACCCTTTAAGCAGCAATTCAGTCCCTATTTCACCGCAACTCATTGGGGGTGCAAAGTAACCTGTCCCCCTTGCACCAATTAGCTGGTGTGGCGCCAGCGAGGGTCGGTGAGCGTACGCGCCACACCCAGGCCAACGGGCAAAAACGCCACGATGAGCACTGCGCGCACAAACCAGCCGAGCATATTGACTGTGTCGAAGGTGCACATGTAATACATCGAGCGATACAGATACAAACCCGGCACCATAATGACAATCGAAGGCACCGTGAGAGCGATACGCGGGTAGGTGAGCTTGACTTCGGCCAAGCTTGCCAGCAGACCCGATACCAGCGCGCCGATAAACGCTGCTGCCTCGGGAGGCATTCCCGTGCTGAGGCCCAGGAAGGGAATCATCGTCGGCGCATCGACAAGGGTCAGACGCAGGGTATTGGACACGGCGCCGATCAGCCCAGCTGCCGCGGCCATCTTTACCGGGCTGTTGAACATCACCGAGAAGCCGAATACGCCAACGAAGCTCATCACCACGCGCAGGAGCGTAAGGGCAAGCGGCGAAAGGCCGAGCGGCGCAAAGTCGTCCGGCGCCAGGCCAACACACTCGGCAACCATCCAACCTACGAGCGTCGCCATCACAATAATCGATACGGCATATGACAGGCGCTCGATACCACTTCGCATGTCGAGCTTAGCGATGTCGAGGCCTGCCGTAATGAGCGGAAAGCCGGGAATCACAAAGAGCATGGCGCCGATATAGCCTTCTTGGTGCGACATTGCCCCCGGTACGACCTGGCCAAGGCCGAGCAATGCCAGCAGATACGAAACGCAAGCGAGCGCAACGCCGGTCGTCAGCGCGCTGAACTGACCAAGGCCTTGCTTGAGAATATGGGAGCGGGCAAAGTTGCCGACACCCGCGCCCACAAACGCGCAGGCCATCTCGATAGGGCCGCCGCCGAGCAAAAAGACGAAGGCGCCGCAAGCACAAGCTGCCGCAAGGCCCTGTTGCCAGGGAGAGTAATCGGGTTTTGAACTCTCAACGGTCTTGAGCATCTCGTGATACTCGTGTACCGTGAAGCGACGACCATAGGTCTCGATTTCCTTGAGGAAACTCTCCATCATCCAAATGCGATGGGTATTGACTCCCGTTGTGGGCAGGCTGACAACCTCGTTAAAGCAGTGGCCATCTTCGATGCAAGTGCACTCAAACGACAGAAGACTCAGGTCGACGTGAATCGTGACGCCGAGTACGGCAGCAACACGATTCATGGTATCGCGCACGCGCCAGGCACCTGTTCCGCTTGCCAGCATAAGCATGCCAGTGCGGCAGATGATGGATGACTTATCGGTGAGTGGCGCATCGACGGCAAGCTCATCGCCTGCCGTCACGATCTGGTGCCAGTCAGTTTTCATATGGAGCGCGCCGGCACGAACGCCGTGGTGCATGGGGGCTCTCGAAAGCAGCGAGTCAAGGCGCGAAGACTGTGGGGGCTCCGTTGATTCGTCCTCAACCTCATCAGTCTCTTCATCGACCAGATCAAAGGAATCAAGCGGCGCTGGCTCGCGACGGTCGATCAGCTCCTCGTCCTCATCATCAAAGTAATTGAACTGATCGAGCATGTCCTCTTCGATTGAACGCTCGCTCGCGTCGTCCATATAGACGCTCCCTTCCTACCGACTAACCCCCATCCTAGACAGCAACGGCTAAAGGAAACATAAAAGAGACGGCTGTCATGCGAGCCATGTGCGCAATAGCCGTGGGTAGTCGTTTAAGAACGTCCACAATGACTATTGACAGCCAAGGCAACGCCGATGCCTTGGCAACGACAGACACTATGACCCAATCCGAGGGCACTAAAAAGACAGGAGCCCCCGCTCGTGACCGCGGGTCGGGGCTGCGACAATGATGTTGAAGT
>CABUIE010000003.1 GCA_902491565.1 uncultured Collinsella sp.
CATCTTGAACACCTTTCGCTCTTAACTAGGTGTCCAATTCATCATACCCACTCCACTGTCTCCCATTTCTCATGTCCAAGTTTTGGGACGCGTTTCACAATGTCGAGTGGGATTCCTGGACAGTCGGATCACGTGGTGGCCCCCTTTGAGAGGGTCACGAGCATCACGGTCCCGTTCTCGGAACTTGTTTCGACCTCTACCGTGCCACCGTGAAGCGCTGCAATCTCCCAAACGAGCGCTAGTCCGAGTCCTGCGCCGCCATATGCCCTGCTGCGGGATGTGTCTAGACGAAAGAACGGCTGGAAGATGCTCTCACGGTACTGCTTGGGTATTCCCGGGCCCTGGTCCTCGACTCGCAGGAACACATGGCTGTCGTTGTCGCAGATGGAGACGTTGACAGTCGAGCCGGTGCGGCTGTAACGGATGGCATTTTCGACCAGGTTAAACACCAGCCGATAGAGGAGCGTGTCGCTCCCGATTACTAAAGCGTCTCCAGCACAATTGAGGGCTATGCCCTTATTTTCGGCAAGTGGCGCAAGGTCGGTGAGGACCTCTTCGGATAAAGGACCAAGTTCCACATCGTCCTCGCAAGGGACGCTGCGGAGCTCACTCATCTCGAGCAATACCTTGGCCATTCGAGACATGCGCTCGGTTTGTTCTTGTAGCAGGCCGAGCAGCTCGGCTGTTTCGGGTTGCAAACCGGAGTGCTCGGAGATGAATAGTTCAATCTGTGCTTGCATAAGGGCGAGCGGGGTGCGCAGCTCGTGTGCGGCGTTGCCGGTAAACTGACGCTGTGCAGAGAACCCTTCGCCAAGACGGGCGATCATGTCGTTGAAAGAGGCGCTGCATCGTTGTAGCTCGGTGGGCACATCTTCACTGAGTCTGATTTCGCTTAGGTTGTCAGGCTGCACGCGCTCAACCTGGGCTGCAAAAGCTCGTAGCGGTTTGAGTGCACGGCCGCTCACAAAGTATGCCAGCACGCCGCCAAGGAGTGTGACTCCAGCCGTGATGTACCAAGCTGTCGTGCCAAAAGATTCCTGTGCGTCGTTTACGACGATCGTGACCTTGTCATTGGGGGTCGCCTTCGTTGGGTCGAACGCCTGGGGTGAATCTTCGCCGGCTGCGCTAAGGGCCGAGATGTCACTGCCGATGGCATCCATATAGCGCATGCCCGTATAGCCGACCAGGCAGTTCGTCAGCACGCACGCCGCACACGTCAGCAGCGCCGTCATGATCGTTATGCGCCATTGCAGCGAAAGCTTTTTCATTCGCTATCCTCCATAACGTAGCCCTCTCCAATCCGATTGCGAATCGGGTCGTATCCCAAAGCGCTGCGCAACTTTTTTCGGAGCGACGAGATGTGAACGCGGGTTGCGTTGCTAAAGCTGTTCACGCTGCTATCCCAAACGTGCTCGATAAGCTCCTCTTGACTTATCGGACGCCCCTGATTAAGCATCAGGTATTCCAAGATTCCCGTTTCCTTGCGTGTAAGAGATAGAGCCTCTCTGTCCACGGAAGCGATGCGCGCCTTGGTGTCAAAGCGGAGCTTTCCGCAGGCTAAAACTATGTCGCTTTGTGTAAAGCGTCTGAGGGTAAGGCTGCGAATTCTTGCCGCAAGCTCGTCCAGATGAAACGGCTTGGTGAGGTAATCGTTGGCCCCGGCATCGAGTCCGGCGACTTTATCGGATACTTCGCCACGTGCGGACAGAATCAGTACCTTGGTCTCGCAGTCAGTTTTCCTAAGTTCCCTGAGTACGGTCATGCCGTCGATACGGGGAAGGTTGAGGTCGAGTACCACGAGGTCGAAGGCCTCAACGTCCAGTAGGTCGAGCGCCTCCTGTCCGTCGTGACAGCAGTCGACGCTGTACGCCAAGTTTCGCAAGCTGCGCGCGATTGCGTCACACAGCGCCTGCTCGTCCTCGACGATCAAAATACGCATAACAGTCTCCTTGCACATTTCAAATCGCGCTTAACACGGATTTTATAGCCGATATGGTCCAATGGTCGCGTAACGAAAGGAGTGGTCAGGTTGTTCAAAGCGGTAAAACCCGTGGTACAGGTCGCTTTGTTGATCGTCGGAATTGCCATGGTGTGCTTTGGCGTTATGCGTGGCGAGGCGGATGCCGTGCTGGCCAAGGCGATTAGGCTGTGCTTGGAGTGTATCGGAATTGGATAAAAGAGAAAACACTGCGTCGCATGTTTTGGCCCGATTTCGCGGATTCATTCAGGCGGCGGCAACACTTATTACCAACATTCACCTGCCAAACTTTGCCAAAGGCGGCATCTATCAGGGCGCGGGAAAAACGGTCTGCGTACCTGGACTTAATTGCTATTCGTGTCCCGCGGCATCGGGTGCGTGCCCCATCGGGTCGTTCCAGTCGGTGGTAGGTTCATCCAGGTTCAACTTTTCTTACTATGTTACCGGTACGCTCATTTTGCTCGGCGTGCTGCTGGGACGCTTTGTATGCGGCTTTCTGTGCCCGTTTGGCTGGCTTCAGGAGCTGCTTCACAAGATTCCCGGCAAAAAGTTCTCCACGAAAAAGATTAAGCCGCTCACGTACATCAAGTACGTCGTGCTGCTGTTTGCCGTGGTACTGCTGCCCGTCTTGGTGGTTAACGACGTGGGCATGGGCGACCCGTTCTTTTGCAAATACGTCTGTCCGCAGGGCGTGCTCGAGGGCGCCATTCCTCTGGCCATTGCCAATGCTGCCATTCGATCTGCGTTGGGACATCTCTTTACTTGGAAACTTGTCGTTCTCATTGCCGTGGTAGTGCTGAGCGTTTTGTTCTACCGCCCCTTCTGCAAATGGATTTGTCCACTCGGCGCATTCTATGCGCTCATGAATAAGGTATCCCTACTGGGGATCCGGGTCGATGCATGCAAATGTGTCTCGTGCGGCAAGTGCTCAAAGGTTTGTCAGATGGACGTTGATGTGGTCCGCGCGCCCAATCATGCCGAATGCATCCGGTGCGGAAAGTGCATCGGGGCCTGTCCCGTCGATGCCATCAGCTATCGCTACGGCCTGGATGTGTCGGCGGAAAAGCTCCCCTTGACCGCCGATAAAAAGTAAACAAGCTTCGACAAAACGGAGGAATGACCATGAAGCTTTCTAAAATTGCGGCCCTGTTTATGGTGCCGGTGCTGGCCTTGTGTCTTGTGGCGTGTTCGTCACCCGGTGGCAATGCGAGCGAATCTGCGGGCTCCGATCCTAAGATCGCAGAACTCACTGCGCAGAAGCCGACCAATGCCGACGAGGCCGCCGAGCTGTATGCAAAACTCATGCAAAAGGAGAATGATATCTTTTCGAGTGATAACGCGCTGTGGGAAAAGGTATTCAATGCGGCAAATAAAGACTCGGCAATGATTGAGGATGGCAGCAATTACGGCGATTTCCTGCTCAAGACCATCGACGGCGCCAAGGATGAGTTCACGGCGGATGAGCTTAAGACGCTCAAGGCCGGTGCACAGCAGATCAAGGAGATCGAGGACAAGCTCGAGAGCTTGGAGAAGGAGTTCCCCGGCTGTGGAAGCACGCCGAGCGAAGGCGAGAGCGTCGACGCTTCGGCCGCTGGCATGACGGCTGGTGCCAATGCTTCGAACGAGGCGACGAAGTTCCCTAGCTTTACGGGTAAAGACCTGGATGGCAACGACGTGAACAGCGACGAGCTGTTCTCTAAGAACAAGGTCACCGTCATGAACTTCTGGTTCACCACTTGCAAGCCGTGCGTGGGTGAGTTGGGCGACCTTGAAGACCTGAATAAGGAGCTTGCCAAGAAGGGCGGGCAGGTCGTGGGCGTCAATTCCTTTACGCTCGATGGCAACAAGGGCGAGATTGCAGATGCCAAGGACGTGCTGAGCAAGAAGGGCGTGACATATAAGAACATCTGGTTCAAGTCGGATAGCGAGGCCGGTAAGTTTACGTCAAATTTGTTCTCGTTCCCGACAACGTATGTCATCGATCAGAATGGCAACATCGTAGGGGATCCAATCGTGGGAGCCATCAGCTCCGCCGAGCAGCGCGCAGCACTCAACAAACTTATCGACCAGGCGATTGCGAATAGCGAGCAGTAGAAAACACGTAAGGCATGGCGAGGATCGTGCGCCGCTGTGCGAAGTAGTCCGCTACCTTTCAAGATAAGCTCCACCATATAGAGGTCCCGCTCGGGACCTCTTCTTTTGGGCTCCGTCCCGTTCGTTTTTTGGCGCGCTTCGTTGCATTCCTCACTGGCGCCGGCAGAAAATGGGGATAGAGTAGGACAAACGCGTCGAATACGAACGGCGGGGGAGAGCGGGCGAGTGCGCCCGCGTGGGAGAGGTTGCCGTCCATGCTGGAGCTCAAAGGTATTTGCAAAAGGTACGTTACCCAGTCGTTTGCGCAGGTGGCGCTCGACAGCGTGAGCCTGGCTTTTCGCGATAACGAGTTCGTGGCCATTCTGGGACCTTCGGGGTCGGGTAAAACCACGATGCTCAACGTTATCGGTGGGCTCGATCACTTTGATTCTGGTGACCTGCTGATTGACGGCATCTCGACCAAGGACTTCCGTGACCGCGATTGGGATGCTTATCGCAACAACCGCATCGGCTTTGTGTTCCAGAGCTATAACCTTATCCCACATCAGACCATCTTGGAAAACGTTGAGCTGGCGCTTACGCTCACGGGTGTGGGCCATGCCGAGCGCCGCCAGCGTGCGCGCGAGGCGTTGGAGAAAGTCGGCCTGGGCGAGCACGTTAACAAGCGCCCGAGCCAGCTTTCGGGTGGACAGATGCAGCGCGTGGCGATTGCCCGCGCCCTGATCAACGATCCCGAGATTGTGCTGGCGGACGAGCCGACCGGCGCTTTGGATTCAACGACATCCGTACAGGTCATGGATCTGCTCAAGGACGTGGCGCGCGACCGCCTGGTCATCATGGTCACGCACAATCCCGAGCTAGCGTACCAATATGCCACACGCATCGTCAACCTGGCGGACGGCAAGATCACCGACGATTCCGACCCCTTTGATGTAGCAAAGGCCGCGCGTCGCGAGGCCAAGCCTACGCGCAAAACCTCGATGAGCTTTGTGACGGCGCTGGGGCTTTCTGCTCGAAACCTCATGACCAAGAAGGGCCGCACGGCCATGACTGCCTTTGCGGGCTCGATTGGCATTATCGGTATTGCGGCGATTCTGGCGCTGTCCAATGGCGTAAACGGCTACATCAAAAAGGTCGAGGAGGATACGCTCTCGAGTTACCCACTCACCATTTCCAAGCAGGATTACGACCTGTCGTCCATGATGGGTGGTCAGGGGGCTGCGGATGATGACTCGCCTGAAAATGTGGATTCGTCCGACGACAGTGCCGGCGGCAAGGCTAAGGGAACCGATAAGATCCCCGTGGTTACGGCCGTAAAGGATATGTTTGCGAGCGTTAAGTCCAACGACATGACGAGTTTTAAGGCATGGCTCGATGCCGGTGGCGACGGAATCGATAAAGAGGTCAACGCCATTCAGTACGGCTACGGTGTATCGCCGGTTGTCTATCGTGTCGGCAAGGGCGATGAGAAGCCTGTCCGGCTGGTGCCCAACGCCATGACCGAGGCCATGAGCGGAGGCGCGAGCTCGGCGGCAACGGTGAGCATGGAATCCATGGGAACCTCGGTCTTTAACGAGATGATTGACGACCAGAGTCTGCTCGACAGCCAGTACGATGTCGTCGCCGGTCATTGGCCCACGTCCGCCAACGAAGCCGTGATGGTGCTTTCGAGTCGTGGCACGGTGGGCGACTACACGCTCTACAGTATCGGCGCGCTGGATATCAATGAGCTCAACGATCTGGTAAGCAGCGCTATGACGGCTGACGGTGGGGTCGAAACGCCCGAGACCGGCACCGACTTTACCTACGACGATGCGCTGTCCACGACGTTTAAGGTGCTGTCGCCGGCCGATGCGTATCGCAAAAACGAAGAGACCGGCATGTGGACCGATATGCCTGGCGACACCGACTTTATGGCCGCCAAGGTTGCCGACGGTATCGACGTGCACATTGTGGGCGTGGTGCGACCAAACGAGACGGCCAATGCGAGTGCGTTGTCTCCGGGCATTGCCTATACACATGCGCTGACTCGCCTGCTTATGGAACGCGCCGCCGATTCGCAGATTGTGCAAGAGCAGCTTGCGCATCCCGAGACGGATGTCTTTACGGGCAAGTCTTTCGATGAACTGCAAGGCGAGGCCAAGCAAGGCGTGGATTTGGGCAGCATGTTCAGTGTGGACGAGGCGGCGCTCAAGAGCGCGTTCTCGTTCGATACGTCTGCACTTTCGGGTGCGGCCGGCGGTATGGACCTGTCGGGTCTTGACTTGTCCGGGCTGGACATTGACCTTTCGGGCGTTGGCAAGGACATCGACTTCAGCGACATCATGGCAAAAGCGCCAACCCCAGATTTCTCGGGTATCTTTGACGGTCTGGAGCTCACGCCCGAGCAAATGCAGCAGGTGGGAACACTAGCCAACCAGCTGTTTGAGGGCTTTTTGCAGTCTGATCAGTTTAAGGCGCTGTCGCCCGAAGATCTTAAAGACGCGTCAAAGCTCGCTGCCGCATTCTCGACGTATCTTGAGAATGATACCGCGGCCCAGCAAATCCTGGCCCAGCTCAAAGCGCTCGGCGGCGATGCTCTGGCCGAGCGCCTGCAGCAGGCGATGACCGACTATGTGCAAAAGCAGCTGGCTCCGTATCTGCAGCAGGCTATGGACCAGGTGACCAAGACAATCAGCGACCAGATAGCGTCGACGGTATCGTCCCAGCTTAAAGCAGGCGCGGCGGGGCTCATGGACCAGATGGCGACGCAGATGTTTTCGAGTTTTGCCAACCTGGCGAGCGCTATGCATGTGGATGGGAGTGCCTTCGCTCGTGCCATCCACTTCAACATGGACGCCGAGGACCTGAGCTCGCTCATGATGAGCTATGCCAAGGCGTCGAAGCTCACCTACGATAACAATCTGACCACACTGGGCTATGCGGACGAGGCCGACCCCATCTCGGTCAAGATTTTCCCGCGCGACTTTGAGGCCAAGGAGCGCGTACTCGATCACATCGATGCGTACAACAAGCAGGTCAAAGCCGCTGGCCATGATGAGCAGGCAATTTCGTACACCGACTACATGGGCATCATCATGGGTTCGGTGACCGACATCGTGAACACCATCAGCTTGGTGCTCATCGCGTTTGTGAGTATCAGTCTGGTGGTGAGCTCCATCATGATCGGCATCATTACCTACATCAGCGTGCTGGAGCGCAAAAAGGAGATTGGCATCCTGCGTGCGATCGGCGCGTCGAAGCGTAACGTGGCCAACGTATTCAATGCCGAGACCTTTATCGAGGGGCTTATCGCCGGTGTCTTTGCCATTGTCGTCGTGGTGGCCGTGAGCTTCCCGGTTAATGCCTGGGCGCTTGCTGCCAAACAGGTGCCCAATCTGATGAGCCTGCCCGTGCAGGATGCGCTGGTGCTCATTGCAATTTCGGTGCTGCTGACGGTCGTCGCCGGTCTGCTGCCGGCTCGCAGCGCATCCAGGAAGGATCCCGTGGAGGCCCTGCGCTCTGAATAATGTGACAAGGGACGGTCCCTTTGTCACATTGAGCGGCTTGTGAATTCGAGGTCTAATACTTTTCCGAGAAGTGAACGAGTCAAAATGGACCCCCGAAGCGTCGACACTTTTGAGATGCAATTTCCAGCGGTTTTGATTGTTGAATCCTGCGGTTTTGGCGTCAGAGAATGTCGATGCTTCGGGGGTCCAAATACAGCCGTTCACTTCTCGGAAAAGTATTAGACCTCGAGATATAGACGATGTTTGCGAGCGGCAATTAGAGCGTAAGCCTTTAGTTCTTCTTTGCAGAGAGCATGAGCCTAATTTCCGGGTGGGTGTATTCGTCGAACTCTTCCTTGGGCTCGGTGTCAAAGGTGTAGTACGACTTGATAGATTCGTCCTCCGTCTTGATGCTGATTTCTTCATATAGGGATCCGGCTAAAAATGCCTGTTTAAATTCATCCGACAGGCTGCATGGCGTGAGGAGGTCCGGTGTGGCAACGGAAATGTCCAACCCGTTGAGCGGGGCGCAGAGCGTCGCGATATCCTGCTCGGCGCGGGCGAGGTTGTCTGCAGGGCTTGCCTCGGGGTCGATCTGACTGGTGTAATCGACGTCCGTGAGCATGCCGTCTGCATCAAAAGAAAGGTAGACATAGACTGCTTGAGCGCCGAGGTCATTATCGCGCAGATACCCGATAATGCGGTAGCCGTAGTCGTGATACGACTCGTACGGGTCGTCTGCGGCGACGCGTTCGCACACGGGCTCCAAGGCATCCTGCGCGATGGCGAGCTGCTCGGCGGCTGCAGCCTTTCTTACCTGAAGCTCGTTATTTCCCTGGACAAACTGAGGGATGTAGACGCCAAGCAGCACAATGGCGGGCAACACCGCGAGAGCTATGATCTGCTTCTTGACGCTTGGAATCGTCACACCGTATGCGTTTGCCATGGCCTCGGCATTGCTCGAGGTCTCGGCCAGCACGTCTGCCGCCGTGGTGACTGCCCCCACGGCGCTGGCGACCTCGGCGGCGCCGCCCAGGTTGCGCGCGAGATCGTTGTCGCTGTTCTTGAGCAGGCGGCCGGCAGCTTGCGTGGCAAGTACGCCGGCGACCTCCGCGGAACGGTCCTTGTTGGTCTGGGCTACCGCAAGCCTGCCCTGCAGCTCCTTCCACTGTTTGCCCTGCATCCCAAAGCGTGGTGCAAGGGCGCAATAGCAAAAGATGGCGAGCTCGATTACGGTGAGTGCGATGGCGGTATATATGCCCGCGGGTTGGAATTCCTTTTGGTGGAACGCGATATCGTTGATCATTTGGAGCGGCAACATCAACAGGCATGCTACGAACGACATGATGAGTGCGGTCGCTGCGATCTTGGGGTACATGCAGTACCGCTGGATGCGTTTCTTTTCTCGTTCGGTGAGCTGCTGCATGGGGGCCTCGACTCTCATCGTTTTTGGGCGATGCGCACACGCTCTTGAGTATAGACGAGTGGAGGGTGTCTGTTGTTCAGACATAGCGGTCAACAGCATGCTGTTGGTGATCGTTTGATCGCGAACGTCGTCTTTTGGAGCATGAAGCCGCTGCCGAGGGACGAATAACGAGCAAAGGGGGCCGCCATGGGGCGGCCCCCTTTGCTGTTTGTGGGCATCGGCAAATCGAAGGTGAATGGTTTCCCGAGAAGTGAACGACCTAATTTGAACCCGCGAAGTACCCACGTTTTTCGACGCTAAAACCGCAGGATTTGAGTGATAAAACCGCAGGAATTGGCCTTCCAAAAGTGTCGATGCTTCGGGGGTCCAATTTTACTCGTTCACTTCTCGGGAAACCATTCACCCCGTTTTGCTGGGACGGTTGGAGGGGCGGTTGGTGCCGGGTGGCCGCCTCTGTTTTGGGTGGATTGTCGACTCGGATCCCCGAGGCACCGTGCCGCTCGTCGTCCATGGGCTCGAGCTGTCCGTTGCTCGCATCCTTGCCGAGGCAGTCGAAGGTCACATGACTAAATCAACCGTTGGCGGTGATGCCGTTCTCGTGGGCTTCATTTTTCCATGGCATTTTCCCGTCGATTTGTCGGTCTTTGCCGCGTTAGAGGTATCTTGCCGCGAAATTTTTGAGTTCGGTGTCGCTTACGTTGTTGAGGACGCCGCCGTCAACGATCTTTGCGCCTGGAGCGCTTGCTCTAAGGATCGACGCTGTCTTGCCCATTCCGCTCCCGCCCGAGGTGGCAAACAGGACGATTGTTTTGCCTGTCAGGTCGTAAGACTCGAGGAATGTATTGACAATCGCCGGCGCCACGTACCACCAGATGGGAAATCCCAAAAAGATGGTGTCGTAGTCTTCGATGTGCTCGACTCTGGAGGTTATGACGGGGCGGCAGGAGGGATTGGCGACTTCGAGTGTGCTGCGGCTCCGTTTGTCGCGCCAGTCGAGGTCGGCGCTTGTGTATGGATTGGCGGGCACAATGGCGAACAGGTCGCTGTCCGCTACACGAGCCAGGCGACATGCAACGTCCTTTGTGGTACCCGTTGCGCTGAAATATGTTACAAGTGTCTTAGCCAATGGAGTTCCTTTCGTTGCTGTGGTTTGGACCTTATGCTGAGGTGCATTTGGCGCTTTCTCTTGACCGCGATGCCGTGCGGTTTGTCCTGCATTCGGTTGAAGCGTTGCGTAGCCGGTAGATAAGATAGTCAAGGCGTTCGAGCTTCTGCTGCCCCGAGTGAATATCATCGAGCAACTCGCGGCGATGTCGTTTTAGCAGGCAAATGCGCGCGCAGTCGCTGGCGGCCGAGCCGTACAGCTCAATGAGCTCTTTGCTGCAGCCGGCGTCGTGTAGGCCGTTGATGATGTTGTCGTCCATGTCGTCACTTTGCGGTTTTGACTTTGGTGGTGCCGGCAAGTGGCTTTTCGCCGGGACGGGCCTTGGGACCAACGAGCGCATGCGGTTGATAGAGCTCTTCGAGGAAGTCGATCTCGGCGGGGGAGAGCGTTATGTCGAGCGCAGCTACGGCGTCGTCGACTCGCTCGGGCTTGGAACAACCTACGATGGGTGCCTCAACGCCACGCGCCCAGTGCCACGCCAGCGCAATCTGCGGCATTGGCACGTCGTGATCGGCAGCAACCTTGGCCACGCGCTCAACGACGGGCATGTCAATGGCGCGGTCATGGTCATACTTGTTGGCCATGGTCGTGTCGGTGGTGCCACGTGTGCTCGAGCTTTCCCACGTGGGGCGGCAGAGGTGTCCCGACGCCATGGGGCTGTATGGCGTAAGGGCCATGCCAAACTGGCGGCATACCGGAATCATCTCCCGCTCGTCCTCTCGGTACAGCAGATTGTAGTGGCACTGCATGCTCGTAAAGGGCGTCCATCCATGGTCGCGTGCGACGATCTGCAGGTTGTGCAGCTGATAGGCATACATGGCGCTGGCGCCGAGTGCGCGAACCTTGCCCTCGCGCACCAAGTCGTTGAGCGCCTCCATGGTCTCTTCCATGGGAACGTCGTAATCAAAGCGGTGGATGATGTAGAGGTCTAGGTAATCGGTGCCCAAGCGCTTGAGCGAGCCTTCGATCTCGCGTTTGATGGCGTCGGCGGAAAGGCCGCCTTCGTTGAAGTGAACCTTGCTGGCTAGCACGACGCTCTCGCGAGCGATACCCAGATTGCGCAGGGCGGCGCCTATGTACTCTTCGCTCGTGCCAAAGCTGTAGCAGTTCGCGGTATCGATAAAGTTGATTCCGGTGTCGAGTGCGCGTTTGATGACGGCGCGTGTGTCGTCGGGTCCGATGGTCCACTGATGAAAGTCGGGGCTGGGTTCGCCAAAGCTCATGCCTCCCAGGCAGAGTTTAGAAACTTTGATGCCGGAATGGCCAAGGGTTGTGTACTGCATGCCGTTCTCCTTGTTCTTGAGGGGATGGCTATAGCGTACGTTGATAGGTTGATAATGTATATTGCCTATATCAACTAGCTAGGTATACGGAATACATATGTGAAACGAAACGGACCGAATGGGGTTCTCCGTTGTGCACGAAGGAGCAAGCATGGAGCTGCGAACGCTGCGTTATTTTCTTGCTGTGGCCCGCGAGGAAAACATGACCGAAGCTGCTAACGTGCTACATGTGACGCAGCCCACGCTTTCGCGCCAGATAGCCGATCTTGAGCGCGAGCTGGGCGTGGAGCTGTTCGAGCGCACCAATCGATCATGTGTGCTCACGAGCGATGGCATGCGCCTGCGCCAGCGCGCCGAGGAGATCGTCTTGCTGATGGAACAGACCGAGCAAGAGTTGGCGGATCGGGAGCTCGGCATTGCGGGCGTTATCCGCATTGGCGCCGGCGAAACCAAATCGATACGGCTGGTGCTCGATGTTTTTGCGGAGCTGCATCGGAGTTATCCCGGAGTGACGATTGAGCTCTATACCGGTAACGCCGATGCGGTGGAGGAACGCTTGGAGCGTGGCCTGCTCGACTTTGCGTTGTTGCTGGAACCCGTTAACGTCGAGAAATACGAATGGATTCGCATGCCCGAGGCGGACCGAGTCGGTGCCGTTGTCGCTGCGAGCGGTCCATGGGGTGGCCGGGATGTGTTGACGCCTGCGGACGTGGCGAATATGCCACTGCTGGTGAGTTCGCGAACCTCGAATCGAGCGCTGGACCTGGAAGCGTGGTCGAGCGGCGTCCTCAGCGTTGACGAGCTCAATATCGTGGGGCATTTCGATCTTATCGGCAATGCATCACATTTGGTGCGCTCGGGCGCCGCGTGTGCAGTTGGCATTGGAAGCTTACTGCAGGTAGATGAATGCAGCGACCTGCGTTTTATCCCATTTGAGCCGCCACTTACCATTGCGTCGTATCTGGTGTGGAAAAAATATCGCCTGCGTTCCCGCGCCTGTGAAGAGTTTCTGAACCGCTTGAATAGGATGTGACAAAGGGGCAGTCCCTTTGCCGCATTGATCTGAGAGTAGATGTTGATGATTCTATCGTTGGCCCCCATGGAGGGGATTACCGGGCATGTGTTCCGTCGCGTGCATGCGGAGTGCTTTGGCGCGCTCGATTGTTATTACACGCCGTTTTTGCCGCCGCCGCGGGTGGGAAACCGCTTTGGCGGCAAGGCGCTTAAGGAGATCGATCCTGCCAACAACCAGGGGCTCAACGTAGTGCCTCAGCTGATGTCCAAGAATGCGGACGAGTTTGTGTGGGCGGCGCAAGTGCTTGCCGACATGGGCTACCGCGAGGTCAATCTCAACCTTGGCTGCCCCTCGGGGACGGTTGTTGCCAAGGGCAAAGGATCGGGCTTTTTGCGCAACTTGGACGAGCTTGAGGTGTTCTTGAGTGACGTGTGTGAGCGCTCTCCGCTGCCGGTATCGGTCAAGACCAGGTTGGGGTTGGAGAGCGACGACGAATACGAGCGCGTGCTCGATCTATATTGCCGCATGCCGCTGGCAGAGCTGATCGTGCATCCGCGCGTGCAGAAGGACCGTTATGCGGGCTCGCCGCGCAAAGAGTTTTATGGCGAGACGCTGGATCGTGCGCCGTTCCCGGTCGCCTACAACGGCGATATTTTTGATCTTGAGGATATGGACGCGCTGGTGGAGGCCTATCCCGGCACGCGCCATGTGATGTTGGGGCGTGGCCTGCTCGCGAATCCCGCTCTGGCTCGCATGGTCAACGGCGGCCTTGCTGCCACGGCAGCCGAACTGCAGCGTTTCCACGACACGCTGTTTGCGGCCTATGCAGAAGAGATTGGCGGTAACGCGGTCTTTCGTATGAAGGAGTGGTGGTTCTACGCCAAGTGCGCTTTCGCCGACCCCACTACCGTTCACAAGCTCGTACGTAAGACCAAAAAGGTCGACGAATACCGCGCCGCCGTCGAGCGCGTCTTCCGCGAGCAGCCACTTGCGCCCATAGCCCGCTTCCACGGCTAGCTAGTCATTGGGGACGTTCTTTAACGACTAGTCATTTAAGAACGTCCCCAATGACTATGTTGCAAAAGCTGTACGTCAGCATCCAAAGATGTCGAAAAATGTCGACTTTGGATGCTGGTGTACATGTTTGGGTGTGGTGGGTAACTAGGCAATCATTGCATCAAGCGTGATGAGCTCCCTGAGTCGCTCCGTGCGTGTTTGCCCATGGCGCTTTGCTTTTGCGTCAAAGGCTTCAAGGACCGATTCACCCACACGTGCGGATAAAACAACGCTTGGCTCGTCAGAAATCGGCGGCCTTCCCAGCTTGATGGTGCGACCCTTCGGCCACTCATCTTTTTCGTATGCCTCCGCGGCCTTTTCCAACTCTCCAGGGGCAAATCCGATCATCTTTTCGAGTTGCTTAGCGTCCATAGCGCCTCCTATCGATCGATTCCGATTTCCCTGAGCACCTTGCGCGTAGGAGGGACAAGGGCGTGGTAAATGATGTAGCCATCTCGATTGGGGCAATATCGAGCGATGAGCTCCATGAGACGGCTTCTTCCATCAAGTCCAACGAGAACGTAATCGATACCTCCGTTTTCAAGATCACGCCTGAACCATGCAAAAGCGGAGTTCCAGGCGCAGGTGATATCCGTCTCCGTCAGCCCGTGTTTGAGGGCGTGGGGGTGGATTGCGATGAGCTCCATAAGTGACTCTCTTTTTGTATACAGTTTTGTAGACAAAAATGCAAGCAGTTAATAGGCTTAAGCGGCTTGTTTTGATTGGACTTCTCGATGTAAAGCCGACGTCGGAGGCTCCACTACTCCTTCGCTTTTTAGCTCGGTATGTGAACGTCCGTTGAACTCCCAGAGGGGAGCGTCTTCATAGATTATCGAGAGGAGCTTGGAGACTTCGGCTGTTTTCTTGCGTTCGTAAAACTCGGGCCGTACGACAATCAATAAGAAAGCTGCGTCTTCGGTAATTTGCTGTGCTGTCGGCATACCGTTGAGTCCAACGGAACGCAAAAGCTTTGTCATGATGAAATCGAACTCATCTTCTCTTGCATGGAGATCGGATGCCTTAATCTCAGGGTCTCTCAGGACGTACTGCTTGAGTCGTTCGACAGATCGACTGCACTTTATATGCCCGCAGATGACTTCGTCATAGCTGAGCCTTTTGATTGGAAGACGTTCGTGACCGGCGAAGATGGCTGCCACTCTGATGCCAACGCGCCGTTCGCGCAGCGCGCGCATCTCACCGGTGTATTCGCTGCGTCGTTCATATTTTCGATAGGAGTATCCGTAGTCATCGTAGTAATAAGGGGCTTCATCGACAGCGTCATCGAGCTCAGGCGCTATGAGATAGAGTTTTCCATCTCTGGATATGACGCAGGGATTGTCGATTTGCCCCGATTCGTTCCTGATTTGCCAAATAGTTTCATTTATCTCAAATCTCGAGACTGGATTGGGGGCACAGGAGTTGTAGAGCTCAATAAGTTCATCGAGCGAAATGATTCCACAGACATCTGTGTAGGCGCGGGCGAAGCGCCGTACTTCTTGATTTGATTCAAGCGCACGGCGCTCCCAAGCATCCAAAACGTCCTGCGGACTTCGATAGCGGGCATGACGATCGATGCGCGATGCGCTCCAACGGTTATCAGCGGCAACGTTCATCAGATCCAAGCGCAGATCTTTGTCGGCGATGCGAGCGAGCGACTGATAGTGTTCTAGATCAAGCTCCGGTCGAAAACTCATGTCTTCCGGAACAGTTCGTGCGAGCTTTATACAACGCTTGAGATAGGTCGGGCCCAGGCTTGGGCTAAAGTGCTGCTTGAGGTGGCAAGCGATGGGCGAGAGTAGGCCATTTAGATTGGAAATGGGGTATCCGGCAATCTCTTGCTCGAGACGGCGCCCGATGAGCAGAGCCCCTTCCGAAGAGGCCTCATGGTCGGTGCCTTTCTGGCCGAGGTGTTTGGCCTCGACAATCCTGCTGATATCCGAGCAGGTGTTTGAAATAATGTCGGGTGAAAGGGTTGGAATCTTTTTTGCCATAGCGATGCACTCCTGTGTGACTCACGGACAACGGAAACGTTTGGTTGTGAGCGCCGTTCTTTGATGGCGACGGCGAACAGGAGCGCAGCCTGTCTGAGATGGGCGAGTGCGGTAACCACCGATCTTACTTACCGAGCATGCTCTAGCGTGTCATTGGGGACCTCCGCAGGAGCTCTCGACCAGTCTCATGCCTTGGGATGAGTATAACACAGAGAGCAAACATATGTTCTATAAATTTGAGAAACTGAATCCCTACCTACTCATTTAAGTGCGTCCCCAATGAGTACGTCCCAGAGACGTCAGACGGCCTCAAACAACCATAATCCAAAGGCCATCTCAAACAACTAGTCATTTAAGAACGTCCCCAATGACTACCTCTGCAAAAAACTGTACGCCAGCATCCAAAGATGTCGAAAAATGTCGACTTTGGATGCTGGTGTACATGTTTGGGTCGTATAGGTTGGGGCGAGCCGGTCGCAACGCGAGTGTTAGAGCAGGTTCTCCTGTGCCCACGCGATGATGTCGCTCGACTCGTAGAGTGGCTTGCCGTCGATGAATAGGCAGGGAACCTGGCGTTTTCCGCCGATGGCGATGAGTGTCTGCTCGGCATCGGAATCGGTCGAGATATTACGCTCGGGAATGGTCACACCGTTATCGGCCAAAAAGTGCTTGACCTTTAAGCAATACGGGCAGCCGGTCATAACGTAGAGCACGAGCTCGTGATTAGTGGCCATAGGTCTCCAATCGGTTGAGGTTTCGACTGAAATACCCAAAGTAGCCGCGGTCTATGCGCGCGTCAACGACGACTCGATGGCCTGGACCAGAAACGCCGTGGCTCCGGTGCCGCAGGGCTTGTCGTAGTAGTCAACAAAGCGCTGGTCGGCAAGATAGCCGTGGGCGAGGCCCAGATATGCTTCGTTCTGGGGTTCGCGTCCCCAGTTGAGACCAATCCAACGACGATGCATCGCGACAAGCTTGCGAGCCTCGCTTCCGTCCGCATCGCCATCGCTCATGGCGATCGAGAGCTGGCCCAGAACAGCGCGTTCAAGTTCCTTCATGTCGTTCCATGTCTGAGGGCCCATGTCCAGTAACGTCTCGTTTGCTGCATCGATAGCCTCATCGCCATAGCGCGCCCGGGCTTCGGCGCCGTAGCGCTCCTCGTTTTCCTGCACGGTGCGCCAGCGCTCCAGTTGCGGCAGGACGGCGCCCATGAGCGAGACGGCTTCGTCGAGCGACATGCCGGTGTTTTGCGCCAGCCGCGGGGCACAATCCTCGATCATCGCCTCCATCGTGATCTCGTAGGTGTACTTGCCGTGGTCGTAGCACCACTTGCAGTAATGATCGGTCGCGGTGCCCGCAGCGTCGGTGCCGCAGTCGTCGGGCGTGAGTATCATGCCGCAGCTCTGGCAATAGTGCTCGGGCATTTCGAGCAGGTGGGACAGGGGCTCGCCGGTTACGGCGGCAATGAGCTTCATCATGTCGATGCCCGGTGTGACCTCGCCGCGTTCCCAACGGCTGACGGCTTGGCGCGTGACGAAGAGCTTGGCGGCGAGCTGCTCCTGGGTAAGGTGATGGACGCGACGGACAGCGATGAGCTTTTCTGCAAAGGCCATAGCGGCTCCTTTCTGCTGGTTGATGGCTTAAGCATACGCGGCGGCAGGCACCCTTCCAAGCAACCGTTGGTTGCACGACGGGGGACCGTGGCGAAGAATTGCGCGCAATGCCCCACGCCTCCATGCCGTACAATGACCGGCATGGAACCTATCGCACACATACATACCGACCTGCCGCAGAAGTTCGGCATTCCGCGCAACAGCTTTTTGGCGCCCCATCTGCAGGGACGCATCGTCTTTGAGCCGGAATTTGCCTCCAACGCAGCGGTTGAGGGCCTGGACTCCTTCTCTCACCTATGGCTGCTGTGGCGCTTCGAAAACGGAACGCCCGGCGGCACGGCTAAGGACATAGCCGCCGATGCCAAAACGCAGGACAGGTCCGGCACCAATGCCAAGTGGTCGAAGACCGTGCGCCCGCCGCGTCTAGGCGGGGCCGAGCGTGTGGGCGTCTTTGCCACGCGCAGTCCGTTTCGCCCTAATCCCATCGGGCTCACCTGCGTCAAGCTTAATCGTGTCGAGCTCACCGACGATGGCCCCATCATCCATGTGCTGGGGGCCGACCTGCGCGATGGCACGCCCATCTACGATATCAAGCCTTACATTCCATTTGCCGACTGTCACCCGGATGCGACGGGCGGCTGGATTGAGGATGCTCCGTGGCAAGAGCTCGATGTTGAGTTCCCGCAAGCGCTGCAGGATATGGTCCCGCCCGCAAAGCTCCCCGGCTTGGTCGAGGTCCTTCGCCAAGATCCACGCCGCGCAGGCAGCAAGCACGAGCCAAGCCGCGTTTATCACTTGGCTTACGCCGGGCTCGACATATCGTTTGCGGTCGATGAAACCCAGCTAACCGTAGTTGCCGTCAACGACGCGCAAGGCTAACCAGCCATTCGTCCGTACCCGTCAAATTAAGCGCCAAACCCCGCGCCAAAACCGCCCACGCTGGTGGACAATAACGCCTACCAAAACAATCCACTTCGCACGGGAGTTCAGTATGAAATACGACTTTAGCTCGCTTATCGACCGCCACGGCATGGACTCCATCGCCGTTGACTCCTGGGGCGAGATCCCCGGTATGGCTCCGAACGCACCCGACGAGGGCTTCGACCGCATTCCCATGTGGGTGGCCGATATGAATTTCGCCACGGTGCCCACGGTCCAGGAGCACATCATTCAGCGCGCTCAGCATCCCATGTTTGGCTACTTTAACCCGCGCCCCGAGTATTTCGACCGCATCATCGAATGGCAGAGCCGCCGCAACGGCGTCGAGGGTCTGGCGCCGGAGCATATCGGCTACGAAAACGGCGTGCTGGGCGGCGTCGTGTCGACGTTGCGCGCGTATGTCCAGCCGGGCGATGCGGTGCTGGTCCACAGCCCCACCTACATTGGTTTTACCAAGTCTATCGAAGCCGCGGGCTATCGTATTGTCCACAGCCCGCTTAAACTCGACGACCAGGGCGTGTGGCGCATGGACTTTGAGGACATGGAGTGCAAACTCGCCCAAAACCACGTTCATGCTGCGGTGTTCTGCTCGCCGCACAATCCCTGCGGCCGCGTATGGGAGCGCGACGAGATCGAGCGCGCCATGGACATCTATCGCCAGCACGATTGCGTGGTGATCTCGGACGAGATTTGGTCCGATATCATCCTGCCGGGACACAAGCATATCCCGACGCAGTCGGTGAGCGAGGATGCCCGCATGCGCACGGTTGCCCTCTATGCGCCGAGCAAGACGTTTAACCTGGCAGGTCTGGTCGGCAGCTACCACATCGTCTACAACGAGACGCTGCGCGACCGCGTGTGCGCCGTGTCCAACAAGACCCACTACAACGAGATGAACGTCCTCTCCATGCATGCGCTTATCGGTGCCTACCAGCCGCAGGGCTACGAGTGGGTGGACGAGCTCAACCAGGTGCTTGCCGGTAATATCGAGTACTTCTGCGATTACGTGGATGAGCATTTTGAGGGCGTGTCCTATTCACGTCCTCAGGGCACGTACATGGTGTTTCTGGACTGCACCGAGTGGTGTCGCGAACATGGCCGCGATATTCAGTGGCTGCTCGACGAGGGGGCGCGCGTGGGCGTGGGGTATCAGGACGGCCGCCCGTTCCACGGGCCCTGCCACATTCGCGTGAATCTGGCGCTGCCGCTTTCGCGCGTAAGGGAAGCGTGCGACCGCCTGGACCGCTACGTTTTTAATGCGCGGTAAGTGAGCACTGCATGTGGGGCCTTCTGCCAAGTCGGCTGGAAGGCCCCGCATGGTAAAACGCCTGTAACCATTGGGCGCTCGTGTGGTTTTGTTTGCTATTATTTTTTACCATTTCAGTCTGTAAACAGGATCGTCTGGAGCTCGATGAAAAGGCCCCGTCGCTCGGTTGCCATTTCGTTGTTTGTTGCGCTTGCGGTGGCGAGCGCCTTTGTCGTAGCGATAGCTAGCTGTTCTGGGCGTAATGACGAAGCCCCGACGTCTGCATTAGAAGGTCTGGACGCCTCGCAGATCAAAGACGACGACCTCAAGACGCTCAACGTCGGCAGCGACCTCTATCCACCGTTTGTGTATACCGACGAGTACGGCGATATCGTTGGCCTGGATGTCGAGATATTGACCGAGGCTTTGGCCCGCATTGGTTATAAGCCAAAATACCAGCTGATCGACTGGGAAAAGAAGAAAGAGCTGCTGGCGAGCGGCGAGCTCGATTGCGTCATGGGCAGCTTTAGCATGACGGGTCGCGAAAACGAGTATCGTTGGGCCGGCCCGTACCTTGCGAGCCGCCAGGTGGTCGCGGTCGATCCCCAGAGCGATATCTACACACTTGCCGATCTTGAGGATAAGATCGTAGCGGTTCAGTCCACCACCAAGCCTGAGGGCATTTTGCTCAATCGCACAAATGAAAACGTTCCGCAGATCAAGGAACTCTACTGCTTTTCGGACCGTTCATGCCTGAACCCCGCGCTCGCCGAGGGCCTGGTCGATGCCATCGCCGCGCATGAGTCCTTGCTGCTCACCTACGAAAAAGACTATGGCGTAACGTATCGCATTTTGGATGAGCCGCTGCTGGAGGTTGGTTTGGGCACCGCTTTCGATATCAACGATACGCGCGGCGTCAACGTTAAGCTCACTCATGCCTACCAAGAAATGCTTGCCGATGGCACCATGGAACGCCTGGTGTCAAAGTACTTCGATGACCCTTCGCCATTTTTGAATATGGAGGGCCTGTCATGATCGATGCGCCCGACCACGCTGCTCAGGAGCGGGGCAATCGTTCGGCAGGGGCATGGCTCCTTGTCGCTCTGCTGGGGATAGCGCTCTCGGTTGTTGCCGGCATGATGAGCTACGGTTACACGACGGCCCAAGCCGAGCAGCGCTTTGCCGACGTTGTCGATTACGTGGCGACGCAGAGCCTTTCCTACGATGCATTCAACAGCGCCTATACGACCAAAAACCTGATTCGCGTTATGGAGATCGCCGGAGAGGCTGCCCGCGATATGGAGCGCGACGGTTCGGTGGATAACGCCATGCTGGAGCAATACGCCGACCAGTTCAACGTGAGCGCGCTGATCGTGACGGACGCATCGGGCAATTTGGTGTCCGAGTCCTCGACGGGCGATGTGGACTACGGGTCGCTCGCTACGTATCTCAAAGAATCACCCGTGCTGGAGGTGGCAACTCATCCGCTTAAGTCCTATACCGCCCGCATCACGCTTGCGGATGATTCGGTCGCAGACATTGGCTGCGTGACTCGGCAGGATGGCGAGGGCATCGTTATCGCGGTAAGGCATCAGAGCGCGAAAGCGGTTGCAAGCAATACACTCAAACTGCAGAGCTTGCTTGATGGCTATGAAACCATCGATAGCGGCAATATCGTGATCGAAAGCGACGGCAAGGTCGTTGCGACCAATGCCGTTGAACCCACCGTATTGGGCGTGTTCGATCTGCCTGCGACGGACGTCTTCATTGTCGACGGTATTAAGGATCGATGCCTGGCTGGTAAGGTCAGATTGGTTAACGCCGACGGCGAGTGGTATTTGGGCACATTTGGAAAAGCGCACAAATTCTATGTGTACACCTATGCCTCGGCGCAGCGCTACTTTGAGGTTGTCGCGGCTGTTGCTGCCGGCGTGCTGGCGCTCTACAGCGGTGTTGTAGCCGTTGTCGTGATGGTGCGTCGCCGCGCTGATCGTCGACGTTTGACGGACTTGCTTCAGCAGGAGCGCGACTATGGCGACAAGCTGGCAAAGGCGGCGCGTGAGGCCTCGTCTGCCAACTCGGCAAAGACGGAGTTTCTGCGTCGCATGAGCCACGATCTGCGCACGCCCATCAACGGCATTCGCGGCATGGTCGAGGTTGGCGATGCCAATGCGGACGATCTGCAAAAGCAGACTGAGTGCCGCTCAAAAATCTGGACGGCATCGGGACTGCTGCTCGACCTTGCCAACGAGGCGCTCGATATGAGTCGCCTGGAGAGCGGGCAGGTCGACCTGAACCTCGTGCCCATAAATTTGGTGGCCCTCAACTGTGAAGTGCGCGATATTCTGGAGCGCCAGGCCGAGGAGCGTCTGGTGACAATTATCTCCGACCAGCAGACGCTTAATCATCCCTATGCGCGGGTGAGCGTGACGCACCTCAAGCGTTTGTTGCTCAATATTGCCGGCAATGCCGTCAAGTACAACCGCCAGGGCGGCTATGTCCGCCTGGTGTGCCGCGAGGTGGAGCCAGCGGATGGCGTCCCCGTCTATGAATACACGATCGCCGACAACGGTATTGGCATGAGCGAGGAGTTCCAAAAGCACCTCTACGAGCCGTTTTGCCGCGAGGAGCAGCAGGTGGAAGGCGCTTCGTCGGGAACTGGCCTGGGCGCGCCTATCGCAAAACAGCTGGTCGAGCTTATGGGCGGAACCATGAGTTTTACGAGCGTCTTGGGGCAGGGGACGACGTTTACCATCCGCCTGCCGTTCGAGAAATGCAAACGCTCCGAGATTCCTCAGGCAGTTCGCGTGGACGCGGGAGACGGCGATGCACTCCAGGGCTTGCGCGTTTTGCTCGTAGAGGATAACGATCTGAATGCCGAGATCGCGCAGTTTACGCTCAGCCGTGCCGGTGCCGTCGTGACACACGCTAGGGATGGTGAGTCTGCCGTCGAGATGTTTGCCGCGAGCGTGCCGCACGAGTACGACGTGGTGTTGATGGACATCATGATGCCGGGCATCGATGGCCTTGAGGCCACACGTCAGATTCGAGCACTCGATCGCGAGGATGCCGCGACCACGCCGATTATCGCCGTGAGCGCCAACGCCTTTGCCGACGACCGCAGGCTTTCGCGTGAGGCGGGCATGAACGCGCACTTGAGCAAGCCTGTGAGCTCGCAAGAGCTCGTCGAGGCGTTAGCGCACATCGCCGCCGCTTCATAAGCATATGGCCCGGTTCCAAGGTGGGTTGGAACCGGGCCATATTGTTATTGATGAGGCTTGCTGAGGGGCTTACTTTTCCTGAATCTGCTTGCCGCAAAGATGCTCAATCGTAATCTCGTAGAGCTGGACGCCTTTAATGTCCTTGGCGATTTCCTCTTCGACTTCTTCGGCAGAAGGGTAGTACTTAAGCGCGAGCTGGCGGACTTTATCCTCGATAAACGCGGGGGTGTCATTCGCCAGGCGACAGCGGCCAAAGACCACGGTACTCATAACGTAGGGAGCCCAGTCACCGTCCTGGTACCACTCGTTGCCGTAAACGGTAAAGCAGACCTTGTCATCGCGCTTGAGTGCGTCGACCTTGTGGCCGGCCTTGGCGCCATGGAAATAAATCTTGTCGTGCTCGGCGTCAAAGAAGTAGTTGACGGGAATGGCGTACGGGTAGCCATCGTCGCCGTTGACGGCAAAGACGCCGCGCTTGCAGGTGGCGAGCAGTTCGCGCGCTTCCTCGTCAGTGATGGCGCGTTTCTTTCGACGTAAGGGCCTAAACATCGTTGGCTTCCTTTCTGGTCGTGCGTGGTGGTTGAGCACAAACTATAGCGAAACGGATCCGTTTTTCTTGATGCGGGCGAGTATGTTTTTGAGCTTGTTAAAGTCGAGCGGTTTGGACAGATGGGCGTTCATGCCGGCGTCGTGTGCCGCCTTGGCGTCCTCGGCAAAGGCATTGGCGGTGAGCGCGATGATGGGGATATCGGCTGCATCGACCTTCTCGCTCAGACGAATCGCGCGGGTTGCCTCGTAGCCGTCCATGTCCGGCATCATAATGTCCATCAGGATCGCATCGAAGCTGCCGGCGGGATGCGACAGGTACAGATCGACGACCTCGTTGCCGTTGGCGGCGCGGGTGACCACGACGCCCTCGGATTCTAGCAGCGCCTGGGCAATCTCGGCATTCAATTCGTTATCCTCGGCGAGCAGCACGTTCATGTTGGCGAGCGAGCAGTCGAGCGCCCTCTCGACCGTATCCGTCCGTGCCTGGGGGTTCTTGTCGATATCGAGCGGAATCTCCACGTAGAACGAAGTACCCACATGGAGCTCACTGGTGACTTCGATGGTGCCGCCCATCAGTTCAATAAGCGACTTGACGATTGGCATGCCCATGCCGGTTCCTTGGAACTTGCTGCGCGCATCGTTACCTTCTTGGGCAAACGGCTCATAGATATGCTTTAAAAACTTGGGAGTCATGCCAATGCCGGTATCCGAAACGCTAAAGCAAAAGAGCGCGCGCCCGTTATCGAGTGGCTTGGTCTTTGAGCTAAAGGTGACGGAGCCGCCGTGCTTGTTGTACTTAATGCTGTTGTCTAACAGGTTGATCATGATCTGTCGGATATGGGTGGGACTGCCGATCATGTATGGCCCCGTGGCGTACGGCAGACTATTGTCCTGCATGGTGATGCCGTTACTGGACGCGCGGAGCTTGCACAGAACCAGCGTATCGTCACAGAGCTCTTTGAGGTTAAAAGGCACATGCTCCAGTGTTAGCTTGCGGTCTTCGATTTTGCCCATCTCGAGGATGTCGTTGATCAGCGAGAGCAGGTGATTGGCGGCAACGCGCGCCTTGGCACGGCTCTCGCGGGCGACCTTGATATCGCCTTCCTTCAATTCCTCAATCTCGATAAGGCCCAGGATACCGTTGAGCGGCGTACGGATGTCGTGGCTCATGCGCGTGAGGAATGCCGTCTTAGCGGCGTTGGCAGCATCGGCTTTTTTGCGCTCGGTCCGAGCGCGTACGAGCGCCCAGATGAGCAGGACGATGCCGACCGACAACATACCGATGAGGGTAGCTGCAACGGCGGCACGGTTGCGATAAAGGAATTGAAGCGTGTTGGATTCCTGGGCCGTGTACGACGTGGAGGAGTAATTGCTTGCGGAGAGCGATTCTCCGGCATTGATGATGCCCTTGTTGATGATTCCCAGCAGCTCGGGCTTTCCGCGCGAAATCCAGCACGAGAGCTCACAGGTGTCAGGGAGCTCGACCGTCTCGTAGCCTTCGAGATCATGACGATCGCCGATGGTTTTTATGCGTGAGCTGGGAGCGACGATGCAGTGCGCCGTTCCCTTCCTGAGGGCGTCGAACGCTTCATCGTCGGATTGGTATTCGGTCACGGTCGCTGTGGGGAACAGACTTTCAAGTACATTTTGGTTGACAAACGATGATTTGGTGCAGGCGATGTTCTGAAGGTCTTTGTTCAGATTGCCGTCGGTGTGGATGGCGGTGAGGGACACGGTCCCCAGCGATACCGACTGCACAACGCCTGATTGCTCGGCAAACCAGTAATCTCGGTATACCGGCAGCGCAACGTCTATGCTTCCCTTTGACAGGGCCTTTGACATCATCTTGTAGCTATCAAAGGGGACGGTTTTGACCGTAATGCCAAATTTATCGTGCAACGTCGTCGCAAGCGATGCGAGCGAGCCTTCCATTTCGCCGTTTTCGTCTTCGTTGCAGTAGGGGAGTTTGCCCGTAATGTAGCCGAGCGTGATGGTGTTGCCATTTGCTTTGAGCCAGGAACGTTCGGGGCCGTTGAGCGATGATGAACCGCTGTTTTGGGCCGAGTAGTTAGATTTGACTTCGTCGATATAGCGTGGGTTGACGCGGGCGATTGCCGACATGGCGGCATTGATGTCGTCCATCAGGTCGGGGCGGCTTTTGGGGACGGCAAAATAGTAGTCGCTCGAACCAATGTAGAACATGGGGGAGGCGCTGGGCGACGAGGTCGTGTCGTTCATGATGATGGCATCGACCTCGTTGTTTGCGAGCGCGTCAAAGAGGGCACTGCCAGTGTCGATTTCTTTATAGGTGCAGGTAATGCCTTCGTTGGCGAGCCACTGCTGGCCAACGAAGGTTTGCATGACGCCGGAGTTGCAACCGATAGTGAGGCCCTGGAGCGCTTGGGGGTCACCCTTGGCCAGATCGTCGCGATCGGGCTTGGCGTAGATGTAGTAGCGCTCGGTGCCCTCGGGGTTCGAGGAAAAGAGCAGCTTTTGGGCGCGTTCCTCGGAGTAGGAGATGTTGGGCATGAGGTCGATCTCGCCTGCCTCGAGCATGTCCATAAGCTCGGTGAAGGTGCCGGAGACGTATTCGTACCGCCAGCCGGGCGTGTAGTACGACAGGGTCTGGAGGTACTCGTAACCCCATCCCGAGAGACGCTCGCCGGGGGTGCCGTTCTGGAAGCCCTCGTTGTTGACGAGCCAGCCGACGCGGACCGTCTTGACTGGCTGACTAGAGTCATCGGCAAAAGCCTGGACAGGCGCGATGGAACTCAGTGCGGCAAGCGCGGCAAGCACAATGGCCAGGGCGCGACATATAACTGAACGAAGGACAGTGGCAGCTCTCACATGCAATCCTAACGAATCGAGACAATACCGCATAAGGATACCAGCTCAGCCTGCCCAGTCGGCAGCTGTACCGCTAAACGCTCCCGCCCGGCAGTCATCGGGGACGTTCTTAAACGACTAGTCATTGGGGACGTTCTTGTTTGACTGGTCATTTAAGAACGTCCCCAATGACTAGTTCCGTTTGCTGGGGAGGCGTGGGACAATACCGAGCGAACGTGATTGGTTGTCCGTGGAAGGGGTCGCGATGAAAAAGCTCAGGACGCTTGCCGATGTGCTGCGACAGGCTGGCTTTGCACGCATTACGGGCCTGTTTCTTATTTTCTATCTGCTTTGCTCGACGGCTGTCTGGCTGTCCGAGCCCACGACCCTCACGTTTGGCGATGGTCTCTGGTTTAGCTTTGAGACGGTCTCGACGATTGGCTTTGGCGATATCCCCGCTGAAACGCCGGTTGCCCGCGGCATTACCGTTATCCTAAGCGTCATCAGTATCTTCTATATCGCCATGCTTACGGGCGTGGCGGTGAACTACTGCAATACGCTTATCAAGATGCGCCAAAAGGACACCATGGCGCGCTTTATGGACGATCTTGAGCATTTGGAAGAACTCGACCGCGATGAGCTCGCCGATTTGTCGCGCCGCGTGCGCGAATACCGTCGCCGGCAACGATAGAACGGGTGCCGCGCGTCACGACGAGGGGGATTGCATATGAACATCACCGTCTACCTGGGCGCGAGCGTCGGCAACGACCCGGCGTTTCTGCCCGCAGTGCAGGAGCTGGGCAATTGGATTGGCGCCAACGGACACGCGCTCGTATACGGCGGGTCCAAATCGGGACTGATGGGCGCGCTCGCCGATAGCGTACTCGAGGCAGGCGGACATGTGACGGGTGTGGAGCCGAGCTTTTTTATCGAGGCAGAGTTTCAACACGACGGAATCGACGACCTTATCGTGACGAGCGACATGGCCGAGCGCAAAGCCAAGATGATCGAGCTCGGCGATGCGTTCATCGCATTTCCGGGCGGCACGGGCACGCTCGAGGAGATTGCCGAGGTTATGTCCGCGGTGTCGTTGGGGCACCTGAGCTCTCCGTGCATCCTGTATAACCTGGACGGTTACTACAACGACCTCAAGGCGTTGCTCGGGCACATGATTGATAAGGGGCTTTCGAGCCCGAGGCGCCAGCACGGCATCTACTTTGCCGACGATTTGCGCGAGATTGCCTCGATTATCAACGGATAAGTCTTGAGCCTGCCCCACTATGGCTCCCAATGGTGCCGTTTGCGGCGCAGGTGGTTGGCTCGTTCGGGCAACGCTCGCTCTACAATAAAACGTATCTATGTCGACTTTGACCGCGGGAGGACCCGATGGATAACCTTGCCAAACCCACGAACCGAGCGCTGTTTTTGGTCAGCGTTGCCGTGACCGGTGCACTCGCGGGTGCCGCAGTCTGGCTGTTCTTTTTTGCGATGGAGCACGGTATCGACTATCTATGGACCGAGATTCCGCACGCGCTGGGCGTCGCTTCGCCCGAGCTTGCCAGCGGCCCGTTTGGCTTTCTGCCGTACCCGTTTTTTGTCTGCCTGCTGGGCGGCCTGTTAATCGGTCTGTACGAAAAGATGACAGGCACCAAGACCGATGACCTCAACCAGGTGATGGCTAAGGTTAAGCAAGACGGGCGCTACCCGTACGACAACCTGGGCAAGCTTTCGCTCGCGGCATTGCTGCCGCTGCTGTTTGGCGGAAGCATTGGACCGGAGGCCGGCCTGACCGGCGTTATCGCCGGTCTGTGCAGCTGGGTCGGCGACCGCATGCGTCGCTTTGGCGCCGAGTTTAGGGAGCTCACGTTGCTGGGCACCCAGGCTGCCCTGACGGCGCTCTTTACCGCGCCCGTCTTTGGCTTTGTGGCGCCGCTTGCCGGTAGCACCGACGGCCAGGGTGAAGACGCCGACGATGAGTCCGCGTCCGGCGAGATCACCATCAAGCTGCCCAAGGCGCAAAAGACGGTGGTCTACGGTATTGCGATTGCCGGCGGTCTGGGCACCTACCTGCTGCTTGGACAGCTTGTGGGCGGCGGCATGGGCATGCCCAGGTTCGAGTCCGCCGAGGTGGGCAACCTAGAGCTTACCTGGCTCGTCCCTCTGTCGTTGATCGGCACCGTCTGCGGCTGGCTGTACTTTGTCTCTGAGCATGCAAGCGAGGCACTGTCCCATGCAATAGGGGAGCGTCCTGTCGTCAAGGCCATGCTGGCCGGTCTGGCACTCGCCATCTGTGGCACGGTCCTGCCCTATACCATGTTTGCCGGCGAGACCCAGGCCGACGTGCTCATGGAAACCTATCTGACCATTCCCGCTGGCGTGCTTATCGCGACCGGTCTTGTTAAGGCCATGCTGACGCCCGCCCTCATCAACCTTGGTTGGCGCGGCGGTCACTTCTTCCCGGTTATCTTCTCGGGCGTAAGCCTGGGCTATGGCCTTGCCATCCTCACCGGCGCAGATCCGGTCTTTTGCGTCGCCGTCTGCACGGCATCGACGATGGGTGCGGTCATGCGTCAGCCGGTCATGGTCGTGGGCCTGCTGCTCATGTGCTTCCCACTCAAGGGTATCGTCTGCATGATCATCGCCGCCGTCATCGCCGCCGGCATTCCACTGCCCAAGCCGCTGCGCAAGTAGCACGGTTAATCGCGAGTCAACTCCAGAGGGGCACGAGATGATCCTGTACTTTAGCGCGACGGGGAACAGCGAACATGTGGCGCGTCGCATTGCAGCGGCGACAGACGACAAGGTTGTGTCGATTGAGCGCTTTGATGCCGAGATCCTTCACCTTACTGTGATGGAAGGCCCCTGTCGGCTGGGGTTTGTCGCCCCGGTATACGCCTGGGGCTTGCCGACGCCAATGATCGAGTTTTTGAAGACTGCCGACCTGTCGATTGCTGCCGGTGCAAAGGGCGGCGAGCGCCCCTATACGTTCTATGTCTCGACGTACGGTTCGACGACCGGGCAATCGGCCAAGTTCGCCCGCGATCTGCTGCACGAGCGTGGGCTCGAGTTAGATGCGGCGATGAGCGTCAAGATGCCTGATACCTGGACGCCTGTTTTCGACCTGTCTGACCCTCAAAAGGTTGAGGGTATCAATAGGGCTGCCGAGGCGCAGATTGATGCTGTGATCGAGGCGGTGTGGGAACGGCGCACGGGCAATATGATGCGCCATCGCGTGCCCCTGTTTGCATCGTGCGCGTATCATGCGTTTGGGCTGCCGCGTATGCAGCAGACGAGCAAGTTTGCCGTCGATGCTAGCCGCTGCGTCGGGTGTAGCCTCTGCGCTAAGCGCTGCCCCATGGCGGCGATTGAGATGCGCGACGGCCTTCCCGTCTGGACAAAGCCGGAGTGCGCAGCCTGCCTTCGTTGCCTGCACTGTTGTCCCAAATTTGCCATCTCGCACGGTAAGCGCACAGCATCCCACGGTCAGTACAGGCATCCTAAGCCAGGTGTGAGGATGTAGCTGCTGGCCGCGCTACTTCCAAACTGCGAGCGCGGCGGTGCCCAGTACGATGAGGGCGAGACCGATGGCGCTGCGCCGTGAGAGTTTTTCGTTGAATGCCAAGCGCGCAAATAGTACCGATACGACAATCGATAGTTTGTCGATCTGCACCACGACGCTCACCTGGCCTGTGGCGATGGCGTAGTAGCATAGCAGCCACGATGCGCCAGTCGCAATGCCCGATGCCGCGAGAAATACGAGTTCGTAGCGGTCTACGTGCACGGCTTGGCCCATCTTGCCTTTAGCTGCCACGATTGCCCATGCCATAACCAGTACCACACAGGTACGGATTGCCGTGGCCAGGTTGGATTCGACGCCTTCGATGCCAGCCTTGGCAAGGATGGACGTGAGCGCCGCGAACACGGCGGCGCCGAGGGCGTAAGCGAGCCAGGTCCGGTCTTGCTGCTGCTCGGGTCCGGCAGGCTGCTTCTTCTCGATCATTAAAAACGTGCCGAGGGTGATGACAGCGGTTCCCACGAGCTTAACCGCAAGGTTGCTCGTCTCGCCAAAAAGTACGATGGCGATCAGTGCGGCGAGTACGGTGCTCATCTTGTCGACCGGTACGACCTTATTGACGTCTCCGATGCCCAACGCCTTAAAGTAACAGATCCACGAAGCACCGGTAGCGAGTCCCGAGAGGACGAGAAAGAGCCAGGATCTGGGTTCGATGCTGCCGATGGTTCCAATGGATCCAGAAATGCCCGCCATTGCCCAGGCGAAAACGAGCACCACGCAGGTGCGAATGGCCGTCGCGACATCGGAGTCGGTCTGCTTGATGCCGCATTTGGCCAGGATAGATGTGATGCCGGCAAAGAAAGCCGACACAAATGCTGCTGCGACCCACGACACGGGTTGAGCGCCTCCTCAAAAAAGACCACGCCAGATCTATGGCGCATGTCCAATGATACCGCGCTTGCCTATAGGTTGCGTGCCCGGTAGACCTTGGTGCTGATGGCGCAGCTGACAGCGCCAAGGACGACCGTTGCCAGCGCGGCAATTCCTGCGCACAGGAAGCCAAGAACGGAAGGATCGGGATTCGCCCCGGCAATCATCGACATGAGCTGGTTGCTGATGGGGTTGAATGAGTTTAGCGTGACCATGATAAGGCACATGTATAGGGCGTATAGACCAACGGATAGGCGTTGCGCCTTCATGTGTTCAAATCGAAAGAACAGAGGCAGTACCAAAAACACCGCCATGAGGGAGAAAAGCATCGATATTGCCGAGGCGATTGCGGTCTCAAAGACGGTCTCTCCCGTGGAGGGGATACCCACGCTGTTTAAGATCGGGATGGCGACGATACTCAACAGCACGGCCGCGCACGTCATGATGACCGAGAAAATAGTGATGCACAGGTAGCGTGCGCTGACGATGTCTTTGCGTGAGATGGGCAGCGTTGCCCGATAGCGCTCCCATCCGTTTTGGTTGTCGAGCCCGGCCAGCGACGTCATGGCCATGATGGGCGACATGGCACTGATCGCGAAGGCGCCGGCGGCGCTCATATCGGAATCACCATTCGATGCCCTGACGGCGGTCAGCACGACGAAGATGAACAGGCCGACACCTGCGATGCTCGGGACGAGCGTGCGAACGATGGCAAGCTCGGACATAATGGCGCGTTTCATTTCAAAGCCCCTTTCAGCATGAAGCGAAGATAGTCTTCAATGGTTGCCCGATCGCAGGGAATCTCGGGGAAGGCCTCGAGCACTTCGCGGTGGTTGGGCACGAGCACGTCCACGCTGTAGGCGTGGCGGGCGGCGCGGGTGCCTTCGACGCAAGCCATGAGCTCGGCGGCCTGTGCCTGGGTGCAGTGGGCGATGCCGGCGCGGTCGGTAATGTCCTCGCGTGGCAGGTCAAACACAATCGAGCCGTTATCGATGCAGATGACGCGGTCGGCAGCACGATCGAGATCAGACGTAATGTGGCTCGAGAGCAGCACGCTGCGCTGGCCGTCGGCGACAAAGGCGAGCAGAACATCGAGCAGTTCCTCGCGTG
Source organism: uncultured Collinsella sp. (assembly GCA_902491565.1). Classification (GTDB taxonomy): domain Bacteria; phylum Actinomycetota; class Coriobacteriia; order Coriobacteriales; family Coriobacteriaceae; genus Collinsella. The sequence goes on from CABUIE010000003.1 coordinate 31,445, forward strand.
CCATGGGATCGAGGCCCGCGGTGGCTTCGTCCAAAACGAGCAGCTTGGCATTGTGGCTGAGCGCGCAGGCGAGCTGCAGCTTCATACCCATGCCGCGGGAGAGGTCCTTGACCTTTGTCTTGGGATCGAGGCCAAATCGGTTGATGAATCCGGCGAACGTTTCGCGGTCCCACGTGGGGTACGCCGGGCCTACGAGCGACTCGATCTGGCCCACCTTGAGCGTGGAGGGGAAGGGGCACGTGTCCAGGACAAGACCGACGCGGGAGCGTAGATGGCGTTGCGACTCATCGGGCGCGTCGGCGCCACAGCGCTGCCCAAACAGGTACACCTCGCCGGCATCGAGCTTTATAAGCCCGAGAGCAGCTCGAATCGTCGTTGTTTTGCCAGCACCGTTGGCACCAACAAAGCCGACGATCTGGCCAGGCTCCACGGCAAGCGTGACGTCGCGCAGCGAAAAGCGGTCGCTTACAGTGCGTGAGATGCCTTTGAGTTCAAGCAAGTTTTGCATGGTATAGCCTTTCTTGCAGATGGCTACTGCATGGTTTCGGGGGCTACCAGGTCGAGCATTTCGTGCAGCTTGTCGCGCGTGACGCCCAAGGCTTCGGCTTGGCTTGCCGCTTTCGCAAGCAGCTCTTCGATATGGCAGAGCTGGTTTTCGCGCAAGAGTTCTTGGTTGCCCTCGGCGACAAAACAGCCCTTGCCCTGCACGGTGCAGATAAACCCGAGCTGCTCCAGGTCGGCGTAGGCGCGCTTGGTGGTGATGACGCTCACGCCAAGATCGCTCGCGAGCGCACGGATGCTGGGGAGCTTTGCTCCCGCGGCGAGCGTGCCCGAAAGGATCTGAGCTTTGACTTGCGAGGCTATTTGCTCGTAGATGGGTTTGTCGCTCGAATTGGATAGGATGATGTCCACAGCGGCTCCTTAGCTGTTGAACTACACGTGTATATAACCGGTAAGCACAGTATATATACACTATGCACAGTTACGCAAGAGGCAAATAGGGATTGTCCGCTCGTTCATTCATCTCAATCTGTAACATCTGGAACCGATTTGGACGGTTACCTGTTACAGATTGAGATTTTGCTGGCGGGCCCCACCTGGTTGTCTCAATCTGTAACAGATGGAGAAGATTTTGGCTGCTAGATGTTATAGATCGAGACATTGGTCACCCGTCTATCCTTATATCTCAATCTGTAACAGATGGACCCGTTTTGAGTGGCTAGATGTTACAGATTGAGATCTTTCTGGGACGCTCACCTGTTTGTCTAAATCTGTAACAGGAAGAGGTTCAAAAACCGTCTAGATGTTACAGATCGAGACAAACTGCTGCGGAGTGTCGCCATCGACTGATACCCTAGGCCCCAACTGATGAATTTGTCCTGATAGGTGCCCTGCTGCAGCATTTCGCGGCTACAATAGGGCGGTTACATCGACGTAATGCACTCAATGCAAGAAAGGATCCGCATGGCAAGCCTGTCGGATGAAATCTCGTCGCGCCGCACATTCGCGATCATCAGCCACCCGGACGCCGGTAAGACCACGCTTACCGAGAAGCTGCTGCTCTATACCGGCAGCATCCAGACTGCTGGCTCGGTCAAGGGCAAGAGCTCGGCCAAGCACGCCGTCTCGGACTGGATGGACATCGAGAAGGAGCGCGGCATCTCCGTCACCTCCTCGGTGCTGCAGTTTACCTACAACGGCGCCTGCGTCAACATCCTCGATACCCCCGGCCACCAGGACTTCTCGGAGGATACTTACCGTACCCTTATGGCCGCCGACGCTGCTGTTATGGTCATCGACGGCGCCAAGGGCGTTGAGGCCCAGACCAAAAAGCTCTTTAAGGTCTGTACGCTGCGCCACATTCCCATCTTCACCTTTGTGAACAAGCTCGACCACGAGGCTCGCGATCCGTTTGAGCTCATGGAAGAGATCGAGAACGTCCTGGGTATCAATACGTATCCCATGAACTGGCCGATCGGCAGCGGCCGCAATTTCCGTGGCGTGTTCGACCGTCAGACCCGTCGCGTTATCGCCTTTGAGGGCGACGGCCACGCCAACGCCACCAAGAAGGTCGCCGAGGTCGAGGCTGAGCTGGGCGATCCTTCCATGGACGAGCTCATCGGCGAGGAAAACCATAAGAACCTGATGGACGACATCGAGCTGCTCGATGGCGCCGGCGACGAGCTCGACTTGGATGCCGTGGCCTGCGGCAAGCTGAGCCCGGCGTTCTTTGGCTCGGCGCTCACCAACTTTGGCGTGGAGCCCTTCCTCAAGGAGTTCTTGCGTCTGGCCCCGACGCCGCGCGCCTATACCGATACGCTCACCAGCGAACCGGTCGATCCCTGCCGCGACGACTTTAGCGGCTTTGTGTTTAAGATCCAGGCCAACATGGACAAGAACCACCGCGATCGCATCGCCTTTGTGCGCATTTGCTCGGGCAAGTTCGAGCGCGGCATGGACGCCTTCCACGTGCAGGGCAACCGCAAGCTTAAGCTTGCCACGGGCACGTCGATGATGGCCGATGACCGCGCCATCGTGGACGAGGCGTACGCGGGCGATATCGTGGGCCTGTTCGATCCGGGTATCTTTAGCATCGGCGACACTGTGTGCTCCGGCAAGCGCCACGTGCAGTATCCGCAGATCCCGACGTTTGCCCCCGAGATGTTCGCTCGCATTACGCAGGTCGACACGCTCAAGCGCAAGCAGTTCGTCAAGGGTATGGAGGAGCTTGCCCAGGAGGGTGCTATCCAGATCTTCCGCGAGCTGGGTGCCGGCATGGAGAGTGTCATCGTGGGCGTGGTCGGCGTGCTGCAGTTTGAGGTGCTCGAGCGCCGCCTCAAGGCCGAGTACCGTGTTGAGGTTCGTCGCCAGCCGCTGCCCTATACGGACATCCGCTGGATCCAGAACGACCCCGACACCATCGATATCCCGGCTCTTTCGCTCACGCGCGACACCCTGCGCGTCGAGGACATGCGCGGCGGCAAGCTGCTGCTGTTCACGAGCCCGTGGAACGTGGATTGGGCAACTGACCACAACCCCGACCTTATCCTGTCGGAGTTTGGCAACGTGGCCTTTTAACGCATCGGCGCGGTGGCCCTGCGGGGCTGCCGCGTCGTTCGCTTGCCTGATGCCGTGTGAGCGGCTATCATACCCACCGTCGTCTCAAGACCGGGGCGTCCGAGCAGTTCGGGTCCGATATCCTGCTCGTTAAACCTAAAACCAAAGGAGTACATAATGATCAAGAAGGTCATGGAGGACTACAAGGTCCTGTTGCGGAGCATTCCCGCGGCAACGGTTTCGCTGTTTTTCGTGAGCGTCATCATGATGAACCTGCTGGCCAACAAAGAGCTTATCAGCCTGCCGTATCTGGCACTCGATTGCGGCTTTGTGGTGAGCTGGGTTTCGTTTTTGTGCCAGGACATGATCTGCAAGCGCTTTGGCGCCAAGGCATCCATCAAAATCTCTATCCTCGCGCTGCTGGTCAACCTGGCCGTGAGCCTGTGCTTTTGGGCATGCTCGCTTACGCCCGGTATGTGGGGCGCCTACTACGACACCGGCATGATCGAGGTCAACACCGCCCTTAACGCCACCATCGGCGGCACCTGGTACGTGGTGCTGGGCTCTTCGCTGGCAATGCTCGTTTCTGCCGTGGTTAACTCCACGCTCAACCAGTCGCTCGGCCGCATGCTCAAAAAGAATAACTTTGCAAGCTTCGCCTTCCGCTCCTATGTGTCCACGGGTGTTGGCCAGTTTATCGACAATCTGGTCTTTGCCATTGTGGTGAGCCACACGTTCTTCGGCTGGACCTGGGTGCAGGTCCTCATGTGCTCCCTGACGGGCGCTGTTGCCGAGCTGCTGTGCGAGGTTTTCCTGAGCCCCGTGGGCTACAAGGTCGTGCGCGGCTGGGAGCGCGAGAATGTGGGCTCCGAGTACCTCGAGCGCCACGCAACCGCCTAAGGAGCAAGTATGCGGGTTTTGATCACGGGTGCTTCGGGCGGTATCGGAGCCGCATGCGTGCAACGATTTTTGGACGAGGGCCACGAGGTCGTGGGCTTTGATTTGCTACCGGCGGCGATCAAACACGAGCGCTACCGCCATCTGATCGTTGATGTTCGCAAGCCGGACGCGTTTCCAGACGATCTTGAACCCCAGGTGATCGTGAACGTTGCCGGTACGCAGGATTCGGCTGACGACATCGCCGCCAACCTGTATGGCACCATCAACGTGACCGAGCGCTACGCCTTTGCGGGGGAGGGGCTTGCCGCCAAGCCGGCGCCGGCTATCAAATCCGTGGTCAATGTGGGGTCGGCGAGCGGGCATACGGGATCGGAGTTTCCCGACTATGCCGCCAGCAAGGGCGGCGTTATCGCCTACACCAAGAACCTTGCAAACCGTCTGGCGCCGCAGGCTATCGCCAACAGTGTGGACCCGGGTGGCGTTATCACGCCGCTCAACCGTTGCGTGATGGAAGACGAACACCTGTGGAACCAGATTATGGAGCTCACGCCGCTTAAGCGCTGGGCCACCGCCCAAGAGATTGCCGAGTGGATCTACTTTGTGGGCGTGACCAACCGGTTTATGACCGGGCAGAGCCTGCTAATCGATGGCGGCGAGGCCGGCCGCACACAATTTATTTGGCCCGAATAGGAAACGCGCCCGATGGAAAGCCGTCGGGCGCGTTTTTGATGTATCGATTTTTAGCCGAGGCAAGTCCAGTTGACGGGGGTCGAGCCGTGCTGTTCGAGTAGCCGATTGGCTGCCGAGAAGGGACGCGATCCCATAAAGGCGGGGAGTTCTGCCGTGGCACGGTTGGCCGAAAGCGGCGAGGGGTGCGTAGAGGCCAGGCAGAACTTGCCGGTTGTCTTGCCCGCACCAGTTGCGACGAGCTTGCCTTCGACCATCTGCTGAGCAAAGCGGCCCCATGCCAAAAAGACTACCGGCTGGGGCAGCTGACAGCAGCGTTCGATAACGTAGTCGGTGAGCGTGCTCCAGCCCAGTTTGGCGTGCGAGTTCGCGGCATGCTCGCGCACGGTGAGCGTGGTGTTGAGAAGCAGGACGCCCTGCTGTGCCCATGGGGTTAGGTCTCCTGTGGCGGGAATGGGGCAACCCAGATCGGCTTTGAGTTCTTTATAGATGTTGCGCAGGCTCGGCGGCAACTTGGTTTGCGTCGCGGGGACCGAGAACGACAGTCCCATGGCCTGGTTGGGTCCGTGATAGGGGTCTTGACCCAAGATGACAACTTTGACCTGGTCGGCCGGGGTGTAGGCGAGGGCATTGAGGATGTCGTCTTGTGCCGGGTAGATAGTCTGCTCGGCACGCAAAAGGGCGATGCGCTCGAGCAGCTGGTTCGTAGTGTCACGTACCGGCTGCGGCGCATTGCCCAACCAAGTTGCTATGTTGCGGTCGCGAGTTGCGGTGTCCATGGGGCTCCTTTATGGCAGATGCTCTGTTTGCATCTATTGTAAAGGCGCACCGGTTGCCTTTATGCCGCGGCTGCATAAGGAGTGGGGTCTACGAGACGTGCTCGGGCGCTCCTGCCATGCGAGCCTGTCCATGTGCGCGAAGGCGCGGAAGCTCGACAGTTGCCACCATGACGCCGGTGAGGATGAGGGCGGCGCCAAAGAAGGCGATGGGGCTTAGGACCTCGCCGACCAGGAAGAACGAGAAGACGGCGGAGCAGACCGGCTCGAGCGAGAAGGCGAAGCCGGTGGTCTCGGCGGGCACGTGGGGCTGCACGAGCGTCTGGGTGATAAAGCCGTAGGCAGAGCAGATGAGCGCGAGGGCAACGACGACCACGATCTCGCTGGGCGTACTGGGAAGCGTGAAGCCGCCAAAGGCGCATGCGGCGATGCCCGAGAACAGGCCGCCGAAGCCCAGCTGCCAAACGCCCAGGGACAGCGGGTCGACATCTTCGACAAAGCGCTTGGCCACGATAATGTGGCTGGCATAGATAAAGGCCGAGAGCAGCATGATAAGCGCGCCCGGGTTCAGGCTGGTGAAGTCGGCGCCCGAGAGCAGCAACATACCGCAGGTGACGATGGCGGTGCCGACGAGTACTTTGCGCTCGGGGGCGCGACGCAGCAGGGCGGCGTTGGCAAACGGCACGATCACGACCGTCAGGCTCTGCAAAAAGCCGGCAGTGGAGGCAGAAGTGAGGCTGGAGCCCAGGCACATGCAGGTGAGCTCGGTTGCCATGATGGCGCCGATGATGGCGGCGCGGACCATCAGGTCGCGGTTAATGCGGAAAGCGCGCTTATGGAAGAGCAGCAGGCAGGCCACAAAGGCGATAATGCAGCGTAGCGTGACGATGCTCGCGGCGTTCATGCTGTCCATGCTGATCTTCATGAGGGGGTACGAAAAGCCCCATGCGACGGGAACGGAAAATGAGAGCGCGATTGCTTTTTTGCGATCCATGGGACTCCTTTTGTTACGGAACGGTTTCGTAAAAAGGATTCTGCTCTCAGATGTGGATGTAGTAAAGCGAATGTATCTTCAGTATGATTAAGAAATACTAATGTTGGCAGAAGAAGCCCTGGCAAAACGTTTTACGGCTACATCGACGGGGAGGCACGATGGCATCGCGGTATCAGATTGTTTGTATGGTGGTCGATCGCGGCAGTCTGAAACGTGCGGCGGACGAGCTGGGCTATACGCAAAGTGCGGTGAGCCAGGCCGTCAAGGCGCTCGAGCGCGAGCTGGGTACCACGCTTATCGAGCGCGGTAAGCAGGGCGTTTCGCTTACGCGCGACGGTAAACAATATCTGCCGTACCTGCGCCAGATCGTGACCGCCGAGGCCGAGCTCGAGGGCAAGCGCCAGGAGCTGCTGGGGCTTTCGTCGACCGATATTCGTATTGCGACGTTTACCAACGTGAGTCGAACCGTGTTGCCGCGTGTGATCCGCGACTTTGGGGCGCTGCACCCGGGCGTACGCTTTACCCTCAAGCAGGGTGATTACACACGCAACGCCCAGTGGGTGCACGATGGCGTGGTTGATTTTTGTTTTACGGCACGCGGTTTTACCGCAGGGCTCGAGAAGCGCGTGGTCTATCACGACGAGTTGGTGGCGCTGTTGCCTGTCGGGCATCCGCTGACGGCAAAGGAAAAGGTGACGCTCGCCGATTTGGCGTCCGAGCCGTTTGTGCTGCTGGATGAGGGCGAGCAGAGCTTGGTGCTCGATGCATTTGCGGCGCATGGCCTGTCGCCGCACGTGACGAGTGAGGTAACCGACGACTACACCATCATGGCGATGGTGGAGGAGGGCCTAGGCGTGAGCATGCTCTACCGTCGTACTGTGGAGGGCATGCGAGCCGAAATTCGTGTGCGGCCCATCGTGCATGCTCCCTCGCGCGACGTGGTGGCCGCTTGGCGCAGCTGGGACACCATGCCTATCGCCACGAGGCGTTTTATCGACTATATGAGCTCGCATATTGTTAATTAATGACTGGCGTGGCGTTGAGTGCGGTGTTTAGCGGGCTGTCGCTTTGGCTTGGGTGGCGCGATAGGTGCTTGCTGGGTGGCAGAGCAATACCGCCACGACCATAAAGAACGCCGTGGTGCCCAGGCTGATGGGGTAGACCATCATAATGTTCGCAAAGGTGCGGAAGTGCGGGAACACGCAGAACACCCAATAGAAGCGGATGCCGCAGACGCAGATCATGGTGATGAGGGCGGGCGTGAGCGAGATGCCAAAGCCGCGCAGGTAGCCTGACATGTTTTCGTAGAACATGCTAAAGGCGTACGCCGGGAAGATCGAACACACGCGGATATAGCCGATCGAGACGATGTTGGGATCGCTGTTAAAGAGCGACAAGATTTCGCGCCCCAGGCCGACAATAACGATAATCGTGGTGAGTGCAACGATACCGCCTTCGACAAGGCAGACCTTGAGCGTTTTGGTGCAGCGGTCGATCTGGCGGGCACCGTGGTTTTGTCCCACAAAGGTGGTGCAAGCCTGGCTAAAGCTGTTGAGCAGGTTGTAGCATACGTACTCCAAGCTCATAGCGGCGCTCGATGCCGCCATGACCTCGGTGCCCAGGCTGTTGATGGCGGACTGGATGATGATGTTGGCTACGGCAAAGACGGCGCTTTGGATGCCGGCGGGCAGTCCGATCTTGACGATGCGCTTGAGGGCGACGGGGTCGATAGCCAGATCGCGTAGGGTGACGCGGACGACGGAGTCGGTCTTGAGCAGGCGGATAAAGAGTGTGGCGGCGCTGACGGTGTAGGCGATGGCGGTGGCGATGGCGACGCCCGCGACGCCCCAGTGGAGTACGGGGACAAAGATGAGGTCCAGGCCAATGTTGAGGACGGTGGACACGGCAAGCGCCTGCAGCGGCATGCGGGTGATGCCGACGGAGCGGAAGATCGCGGCCTCAAAGTTGTAGAGCAAGATTGAGGGCATGCTGAGCAAAAAGACGCGTAGATAGAGTGAGGCGAGCGGCATGGTCTCGGCGGGAACGTTGAGCGCGGCGAGCATGGGCTCGGCAAAGATCTCGCCCAGCGCGATGACGACAAAGCCCACGAGCGCCATTAAAATCGAGGTATGGACGGCGCGTTTGACCATGTTCTGATCGTTGCGGCCGATAGCGTTGGCGATGACCACGTTGGAGCCAAGCGACATGCCAATAAACAGGTTGAGCATAAGACTGGTAAGCGGAACATTGGAGCCGACCGCCGCCATGGCGAGGGTTCCCTGGTCGCCCGAGAAGTTACCGATGATGACCGTGGCGATGAGGTTCGACAGTTGCTCCAAGATGCTCGTGGCGGCCACGGGGAAGGCGAACAGGGGAATATTGCGCCACAGCGAGCCGGTGGTCATGTCAATGTGCTTAGATACGGTGTCAGCCATACGCTCTCAATCTCTAATATGCTCTTTCGTGCTTATTTGCGCAGATGATGATACTCCTAATGCAACCAGTCGGCACTTAGGGACGTTCCTTTTCTGTCGGCAGCTGGGGACACTCCTTATCTCTTCTAACTAGTCATTCAAGAACGTCCCCAATGACTAGGCGGGGAAGGCGTGCGACAATGGTGGGCGTTGTGTTGTTCGCGCTAAGGAGTTGCCATGTTGTTGTGTCCCGTTTGCCATGAGCCGCTGGTGGATAACGAGCGTGGTGCTGCATGTGCGGGCGGACACCGGTTTGACCGTGCGCGCGAGGGCTATCTATATCTATTGCGCTCGTCCAAGAGCGGCGACTCCATGGGCGATCCCAAGTCGCAGGCACGCAGCCGTCGTGACTTTCTGAATCGCGACTACTATGCGCCATTGCGCGATGCGATGGTCGAGCTGGTGCGCGAACGAGCGGCTGAGCGCGGGGCGTCCGCAAGCAAGCCGCTGAGCCTGCTCGACATCTGCTGTGGCGAGGGTTACTACACAAGTGCCATGGGCGCGGTGCCGAACGTTGATGCCTACGGGTTTGACCTGGGTAAGGAAATGGTGCGCTTGGCTGCCAAACGAGGTGGCGCGACGTATTTCGTTGCCAACATGAAGGATATCCCCGTGGCCGATGGCGCTTTCGATATGGTGACCGAGCTCTTTGCTCCCTTTAATGAGCGCGAGTTTGCCCGCGTGCTGGCACCGGAGGGTTCGCTCTACACCGTGGTGCCGGGTGCCCGCCATCTGTTTGGGCTCAAGGAGGTACTCTACGACACGCCGTACCTTAACGACGAGAAGCTGCCGAAGACCACCGAGCTCGAGTTGGTCGGAACGCATCGGGTGTCTGCGAATATTACGCTTCAGACCCAGGCGGACATCGAGGCGGTGTTCCAGATGACGCCGTACTACTACCGCACGCGCCCCGCCGACAAAGAGCGCCTGGCAAACCTCGATACCCTTCAGACTGACATCGACTTCATCATCGCCGAGTACCGCCACAGCTAACAACCTGCCAAAAAGGGACAGGTTTATTTTGGTAGGTTTTATCTGGGCAAACGTAAAGGGCCGACCGCGGAGATGCGCGATCGGCCCTTTTTAGTTGCTTGGCTGCAGAGGTTATGAGAAGCGAGCGCTTACAGGCGGTCCTTGTTCTCGGCCTTAACGGCGTGTGCCTGCTGGACAAAGAACAGGTCGTACACCACGATGACAAAGGCGCCAAAGTTGATGGCGTCGCCGCCAAACGCGGGAAGCGTGAGCACCGCTTGGGCAAGCGTGGCGACCGCGGCAACAATACCGAGCTTAAACGCGCCGTCCACCTGCGAAGGCTTGTTGGCGCCCTTGATACCGGCGACGCCTGCGGCAAGGTCGACGAGACCCTTGGCGATAAGCACGACCGCTGCGAGCGTGGCGTACGAACCGTACGTGGAATCGAGACCGCCCGTGGCGATACCGACGCCGGCGGTGACGAGGCTGGCGATGCCCAAAACAAAGTAGATGAGAGCAAGGATTTTGAGAGTCTTGCGAGTGAAGCTCATGGCTGGTCCTTTCGATACGAGTACGCCAACTTGGCGCACCCAATGTACTGCACATATGGTGAAGCACATTGTAGTTCAACGCGGCGATGCATGCGTTGAAAGCGTCTCTTGCCTGCACGGTCCAACCTTTCAAAAAGGAAAGCCAGCTGTAAGGCAAATCGATGGCAGCCCATGTGCGGCGCTGCGATGATGAGGCCGTAACAAGGAGCTGGTCTCAAGGAGGAGTCATGATGTACGGAGCAGGGCAAGTGCGTGAGCCGCGGTCGTTGGGAAGGCGCATGGGTGATTCCGTGATCGCTGCCGTGTGCACGGTATTGATGGCGGTGCTTTGCATTGGGATGCTGTGGACCATGTCGCATGTGGGACAATAGCGGACGGTTGGGTACCGACGTAAGCGGTGCTCACGTATTCGTTTTGCTTGTTAAGGAGTACCCATGGGCGTAGTCGATCCCTTTTCTGTTGCTCGGGCCGCGGGGCTTGAGCTGACCGGGAAGTCCGAGGGACTCACGCTCACCGACGGCACGATGGAGCTGCGCGCCGATTTCACCCGCATGCATCCGCGGCTCAAGCAGGGCCGTTTGCAGCAAGAGCTGCTGGTAAAGGCTGCGCGCACAAAAGGTATCGAGTGCCCATGGGCGATTGATGCCACGGCAGGCTTTGGCGAGGATTCGCTGCTGTTGGCGGCCGCGGGCTTTACCGTCGATCTGTATGAGCAGGATTGCGTGATCGCGGCACTCCTCAAGGATGCTTTGGATCGCGCGGCAGATGATCCGGCGCTTGCGACAGCCGTGGCGCGCATGCGCTTACATGCGGGCGAGGACAGTATTACCGGCCTTCGCCATACAGCTGAGCTGATCGGGCAGGGCGAGCTCGCGGCTCCCGACGTGGTGTATCTGGACCCCATGTTTCCCGAGCGTACTAAAAGTGCGGCGGTCAAAAAGAAGTTCCAGCTCCTACATCATCTGGAACAGCCGTGCGCCGATGAGGAGACGCTGGTCGAAGCTGTGCTTGCGGTGCATCCGCGCAAGGTCGTTATCAAGCGGCCGGTGAAGGGGCCGCTGCTTGCCGGCGTTAAGCCGAGCTATCAACTTGCGGGCAAGGCAGTTCGTTACGATGTTTTAGTGCCGCCGCGCCCGTAGCTTGCGTGCGATGGCTGGCACTCCGTCAGTGCCGTACCGATGCGGCGCCTATTTCCAAGGGTGCGACGTCAGGTGCCAGCCGCCGCAGTATTCGCATTTGTAGCAGGCCAAACCACGCCGCCCATGGTTTTCGCAGTCGGCCATGACTGCCTCGGCCTCGGCACGCGTGTCGTAACGGTTTTTGCGTTCGCACGACTTGTAGCGCCAGGCTTCATCGCGCTCGGCGTCCAGGGCGTCGCGGCGCTCATCCTCGCGCGCAAACAGGTCGCTCATGTCGCCGCCCGTAGCAGCGCCCAAAAACTCGCTTTTGGCCTTTGACCAGGCGGCTCGCTTTTTGCTCCCCATCTGCTTCGCGCCCCTCTTCAAACGCTGGTATCATTGCTCAATCAAAGTGATACCAATAAACGTGAGGTCGCCGCGTGATGATCAGAAAAACCCTCGATACCGACATTCCCGCCGTCATGGCTATCTATGACGCCGCCCGCGCCTTTATGCGCGCGCATGGCAACGCCACGCAGTGGCCCGAGGGCACGCCTTCTGCCGAGCAACTGACTGCCGATATTGCCGCTGGTGGCAGCTATGTGTGCGAAGTCGACGGTCGCGTGGTGGCGACGTTTGCCTTTTTACCGGGCCCGGACGAGTGCTATGACGTAATTGAGGACGGTCAATGGCGTAGCGACACTCCGTACGCCGTGCTGCACCGTGTGGCATCCGATGGCACCGTGCGCGGTATCGCGGCTGCGATGTTTGCTTTTGCCAAGGAGCGCGCCGACCACCTGCGTATCGACACGCATCAGGACAACCTGCCCATGCAGGGCGCGAGCATCAAGGCCGGATTTGAGCGTGCCGGCGTCGTGTATGTGTCGGACGGCACGCCGCGTGTTGCGTTCGACTGGTTGCGCGAGGCGTAAGAGCAGGAACGCGTATCAACAATTCGCACGAACGAAAATGGTCCCACCCGGGGCCATTTTCGTTCGCTGCGCTGATTTGCAAGCCGGCTTTCGCAAGGCGCGAACCTACGAAAATCGCCGCGCGGCAACGCGGGGCGATGAGCTCGGTCGGGGAATAGGGCCCGCTTCGCCCGCCGGCCCGTAAATTGTATCATCCAGTGTGAAGCGTGAACGCCCGTTGCCGCGTGCGATGGGCTCGTAATAAGAGGAGGGCCATGTCGAAGCAAGCGGTCGTTGGAATCTTGGCGCATGTCGATGCCGGCAAGACCACGTTGGCCGAGGCCATGCTGTTCAACGCGGGTCGTATTCGCAAGCGCGGCCGCGTGGACGATGGCGATTCGCATCTGGACACGAACGCGATCGAGCGCGAGCGCGGCATTACGATTTTCTCGTCGCAGGCCGTGCTCGACCATGGTGATGCCCATGTCATGCTCGTGGATGCGCCGGGGCATGTCGATTTTTCTGCCGAGGCGGAGCGCACATTGCGCGCGCTGGACTACGCGATTTTGGTTGTGGGTGCCAACGATGGCGTGCAGGGGCATACCGAAACTCTGTGGCGCCTGCTTGCGCGCTATGACATTCCGACGTTCATCTTTATCAACAAAATTGATTTGGAGAATCCCGGTCGCGATGTTTTGCTGGCACAGCTCGGGCAGCGTCTTTCCGAAGGCTGCCTGGATGCCAACGAACTGCTGGCGGGCGGCGCCGTTCAGGAGGACGCTGCTGCGTTGGACGAAGCGGCGCTCGAGGAGTTTCTTGAGGCGGGTGAGCTTTCCGTCGTAACGCTGTCGCGCATGGTTGCCGAGCGCAAGCTCTTTCCCTGCTTTGCCGGCTCGGCGCTCAAGGACCAAGGCGTGGACGAGCTGCTAGATGGCATGTGTACACTGATGCGTGAACAGGCGTGGCTCGCGGAGTTTGCCGCGCGCGTCTACCGCGTGAGCCGCGGGGATCGCGGTGAGCGCTTGGCTTGGGTTAAAGTGACCGGCGGCACGCTGCATGCCAAGCAGATGATTAACGGACGTTCCGGTGCCGAGGCATGGGAGCAAAAGATCGACCAGGTACGCATCTATAACGGCGAGAAGTATGAGCTTGCCCAAGAAGTTGCTGCTGGCGGTATTTGTGCCGTGACGGGTCTTGCACACGTTCGCCCAGGGGACGCCCTAGGCGCGGAGCCCGCGGGCGATGCGCCCGTCATTGCGCCAGTTCTCACCTATACGGTGCTTCCGGGCGAACACGATGTCCACGCGGTGTTCAAAGCACTGACTGAGCTGGCGGACGAAGACCCCATGCTCGGCGTAAGCTGGAATACGCATCTTGAGCAGATTCATTTGCAGTTGATGGGCGCCGTGCAACTCGAGGTCGTGCAGCGGGTGTTGGCCGATCGCTTTGGCCTTTCGATTGCGTTTGAGCCCGGCGGCATTCTCTATAAGGAGACCATTTCGCAGCCGGTCGAGGGCGTGGGCCACTTTGAGCCGCTGCGCCACTATGCCGAGGTGCATCTGCGCCTGGAGCCATTGCCGGTGGGCTCGGGCGTGCAGTTTGGTACCGTTGCCTCAACCGACGAGCTCGATCTTAACTGGCAGCGTTTGGCGCTCACCAACGCCATGGAGCGCGACCACTTGGGCGTGCTGACCGGCTCGCCCATCACCGATGTGCGCATCACGCTCACGGGCGGCCGCGCACATGCCAAACACACCGAGGGCGGCGATTTTCGCCAGGCCACGTACCGCGCGATTCGCCAGGGTTTGATGCAGGCGCGTGAGGTCGGCGCAGCCGTGCTGCTGGAGCCGTGGTACCACTTTGAGCTCGAGGTGCCGGGGGAGTGCGTGGGCCGGGCGCTCTCGGATGCCACGCGCATGGGTGCCGAGTACGAGCCGCCGACGATGACAGGCGACCGGGCGAAGCTTGTGGGTCGCGTGCCGGCATCCGAGGTGCAGGATTATGCGCTGGAGGTGGCTGCCTACACGAGTGGTCGCGGGCATCTGTACCTGGAGTTCGCCGGCTATGCGGCTTGCCATGATGACGAGCGCATAATCGAGACGGCCGCCTATGAGCCCGAGGCCGATCTGCCCAACACGCCCGACTCAGTCTTTTGCTCTCACGGCGCCGGTTACACGGTCAAATGGTACGACGTACCCGCCGCGGCGCACGTAAAGGTCGACCCCGCCACCTTCCGCCCTTGGCGAGCGGCAGACGCAGAGTTTTTCGGCCACATGTGACAAAGGGACAACCCCTTTGTCACATGCTATTGGTATAACTCGGTATAAGTTGGTATAACTATTACCAGGGTTTGCCAATCCGAGGAGGCCGACATGAATCTAAATCCCTTTAAGCCCACGGCTGGCAAGCGGCCTCCGATACTCATCGGTCGCGAGTCGGTCATCGAAGATTTCGAGGAAGGGCTCGATAACGGCGCCGGAGCGCCGGGCAGGCTCATGCTCATTACGGGAAATCGCGGCTGCGGCAAGACGGTTCTCCTGCGGGAGCTGCAACGTCTAGCCAATGAGCGCGGATGGGCGGTTGTCTCCGATTCCGCTTCGCTTGGCTTATGCGACCGCTTGGCCGATGCGCTTCGCTCGAATAAACCCGTTGTGACGTCAATGGAGTTTGCTCCGTCGTTTGGCCGGATGTCGGTCGAGGCGGCGCGAGCAAAGGGCGAGACGTTGCGCGGGCTGGTCAACGAGCGCCTCAAGAGGCTCGGTCCAGGCCAGGGCATACTGTTTGCGATTGACGAGGCTCAATCTGCGTCTATCGAGGAACTGGCGGCTCTTGCCGTTCTCTATCAGCAGGTGCTCGGAGATCAAGATGCCACGGGCTTGTCCGATAGCGACCAGCGCGGCCTTGCGCTTGTTTTTGCCGGCTTACCCAGTATGGTTGACGATCTGCTCGAAGAGCCGAGCGTGACGTTTTTGCGGCGTGCCCAGCAGCGTACGCTGGAGGCGATATCCTTGCCCAAGGTGCGTGATTCATATATCCAGACGGTCAAAGATGCTGGCCTTTACGTTGACGCGGAGACGGCGGACCTTGCGGCACGCAAGAGCATGGGGCATCCCTATATGGTTCAGCTGGTGGGATATTACATGTGGCGGGCTGCTGTCCGGCGTGGCTCGCAGGTCATTGAAGTGTGCGATGTCGAGGCTGGCTACGCCGATGCCGTCTCCGAGTTCTATGAAGCGGTCGACGCGCCCCTGTATTATGGGCTGCGCAGTCCACAGCGCCTCTTTATCGAGGCCATGGCGGTTGACGAGGGCAAACCGACGCGCATGGCGGATATCATTGAGCGTTGCGATCGCACCCAGAGCTGGGCGAGTAAATATCGCGCAAGTCTGATTCGCGAGCGCGTCATCGAGGCTGCTGGATACGGCCTCGTCCGGTTTACCGTGCCCATGCTGGGCGTGTACATTCGCGATCGAGTTTTATGGCATGAGTAGGGTGATAAAGGTGACGGAACAGAAGATGAGCCCGCAGGCTATCGAGGTGCGTGGCGCGCGTGTCCATAACCTTAAGGACATCGATATTGATATCCCGCTGGGAAAGCTCGTGAGTATTGCCGGCGTGTCGGGTTCGGGCAAGAGTTCGCTGGCACTGGGGGTTCTTTATGCCGAGGGCTCGCGTCGCTACTTGGAAGCACTTAGCACCTATACCCGCCGTCGTTTGACGCAGGCCGAGCACGCTCAGGTGGATGAGGTATTGCACGTACCGGCGGCGCTCGCATTGCATCAGCGCCCCAGCGTACCGGGCGTGCGCTCGACCTTTGGCACCATGACCGAGCTTAACAATAGCCTGCGTCTGCTCTTTAGCCGCTGTGCCCATCACGTGTGCCCGCATTGCGGGGCGCGTGTGGAGCCGAGCCTTAACGTGGCTGCGGGCCTGTCGCTCACGTGCCCTGCGTGCGGTCGCGAGTTCTACGCGCCGAGTGCCGAGGATTTGGCTTTCAATAGCGGCGGTGCGTGTCCCACCTGCGGCGGCACCGGTGTCATGCGCGAGGTGGACGAAGCGAGCCTGGTGCCCGACGAGTCAAAGACCATCAATGAAGGCGCGGTGCTTCCTTGGGGCACGCTCATGTGGGATCTGATGAAGCAGATAGCCGGCGAGATGGGCGTACGCACCGACGTGCCGTTTAACCAGCTCACGCCTCAAGAGCGCGACATCGTGTTCCACGGCCCGGCGGTTAAGAAGCATATTCTCTACGTTCCCAAAAACGGCGAGGGCGCCACGTCGCTCGACTTCACCTATTACAACGCCGTCTATACCGTGGAGAATGCGCTTGCCAAGGTTAAGGACGACAAGGGCCTCAAACGCGTTGCGCGCTTTTTGCGCGAGGGGCCATGCCGCGACTGTGGTGGTACGCGTCTTTCCGAGGCTGCGCGCCAGCCCCAAGTGCGCGGTATCAATCTGGCGCAGGCCGCGGCCATGACGCTGGGCGAGACGATTGAGTGGGTGCGCGGGGTGCCCGCATCCTTGCCGCCCGAGATGCGGCCCATGGCGGCGGATATCTGCGATTCGTTTTTGAGCGCGGCCCGTCGTCTGGTCGACCTGGGTCTCGATTACCTTTCACTCGACCGCGCTGGTGCCACGCTCTCCACGGGTGAGCGCCAGCGCGTTCAGCTCGCCCGCGTGGTGCGCAACCGATCGACGGGCGTGCTCTATGTGCTGGACGAGCCCTCGATTGGCTTGCATCCTGCCAATGTCGACGGCCTGGTGGGCGTGATGCGCGATCTGGTGGATGACGGCAACACCGTGGTTGTTGTCGACCACGATACGCGCGTACTGGCGGAAGCCGACTATCTTGTCGAGATGGGCCCCGTTGCCGGAGCAGGCGGCGGCAATGTGATCGCCGCTGGTACGGTAGACGAGGTCGAGCAATCGCGGGACAGCCGCATCGCTCCGTTTTTGCGCGCCGAGCCCAAGCGCTTGCGCCCACAGGTGACTGACGACGAAATGTTCGACCAGGGCCATATCCGCATGGCGACCGATACCATCCATACCGTCAAGCCGCTCGAAGTCGATATCCCGCGCGGTCGTCTCGTCGCGGTGACGGGTGTTTCGGGTTCGGGCAAGACGACGTTGGTGCTCGAGACGCTCATCCCGGCGCTCAAGGCTCGGGCAGCTGGCGAGCGTCTGCCGGGGCACGTGCGTTGGGTCGATGCCGAGGACATTGCACGTGCCAACCTGATTGACGCCACGCCCATCGGTGCCAATGTTCGCTCGACGGTGGCAACCTATGCCGACATCCATGATGAGCTGCGCCGCGCCTTCGCCCGTACGCCCGAGGCCAAGGCAGCCGGCTACAAGGCGGGTGCCTTTAGCTACAACACTGGCGCCTTGCGGTGCCCTACGTGCGACGGCACGGGATCGATATCGCTCGACGTGCAGTTTTTGCCCGATGTCGAGATCGTCTGCCCGGCATGCCGCGGCTCACGTTATGCAGACGCGGCTTCGCATATCCATCGTGAGGGCAAGGACGGGAGCCTGCTTACGTTGCCGCAGCTCATGGATATGAGTGTGGACGAGGCTATCGACGCCACGGTGGGGCTCAAGAAAGTTCAGACGCGTTTGCAGACCTTGCATGACCTAGGCTTGGGCTATCTCACGCTCGGTGAGCCCACGCCGGCGCTCTCGGGCGGCGAGGCACAACGCCTTAAGCTCGCGAGCGAGATGGGCCGCGTGCAGGATGATGCCGTATTCGTATTTGACGAGCCCACGATCGGCCTACATCCGCTCGATGTTCAGGTGTTGTTGAGTGTGTTCGATGGCCTCGTCGCCAAGGGCGCCACGGTTATCGTGATCGAACACGATCTCGACCTTATCCGTAACGCCGATTACGTGATCGACATGGGCCCGGGCGGCGGCGATGCGGGCGGGCAAATCGTTTGCGCCGGCACGCCGGGCGACATCGCAGCTTGCTCCGCAAGCATCACCGGTCGCTATCTATAACCGAATGTGACAAAGGGACAGTTCCTTTGTCACATTGACTTCTATTTCACGCATTGAGCCGCGAGATAGTCGCGGAAGAATGGCAATTCAAATGCGACGAGCCCTCGTCCTCGCTCCCCGATGATGCCGGCGTCTATCATGCGGCGTCGGTAGCGGGAGACCTGCTGCGGCGAACGCTTAAGGCGCTCGACAAGGTCAGCGGTGGTGGACTCTTCCTCGTCATCGAGCATAGCGATGAGGAATCGCTTGTCCTCTGCAGTGAGTTCTCGATAGGTTGCCGCGAGGATTCGGTCGTCCATCTCGTCGCGCGCGATTTTGATTCCCAGGTCAAAGTCGCGTGAGGAGATTTCCTTCGAATCGCTTGTGAGATCCCAGGCACGGTAACCTACGAGTTGCAATAGGAAGGGAAATCCAGAGATCGAGCGAACGGCTCTATCGATTCCCTCGGCATCTGCCAGGCGATCGTTTTCCTGGATTGTGCGAATCAAGGCCTCGCGTACGTCATAGTCGGCAATGCGACCCAGATGATATTGTTGGGCGCGGCGAAGGAACGAGACCGTCTTGTGGTTCAGCAACGTAGAGACGTTGTTGGGAAGTCCCGCCATAAGCAAGGCGACGCGTTTCCCATCGGTCACAAAGTGCTGATACGTGGCTGCGAGTTGGATCATCTCGTCGAGTGTCGGGTCCACCTCGTCAACCGTGACGAGCAGACCGGTGCCCGCCTCGTTGAGCCGGTCGATGATGTCGCTCATGCGATAACGCCAGGTTGAGGCATCGTGAACGCGATTGACCTCGACGCTGCCGAGCGGTGCAATTCCGAGACCGGTGACTTCGAAGTTCTTAGACGGGTCGATAAGATGGCCGGCAGCACGTTTCGCCCCGAACTCGATTTCCTCAAGCATTCCCGGGAGCGCGGTCGTCTTTACGGCTATCCAGCCGTGGGATTCCGCCCTTGTCGCGAGCGACGACATGAGAGCGGTTTTACCGGTTCCACGTGCGCCTGAGAAGATCGAGGTCAATTCTGGGCGCCTGCGCTGACTCAAGAAGGCGCGGTCCAAATCCCGAATAATCTGTTGTCTGCCAGCGAGATGGGCAGGAACCTCACCAAAACTGGGGGTAAACGGGTTTTCGAGGTATTCCACAATGCCCTCCTTTAGCGTCTCGGGTTAATTTCATTTTATTCTAGTTAATCTCAATTAAAAACGATTAATTTCATTTCAAAGCATAAGGTTGGCGCCGTGCGTTATCGAAGCGGTGCTTGAATAGCTTACGTTGGAGCCCGAAAATGGGTTCAACCCATTCGCGAAATTTGCACGCCCTATTGTGAGTGGGCTCTCAGATGAGCTGAAGCTGCCATCGTGCGGCTGATAGGGGCAATTATGAAAAACAGAATCTATGGGTATGCTCGAGTTTCGTCAGCAGATCAGAACCTGGATCGCCAACTGGATGCGCTGGAGCAGTTTCCGGTCCAAACGAATTTGATCTATGCTGACAAAGCGAGTGGAAAGGACTTCAGGCGTCCTCAGTACCGGCGTCTTCTTCGTCGTCTGCGCGAAGGGGACGTTCTGGTGATTAAGAGTATCGATCGATTGGGTCGCGACTACCGTGAAGTTATCGATGAATGGCGTCGCCTAACGACGGACAAACGCGTTGCCATCGTGGTGCTCGATATGCCATTGCTTGATACACGCGAACAACCCAATGGAATTACGGGGACTTTTATTGCCGATCTAGTGCTTCAGGTTTTGAGCTACGTGGCTCAGGTGGAGCGCGAAAACATAAAGCAAAGACAAGCTGAAGGTATTGCTTCGGCGCGATCGCGCGGCATTCGATTTGGACGCCCAATGATCGAGCGTCCAGAAAACTATCGTTCAGTTGTCCAATCATTTAAAGGAGGTGGGGTGACAAGGCGGGACGCTGCCGCACTATTGGGCGTTAGTCCGTCGACGTTTGATCGTTGGAGACGGGCGGATTCAGCTATTGTTGACCGCCCGCCGTTTAATCGTTCGCTTTAACTAGACAATTTGATGAGGGTAGTATTCTTACGCGGGCCCGCTCCTTCCCTCAGCATTTATCCAGTTCACGCCCTTAAACCAAATAGTGCCACCGCGTTGTCAATTCGTCTGCTTTTTGATGAGGGGCTATGAGTTGCAACGTCAATCGAAGGGAAATAGTCGTGAAACGAAATATTACTAAAAAGATGCCCATGATGGGTTTGCTTGTACTACTCATCTGTTCTCTGGGGTTCATTTCGGCCTGTTCACAGAATGATGCAAACGCTGCAAAGTCGAAATATGTCGACGATAAGGCGATGAATGTTATCGCCGCCGGGTTTGAGAGAAGGTCCGACGTCATTGAATCTAATGCAAACGATGATGATCCTCATTCAACCGAGAATATCCAGGAAGCTATTGAGGCCGAAATCAAGAACGACAAGGAACTCAAGAACGCTAGGTTTAAGGATTCCAAGATGCAACAGGACGTAATCACGTATCTGAATCTGCTTGATGACCAGCTTAAAGTGACCGAGGATTACTCGCAATCGTCTTCGGATTATTACGAAGAGTGGAATAAGGTCTACGATAAGCGGTCTGCGCAGCTCAAAAAGCTTGTTGATAATTACGGGTTGGAAGTCGGGGAGAAATACGAGGATGATTTCAACGACTTAATTAAGAATGGAAAGTCCGTAGCAGAGAAGACCCGCTACGAGGATGCCATCAACAGTTTGATTCAGGGAGCAAATTTCGAAAAATCGGATGACGGTTACGGTCTGTATACGTATACGGCGGTAGTTGAGAACACCTCTGGTATATCGTTCTCTAACGTCAGCCTGACACTTGCTCTCTATGATGCAGATGACATCAAAGCGGAGGAGACCTATGCGGACACTTCTTCGTGGGCGCCGGGTGAGAAAGTCAAGTTCGAGGCAATGTCCGATGTTGACGCCGCGCGCGTTGTCGCATCTGTTTCCAGCTACGATGTAAATAAATAAGTTCTGCACGGAAGGGGCGGGTTAATCGGCAATGAATGGTTGACCTGCCCGTTTTATGCCAATTATTGAACAACAAGTGCTGCGAACGAATGCGTATTATTTCGGATTGCAAACAACTGCCCTCGTCTAAAGACATGCTGAAAACGACAATTAAGGCATGAGGTATAACCCACGGCAGTTTCTTAAATAACAGGGATTTTGAAAGGAATAGGGGATGGATGAGATAGAGGAAGGCATGGGGGCGCTGAAAGCGAAACTCGGGAGAATCCTGACAAAGCCCAAGGTATTCTTTGCGGGCCTGGCGCTTGGTGGAGTGATTGTGGCTGTACTTTTCATTACCATCTTTAATAACGGCAAAGCTGCGGGCGCGAAAGAAACGACCCCCAATACGCTTTCCCCGTCGGTCGTGTTTGAACGCATCGCTTCCCAGAACGAGATGGTTTCTGCATCGCAGAACTATGCGATTGTCGATAAGGTGACGGATACCAAGAGGTTTTTCGATTGGTTTGATATCCCGTTTACGGAAAACAGCTTTTGGTACCGCTATGTGGGAACCATTAAGGCGGGTGTGAATCTCGAGACGGCAGAGATACATACAAACAAGAAAAAGCTGACCATTACGATGGATGAGCCTTATGTAATCTCGAACACGCCGGATATGAATAAGTCGGGTGCTCTCGAGGAACGCAACAACATCCTCAATCCCATTGAGGTCAAAGACGTCACGGCGTTTGAAGCGCAGTGCAAGGAGCGGAGTGAAAGCGAGGCCATCAAGGATGGCAAGCTGCTCGAAGAGGCTCGAGTGAACGCCGAAGCAAATTTCCGTGCGATGTTCAACTCGGCATTTGGTGATGAATATACGGTTGATTTCGACTATCGGAAATAGGAGGTCACTATGGAGGATAAAGACGATCTAGCTGTTGTCGAAAGGGAGGAGCTGTCGCGACATAAGCAGAGTTTTGATATCCGTAAGGCCGCTGCTGGGTTGGTTGATGGCGCCGGAAGCGCGATGGCGGGCGCGGTTGCAACCGTACAGAAAGTTGCCGATGGTGCAATGCGTGCTGCAACTCCGATGGTCGATGACGCCTTGGCGGCTATTGCTGATGCGGCCGATGGTGCGGCAGGTGCTGCTGCGGATATTGGTGACGCCGTCAACGATTGGGCATACCAGCAACAGCTCAATAGGTACAGGCCTGTAACCAAAGAGGTCTATCAGAGCCCTTCATTCCATTTGCCGAACATGATTCGAATTGTTGACGGAAATGAGCGTCGGGACATCGATGTCTGTAGGGATGCTATTGGTTGGTTGGATACTGTTAAGGGCACGCAGATTTTTAATTTGTACCGCGAAGCAATTGGGGATAGCGAGCTGTCTTTCTACCCTAAACCATCTCTTTATTCCACATATTACATAGATGCTTTTGATCGGTCTCGCTTTGTTGATCTTGACTCCTATTTCGCAACCATGCAACAAGACAAGATGGCCGAGTTGAGACGGATTGCGTTCATGCTTGGCGCGAAGCGCTGCAAGTTGGAGGTGACGGAGTACGAGGAAACTCGGAGAGGCCACCAGGTTAAGGGAAATGCCAAAGCGGGAAAGAAGGGCTCGGCTCGAATCAACGGCTCTTTGAGCGATTTAACGAGAAATGAGAAGAAAATCCTGTTTACACAGGAATTCGAGGGAGACATGGTTCCACAGCGCCCTGAACTCCATTGGTATGCCCATGACTCTGACATTCTCTTGTTAATCGAAACGAGATGCGGTGGAGAGGATAAAAACAAGGCGAAGAGTTATCGGGTTGAATTGAAAAGCGAGACGACCATGACCATGTCAGTATCGCTTGCTATGGCTATCGATGAGGCATGCAGCAAGCTGAACATAAGGGCGAATTCGAGCCTGACAAGCCAAGCTAAGCGAGAACTTCGGCAGTCGTTTGTATTTGAAGTTGAATTCTGACGTGAATTGTTAGCAGCCAAATGCGGCAAAGGGACTGTCCCTTTGCCGCATTTGATGTCAAAACCATTTTGTCAAGGACTAGAGAGTTTGAAAGTCTACCATTTCTACCCCGTCTCCTAATGGCAGGTTTTACATGCCGGCAAAGCCTGTTTGGCGTAGGGCCTCGTAGAGGACGATGGCGGCGCTGTTGGAGAGGTTGAGGGCGCTGATGCGGTAGTCGTCGGGATTGACGAAGTTGCCGCAGATATCCTGCCGAAGGATGGCCTCGTGGCTGTCCTCGGTATGTCCCAGCGATTCCTCGTGGGCTTCCCATGCCTCGGCGTTATCGAGTGAGTCACAATCGCGCAGCATCGGGATGCGCTCGCAGCGCTCGGGCGCCGCGGCAAGCAGTGGCTCGGGAATGCCCGAGCTCTCGCTGCCAAAGACCAAGTAGTCGCCATCACGGTAGGTACTCTGCGCATAGGTACGGCGTGCCTTTTTGGTCAGCAGATGCAGGCGCTCGTCGGCGGGGGAGAGGTCGTTACGCGCAAGAAAATCCTCCCAGCCGGCATAAGTCGTCACGTCCAAGTTTTGCCAGTAGCCCAGTCCGGCGCGACGCACCGTCTTGTCGTCGAGTGAAAACCCCAGCGGCTCCACCAGATGCAGGCGGGCGCCGGTAACCACGCAGGTGCGGCCGATATTGCCCGTATTGGCCGGAATCTCGGGCGCATACAGCACAATGTTGAACATGAATCTCCTTGGCATAGAACGAAAAACCACCACGAAGGGGCGCCTTCGTGGTGGTTAGCGGTTACGTGGGCGGGCAAACGCTCGCTTCGATAAACCTAGGCGCGGTGCCAGTCGGTCAGGCAGGCATCGAGGGAGGCGATGAGCGCGTCCTTGTCCATGTGACGGCCGATGATGCACAGG
The DNA here is from genome assembly GCA_902491565.1 of uncultured Collinsella sp. Taxonomy (GTDB): domain Bacteria; phylum Actinomycetota; class Coriobacteriia; order Coriobacteriales; family Coriobacteriaceae; genus Collinsella. Next base: position 55,740 of record CABUIE010000003.1, read on the forward strand.
CTTGTCATGCGGTCTCCCGTCTCGTCGTCCCAAATCTGCATGATTTCGGGGTTCTCGTCGATGATCTTCTGCTTCTCGCCCTCGGGCGCCGAATCGACAAACAGGCCGTTCTCCATCAGGCGCATCTGGTGGCCGGCCTGCTCAAACATGTAGCACATGTCCGGATCGCCGGTCTGCCACAGCGGACCCTTGACGCGGATGACCTCGTCGGGCCACTCCTGCTCAACAAAATTGGTGAACTTCTGCAGGTCAAACGGCTTGCGGCGCGAGTACACAAAGGTCTCGATGTCGTACTCGAGCACCTCGGGGTCGTCGTGCTCCTCTGGATGCTCCATGGCCTCGATCCAGGCGGCGGAGTTGTAAGCGCGCATAAAGTCGAAGCGGTCGGTGTCGAGCAGCTCTTCCATGGGGACCTCGCCGTTTTGAGCCTCGACAATCACGGCGTCCTTCTGCAGGCTGCGCACGATGGCCTTGAGCTCGGCGATCTGCTCGGGACTCACGGTATCGGTCTTGTTGAGGATCAGCGTGGAGCAGAACTCGATCTGCTGGATGAGCAGGCTTTCGATGTCGTCCTCGTCGATATCCTCGGCCAGCAGGTCGCGACCGCCGTTGAACTCGTCGTACATGCGGGCGCAGTCGACCACGGCCACGATGTTGTCGAGCGCGAGCTTGGGCTCGCCGCCCACCTTGGCCTCGTCGCAGAAGCTCGAGATGGTGTAGGCGATGGGGATGGGCTCGCAAATACCCGATGCCTCGATGATGATGTAGTCGAAGTCGCCCGAATCGGCGATGCCCTGCAGCTGGTTGGCAAGGTCGTCCGAAAGCGTGCAGCAGATGCAGCCGTTGGTGAGCGGGATGAGGTCATCGGTTTCGGAAAGACCGCCGTCGGCGATGAGGCTGGCGTCGACATTGATCTCGCCGATGTCGTTGACGATCACGGCGGCGCGGATGCCGCCGTCGTTAGCGAGGATGTGGTTGAGCAGCGTGGTCTTGCCGGCACCGAGGTATCCGGTAAGCATGATGATTTTCACGGGTTTGTTGGGCATGTGCCCTCCTTTGTTAGACATGGCTTACAGTTGAATCATATGCCAAACGCCTGCTCTTATACCCACGCGCCGGCAAATAACACAGGCTACTCCCAGGCTCCCCATACATCGGGGCAATAACCGACGGTGGCCTTTTTGCCGTTGCGCACGATGGGCTCGGCCAAGACCTGCTGGTTCTCGAGCAGCTTGTCGAAGCGCTGGCTAGGGGTGAGGTGCTGGATGAGCGCGAGCGTCTCCTCGTCCTTAGCCTTGGGGTTGAGCAGCTTGTCGATGCCGCCGACCGCCTGCATCACGCTCGTGAGCTCGCCCTTGCTCATCTCCTTTTCCTTAAGGTCGATAAACTGCACCTTAATGCGGCGCTCCTTAAAATAACGCTGAGCCTTCTTGGTATCGAAAGACTTTTTGGTGCCAAAAATTTGCACGTTCATGTATTTGTTCCGCCGTTCTACCTGATGAAGTTGGTGCGCTCGCGATCGGCTTCGGGGGCTTCGATGCCGGCGGCCTGTCCTGCCTCGATACAATGCAGGAGCCAGGCCATGTTCTTGCCGATGTTGCGCATGGTGGCCAGGCCCTCGGCGTCTTGGGCGGCCTCGCCCGGTATGGCGCCAAACACGTTGTTCCAGTACGTGGAAGCAACCACGGGCATCTGGTTGATGGTGAAGTACTTATTGAGCACGTCGAAGGTGGTCGACGTGCCGCCGCGACGGGCAACGGCGACGGCAGCGCCCGGCTTGTGTGCAAAGGCTTTGCTGCCGGCATAGAAGGCGCGATCGAGGGCCGAAAGGATGCGTCCGCTGGGGTGCGCATAGTAGACGGGCGAGCCAAAGACAAAACCATCTGCCTGCTCGGCGGCAGCGATCAGCTCGTTCACCACGTCATCGTCAAAGGTGCAGCGGCAATCGAGCTTGCCGCACTGACCACAGCCAATGCAGTCGCGAATGGGCTTGGTGCCCAGCTGAAACACCTCGGTATCAATGCCTTCGGCATTGAGTTGCTCGGCGACCTCGGCGAGTGCGCGGGCGGTGTTGCCGTTTGCCTTGGGGCTGCCATTGACCAAAAGAACCTTCATCACAAACTCCCTCTGCTGTCGGTGACTTCTGCAGAGGATTATCGCACGATGGGGGAGGCGGTGTGGGCGCGGTGCTAATCCAGTTTGGTGCCTGGCACCTGCACGGCTTTCCCGAGCAACGCTTTGAGCTCGTTCAAAATGGAAACGGGCTGACGGTCGACGCCGTCCAGATGGAGCGTGGCCACGCGAATGGGTGGCTGATATTCAAATGGGCCAAAGAGCACGGGCGAACCCAGGAACCGCTCGATTTCCTCTGCAATCGCATCGGTTTCTTCGGGATCAAAGTCGTCGAAAAGAGCCACGAACATCGGCCCCGTCGAGCGGAACATACGACCCTTACCGCGCGAGCATTCCACCAGACAGGCGGCACATTCTGCCAAAACGCGGTCGCCCGCATCAAAGCCAAAGCGGGCATTGACCTGAGCGATATCGTCGATTTTGATGGCGATCAAACCAGCCTTGCGCGCCACGCGACGCATTTCGCCAATGGCGTTGACCAGGGCGTGAATATCGCCCAAGCCGGTCACGGAATCGGTCGTATCTGCCAAGCTTCGGTTGATGATAATGCCCACATACATGCCGGGCTCGGTATCGGTGCCGTCCAAGCGGTAGCCCGTGCAGTCGCAAAGCACGTATTTTCCGGTGGCATCCATTACGCGATACTGCATGTAGTGGAAGTGCCACGTGCCGTTTATCACCATGTCGAGCTCGGCACGTACGTTGTCGCGGTCCTCGGGATGAACGCGGGCGAGCCACATGTCGAGTGAGTTAAAAGGGTGCTGGGAGGGCAGGTCAAAATCGCGCACGGCGTTAACCGGCCATTGCGATTCTCCCGTATCGAGATTGAGGATAAACGGATAGCGCGTCTCGGAGCTCATGGAGATCGCTTGGAACACCCGGTCGTTGCAGGGAAGCTGATCGACGATTGGGCGTTGCGGCGCGTCATCGTCTTTCGGTTGCTGCACACGATGCATAAGCTTATAGCGATACATTTTGCGATCGGCATCCATCGTCATCTGGCGACGCGTGTCGCCAGCAAGTGGATCGACGCGCGAGCAGCCAAAGCTAAAGCTGCCGATCATGGGCGCCTTGCCACCTGAGCTCGCCTCGATCAGCCCGGCACGTACCTGCTCCAAGCGCTGCTCGAGTTCGGTCTCGTTTGCGGAGAGCGAGATAAGCACAAACTCGTCTCCACCGATACGGAACAGCATCTCATCGTGCTCCATGGTTTCGGAGAGCGTGCGGCAGATGCCCAGAATATAGCGATTGCCTTCGGCGTGGCCAAACCTATCATTGCAATGCTTGAGATGGTCGATGTCAATATAGGCGCAGGTGAAGGGATCGCCTTTGCGCCAGAGTTGCTCGACGTGACGGTCGAATCCGTTGCGGTTGCCCAAGTTGGTGAGCGGATCGATATAGGCGTTGCGCTCAAGCAGCTGGCGCTCTTGTTGCAGGATGGCATGCGTCTTTTGCAGTTGCTCACCAACGGCGCGTAGCTCAGCAGGCAGCGCGGCAACATCGAGTTCGGCGGTCGAGACGCCGTTCGCAAGTCGCTGAAGATAGGCAATAATCGATTGCTCGCCCAGGCGATATGACTCGTTCATGATGGATAACCTCCTTGGGCGGAACAACGGTTTGTATCATATCCCCAATTTGGTTTGAATTGGGGATATAAGTTAGCTAATGGAGACAAATACCCCCTTCGACGGTGGCGTTTTGCGCACGAGCGTATCAGTTGTTATTGCCACCATCGAGCAATGCCTCAAAATCCTTTGCCTGCATGGGGCGGTAGTAGAGGAAGCCCTGAGCGTAGCGGGCGCCCATTTGTCGTAGCATGTTCGCCTGCTCATTTGTCTCGACGCCTTCAACCACGACGGGCAGATGGAGCGACTGCGCCATTTCGAGCATCGATGAAATGATTTGCGTGCTGCGGCCTTGATCGCGGTCGGTGGGCACAAAGGTGCGGTCGAGCTTGATGACGTCGACGTTGACGTTCTTGAGCATCGCGAGCGTGGACTGACCGGTGCCAAAATCGTCCATATAGGTCGAGAAGCCGCGGGTGTGCAGATCTGCGGTCAGCTTATCCACGGCCTCGGATTCTCCCGTATAAGCCGTCTCGGTGATCTCGATACGCATGAGCTCGGGCGGTAGGTTGTATTGGGCGGCGAGCGCCCCCATATGTTCGGCAACGTCGCAGGCAAGAATGTCCACGCGAGACACATTAAGCGAGACCGGAACCACGCGAAGACCGCGATCGAGACGCTCGCGAAGCCATATGGCGACACCCTGCCAAATGTACTTGTCGAGCGTTACTACAAAGCCGCTTTCCTCGAGTGCGGGGATAAACGTTGCGGGCGAAATGAGAGAGCCGTCCTTGTCAATCCAGCGTGTAAGAGCCTCGGCGCCAATGATCTTGCCGGTTTCCATATCGACCTGGGGCTGAAGGTAGTACGTGATGCGGCCGTTTGAAAGTGCGTACTGGAATTCGGTCAGCGTGCGGTGGAACGCGACTTCGCGCTCGTACTCCGCAGGACAGAAAATGGCAATGCGCTCCTTGAAGTCGTTTTTTGCGCGCCGATTGGTAAACATGGCCTTTGCCTGCGCATCGATGGTGATCTCCTCATTGGAGTCGATGGGGTAAACGCCCATGGACGGCCAAAAACCTACGCCGTCATCATGCCTGGCTACTGCCTCGCGAACGCGGTTGTAGATTTGATGGACGGTGATGTGCTTAAAGGGGATGAGTGCGCAAAAGTCATCTTGGCCCCAGTACCCTGCGACGCCCATATCGGCATTCTCGACGTCCTTGAGGACCGTGCCCACATCGGCGAGTACGCGGTCGCCCTCGGCCTGGCCGTGCCATTCATTAAACAGGCGCATGTGACCCATGTCGACGGTGGCGATGCACCAGGTGTCGTCGCGCCTTGCCTCGAGAAATGCGTTGGCGCGCCGCATAAACTCGCTGGGTCGATAGAGGCCCGTGAGCGAGTCGATACGTTCGGCGATGGCGCTTTTGCGCTCCGCCTCGGGTATGGGGAGGCTGTCGTTGGGAACAAGCCCGCCGGCCGTGCGAAGGCGACGGTCGAGTTCGCCTAAAACGGCGGTCGCTTGATGGGTTAAGTGCTCGTAAAAGGCCGGGACGACAAGGCAGACGGGAGTAATGGTGTCGCCTGCGATTTGAACAGGAGCGAAAACGGCCTCTTTAAGGTGGCGGGCCAGTTGCTCGAATGCCTCGTGGTCCAAGTCGTTGCTGAGCACGACGAACTGGACGCTTCGTGAACGGTAGACCCGGCTCCTGCCGCGGGTGATCGACAGCATGCGGCCTGCGTATTCGGCAAGCATGTTGTCGACAGCCTCGGCCCCGTAGAGCTCGTTGAGCTTTGTCGTGCCACGAACGCGCACCGCTATAAGCCCTGTCTCGCAACGATCGCGGCGGCAGGCATCGATAGCGTTGATCAGCATACGCTGCGTTCCGAGGCCCGTGGCGGCGTCGACGGTCTCGGCAAGTGAGTGGTTGACAAGTTCGCCGACATAGAGCGAGGGGGCATTTCCGTCGCCGTCGATGCGAAACCCGCGAGCACGGCAGAGAACGTAGTCACCCGCGGCATTGCGCATGCGGTACTGCATGACGCGGCGGCGTTTGGAGCCGTTAAAGATCTGGTTGATGTCGTTGGCGTAGGCCTCGAGGTCATCGGGATGGACACGCGTTTTCCAGAAATCGCGGCAGCTGTCTATGTGCTCCGAAGGAAGACCGAGATCGCGCAAGGCACCTTGCGACCAAAGGGTGCGGTCCTTGTCCAAGTTCTCGATAAAGAAATAGCGGCCTTCGTTGAGCATCGAAAAGGCGTCGAAAATACGGTCGCTTATTTCGAAGTCGTCGGTGTGGACTTGCGCGATATTACGTCGATCAAGATGCATGGCATGACGTAGCTTGTAGTCGTACATGCGATGGTCGGCATCGAGCGTCATGCGATTGGAGGCTTCGCCCAGGGCGGGGTCGGCGTGTGCCACTCCGTAGCTAAACGAGTGGGGCATCTCGGAATCGTTGTTTTTGAGCAGGATCGTTCGGCAGTGTTCCAGACGTTCGGCGAGGTCGTCCTCGGTCGCAATCGTAGATAGGATGGCAAACTCGTCGCCTCCCAGACGAAATGCCGCCTCGTCTACCTTCATATACAGCTTGAGATAAAGGCTTACCTGCAAGATATAGCGGTTGCCCTCGTCATGGCCAAAGACATCGTTGCAGTGCTTGAGATTGTCGATATCGATGAACGCCATGGTAACGGGAGCGTCCTGCTCCCAGAGCTCCTCGAGGGAACGGGCAAAGCCGCCGCGGTTGCCAAGTCCGGTAAGCTGGTCGGTAAAGGCGGTCCTAATCAGATCATCCTGACGCTCGAGAAGGTCGCGGACGGTCTTTTCGAGCGTTTCGGTGTAATTGCTGACAGTTTCCATGTTCTAAGCGGCTTTCTGAGGTCGGGGCGGATTGCGTCGGGCGAGCTCGTTGTGTACACGTATCGTTGTTCGGCGTTTTGCGTGCATCCAGGCCCCCGCCTTGCTGCGTTGTTGAGTTACTTTGCCGGCTAATGTTCGCTGTTGATAACAGCTGGGTAGTGTAAACAACAATACCCAATTATATATGGGTGCACATGCTGTGGGCGGCTATTGTTCGACAAGCGGTAGCGCGACGATGCGATGCTTGATAAAAATGCGACTGGGGCGGTATATGTTGACGGGTATACTTGTTCCGTTTGAATTTGCGGGGACGGAGATGGTCGCATGGCACAGTCAAATATGATGCGCACGGTGGGGCTGGCGCTCGAAGGAGGCGGCTACCGCGGTATGTATACGGCGGGCGTGCTCGACGTTTGGATGGAGCACGGTTTGACCTGCGACCATATGGTGGGTGTCTCGGCGGGCGCGGCGTTTGGCTACAACTTTAAATCGCGGCAGATTGGACGCGCCATTCGCTACAACAAGGCATATTGTGCCGATAAGCGCTATGCGGGTGTAGCAAGCTGGCTGCGGACTGGAGACATGTTCAATGCCGATTTTGCCTATCATGAGGTGCCCATCGAGCGCGATCCCATCGACCTGGAGGCATATCGCGCCTGCCCCATGCGGTTTACGTGCGTGTGTACCGATATCGAGACGGGCAAGGCCGTCTATCACGACCTGCCTTATGGCGATGAGCGCGATATCGAGTGGATCCGGGCGTCGTCGGCTATTCCTGTGGCGACGCGTCCCGTTGCTATTGACGGACATAAGTATCTGGATGGTGGCGTGGCTGATTCTATTCCCAGCGCATGGCTGTTTGCGCAGGGGTATGACCGAAACATCGTGGTACTCACGCAGCCGGCGGGCTTTGTGAAGCAGCCCAACAGCGTGATGCCCATGCTGCGGCGCGTGTTCCGTCACTACCCGGAGTTTGTCGCAGCGCTTGAGCATCGGCATGAGGTCTACAATGCCACGCTCGATGACTTAGCACGTCGCGAGGCTGCCGGCGAAATCTTTGTGGTGCGGCCGAGCGAATCGGTGAAGGTACCGTCGCTGTGCCGTGAACCGGATGAGCTCGAGCGTATCTATCAGATCGGTCGGCGCGATGCGGAGGCGACCTTGCCGGCGTTGGAAGCGTATCTGGCGGGGTAAGGGTCGCATGCGGAAAGCGCATCCCGGAATGGAGGTCCAAACTGGGATGCGCTTTCCATTGCTGAAGATATGAGGCCGCGAATAAGCTGCTCGGCCTATGCCTATGCCTGCTGCCAGGTGTCGACGAGCTCCTTGGCGGCGGCGTAGGGGTCGTCGGCACTGCAGACAGCGCTCACCACAAAGAAGCCATCGACGCCGGTGGCCTTGAGCTGCGGCAGGTCGGCCGTCTTGACGCCGCCGCCCACCACGATGGGCACGGGGCTTGCCGCGTGGAGTGCGGCCAGGTCCTCAAAGCTCTTGGTGATGATGGAGCCATCGGCTGCGCGTCCGCAGTCGCGCTTGGTCTCGGTCTCGTGGAGCGGGCCGATGCCCAGGTAGTCGACCAGGCTCATGTCGGCGGTCTTGACGTACTCGAGCATCTCCTCGCAACGGGCCGAAAGGCCCACGATGGCATCGGGGCCCAAAAGTTTGCGGCAGACCTCGACGGGAATATCGCTCTGGCCTACATGCACGCCATCGACAGCAATACCCTGCTCGCGCGCGGCGAGTACGCAGTCCAGGCGGTCGTCGATTAACAGGGCGACCTGACCGGTCTTGCCAGCCTGTGCGATTGCCTGCGCGGCGTCGCCGGTCAGTGCGATGATCTCGCGGGCGCTTGCCACCTTGGAGCGCACCTGGATGCAGGTAAAGCCTGCGTCGAGCGCCTGGGCCACCACATCGCCCACGGGGCGTCCCAGCGTGTTTTCGGGGCCGAGTACTAGATAGGCCGAGATATCAAGGTTGTCGCGGATGCTCATCGTGCTTCCTCCTGCTTCTTGATCTGTGCTTCCATGCGCTCGAGCTTGCCGGTCATGGTGTCGGTAAATCCGGGACGAATATCGGCTTTGAGCACGACTTCGGTGCGGATGCCCTTGTTTGCCAGAACAAAGGTTGCGTCGCGCACGACCTGCATGACCTCGTCCCAGTCGCCTTCGATCTCGGTAAACATCGAGGTGGTGCGGTTGGGAAGGCCGCTCTCGCGTATGACGCGCACGACCTCGGCGACCTCGGCGGAGAGCTCATCGCCGGTGCCGCACGGGGCGATGGCCACGGCGACGAGCGTGTTCATGCCGGCATTGGTTGTGGGCTCGGACATGGCCTATGCCTCCTCGAGCTCGAGTTGGTTATCGGCAATGTCCTGGGCGGTTGCGCGGTAGAGCTCGTCGATAAAGGCGACCTTAAAGCTTGCCGGGGCATCGGCGACAGCGGCGGCGCGCGTGCCGGCAACGTTGTAGACGGCGGTGCCGCAGACGGCTGCCGTAAACGGATCGGCAGCGCAGGCGTACACGGCCAGCACGCCGCCCTGCGAGCAGCCGCAGCCGGTGATCTTGGACATGAGCGGGCTGCCGCCGTGGGACTTGGCCACGGTCGTGCCGTCGGTGATTAGGTCGACTTCGCCCGAGACCACTACGGCGCCGCCGGTGTAGCGAGCGAGCGCCACGGCAGCATCGCGGGCGGCGTCGACCGTGTCGGTGGTATCGACACCGCGCACGCGGCTCAGATCAGCCGCCTCGCCCTCAAGGCCCCACAGGCCGGCGAGCGCGATGATCTCGGAGGCGTTGCCGCGTACGATGGCGGGCTTGTACTGCTTGAGCTCGTTTACCAGCTGGGTGCGCAGGCTGCCGATGCCCAGGCCCACCGGATCGAGCACCCAGGGCTTGCCGGCGTCGTGTGCCGCCTTGGCCGCGCGGGGAATCGTCTGCTCGTAGATGGGGAAGAGCGTGCCCATGTTGAGATAGATGGCGCCGCCGCCGGCAACGAGCGCCTCGCCCTCGTCGGGCAGATAGACCATGGCGGCCGAACCGCCCACGGCGAGCTGCGCGTTGGCGACAAAGTCGATCGTCACCGTGTTGGTGATGGAGCCGGCCATCGGATTGGTGGCGCGAATCTCATCCACGGCCTTGACCATATGTTGCTTAAGCTGTTCCGAATCAATCACTGCACATGCCTCCTTGGCATAGAAAAGGGGCGCTGTGCATAGACAGCGCCCCTGTAAAGGCGGCATGCTCCCTACGCCAGCATTAACTGACAGGTTCAAAGGATTGGGCCCCATGCCCTCTCAGCCTTGTGGTTTGCACCGCCGGCACTCCCGCATCGAATCTGTTGTTCCCTATACTAACGCACCTGCCAAAAAGGGACAGGTTTATTTTGGCAGGTCGTTACAATAGGTAGGACCGATACGAATGGGGACCTCATGATCAAACTTGTGCTGACCGATATGGACGATACGCTGATTCCAGCCGGGCATGACGGCGCCAGCGACTACGCCATCGAGGGTATTCATGCCATGCAAGCGGCGGGTCTGCACTTTGGTCCGGTTTCGGGTCGTCAGCCGTCCGCGATGGGCTGGATGTTCAAAAATCGTTCCGAGTGTTTTTCGACTGGCGCGTTCTGTAACGGCCAGGTGATGTTTGTCGGCGGCGAAGTAGTCGCCTCGCACGCAATCGACAACGATGCTCTGATGTGTTTGGCCGACTATCTGGAGCAAGAGACCGACGATACATTTTTAAAAGTCTATAGCCTGGGCGATGACTTTTGGGGCAACGATGCCTATTGCGTGACGAGTGATCCCGAGCGCGTTCGTCGCGCCATGGAGTCGGGCGGCAACGCATGGCTCAAAGGCGAAGAGGCCCCGTGCCGTCCCGTCGTTGATGAAGTGCCGGTGTTCAAGGCGAATATCTGGAGTGCCCGTTCGCGTGAGGAGCTCGCGGAGCTACGCGAGCGCGTTGCCGTTGAGGTGCCGGAACTCTCGCTTGTGTTTCCCAACAACCGAGTGCGCCTGTTTGACATCCTTCCAGCAGGTTGGGACAAGGGTTGCGCTGCGCTGGAGTTGGCGCGCGCTTTGGACCTGACGCCCGATGAGGTGGCCGTATTTGGCGATTCCGATAACGATCTGCCCATGATCGATGCCGTTCCCAACTCCGTTGCAGTCGCCAATGCCAACGAGGCCGTCACGGCTGCCGCGCGCTGGCATATCGGCGCTGCGGTAGACGATGCGGTTGCCGGGGCTCTGCATCAGATTGCCGCCTGTGCCGCGACGGGGGAGATGCCGCCGTTTATGCGTCAGATGGATACGACGGGTTTCGACGTCACGAACGTCTAGGGAGAAAGCTATGAAGCTCCAGCAGCTCAGGTATGTCGTCAAAGTTGCCGAATGCGGCAGCATCACCGAGGCCTCGCGCCGGCTCTTTGTGTCGCAGCCTTCGATTACCGCGTCGATCCGCGATCTCGAAAACGAGATGGGCGTGCACATCTTTGAGCGCACCAACAAGGGCGTCATTGTGTCCGAGGAAGGCGAGACCTTCTTGGGCTACGCGCGCCAGGTACTCGACCAGGCCGACCTGCTCGAGGGCAAATACAAGGGCGCATCCGAGCAGGTGCCGCACTTTAGTGTGAGCTGCCAGCATTATTCCTTTGCCGTTAACGCGTTTGTTGACGTGATCCGCGAGTTCGATGCCGCGCGTTACGACTTCACCCTGCGCGAGGAACAGACTCACGAGATTATCGAGGACGTCGCGCATATGAAAAGCGAACTGGGCATCCTGTACTTATCCGAGCATAACCGCGAGGTTATCGAGCGCATGCTCGCCGCCAACGAGCTCGTATTCGAGGGACTCTTCTGCGCCGCGCCGCATGTCTTTGTATGCGCCGACCATCCACTGGCGGACTGCGCCAGCGTGACGCTCGAGGACTTGGAAGACTACCCGTTCTTGTCCTATGAGCAGGGCAGTTATAACTCGTTCTACTATTCCGAGGAGCTGACTTCGACGTTCGAGCGTCGCAAAAATATCCGCGTGCGCGACCGTGCGACGTTGTTCAATTTGGCCATGGGCCTCAACGGCTACACGGTATGCTCGGGCGTGATCAGCCACGAGCTCAACGGCCCCGGCATTATCTCGATTCCGCTCGACGTGGACGAGTACATGGAGATTGGCATCATCACGCGCAAGAACACGACACTTACGCGCTATGGGCAGGCCTATATCGACGCGATTCGTCAGCATATCTAGACTGCTGCGTTCTGCACAGGTCAAATCTCTTTACGGCAGTCCAAACTGATATAGGAATCATCTATATCAAACTGTTATAAACATATATTTTACGATGACCACATGAGCGCTCATACTCTGTCCCAGCAAAGCAACCAATGCAAAGGGAGATATCTATGAGTGCTTTAACCACGCTGAACGCACCGTTTCGCGCCGATATCGTCGGCAGCTTTCTTCGTCCACAGGCTGTTAAGGATGCACGTGCCGCCTATGCCGCGGGCACACTCGACGCCGCCGGCCTTAAGGCCGTCGAGGACGATGCCATTCGCGATTTGGTGGCCAAGCAGAAGGCCGCCGGCCTGCAGGTCATCACCGATGGCGAGTTCCGCCGTAGTTACTGGCACCTCGACTTTATGTGGGGCCTCAATGGCATTGAGCGCCGTACCTCGCGTACGGGTTATATGTTCCATGATGAGGAGACGACGGCCGATACCGCCGTGGTGACCGGCTCCATCAGCGGCGAGAGCCACCCCTTCGTCGAGCACTTCAAGTTTGTCAAGGCACTTGAGGGCGAGGGCCGCGTTGCACGCCAGACCATCCCGGCGCCTATCCAGACGTTCTCTGAGGTCACGCTCGATCGCTGCGACGGCCAGCAGGAGAGCCTGCGCGCTGTCTATAAGACCGATGAGGAGCTTGCCGACGCCATTGCAGCCGCTTATCGCACGGTGATCGCCGACCTGTACGCTGCAGGCTGCCGCAACATCCAGTTTGATGACTGCACCTGGGGCATCTATTGCGATACCGACTTTGTGTCCAAGACCGGAATGAGCCCGGTTGATCTGCAAAAGGTAAGCGAGCTGGGCGTGGCGCTCAACAACGCCGCCATCGAGGGCAAGCCCGATGACCTGATCATTAACACGCACGTGTGCCGCGGTAACTACCACTCTACCTATGCCTTCGAGGGCGGCTACGACCCCATCGCGCCGTACCTGTTCGCAAACGAGGATGTCGACGCATTTTACCTGGAGTTCGATACGCCGCGCGCCGGCGGTTTTGAGCCGCTGAAGTATGTTGCCCCCGGCAAGAAGGTCGTGTTGGGCCTGGTGACCACCAAGGCCGCTGAGCTTGAGGACGAGGATGCCATCGTCGAGCGTATTCACGAGGCCGCAAGGTATGTTCCGCTCGAGAACCTGTATCTGTCGCCCCAGTGCGGCTTTGCCAGCTGCGAGATTGGCAACAAGCTGACCGAGGACGAGCAATGGGCAAAGATCGCGCTGGTCAAGCGCGTTGCCGAGCGCGTTTGGAAATAACGGTAACGTTCGCAGGTGGCGGCGCGTGCGAGACATGGCGTATCGCGTACAATGGTTCGGATCGTATCGTTCGGGCAGGTTATCCGATATGCCCGATCACCCTTCCATTCGAAAGGACATCCATGTCCCAGTCTTCGACGCCCGCCGTCACCGATGCCATCTACGATGCATCGTCGCTTGGCCGCCCGCGCATGTTCCTGCTCGGTCTGCAGCACCTGTTTGCCATGTTTGGCGCCACCGTGCTGGTGCCCGTGCTCACCGGTCTCTCGGTTTCGGCGACGCTTTTGTTTGCCGGCTTGGGCACGCTGCTGTTCCACTTCTTGTCGCGCGGTAAGGTGCCGGCATTTTTGGGCTCATCGTTTGCCTTTATCGCAGGCTATGCCGCAATCGCGCCCAACGGCGAGGCCGAGCTATTGCCCTACGCCTGCCTGGGCGTAGCCTGCGCCGGTCTACTCTATCCGGTGCTGGCGGCCCTGTTCCGCGCCTTTGGTGCCAAGCGCGTCATGCGCTTCTTCCCGCCGGTGGTGACGGGCCCTATCGTCATTTCCATCGGTCTGATCCTGGCAAGCTCCGCTATTGCTAACTGCCAGACCAATTGGCTCGTCGCCGTTATCGCCGTGGCAGTGATCGTCATCTGCAACATCTGGGGCCGCGGCATGGTCAAGATCGTGCCGATCCTGCTGGGCGTTGCGGTGAGCTATGCCGTTGCGACTGCGCTGGGCGAGGTCGACTTTACTGGCGTCGCAGCCGCTCCCTGGGTTGGTTTGCCCGTCGAGTGGGACAACACCGTCTTTGCGCTCTTTGGCCCGCAGTTCGATAGCGGCCTTGCCACGACGGCTATCATCACCATCATGCCGTTGGCCTTTGCAACCATGATCGAGCATATCGGTGATATCTCCGCTATTGGCTCCACCTGTGAGCGCAACTACATCGCCGATCCCGGCTTGCATCGCACACTGCTCGGCGATGGACTCGCCACGATTCTGGCTTCGCTCTTTGGCGCTCCGGCCAACACCACGTATGGCGAGAACACCGGCGTGCTTGCCCTGACGCGTGTGTTTGACCCGCGCGTGATTCGCATTGCCGCGTGCTGCGCTATCGTGCTTTCGTTCTGCCCCAAGTTCGCTGCCGTGATTGCCGCCATGCCGGCGTGTGTAATCGGCGGCGTGTCGCTTGTGCTCTACGGCATGATCAGTGCCGTAGGCGTGCGCAACCTCATTGAGAACCAGGTCGATTTCCAGAACAACCGCAATGTGCTGGTGGCGGCTCTGGTGCTCGTGCTTTCACTCGGCATTGCCTACAGCACCGCCGGTGCCATCGTGCTTGAGCTGGGCGGCGTGACGATTTCGCTTTCCGGCCTTGCAGTGGGCTCGCTGGTTGGCATCGTGCTCAACGCAATTCTGCCCGGCAATGATTTTGAGTTCGATGTCTCGGAACTCGAGGAGACTGCCGAATAGCGGTTGTGCCCAAGTCAGTTAAATAAGCCGGTCATGCGTCCGATGCGCATGGCCGGCTTTTTAGTGCGCAAGGATCCAGCGTATGCCGCGGGCCATGCGCAGATCGGTTTGGGCAAAGTGGTTGCCGGGGTTGAGTTCCATCGTTGTTGGGATGCCGCGCTCGATGAGTAGCTCTTCCATTGCGCGCGTGTCGTCGAGTACGTGTCTCATCATGCGGTTGGGTGTCTTGGTTTCTTTTTTGCCGAGTGACAGATAGACGGCTTGCGGGCTGCCGGCAAAAGGGGTCGTGTTGGCACGGTCGACAAAGTCGGGAAACCACAGCGACCCTGATGCGCTCGCCGCGCGGCCAAAGACATCGGTTTGCCAGAGAGCCCAAAGCGAAAAGAGGCCTGCCAGCGAGTAGCCGGCAATGCCGCGCCAGGTGGGCGGCTGAGGAAGCGACGACTCCACCTGAGGGATTATCCGATTCAGCAGCTCATCAAGAAAATCGGCAGCTTGGCCGCCGAAAGGCTCGGCATCGCGTACGGTCCCGTCGCATGCCCAGGGGCTCAGCTCGCGATTCCAATCGAGCCCGCCAATGGTGACGAGGGCGAATGGCGGACAGTCGAGCTCTAGGCAACACTTATAAACCTCGCTGCCGTCGCCCACGACCACAGGAAGGTAGATGACAGGCGCGCTTTCCGTATGATTCGAATAAACGGTTATCTGCTTTTGATGCGCTTCCATGACGGGCTTCTCTCAGTGTTGTGATATCGGCAGCCCCAATTGTCGCACGCCAGCGTATGCCGGTTGGGCTAGACCAAAGACAATCTCGTGCATCCCCTGCGGACTCATATGGAAAACGCCACCGCCGGAGGGGAGCTCGGCGGTGGCGTTGTTAAACGGTGCTGGGGCTCGGGGCCTTCGCGGGAGCTGCCATGTGCGCAGAGGCGTTTAAGAACGCTTACGGCTCGCCATGGTGCCTGCGGCGATAGCGGCTGTTCCCGCAAGGACGGTTGCCACGATGGCCGCACCCGAGGTGTCGCCGGTTGCCGCGAGCACGCCGGTAGTCTTGGCTTTCGTGGTTGAAGCCGCAACGGCCTTGGTCGGCTTTGAGCCCTCAGGCTTGGGGTTCTGTTTGGACTCCGCGGGCTTGCTTTCTGCGGGCTTGGTCTCGTCGGGCTTGGGGTCTTCCGGCTTGGCTACCTCGGGAGGTGCGATGGTCGTACTTTTGGCGACTGCTTTGATATAGAGGGAGTCGACCGTGGCGTCGCCCGTGCCGATGGCCTGGCCTGCCTCGTAGATGCCGTCACGGAGCTTGCGATAGTCAATGACCTTGCCGCCTTCGGGCGTCTGGATGGCGGCGTTCTCAATCTTGATGGTGCCGATTGTCTTGCCGTCGGCGCTCATGGCACGGGCAAAGATTGCCGCTGTATCTCCTTCGGCCGTTACCTTGCTGCGGATGATCGAGATGACTGCGGGTGTGACGCCCTCGCTGGTCTGGGCGATGATGCCGATGTTCTCGCCTTGGGGTTCGCGCCTCGTCTCGCCATCTTGGTTTTCGCTGTAGGGGATGGGGCCGTCGCCGTTCTCGACATAGCGGGCTATGGCCTTGACAACGGAGTCGCTGATGTAGATGTGGCCGCCCTTCTCGTTGGGTCGATCGTTTCTGGTGGAGAATGCAGCCGAAACCTCGCCTTCCGCAAACGCGTCCACGGTGGAGCCGTTCTTGATGTCGATGTCGCCCCCGTCAGTGATGAGGGCGATGGCCTGGCCGCCGTTCGCGCTGGTACGGACCGTCACGGTCGCGTGATCGAGCGTAACGCCCTTGTGGGCATAGACGCCATATTCAACACCGCTTGCGTCAAGGGAGGCGTTCGTGACCGCGAGACTGCCCTCAGTGTCGACGGCAAGATATCCCTCGGCGTTTGCCTTGACCTGGCTGCCGTCCGAGATGTTGATATTGCCGCCGCTCCAAAGGGCCTCACCATCGGCTGAGCTTGCCTTGACCGTCCCACCACCCTTGATGGTGAGGTTCTTGTCGGCTCCAATACCCTTGTCCTTGGTAGCCCTGGCGGTGACGGCTCCGCTGTCGTCAATCGTGATATTGCCGTTTGCCCTGATGCCATCCGATGCACCCGTGGCGTTGACGTTGCCCGAACCTTTGATAGCGAGATCACCTCCGGCATTGATGGCATCAAACTCAGTGCTCGTGGCGTAGACGGATCCGGCTCCGTCGATGTTGATATTACCCGTGGAGAGGATAGCGTCCTCAGTAGATGTCACGCTGAGCGTGCCGCCCTCGTCGCCTTGGATATTGAGCTCGGCATTCTCGTTAGTGCCATGAGAAACGTTGATGCTTTCGATCAATTCGGCAGTGACGATGTTGGTTCCCGAGTAATTCACGTTGAGCTTGCCTGCGGCCTGGATCTCGCCGCCGTTATAGTTGTTGAGCTTCAAGTCGTCGGCGCCGTCCCACGACCAGGTACCGGCCTCGTCGCTCGCCGCGGTGTTGTACTTGTTGCCGCCGACCTTGACCCATTCCGCTGCGAGCGAGACGCTCGGCATGAGCAGCGAGCTCACCGTGAGCGCGCACACGGCGCCCGCGACGATGCGGCGCGTCACGCGGCGCCAGCTGCCGTGCGCGAGTCCTATGCGACGGCGAACGTCGGGTTCGGCAACATGGGTTCCGGCGGTAGTGTCATTGCGTTTGGGGGTCGTGAACAAGGCTGCCATGGTTGCTCCCGTTCTCATAGGGCCTATACGACTAGATTCAGCGTATCTGCTGGATGTTGCCGGCGGTAGTGCCGTTTGGAGGGCAAAATGGCCAAAATGAGGGAGAAATAGGCCGCACGCCGGCGCAGGGACCGGCGCTAAAAGAAAAGCGCGGGGCCGCATGGCGACTCCGCGCTTTATTGTTCAGCTTTTGCAGCCTTGCCCTTACGCTACGAAGAAGTAGACGAGGAAGGCAAGGGCCGCGATCCACCCGTCCCGTGCGAAAAAGTGTTTACGAGCGCTTGCGGCTCACCACGGCGCCCGCGGCGATGGCGGCTGTTCCTGCAAGGGCGGCTGCCACGATGGCTGCGTTCGAGGCGTCGCCGGTTGCCGCGAGCTTGCCGGTGGTCTTGGCTCCCGTGGCTGCAACTGCAACGGTCTTGGTCGTCTTCGTGCCCTCGGACTTGGAACCCTCGGGCTTGGTCTCGCCGTGCTTCTCCTCGGGTTTGGTCTCCTCGGGAGGCATGATGACCGTGCTCTTGGCGACAGCTTCGTTATAGGGGGAGTCGATCGTGGTGTCGCCCGTGCCGATGGTTTGACCTGCCTCGTAGGAGATGCTGGGGCCGTACTCTTCTTCGTAGCGATAGTTAATGATCTTGCCGCCTGCGGGCGTCTGGATGGGAGCGCCTTCGATCTCGATGGTGCCGATCGCCTTGCCATCCTCGCTTATGGCAAGAGCGAAGATTGCCGCCGTGTCTCCCTCGGCCGTGAGCTTGCTACGGACGATCGAGATACTCGCGGGCGCGATGCCCTCGTAGGTCTGGGCGAAGATACCGATGTTCAGACCCCTAGGCTCAGGGATGACCTGGCCGCTTTGGTCGTTGCTGTAGTGACCGGGGCCGTCGCTACCGGACTCGACATAGCGGGCTATAGCCTTGACAACGGAGTCGCTGATGTAGATGTGTCCGCCAGCGACGTTTGGCTGGTGGTTTCTGGTAGAGATTGCAACCGAGAATTTGCCTTCCGCGAACGCGTCCACGATGGAACCATTCTTGATGACGATGTCGTCCCCGTCAGTGATGAGGGCGATGGCCTGGCCGCCGCTCGCGCTTGTACGGACCGTCACGGTCGCGTGATCGAGCGTAACGCCCTTGTAGGCATAGACACCATATTCAACACCGCTTGCGTCAAGGGAGGCGTTCGTGACCGCGAGACTGCCCTCAGTGTCGACGGCAAGATCCTCCTCGGAGTTTGCCTTAACCTGGCTGCCGCCTGAGATGTTGATGCCGTCTTCAGCCCAAATCGCTGCTTCTTCTATAGAGCTTGCCTCTACCTTGCCGCTGCCTTTGATGATCAGGTCACTGCCCGCGGCGATGCCATAGCCTTCGCCTCCTTTAGCGATCACGGTGCCAGAGGAATCGATGGTGGTCTTGCCCTTGGATTGGATACCTTCGGTACCGCCCGTTGCATTCACGGTGCCCGAGCCCGTGATAGAGAGGTCGCCCTTTGCCTCAATTCCGTCGGAAGTAGTGCTTGTGGTGTTCACGGTGCCTGGGCCAGAAATGGAGAGGTCGCCTGTGGATTTAATTGCATCGGCCTCGGCTGTCACATTGAGCTCATCCGTGCTATTCGAGCTCGTTATGTTCAACTCTGCTTTCTGGCTAGTGCCATCCTGCGTCTTGATGGCGGCTCCGGTGTAATCGGGCTCGGTTTTCACGGTGTTCTTGCCCTCGTAGGCAATGTTGAGCTTGCCCTCGGCCTCGATTGCACCGCCGTTATAGCCGTTGAGCTTCATGTCGTCGGCGCCGTCCCAGCTCCAGGTGCCAGCCTCGTCACCCGCCGCGGTGCCAGCGTCATACCGGCTGCCGCCGACGTCCACCCACTCGGCCGCGAGCGAGACGCTCGGCATGAGCAGCGAGCTCACCGTAAGCGCGCATACGGCGCCTACAACGATGCGGCGTGTCACGCGGCGCCAGCTTCCGTGTGCGAGCAGCGTGCGACGACGCACGTCGGGCTCGACAAAATGGGCTCCAGAGGTTTTGTCATTGCGCTTGGGGGTCGTGAACAAGGCGGCCATGGTTACTCCCATCCTCATAGGGCCTATGCGATTACGCCCAGCATATCTGCAGGATGTAACCGGCGGTAGTGCCGTTTGGAGGGCAAAATGTCCAAAACTTGGGAAGCAATACATCGCGCGTCCGTGCGTTGCCTGGCTTTAAAAGAAAAGCGCGGAGCCGCTCGATGCGACTCCGCGCCTTGGTGTTCTGCTTTGGCAGCTTTGCCGCTACGCTACAAAGAAGTAGACGAGGAAGGCGAGGGCTGCGATCCACATGAGCGGCTTGATCTTGGAGGCCTCGCCCTTAAAGAGCGCGACGATCACGTAGGCGATAAAGCCCAGGCCAATGCCGGCAGAGATGGAGTAGGTGAAGGGCACGCCGGCGACAATCATGAACGCCGGGAAGCCCTGCGACACGTCGGACCAGTCGATCTCGGAGGCCTCGCTCATCATGAGGTAGCCGACATAGACCAGGGCACCGCAGGTGGCGGCGCTGGAAACGATGGTGACGATGGGGGAGAAGAACGCGGCGAGAATGAACAGCACGCCGGTGGTGACGGAGGTGAGGCCCGTGCGGCCACCGTCGGCGGCGCCGGAAGTGGACTCGACGAAGGTGGTGATGGAGGAGACGCCCATGAAACCGCCCACAGCAGCGGCGGCGGAGTCGACGATCAAGATCTCCTTGATATTCTCGACGTTGCCGTCGTCGGTGAGGAACTCGCCCTGCTTGGCCACGGCCATCGCGGTGCCCATGGTGTCGAAGAAGTCACTCATGAGCAG
The DNA here is from genome assembly GCA_902491565.1 of uncultured Collinsella sp. Taxonomy (GTDB): domain Bacteria; phylum Actinomycetota; class Coriobacteriia; order Coriobacteriales; family Coriobacteriaceae; genus Collinsella. Next base: position 75,823 of record CABUIE010000003.1, read on the forward strand.
CGAGAACGAGATGACGAGGAGCGCGGGGTCGGTAAGGACCTTGACGATGGCGGGCACGCCGCCGGCGTCGGCGATAGGGCCACCGATGCTCGAGAAGTCGAGCGGGGCGATGATGCCGGTCGGAGCCTGGGTCACACCTAGGGGGATACCGGCGATGACGGCGACGACGATGCCGATGAGCAGCGAGCCGGGGACGTTGCGGCAGGCGAGGGCGACCGTCACCAGGATGGAGATGATGCCGACGATGAAGGTGGGGGAGGTGATGTCGCCCAGACCGACGAGTGTACCGGCGCCAGCGGTGATAATGCCGGCATCGCACAGGCCAATCATGGCGATGAACAGGCCCAGACCCACCGAGATGGCGTGACGCAGGACAACCGGGATGGCGTCCATGATGGCCTCGCGCAGGCCACAAAGCACGAGCAGCAAGATGACGACGCCCTCAAGGAAGATGACGCTCATGGCCACGTGCCAGTCACCGCCGGAGACGGTGGTGGTGATTCCGGCGATCATCGCGTTGACGCCTAAGCCCGACGCGCAGGCGAGCGGGCGGTTGGCGAAGATGCCCATGCAGATGGTCATGATGCCGGCGCCCAGGCAGGTGGCGCAGGCGAGCGCTCCCGCATCGATGCCAGCGCCCGAGAGCACCGCGGGGTTGACGGCGATGATGTAGGCCATCGCCAGGAATGTTGTCAGTCCAGCGCGAAGTTCGGTCCCGATTGTGGACTTGCGCTCACTGACGTGAAATAGTTCGTCCATGCATACCCTTTCCTTGTTCGGCCCCGAGTTTAGGCCGATTGACACGAACGCTCCCACTATAGCCCCTTTACGACGCTGTTGTTCCTCGCATGTTGATGTTCGGCGCTTTGTAGCAGACGGACGGTATTTTTCGCATGAAAATGTGTGGGTACCGTATACTTAAGCGGTTACAACGACCCCTATGGAGGAACGTATGATTAAAGAGCTTTGCCACGACGAGGCTATCCTGTCCCAGCGTTGCGAGGTTGCGACCGTCGAGGACGAGTCGGTTGCTCAGGATCTGATCGATACCATCAAGTCGCTCGACGATGCCGGCTGCCTTGCCGCTAACCAGATTGGCGTTACCAAGAAGGTTTGCGTCTACCTGGACGATGCCGGCGAGCCCCACGTGCTCTACAACCCCCGTCTGGTGTTTGGCCTGGGCGCCAGCAAGATGGAGGAGAGCTGCCTGACGCACGAGGGGGTCACCAAGTCCACGCGCTATATCAAGTGCAAGGTTGCCTTTGATCAGATTGTCGACGGCAAGATGAAGGAGTGCCGCCGCGACTACGCGGGCTTTGAGGCGCAGATGATCCAGCATATGATCGATCACTGTCTTGGAAAGTTGGTCTAAGGGGACCAAAGCACCGCACCTTGCCGCTCAATCGTCGCTCGCGTACCTTAAGCACGCTTCGCTCCTCTTTCGTGGCAATCTGCGGCACTTTGACCCCTTAGACGACCTGCGGGGTTAACTTGGTTGAGTTTATCCTGCTTGAATAGCCCGGGCATGACATTGTTGTCATGTCCGGGCTTTTGTGTTTAGCGCCTTTTTGTTTGGAGACAATGAAATTAGCAAGAACGTAAAGCTAGGAGGCGCTATGTGTACGAGTATTCGATTTACCGATAATTCTGGCCACATGTATCTGGGCCGCAATCTCGACTGGAGCTTTGACTACGGCCAACAGGTTCGCGTGATGCCGCGCGGGTTTCACATTCCGTATTCGTTTATCGACGATGCGTCGGCGGCACACGCGGTGATCGGTATGTGCATCGATTACAAGAACTATCCCATGTTTTTCGATTGCGGTAACGATGCGGGCCTCGCCGTGGCGGGTCTCAATTTCCCGGGTTATGCCGAGTATGCCGAGGACCCTGTCGACGGCAAGACCAATATCGCGGCCTATGAGTTCCCCCTGTGGGTGGCAGCGACGTTCTCGACGGTCGATGAGGTCGAGGCCGCGCTGCGCGACACGGTGATTGTCGCCAAATCTGCCGGAGAGGGGCTGGGCGTGTCGCTGCTCCATTGGATTATCGGCGACAGCCAGCGCAGCATCGTGGTCGAGATGATGGCTGACGGGCTGCATGTATACGACGATCCGGTCGACACCCTTGCCAACCAGCCGACCTTCCCGTGGCACATGGAAAACCTCCGCACCTATATCACCGCCACAAGCGATTTTCCGCAGACGGCGACATGGCGTGGCGCCGAGCTCAAGCCCTATGGAGCCGGTGCCGGCATGCGCGGCATTCCGGGCGATTGCTATTCGCCGAGCCGTTTTGTAAAGGCGGCGTACCTCAATGCCAATTACCCGCAAAAGGAGAGCGAGACCGAAAACGTCGTTCGCATGTTCCGCTCGCTCGAGGGCGTGGTGATGATCGAGGGGGCGTCCAGGATGGGCGATGGCAAGTTCGAGAAGACTATCTACACCGGATGCTTTAGCGCGCGCACGGGCAATTATTACTACGCGATGTATGGGGATCCGTCGATTCGCTACGTGAGCCTGATGGATGCCGAGGGCGCGAGCCCCGATAGGCTCGTGGTTCCCGAGCCGCGTCGTTCGTAGCCGATGGCTTTACCGCAATGCAAAGCGGCCCTGCATCTCCCGTGAGGTGCAGGGCCGCTGTCGTTGATTTGTGACGTCGCTAGAAGTTGGCGTCGTTGAGTTGTTCACTCTCGAGGCCGTCGAGCTGTTGCTGTTCGGGCGTATCGGCGACGCTCTCGAGCAGCTCGGTGGGATCGATGTTCATGTCCCTACCGGCCTCGTTGCCGTTGACCAAGTCGTCCGAGAAGATGTCGACTTCCATTTCCTCGGCCTCTTCGATCTGAACCTCGAGCGGCACCTGGGTGCGCACGAGCTTAACGGCCGGGCGCATGCGGGCAAACAGCGGCACGTACTCGATGATGATGGCCGAGTTCTCAAGACCGTACCAGCGTGCTGGGCTTCCACAGGCGCGGCGGACGGCGTACTTGATGGCCATCACGCGGTGGTCATTGCGGTTGATGTCCGTTTCGGGGGCAAGCATCTTGCGCAGCATACAAAAGCGGAAGTCACCCACGTTGCCACGCGTCTCGTAGATGGAGTAGGTGTGATGTTGCGGCGGCAGCTCGCCCGATGCCATCAAGTCGCCGACGATCTGGCGCAGGTAGGCGTTGATGCGCTGATTGACCTTAAAGCCCAGGTCCAAGCGCACGCGGAACAGGAAGTCTGTGCCAAAGGTCTCAACGGAATACTCGTGCGTATAGGGCTCGTCGGTAACATGCACGTTGATGAACCAATATGCCTTGGCGCGCTTGGGGTGCTTGTCCAGGATGGAATAGAGCACGTCGCGATCGAGCGTGAGCGGGTCGGGGCTGTTGGTGAGAAATACCAGATTGTCAGCGAGCACGGGATAGGTCTCGTCATTGCGCAGGCGATTGAGCTGGTCGATGTACTTGGAGACGGGCAGTAGAATCGTCTGCGTGCGCTCGATGGCGGTGCCGCGGCGCCACACATACATAAGGCCGAACAGCAGTGCGGCCAGGAAGATCATGACGTAGCCGCCGTCAAAGAACATGGTGAGGCACGAGGCGAAGAAGCACAGCTCAATGGCACCAAAGAGCAGGGCGAAGACGCAGGCGCCCAGCCTGTGCTTGAGGACGCCGGCGATGTAGCTCGTCAAAAGCGTCGTGGTCATGAGCATGGTCACGGTAATGGCGAGGCCGTAGGCGCTCTCCATGCGCTCGGAGTTTTGGAACAGCAGCACGATGAAGACGCAGCCGACCCACATGATGTTGTTGACGAGCGGAATATAGAGCTGGCCCTTGGTGTCGCTGGGGTAGTGGATGCGCAGATGCGGCATGAGGTTGAGACGCGTGGCCTCGGATACCAGCGAGAACGAGCCGGTGATGAGCGCCTGCGAGGCGATGATGGCCGCTACGGCCGAAAGCACGATGGCAAAGGGGCGCAGGGACTCGGGGAGCATCATATAGAACGGGTTGACGATATTCATCGCGAGCATCTGGGGGTTGGAGTTATTGGCGAGCAGCCAAGCTCCCTGACCCAGATAGTTGAGGATGAGGGCCGCCTTAACAAACGGCCAGGATGCGTAAATGTTAGCTTTGCCCACGTGACCCATGTCCGAATAGAGCGCCTCGGCGCCAGTCGTCGACAGGAAGACGAAGCCGAGCACCATGATGCCCGAGTGGTTGATGGGCGAGAACAGGAACATGATGCCGCGGATGGGGTTGAGCGCGCGTAGGATGGACAGGTTGCCGAGCATGTTGAACAGGCCGGCGCCCGCCAGGAACAGGAACCATAGCGTCATAAGCGGGCCGAACAGCTTGCCGATTGACGAGGTGCCGGCGCGCTGCATGGCAAACAGACCACAGATAATGATGATGGTGATGATGATCACATTGGTCTGGCCGTCACCCAGCAGCGCATGGCCCCATTCGATGGTGCGCAGACCCTCGATGGCCGTGGTAACCGTGACAGCGGGGGTGAGGATGCCGTCGGCGAGCAGCGCCGCACCGCCGATCATGGCGGGGAGAATCAGCCACGGTGCCACCTTGCGCACCAGGCTAAACAGGGCGAAGATGCCGCCTTCGTTGTGGTTGTCGGCCTTCATGGCGATTACCACGTACTTGACCGTGGTCACGAGTGTCATGGTCCAGATGACGAGCGAAAGCGCGCCCAGGATCATGTCCTCGCTGACGGTACCGATGCCGCCGTTGTTGGCGACGATTGATTTCATGGTGTACATGGGGCTCGTGCCGATGTCGCCATAGACGACGCCGAGCGTTACGAGCAGCATGCCAGCGGAGAGGGGAATGGCTCCGTGCCCGCCTTGACCACGCTGGTCTTGGGGGCTTGCCTCCAGTTTGTTGTGTGCCACGTGGACTCCCTTAGACATCCGGTTATCTGTCTAGGACAGATAACCTTTATGCCGTCTTTATACATACAAGAGCAGTTTGGCACATCAGGTTATTTTAGACAATAATCCCCAGCTGGGGATTATTTATGTACGTGGGTAGCATTTCGAAACAGGGGCTTTTAAGCACGTGCTGTCTGGGCTATGCCAGCCTTGGCGCTTGCGCGTTTGCCGGCGAGTTCGCAAAAGAGCGCACCGCCGATGATAAGTGCGGCGCCCATCAGGCGGACCGGTGTTATGGCTTCGCCCAAAAGGACGGCCGAGAACACGACGGCCGAAAGCGGCTCGAGGTAGCCGACGACCGCGACGGTCTGCACGGGCAGTTTGGCGACGGCACTAAAGTAGAGCAGACAACCGAGTCCGGTGTTGACGACGCCGAGCATGACGACGGCGCGCCAATCAATGCTGGCGGCGACACCGGCGGACAGGAATGAGGGAGCGCCCTGCGTGATGAGCGTGAGGACCAGCGCGGTCACAAAAGCGGCGCTCACCTGGAGCGCGGAGTTCTCGAGACCTTCGATGTGCGACGCACCCTTGCTAGCGATGACCATCAGCGCATAGCAAAATGCCGAGGCGATACCGCAGACGATACCCGCAATGGGCATATTGCCGCCTAGACCTTGTGCTGCAATGAGAAAAGCACCGCAGGCGACGGCGATAAACCCGGCGATTTTGCCGCCGGTCAGTTTTTCACCAAAGATGAGTGGGGAGAGCGTCATGACAATGATGGGGCCACAGTAGTACAGCAGCGAGGATACGCCGACGCCGATCGTCTGGTAGGCGCGGAACAGAAAAATCCAGCTGGCGCCCAGCGCGGCTCCCGAGAGAAGGAGTGCTGCGGCTTCGCGGGGACGAGATGGCGCCTGCAGTTTATGGCGTTGGGTGATGGCAAGGATAGTGACAAGCGAGAGGGCGCCCAAAAACGTGCGCAGTAGCACGATATCGGAGCTCGGCAGTGCGATGGCGGCGGCGATGATGCCGTTGGAGCCAAACAATAGCAATGCTGCTAAGTACGTAAACAGTCCGTTGTTCATGCGCTGACATCCCCTCTATATCCGAACATGTTCACTATGGGTGAACTGGCTTTAGAAGAAAAGCGAATATAATGCATGGAAAACATGACAAAAACTCATGCAAGGGTGGGGACGTGCCGTGGAGACCAATATCCAAAAGATGCAAGTGCTGCTCGAGACGGTGCGTGCCGGCAGCTTTACGCGTGCTGCAGAGCGCCTGAGCTATTCGCAGTCGGGCGTGAGCCGCATGGTGGGCGACCTTGAGGCAGACTGGGGTTTTAAGGTGCTTGATCGCAGCCGCGAGGGCGTGGTGCTTTCTGCCGACGGGCGGCAGGTCATGCCGGCAGTCGAGGCGTTATGCGAAGAGTTTGGCCGCCTGCAGCGACGCGTGGACGAGATGCGAGGGCTCATGCGTGGCAAGATCTGCATCGGTACGTTTTCGAGCGTGGCGACCCACGTGCTGCCGCCGGTGATTGCGCGCTTTCGCGCCGATCACCCGGACGTCGATTATGAGTTGCTGATGGGCGACTATTCAGAGATCGAACAATGGGTGGCAGAGGACCGCTGCGATCTGGGCTTTATCCCGTATGAGCCTCGAGAAAATGGCATGACATCGCGGTCTTTGGTGCGCGACGAGTTGATGGCGGTAGTGCCGGCAGACTCTTTGCTTGCCACGGCGGAGGTCGTCTCTCTTGCCGATTTAGCCAACGAGCAGTTTATTCTGCTAGAACGCGGCACCGATGATGAGATTACGCCGCTGTTCCGTCGGGCGGGGCTGACGGTGTGCTCCAAGCTGTCGACTTGGGATGACTATGCGATTATGGCTATGGTCGAGGACGGCCTGGGCGTGAGCATTCTTCCCGCGCTCATCTTGCGCCGTTGTCAGTTCGATGTTGCTGTGCGCCCACTCGAGGGGCATCCCCATCGCCAAATCAACGCCATATATCGAACGGCCGATGTTTCGCTTGCCGCCGCCCGTTTCCTCGAATACCTCTAAACGTGTACACGTCATTGTCCGTTTTGGGCAAATCTCGGAGTTCGGTACGTTTTCTTATGAAATTGAACTTTCGAATGAGGCGCGGCGCTATACTGCTTGCTAAATTGAACCCCGGTTCAATTCGTGTTCTATAAATTGAACTTTGCCAGCAAGGAGGTTCCTGTGGCCCAAGAGACGTTTAGCGATCGCCTGCGACAGGCTATGTCCGATTGCGGCGTTCGCCAGTCGAACGTGATCCGCGCATCGGAGATGCTCGGCAAAAAACTCGGCAAGAGTCAGATGAGCCAATATGTGAGCGGCAAGACGATCCCGCGACGCGATGTGGCCGAGCTGCTCGCCCGTATTTTGGAGGTCGATGTTACCTGGCTGCTTGCCGGCGACGCCGATCAAGGCGAGGCATCATCACCCCGCAACGATTCCAAGCCCGAACCCCATCCCTCAGCTCAAATTGCAAGGAGCACCACCATGCGTACTTTTTCTAAATCCACCAAGCTCGATAACGTCCTGTATGACGTGCGCGGTCCCGTCGTCGACGAGGCCGCCCGTATGGAGGACGAGGGCGAGCGCATCCTCAAGCTCAATATCGGTAACCCGGCGCCCTTCGGTTTCCGCACGCCCGATGAGGTCATCAAGGACATGCGCCAGCAGCTGCCCGACTGCGAAGGCTATTCCAATTCGCGCGGCCTGTTCTCCGCGCGCAAGGCGATCATGCAGTATTCGCAGATCAAGGGCCTGCCCAATGTTCAGATGGAGCATATCTACACGGGCAACGGCGTGTCCGAGCTCATTCAGCTTTCGATGAACGCGCTGCTCGACAATGGCGACGAGATTCTGATCCCCAGCCCCGACTATCCGCTCTGGACGGCGTGCGCAACCCTTGCTGGCGGTCATCCCGTACATTATCTGTGCGATGAGCAGGCGGATTGGTATCCCGACCTGGAGGATATGGAGTCCAAGATCACGAGCGCGACCAAAGCCCTCGTCATCATCAACCCCAACAACCCCACGGGTTCTGTCTATCCGCGCGAGGTGCTCGAGGGCATCGTCGAGATTGCACGCAGGCATCAGCTGATGATCTTTGCCGATGAGATCTACGACCGCCTGTGCATGGACGGCTACGAGCATGTCTCGATTGCCTCGCTCGCCCCCGATCTGCCCTGTGTCACCTTTAGCGGCCTTTCCAAGTCGCACATGATCGCGGGCTATCGCATTGGCTGGATGGTGCTTTCGGGCAACCAGCGCTGCATGAGCGACTTCATCATGGGCATCAACATGCTCTCCAACATGCGCCTGTGCTCCAACGTGCCGGCTCAGTCGATCGTCCAGACGGCGCTCGGCGGCCATCAGTCGGTCAACGACTACATCCGTCCCGGCGGTCGCGTCTACGAGCAGCGCAACTTTGTGTATGAGGCGCTCAACAAGATCGACGGCATCTCGGTGGTCAAGCCGCGCGCGGCGTTCTACATCTTCCCCAAGATGGATGTTAAGAAGTTCAACATCACCGATGACGAGCAGTTTGCCCTCGACCTGCTGCACGAGAAGAAGATTCTGATCACGCGCGGCGGCGGCTTTAACTGGGCCGAGCCCGATCACTTCCGCATCGTGTACCTGCCGCGCATGGAAGTGCTCAAAGAGTCCCTCGAAGACCTCGCCGATTTCTTCGATCACTACCGCCAGGCGTAACGGCAAAGGTAGACTGTAATGAAACGGTCGGCCCGCAACGGATGCGGGCCGACCGTTTTCTGTCTAAGCCCGTGCTGTTAGCGCTTGTCTCGTTGAGCGGGCGAGGTTCGCGTGTGAGCGGTAAGTTCTATTCCAAAATGGAATACAGTGGGCTTAAGCTGGAATTGATGTCCGGGTACCTGCTTTTCTAGAATGTTTTCAACAAGATGAAAGGCGGTTCCAACCAATGATTATCGATGCAAATTCCTACTGGTTCGACGAGCACATCTTTCATGACGAGACGCTCTGCGAACAGTTTTTGGCCGAGGTACCCCGCGCCTATGACACCGAAGGCTATCTGACCACGAATTCCGCCGGCAAACGACAGATCGTGATCGAGATGCCCGCCGGTTCTCCGGGTCTTAACTACATTGAGGGCGACTACACCCTCGAGAAGCGCTTGGCCGATATGGATGAGGCGGGGGTCGACAAGGCGATCCTCAAGCTCCCCGGCTGTCACGAGTGGATGTCGCTCGAGATGTGCCGGCGTTTCAACGACGGTATGGCTGCTGACGCGAAGGCGTCAAGTGGCCGTCTGATTCCGCTTGTCGCTGTGCCGCCCTTTGGCACCAAAGCAAATTTGGAGGAGCTCGACCGCAGACTCGACGATGGTTTTGCGGGTGTGCAGCTCTGCGCTCACTACGGCAAGCGCTATCTCGACGACCAGGTCTTCTCGAGTTTTTTCGAGCACCTGAACGAACGCCATGTCACCGTTTACGTGCACCATGTTCCCGTGCCGGTCGAGAACGAGTCGCTTCTCGCGTACGACAACCTTCGCCGCTCTTATGGCCGCTGCGTCGACCAAACTACGGCGATCGGCCGAGAGATCTTTGGCGATTTCTTTGAGCGCTACCCCAATATCAAGATGGTCCACTCCATGCTCGGTGGCGCTTATTTTGCGTTTAAGGAGATGCTGCTGCCGCACGGTCCCAAGCGTCCAGATGCCTCGGGTCGCTTCCAGACCGATACCGAGACGGTCTCCAAGCGTCTTGAGAACAACGTTTATTTCGACATGTCCCATGCTCAGCCCTGGGGCGAGACGCTTCTTGCCTGTGCGGTTGAGGTCCTTGGTGCAGACCATATTGTCTTTGGTACGAGTTATCCCGTTAAACGCGAGTGGCTAACAGAGGGTGTCGCCTGCGTCCGCGCCACAGATTTAAGTGATACGGACAAGGACCTTATGCTTGGCGGCACGGCACAGCGCTTGTACGGCATCGAGTGAGCGACAGATAAAGGAGGGCATTCGCCATGGATAAGGGAGAGATGAAGGCCGGAGCCGCCCGGGTGGCCATTAACTTAGAGGACGTATTGCCGTTCGACGGTTTCGACGCACTCCGTCATGAAATCTTTGCCCGTGCCTTCGTGGTCGAAGGGATGGGGCGGCGCGCTTGCATCCTTTCACTTGAGGTTACCTCGATCGCTCCGGCCCTACTCGTCGATCTGCGTGAGGTTGTCAAGGATGTCTCCAATTGCGACGGCGCCTTTTCTTGGGTGGTCCCGACCCACACGTTTTCTGCGCCTCACGTGCGCACCCCTGGGCATCTGGCCGACACCGATGCCCGCGATCGAAATGAGCGCTATCGTGCCGCGCTCATCGCCGCGACACGCGCGGCCGTTGAGCAGGCGGTTGCGGGCATTCGCTCTGTCACGCTCGCCTCGGCGGAGGGCTACTGTCCTGTGAACGTTAACCGCGACATTGAGACGCCGGCCGGCTGGTGGCTGGGAGTAGACCCCAAGGGGTTTGCCGACCACGCGATGCCCATACTTGTCGCGAGGGATGCCGAGGGCGGGCTCGTTGCCATGCTTGCGACGGCTGATGTCCAGTCTTCCGTGCTCGACGGATCGCACGATTCTCAGGGGAAGCGCTTGGTGAGCGGGGACCTCTTTGGCTTTGCCGCCATGGCTCTCGAGCGCGAATTGGGCGGAGTCGTGTTGCTGCTACCCGGTGCCGCGGGGGATCAGAGTCCGGCGGAGCGCGCCGTAACCGTTGCGTTCGATTCGACCGGGGCGAAGCAAACGTTAGATGCTCACGAGAGTGGATATCGCATGCTGCATCGACAGGGTCGCGCTATGAGCGATGCGTTGATTGAGGCCGTCCGTGCGGCGCGTGAGGACGATGCCATCGGCGTCGATGCTCGCACGGTCGACGTCCTTTTGCCCGCCCAGACGCGCGCCGACTTCTGCTCATTGGCCCCGCATCGAACTTATGGGTTTCATGCGGCAGGCGAACAGCGTACGAGGGTCTATTTACTTCGGCTGGGAAATGTCGAGTTCGTTGGTATCCAGCCCGAGGTTTCGAGCTCGTTTGGCGCCGCCGTGCGCGCCGCCCGATTCTGCCCCGTGCTCTTTGCCACGCTTGTCAACGGAGGGCAAAAGTATCTGCCGGCCCCCGATGCGTACGAGAAAATCACCTATGAGGCCATGAACTCCGGCTTCGCCGCCGGTTCCCATGAGCGCCTCCTTCAAACCATCCTTGCCGCTTTAAACGCGGCATGACAAAAAGGAGAACTTGCATGAATATCGGACATGCACGCCGCAAGATTACCCCGCAAGGCGACATCTATCTAATCGGATACCGCAACCTCCCCAACCGTCTGGAGCCTGCGACAGGCGTCCATGACGACGTCTTCGCCAACGCGATTCTTTTCCAACAGGACGACCGCGAAGTTTTTCTCTTCAACGCCGATGTTCTCGAGTTTGAGGAGGGCATGGCCGAGGAGGTTAAGACGATGCTCGCCGAGCGCTACGGAATTGACCGTGACTGCGTTCTGCTCTCCGCGACGCACGACCACACTTCGATCGTCGCCTACCATCGCAGCTGGTGGACGGGAAAATTCAACGAGGACTACTATCGCTGGTTCCTCGATACCATCTGTCAATGCTTCGAAGAGTGCCGCGCCAACGCGCGACCTGCGACCTGCCGCATGGGCAAAAAAGTCATCACCGGTTTCTACGACAACCGCATCATCCCAGGTGAACTCGCCGACAATGAGGTCATTGTCGTATCGTTCTTCGATACCGAAGGCAAGCCATTTGCGGGCTTTGTGAACTGGGCGGTGCATTCTGCCTGTGTCGGACCCGACTGCACGGAGCTCACGAGCGAACTCGCCGGTCTTACCGGCAAAAAGCTCGCTCAGAGTCTTGGTTACTATCCGGCCATGGTCGTCGGTGCTGCTGGCGACTGTAGCGACCGCAATTTTCGCCAGGGACGCGGCATTCCCGAGGTCGAGCGCGTTTCGACCGGTCTTGCCGAGGCGATTTCCCAGATCAAGCTCGATCGCGAGGTCGTTCTTGACCGCATCGAGCCTCAGACGTTCTATCACACCGTTGCCCATGACGACTTTTCGCTCACGCTTAAGTGTGCCGTCATCAGTCTGGGCGGCCTGCATCTCTTTGTGTTCCCGAGTGAGCTCGGCAGCGACTTGGGTATTCGCATGAAGCGCGAATGCCCGGTCGAGGGAATAGTTTGCGGTTACACCAACGGCTATTTCGAGTATTTCCTTCCGGCACGCGAGTACGGCCTCTCCTTTGAGACCGAGCGTACTCAGATTCCCCAGGGCGAACCGGAACGTCTGTGTGACAAGTTCTGCCAGACGACGAGACTTCTCGGCGCAGCAGATTCGCGTCTGTAGACCTGATTGCGTGACATGGGCCAATGAGGCTCGCTGCCATGTGATCGGCATCTTCCATCTTCTCTGCCGTTTCCCATCCCGGGCGTACGTGCGTCCGCGGATTTCAAAGGGGGAAGCGGGTTCCTTGCCCTCCCACGTCGACTACGGAGGCATGAAATCGATGCTATACCCCGCTCAGAAAAAGGAGAATTCCATGAAATACCAGAAGCTTTGCGATGAAATCATCACAAAGGTCGGTGGTCGAGACAATGTGTTAGACGTGAGCCACTGCATTACGCGTCTCCGCTTCCACCTCAAGGATGAATCGCTCGCCCAGACCAATGAGCTTAAGGCGACGAAGGGCGTCGTTGACGTCATCCAGACCGGCGGACAGTATCAGGTCGTGATTGGTGCCACTGTCGAGGCCGTCTACAACGACCTCGTTCAGATTGGCGGGTTCGACTCCAAACCCGCGCTCGATATCGATGAAGGCGACGACGTCAAAAAGAGCGATCCGTTCTCGCGTCTGCTTGCCATCATCTCCGAGATTCTGCAACCGGTTCTTGGCGTGCTTATGGCCGGTGGCTTTATCAAGTCGATGCTCGCGCTCTGCACGGTTGCCGGTTGGCTTGCCAAGGACAGCAATACGTATGTGACGCTCTCGGCAATCGGAGATTCGGTCTTCTATTACTTTCCGCTAATCATTGGCTGGACGTCGGCCAAGAAGTTCGGACTTAAGCCCGTTATGGGAATGGCGCTCGGCGGTATCCTCGTCTACCCGACGCTCGTTGCCCTTATGGGCGGAGATCCGCTCTACACGCTCGGCGCCGGTACGGTCTTCGAGTCCAATGTCTACGGTGATATTTTTGGCATCCCGCTGATCATGCAGAATTACTCATCGACGATTCTGCCTGCGATCTTTATCGTCTGGATTGCCTCCAAGGTGCACAAGGCCCTTTCTAACGCGCTGCCCGCGCTTGTGAGCTCGTTCTTCTCCAACATCCTGACGCTCCTCATTTGCGGCATCCTTGGCCTGCTTGTGGTCGGTCCGGTCATGACGGTCCTCTCCAACATCGTTGCCCAGATCATCTTGATGCTCATCAACTTCCAGCCCGCCATCGCCGGCTTCGTCATCGGCACGTTCTGGAGCCTGCTCGTCATGTTCGGCCTGCACTGGGGTATCATCCCGCTGTGGTTCCTCGATGTCGCAACCTACGGCTATGACCTCATTAATCCGCTCGTGTATGCAGGCGGTTGTGCCATCGCCGGTGCTGTGCTTGGCATGATCATCCGAACCAAGGATTCCGAGGAAAATGCTGCCGTCAACATTCCCGCCCTTGTCTCTTCGATTTTCGGTGTCAACGAGCCTGCGCTTTACGCCATCTTGCTGCCGCGTAAGCGCCTTATGTGGGCAACCTTTATTTCCGCTGGTGTAGGCGGCGCCATCGCCGGCCTCATGGGTGCCAAACTCTATGCCTTCGGTGCCTCCGGCCCGCTCGGTTTTCCGAGCTTTATTAACCCTGCCGGCATCGACATGGGCTTTATCGGCCTTGTCATCTCCGGTGTGGTCGCTTTCGTTCTGGCTCTTGTCGCCGCTATGGTGATCGGTACCAGGAAGGACGAGGGCGGTAAGGCGCTCAACATCTCGGTGGACTAGTCTGTCTGCGCACTTTAACTAAATATGCCTCGGACGGCGACGTGCCGCCCGAGGCATATTTGTGTTTTGTGCCGTTGTCAGCGTGTTTGCGGACACAAGTCTGCGGTTGTGGAGCAGCAGGGATTATGACGGTCGTGCCGCGGTGGAAGACGTACGGTCGCCCTGCAGGAGCTGACGGTAGGGGAGGAAGCCGATGAACGAGACGACCGCCTGCGAGTGCGCGGCGTTTCGCTTGAGGTAGAGCCTGACCTCGGAGGTTGTCGCGGGCTCGAGCGGCACCAGGGCTACCTTTCCGCTGGCGAGCGATTCCGCCGGCTTGCGCATGAGGAATGAGACGCCGGCGCCGCGTGCGACAAGAGAGATGATGTTCTCGGCTCGTTTGCCGGTGAACGTAACACGTGGGCCAAATCCAGCTTCGCGACAAAGGGAAAGGACGAGCTCGCTTACGAACGAGCCTTGGGGAAGCATGAGGAAATTCTCGTCGATAAGGTCGTCTATCTCGACGGTGTCACATTCGGCGAGTGGATGGTCGAGCGGAAGGACGGCCACGAGCCGGTCGGTCGTAAAGGGAATCTTTTTGAACTCCGGCTCGATGGCGCCGCTGTCACGGATGAAGGCCAGGTCAATGTCCTCGTGCAGGAGCATGCGCTTGAGTGTGTCGCCCTCGCCTTCGATGAGCTCGACAGAATATGAGGGGTTCGCCTGCTGAAAATCGATGACGGCGTCCGTGATCCCATAAGGGGCCATAATGGGGATAGAACCTACGGTGAGGTGCTCGAGCGGCTCACCTGCGCCTATTTGAATGGCGGCAAGATAGCGGTGCTGAAGCGTCGCAATTTTTTGCGCATAGGGGAGGAGCGCTTCACCTTGCGCGGTGAGTGTTACGTGGCGCTGGCTTCGATCGATGAGCTTGCAGCCGAGTTCGTGCTCCATTGCCATAATGTGCTTGGAGAGGGTTGATTGCGACATGAAAAGCAGTTCCGCCGCATCAAGAAACGTGCGTGACTGCGCTAAGATGGCGAATTCGCCAAAGCGGCTGATATCCATAGGGAGGCCTCCGGTACCCTCATTTTGGCAGGTGGCCTAAACCACGACGCCATTGCAGTGGTCGATTTCGTGTTGGATGATCTCGGCGGTGTAGCCCGAGAAGTTTTTGATGCGGTGGACGAAGTTCTCGTCCAAATACTCAACCTTAATGCGGCGATAGCGGGTACAGGGGCGCTCGCCGATCAGCGAGAGGCATCCTTCGCTCGTCTGATAGGCATTGACCTGCTCAAGAATTTGAGGGTTGTACATCAGGAGTGTCCTGTTGCCGTCCTTTACGCAGATGATGCGCTTGCGCACACCGATCATGTTGGCGGCGAGCCCCACGCACTCGTGCTCATGCTCGTGGAGTGTATCCAGGAGATCCTGCCCGGTCACGGCATCGTCGGGTCCCGCGTCTTCGGAAGGCAGGCGCAAAAAGAACTCGGATTTCATGATGGGCTTAATCATGGCGGGCTCCTCATGTCTTATGCTTTCGTGGACTTTTAATAATAGCGCGGAAGGAAAGCTGCGCGTCCGCGTTACAATCTTTCAACGTTGGACCATGTTGCCAGATTCGTCGTGTACGGCGTCTGGCGTAAGTCTAGGGCTCATTTTTCGCCCTGGACTGTTCCTCTGGGGCGATGCGACTGTCGTTCCAAGAGGAAGGAAATGCATGGGGAGCAAATCTCAGCAACAAGTTCAAGCAACGCCATCGGCCACTGCGGCGATTCTCGTCGTTATGTATATTGCGGCCTTTGTTGCCGCGTTTAACGAGAACATCATTAACGTGGCGTTGCACGACATTATGGCGGCCTTTTCGGTGAGTGCCACCACGGCGCAGTGGCTCGTCTCGGGCTACATGATTGTGACGTCGATCTTTACGGCCATCATGGCCTTCCTGTCCGGCCGTTTCTCGACGCGCAAGCTGTTGTTTTTCGCATGCGGATGTATGGTCGCCGGCGAAGTCCTGTGTCTGATCGCTCCGTCGTTTAGCGTTTTGCTGCCAAGCCGTATTTTGCAGGCTGCGGGATCGGGCATCTTGTTTCCGCTCATGATGAACGTGGTGCTGTCTTGCGCCCCGCGCGAGAAGCTTGGTCTGTATCTGAGTCTGGGCGGTGCCTGCATTACGCTAGGGCCGGCGTTTGGACCCGTGATCAGCGGTCTTATGTGCACGTTGTTTGGCTGGAGGGCGGTATTCGTAGTGCCGCTGGTGGGCGGCGTTGTGGTCGCTGCGGCGGGCGTAAAGCTTGTTCAGAATGTCGGAGAGCGCTCGAACACCACGCTTGACATTCTGTCGGTTGTTTTGCTCGCTGCCGGCATTACGGCGTTTGTGTATTCCGTGGGTGAGTTCTCGACCAATCTGATTGCCGGTGTCGTGGCGCTTTTCGCTGCCGTTGTGCTGCTCGGCCTGTTTGCGGCCCGCCAGCTCAAGCTCGAGCATCCGGTGCTTAACGTGCGTCCCATGGCGAGCGTTCGTTTTTGGCCTGCGTGCTTGCTTGTGGTGGTGTCGATGATGACGACGTTCTCGATGAGCGTTTTGTTGCCGCTCTATTTTGAGGGCGCATACGGCATGACCGCACTTATTGCGGGCCTGCTCATTTTGCCGGCGATTGCCTGCAACGCCGTGACCTCGATTGTGGGCGGACGTGTGATGGACGCCCGTGGCGCATGGCCGCTGCTGCCGGTCGGCTTTGCCCTGATTGCCGTGGGACAGACTGCCATCTCGATGACGGCGGCAAGCATGAACATCGGCGTCGTCGTTGCGCTGACCGTTGTGGTGTATGCCGGAGTCGGTTTGGTGCTGAGCCCCTCGCAAACGGCTGGTTTGGAGACGCTGCCTGCCGCTGAACATCCTCACGGAACGGCATTGCTTAACACGTGGAACATGATTGCCGCATCGTTTGGCCCGTCGCTGTTTATCGGTCTGCTCTCGAGTTCTGCGGCGGCTGCCAGCGTCGCTGGCGCTGCGATCGACGTTGCCCAGGCGATTGGATTTGCAGCTGCCGTGCGTGTGGCGGCTGTAATTGCCGTGGTCGGGTTCGTGGCGTCGCTGGTGTACGCTCATCGCGAGTCGCACATGTCGCATTAATGTGTGCACATAGATTCTGCAGCTAGATTGGATGGCGACACCATAAACTAATGGACGTTTTGCCGAGAGGCATGAATGTTTAAAGCGCAAAGAGTGCGCGACGGGCCCCGCGAATGGGGCGATGATGCCCGAGAGGGCCAAGAAGGAGTCTCATGTCTGAGAACGAAGAGATCATGAACGAGACCGAGAACGAGACCATGGCTGCCGAGGTCGAGGCAGTCGAGACCGTGGAGACCGAAGCTGCCGAGGTTGAGGCTGCTGACGAGGTTTCCGCCGAGGAGGAGGCCGAGGTTGTCAAGGCCGCCGTTGATTACGATGACGAAGAGCTGATGGACAAGATGCAGAAGGCCGCCCGCCTGCTGCGTAGCCGTCGCTTTGCTATTTCCAAGGAGGAGGAGGCCAAGGCCGAGCGCATGGCGAACATCGAGCGCGCCATCAAGCTTCTTGACCTCAAGCCCAAGATGGAGCAGAAGGAAATGTCCGACCTGCTGGGCATGCGCCTCCGTGAGCTCGATGGCCTGATGGCCGAGGCCGAGGCCGCCGATTTGGTCGGCCGCATCGACGACGCCGAGGGCGATATGCGCAAGATCGTCGTCTTCGCTGCCGAGGATGCCGCTGAGGGCCTGGTCGAGCTTGCCAACAAGAAGGAGAAGCTCCTGCCCGAGCTTTCTTACGAGGAGGCCACCGAGCTGATGGCCGCTCTCGATAAGGTTATCGCTCCGCTTGTCGCCATGGGCCTGGACGAGGACCGCGGTCCTCGCGGCGGCCGTGACGACCGTGGCGGTCGCGGTGGCGATCGAGGCGGCCGTGGCGGCTTTGGTGACCGCGGTGGCCGTGGCGGCGACCGTGGCGGTCGCGGTGGCGATCGCGGCGGCCGTGGCGGCTTTGGTGACCGTGGCGGCGACCGTGGCGGTCGCGGCGGCTTTGGCGGCAACCGTGGTGGCTATGGCGATCGCGGTGGCAACCGTGGCGGCTTCGGCGGCAACCGTGGTAACGACCGCGGCGGTCGCGGTGGCGACCGTGGCGGCCGCAACGGTGGCGGCTTCCGCGGTAACCGCTTTTAGGGGTTACGCGGTTCTACGAACCGCGTAACTAGTTGACGCTGCGCGCCCACCAGAGCGACAACTTGTCATTCAAAGAGGACGGCATGACCAGAAGGTCTATGCCGTCCTCTTTTCATGCCAATTTGTTCGCTCTGGTGGGCGCTCGCTGTCGGTGCCAAAACATCGGCATTGCCATGATCCAAGGTAGTCATTGGGGACGTTCTTAAACGACTACATAGCATGAGAGTGGATAATCTCCCGGTTTGAGTCTGCATTCAAGCTCAAAGTGGGAGATTATCCACTCTCATTTGCTATGCGTCCGAAAATCCACGCTCGTTTGTTTTCTGCCTACATTTGGAGGAAGAGCTCGTGGAGGTGGGTGTCTTCATCGAGTTCGGGGTGGAAGGTTACGCCGAGCTGGTTGTCTTGGCGGGCGGCGACGATGCGGCCATCGACTTCGGCCAGGGCCTCGGCATCGCCGTGCACCTCAACGATGCGGGGCGCGCGGATAAACGTCAGCGGCACTTCACCGTCGATGCCGGCTACCTGCCCCTTGGTTCGAAAGCTGCCGAGCTGCCTGCCGTAGGCATTGCGCTCGACAAGTACATCCATGGTTGCCAAACGCGGCGTGCCCTTATCGTCATGGGCGGCAAGATCGTGAGCCAGTAGAATCAGGCCGGCGCAGGTGCCCAGGACGGGCATGCCTTCAGCGATACGGGCACGAAGCTCCTCGAGCATGCCCAACTCATCAAGCAGCTTCCCTTGAACGGTGGACTCGCCGCCGGGAAGTACCAGACGGTCAAAGTCCTGCTTCAAATCGGCCGCCTGCCTCAGCTCAATACAGTGTGCGCCAAGCTCGGATAGTCTTGCCTCGTGCTCGGCAAAAGCGCCTTGGACCGCCAGCACGGCGACCGTTTGGTCTGCATAATCGCTCATGTGCGATCCTTTCTGCTGGACTAGCGCCCGCGCTCCTCCATGATGATCTCGATCTCGTCGGCGTTGATGCCCACCATGGCCTCGCCCAGGTCCTCCGAAAGCTCGGCAATGAGTTTGGCATCGGTGAAGTTTGCCACGGCCTTGACGATGGCGGCGGCGCGCTTGGCGGGGTCGCCGCTCTTAAAGATGCCCGAGCCGACAAAGACGCCTTCGGCGCCCAGCTGCATCATCAGCGCGGCGTCGGCGGGGGTCGCTACGCCGCCGGCGGCAAAGTTCACAACGGGAAGCTTACCCGTAGCATGGACCTCGCGCACCAGCTCGACCGGAACCTGCAGTTGCTTGGCTGCCTCAAAGAGTTCGTCGTCGCGCAGGGCAACAACGTCGCGGATTTGCTTTTGGACCTTGCGCATGTGGCGCACGGCCTGGACCACGTCGCCCGTGCCCGGCTCGCCCTTGGTGCGAATCATCGTGGCGCCCTCGGCAACACGGCGCAGCGCCTCGCCCAGATCACGGGCGCCGCAGACAAACGGCACGTCAAACTGGGTCTTGTCGATGTGATAGACGTCATCGGCAGGGGAGAGAACCTCGGACTCATCGATGTAGTCGATCTCGATGGCCTGCAGGACCTGCGCCTCGACGATGTGACCGATGCGGCACTTGGCCATGACGGGGATGGAGACGGCCTCCTGGATGCCCTTGATCATCTTGGGGTCGCTCATGCGCGAGACGCCGCCTGCGGCACGGATGTCGGCCGGGATGCGCTCGAGGGCCATGACGGCGCAGGCGCCTGCCTCCTCGGCGATGCGTGCCTGCTCGGGCGTGGTAACGTCCATGATGACGCCGCCCTTGAGCATCTGCGCGAGCTCGCGATTGAGTTTGACGCGGTCGGCCTTGCTGTTCTGTTCTGCCATGGTTGCTCCCTTGGTTGGCATGTGCATTGCTTGACGGAACATCCTATCGGGGAGCTGGGTATGACAAAATACTCAGTTTTCGAGATAATTACAAGGTCAGACTAATACCAGATTGAATGACTTAATAAGGTCAGGTGATAGGCTCATGCTTGACTACAATTTGGAAAAACGCGGCGAAGCATCGCTCTATGAGTATGTTTACCAGCAAATTCGAGATGATATCGTAGCTGGACGCATTGTGGCGGGGGAGCATTTGCCGTCTAAGCGCGCCTTTGCCAGTCATCTGGGAATCAGTGTTATTACCATCGAGAATGCATATAGCCAGTTACTCGCTGAGGGCTATATTTGCTCAATACCACGTCGTGGCTACTACGCTTGCGAGCTTCCGGATGCACCGGTTTTGGCTTCGGCTGCGGAGGGCATCGACCGAGATGCCGTCTCTGTGGGCCCCAGCGTGCATGATGTCAACGGACAGGTCGAGCGATTCGATGCGCTTTCTCCTTCTGCTTTGGAGGCGGCGCGGCTTTGGCAAAGCGCGCTACGGGCGACGCTGGCATCCGAAGACGAGCGCGAAATCTTTTCGCCCGCACCGGCGCAGGGCACTGCTCGGCTGCGACGCGCAATTGCTCACCATCTGCACGGGACAAGGGGTATGAATGTCGACCCCAACAACATCGTTATCGGTGCGGGCGCCCAGCTGCTCGATACCATGTTGGTTCAGTTGCTTGGCGCGGACAAGGTGTATGCGGTTGAGGATCCGGGCTATTTGCGTCTGACGCGTATCTATCAGGCTATGGGCTGCAAAGTTCGACATATCCCGTTGGATGATGAGGGCGTGGACTTGAGCACTCTGCAGAAAAGCGGGACCGATGTCCTTCACCTGATGCCGTCCCATCAGTATCCGACCGGTCTTGTGACGAGCATTGCGCGTCGCTATGCGCTTCTGAGCTGGGTCGCTGAGCGACCAGGTCGGTATCTCATCGAAGATGACTTTGATTGTGAGTTTCGCCTTGCCGGGAAGCCGATTCCCGCGCTCGCGTCGATTGATGCCGCCCAGTCGGTTATCTACACCAACACGTTTTCGAAGAGCCTTTCATCGGCGTTGCGTCTAGCGTACATGGTGCTGCCCGATGAGCTGATGGAGCGGTTTAGGTGCAACCTTGGTTTCTATGCCTCGTCAGTGAGTTCTGTCGACCAGGTCGCTTTGGCTCGTTTGCTGGAATCGGGTGATTACGAGCGGCATGTGAACCGCGTGCGCGTTCGTGCTCGTGAGGCGCGTGATGGCCTGATGGCGCTTGTGCGGAAAGCGTTTCCGGCAGGGGAGGTCTCGATCGAGCAGGCAGATGCGGGCCTTTACTGTACCGTGGTTGCGGAGCGTGGAACGGGCGGAAGCTCTTTTGCGCAGGCTCTCGCGCGCTCGAGCATCCCTTTTGTCGATATCAGTGACTGTTATTGGTGTGCCGATGGCGCATCTGTCCCTGAAAACTCAACTCAAATTCTTGTCCAGTATGACGATCTGAGTCCAAAAGTGCTAACTACCTTGGAATTGCAGCTAATGGGGGGCACTCTGCAACCTAAGTGATTAGACTTTTAGCACTTTGGCGACCAGGAAGTTTTGTAACAAGCTATCTACCTGCGGTTTTGAAAAGCAGGATGACCGGCCTGCTCGGGATGTTCAAAAAAGTCTACTCACTTGCCGCGCAAAGCTCCTGCATGAGAAAAAAATGGGGTTTTCAACAGGGCTTCGTCCAGCTCTTGGCAAGCTTTTGGCCAGTTGGGGAGGGCTGTTGAAAACTTTGCAGTCCGTTCGGCGCCATTTTTGGTGCGTTCGCGCCAATGCGTGACTGACTGGGTTGAAATTCGTGTTTTCCTGTGCCTATGAAGGATCTACTTTGTGACATATCGGCTTTTAGGTACTGGCGTTTGCCTCCTCAAGTCCGCGCTTTGTGTCCGCCGCTTCCACGACCGGAAGAAGACCGGCAGCGATATGATCTCGCCCGCAACCCGACGGCTGCGGTCGCGCTCGGTTTTCCGTTGTATACATTGGTTCGGACGAGAAACAAACGGACTTGTCCTGCCAGCATTAGGCAGCGGCTGTTTCTTGGTGAGCTCCCCAGGGAATCCGTGCTGGAAACGGAGCATGGGTTTTTGGTTACATCTCCTCTACTGACGACATTCATCATGTTGCGGCATCTGACGGATCTTCAGCTTCTTTTGGTATTGGCGGAGATGTGTGGCTTGTTTGCGGTGTGTGCCCTGCCGGCGGCACTTGAGGCGGAGCTTTCGCGTGCAATTGATTCGGGCGCGATTTCGACAACGTTCGGTTGGGTGCGCTGCCCGTCCGAGGACGGCATCGCCTCAAATTTATGGCGTCGAGACGCTTTGGTTTTGGGCGGAGACCTTGACCGTTTTTGTTCAGATGTTTGCGGGATGCGTTGCGGCAATAGATTTATGGCGGTATCGCAACTCGTTCCATTGGGTGCCGCGTCGCCTTTTGAGGTCGAGGCGTATTTGTTGCTTGGACTGCCGCGAGCCCTGGGAGGCGAAGGTTTTTGCGGCATAGAGCTTAATGTTGAAGTGATGCTAAACACAAGTGCTCGAGCGATTGTGGAAAAGTCCCGTGTATATATCGACCTACTTCTTTCTTCGCCGGACGGCAGGCGACAGGTGGCCATTGAATGTCAGGGAAAGGCCTCGCACGGACGCGCAGGGGATGGCTTGCGTGACGCTGACCGCATGACGGCCCTTCAGGCCATGGGCTACGATGTACTTCTCCTGACACACAGACAGATATCCGATGAGGATAGATTCCGCGCGATCGTTAAGGCCATATGCAGGATGCTCGATGCTGAATATCGTGATAAAAGCTCAGATGAGCAAAGGGCTGAGACATTACTCCGGTCTGAACTATTCGTTGACTGGACAAAATTGGGAGTAATTGACGGAAAGATGCCCGTTAGACACAAAATGGCTCGATCGTGGACGGCTGCGAATCTAAGTGAGTAGACTTTTGGCACTTTGGCGACTAGGTCGTTTTGCAACAAGGCATTTACCTGCACTGATAATTGTTCTCGGGGGAAGCGGGCACTGCGGGGCGCGGCAACGGCGCGCGATTTCCGCGTCGCAGCGCTACCCTGATGCTGAATGCCGGGACGATGACCCACTGACCTGCTGACGCCTCTTCGGCCGTCCTCAAATCCGACCTGTCTCGCCCCGGCATCCGCGTCCCGGAGTCCTGCCATGACCTAATAGGAGCATGAGCGCGGACAATCGGACAAGCCAATTGGATTGTAGCGCTCCCGTCAGTGCAATGTCTGGGAGACCCGGGCGCGGAGCAGGCGGCAGACCGAGGGGAGCGAAAATGGAAGGCGAAACGGTCATCGCGGGCGTCGACACGCACAAGGACGTGCATGTCCTGTGCCTGCTCGACGGCCTCGGGAGGAAGATCTGGAGCGGGAGCTTCGGGGCCGACCCCGAGGGCTACGACAGGCTGGCGGAGGCGATAGGCGACCCGGGGAGCTGCATGGTCGTCGGCGTCGAGGGCACGGCATCGTACGGGGCCGGGCTGACGAGGAGGCTCGTGGAGCTCGGGTACAACGTCGTCGAGGTGCTCAGGCCCAAGAGGGACAAGGTGAGGCCCGGCGAGGGGAAGAGCGACCCGCTGGACGCCGAGCGCGCGGCGCGCAAGGCGGCGTCCGGGAGGGGCTGCTCCGTGCCGAAGTCGCAGGACGGCTGGGTCGAGGCGGTGCGCCAGCTCTACGTCGCGCGCAGGCTGGCCGTCGCGACGTCCACGTCCTGCGTGGCCTGCGCGAAGTCGATGCTCACGACGGCCCCGAGCGCCCTGAGGGAGCGGTTCAGGGGCCGCGAGCGGCCGAAGGACCTCATGCCGCTGCTCGCGCGCGGGAGGAAGGCGGGCGACGCGCTCGAGGAGAGCGTGCTGGCCTCGCTGCGGTCCGTCGCGGCGGTCTGGAAGGAGGCCCGCAGCCAGGTCGAGTTGTTAGCGCTACTGTAAAAACAACCAATTTCGCCATCGCACTTTAGCCGATTCCGCCAACGCAATTTCCCCGATCGCGCCAACGCATTTTCACCATTTCCACCAACGCCGGGGCTTACGCTTCGACCGACAAGCGAACGATGCTTTCGGGAGGAGCGGCCGTGGCGGAGAAGAACCTGATCGGAGAGTTGGACATGTACAGGGAAGCGGGCATAAAGCCCAACTTCAGCGACATAGCGAAGCGCTACGGCAAGGACAGGCACACCGTGGCGGCGTACTGGAGGGCCGAGGGCGGCCGGCCCCGCGACGGGCGCGCCGACAGGGCGGGCTCCTTCGACGCGCACATCGAGGAGGTGGCCGCCAAGGCGCAGCTGCCGGGGGTCACCAAGAAGGGCATCCACGAGTGGCTGCTGCACAGGTATCCCGGCGAGAACCTGGCCGGCTACAACGCCTTCACCCAGTTCATGCGCAAGAACGGTATCGCCGTCGGGGCCTCCGTCGGCCCGGAACCGCACCCGCGCTTCGAGACGCCGCCCGGGCTGCAGCTGCAGTTCGACTGGAAGGAGTCGGTCAGGATGGCGAACCGCGACGGCGAGCTGTTCGAGTTCAACGTGTTCGCGGCGACGCTGGGCCATTCCCGCAGGCACATATTCATCCGGTCGGGGACCAGGACGACCGACGACCTGGTCAGGTGCATGTACGCCACGATCGCGAGGCTCGGCGGCGTGCCCCGCGAGTGGGTCACGGACAACATGTCCGCCCTGGTGACGGTCAAGGGCGGCAGGCGCCTCAAGGTCCAGCGCGCATACGAGTTCGCCAAGGCCGCCGGCTTCGAGCTGAAGCTGTGCCGCCCGCGCAGCCCCCAGACCAAGGGCAAGGTCGAGTCGTCGAACCGCTTCCTGTCGCGGCTCGCGGCCTACCAGGGCGACTTCGACGGCTGGGACGACATCGACGAGATCATCGCGCGGATCGAGGACGCCAGCAACTCCGAGCCCAACGAGACCACGGGGCTGCCGCCCTCCGCGCTGTTCATGGAGGAGAAGGACGCGCTGCTGCCCGTCGGCAACCTCCGCGCCCTCGAGGAGGCGATGGGCGACGTGGTGCGCGTGGCCAGGGTGCCGGCCACGATGCTGGTCAGCGCGCACGGCGAGCCCATGTCGGTGCCCAGGCGCTGCATCGGCAGGCCCGCCCGCATCGTCTGCATGCCCGGCGGCGCGATGGACTGCTACGTCGGCGGCGAGCTGGTGGCGACGCACGTGGCGGGCGGGCCGGCCTACGACCCGGCGCACTACGCCGAGGCCATGGCCGGGAAGCGCTGGTTCGGCGACGCCGCCGGCGACATCGAGGCGGCGGCCGCCGCCAACCTCGGGCTGCTCGACTCGATAGGGGGCTCGCTGTGAGCGCCGCGGTGCAGGCCAGCCCGCTCAACCGCCTGGCGGCCAATCTCGAGGAGCTGGGGCTCGAGGGCATGGCGTCGTCGGTGCCCGAGTACGTCAGGCTCGTCGCCGACGGGAGGAAGAGCCTGGTCGACGCCATGCTCGAGCTCACCGACGCCCAGATAGCCCTCAAGCGGCGCGCCGACGACGAGCGCCGCACGAGGATGGCCAACTTCCCCTACATAAAGACGCTGGCCGACTTCGACTGGGGTTTCCAGCCGAGCGTGCCCCGCGGGCTGGTCGAGCGGCTGGCCACGCTCGAGTTCGTCGACCGCGGCGACAACGTCGTGCTCGTCGGCAGCCCGGGCGTCGGCAAGACCCACCTGTCGATAGCCATAGGCCACGAGGCGGTGATGGCCCGCAAGCAGGTGTACTTCTCCGACTGCTCGAGGCTGGTCGAGGACCTCAAGCACGCCTCGGCGAAGGAGGCGCTGGCGCGCAGGATGCGGTTCTACGAGCACTGCAGCCTGCTGATAATAGACGAGCTGGGCTACCTCGATATCGGGAAGGAGGGCGCCGACCTGCTGTTCCAGCTGGTGAACAGGCGCTACGCGCTCAAGCGGTCGACGATCGTCACGACCAACGTGCCGGTCGGCAGGTGGGGCGACGTGTTCGGCAGCAACGTCACGGCCTCGGCGGTCGCCGACAGGCTGTGCCACCACTGCGCGATGATCAAGATAACGGGCCGGTCGTACCGCCTGAAGGACGTGTCCATCGGCGGTGAGGACGGGAAGGAGGAGGGCGCCTAGGCGCCGAAAGCGGCACATCCGCGTTGGCGAATCCGGCGTATCCGCGTTGGCGCGATTGGCGAAAATGCGTTGGTGGAAATGGTGAAAATTATATTGACGCTAACACCTCCCCGATCCCCGCGTCGAGCGGGAAGACGGACCGGCACAGGCTCAACCGCGGCGGCAACCGGCAGGCGAACTGGGCGCTCTACGAGATCGCGATCAAGCGCATGGCGTACGACGAGAGGACGAGGAGGTACGTGGCGAGGCGGACCTCCGAGGGGAAGTCCCGGCGGGAGGCGGTCCGCTGCCTGAAGCGCTACATAGCGCGGGAGGTGTACCACGTGCTCATGGACCCGAACCCCGACGGCGCCGCGCCGGAAGGCCCCGAGCTCGCGAAGATGCGCAAGGCGATGCGGGTGACTCAGAAGAAAGCCGCCGCGGAGCTCGGCCTGTCCGCAGCCACACTCGGGCACTTGGAACGGGGGAAACGGCGGTCGACGAAACTGGAGAGGAGGTATTACGAGCTCCTGTGCGAATTGGAGAGAACGCTCCCGCAAACTGCCTCTTGACAACTTATAGAGCGTCGGCTTTATAAAGTGATATGGATGGTCTGCTCGGCAAGTTCCAAAAAGTCTACTCACTTAGTTTTTGACGAGAAGCCGATGCCGAAGACGGTCCTATTTCAGGGCGTTAACAAGTTCGTGAGGCACGAAAAAGGCCCGAACCAATACGGTCCGGGCCTCATCGAGCTTGAGGTTATGTCTCAGGCGGTTGGCTTAGCCAAAGTAGCGCTTGAGCAGGCCGGCAAAAGCTTTGCCGTGGCGGGCCTCGTCACGAGCCATCTCGTGCACGGTGTCGTGGATGGCATCGAGGCCAGCGGCCTTGGCGCGCTTAGCAAGATCGGTCTTGCCGGCGGTGGCGCCGTTCTCGGCCTCAACGCGCATCTCGAGGTTTTTCTTGGTAGAGTCGGTCACGACCTCGCCCAGGAGCTCAGCGAACTTGGCGGCGTGCTCGGCCTCCTCGTGGGCAGCCTTCTCCCAGTACAGGCCGATCTCGGGATAGCCCTCGCGATGAGCGACGCGAGCCATGGCCAGGTACATACCGACCTCGGAGCACTCGCCCTCAAAGTTGGCGCGCAGGTCGGCAACGATGTCCTCAGAGACGCCCTCCATCTTGGCGACGCCCACGACGTGCTCGGCAGCCCACTCGAGCTGGCCCTCCTCCTGCTTCAGGAAACGAGAACCGGGAACGCCGCACTGGGGGCACTTAAAATCCTCGGGCAGCTGGTCGCCGTCGAACTCTTCCACATAACCGCAAACGGGGCAAACAAACTTCATGATTCGATCCTTTCGATCGATGGCGATGGGGCGCTTGTCCGGTCCCGTAAGGGCCCTCTCCGGACGTGCGTCTTGACGGGTTCTATTATCCATAAATGCAACCAAATGTGAAGCCTATTAGGAATGATTTTCAATAAAATAATTTTGAGATATGAAGATGTTGATTGATTAACGTTTGGCAGGCCGTCTTTGACCGCCGCTGAGTACAATCGGTCGAGCAAATGTTGACCAATCAACAAATGAGGGAGTTTCCTTTATGCATCTAGCCCGTCGTGCCTGGTGCCGAACGTATCAAACGGTTTTTCGCATCGCATTGCCGATTCTGCCCTATACCGAGCCGCGCATTTTGGAGCATGCCGAGGATGTGCCCGCGGTGCTTCAAAAGCGCTCGATCCAGAAGGTCCTTATCGTGACAGACCCTGGTATTGCACGTTTGGGGCTCACGGCATCACTCGAGCGTGCGCTTACGGCTCAGGGGATTGGCGCTACGGTCTATGCCGAAACGCGTGCGAACCCCACGGTCTCGAATGTGGAGGAAGCGGCGGCGCTGTATCGCGAGAACGACTGCCGGGCCATTATCGGCTTTGGTGGAGGATCAGCCATGGACTGCGCCAAGGGTGTGGGGGCGCGCATTGCGCAGCCAAACAAGCCCATCAACAAGATGCGTGGCCTATTGCGTGTCCACCGTCTCCTGCCGCTGCTTATTGCGGTTCCCACTACCGCCGGCACGGGAAGCGAAGTCACGCTCGCGGCGGTTATCACCGATAACGAGACGCACTATAAATACCCCATTAACGACTTTGTGCTCATCCCGCGTTTTGCGGTTCACGACCCCGAGTTTACGCGCGGGTTGCCCGCCTCCATTACGGGGCAGACGGGCATGGACGCCCTGACGCATGCTGTCGAGGCCTTTATCGGCCGTAGCACCACGCCCTACACGCGCAAGATGGCGCGTCAGGCGGTCCAGCTCATCCGCGACAATTTGCTCGAGGCCTATGAGCATGGCGACGACATGCGTGCGCGCCGCAATATGCTTTCGGCGGCGTATAAGGCGGGTGTTGCGTTTACCCGCTCCTATGTCGGATATGTGCATGCCATCGCGCACAGTCTGGGCGGCCGATACGGAATTCCGCACGGTTTAGCCAACGCGATCATCCTGCCGCACATGCTTCGCGCTTATGGTGACGCCGCCGCCCCCAAGCTTGCCGATCTTGCTCGCATGTCGGGCATTGCGCCGGCTACCGCGCAGGACAGTCTTGCGGCCGAGGCCTTTATCGATTGGGTCGACCGCATGAACGAGGCCCTGGGAATCCCCAAATATGTCTCGGGTATTCGCCGCTCCGATATTCCGCAAATGGCGGCCCATGCCGACGCCGAGGCCAATCCCCTGTATCCCGTTCCGCTTTTGATGGACCGCCTGGAGCTCGAGCATATGTACGAAGTTGTTGCAGGTGGTATGTTTGAGGGCGAGAACTAGGAGGGTCCATGAATACCGAGGAAATCGCGCGCATTGTCGGCGAGCAGCGCGCCTATTTTAAGACGCACGCCACGTTTGATGTCGATGCTCGACGTCGCGTCCTCGTGCGCCTGCGCGAGGCGGTGCGGGCACACGAGACCGATATCGCCCATGCGCTCAAGACCGATTTGGGTAAGTCGCATGACGAGGCATATATGTGCGAGATCGGCACGTCGCTTTCCGAGATTCGTCATCAGATTGCGCATGTGGCTCGATGGAGTCGTCCGCGCCTGCGTCCGTGTGACCTCGCTAATGCTATTAGTGTGTGCAAGACACAAGCCGTGCCCTATGGCGTTACGCTCATCATGGCGCCCTGGAACTATCCGTTTTTGCTGACGCTCGAGCCGCTCGCTGGCGCGCTCGCTGCAGGTAATACCGTGGTCATCAAGCCGAGCGCCTATGCGCCGGCTTCGAGCGCGGTGCTCAAGCAAATCTGTGAAGAGGCATTTGATCCGTGCCTGGTGACGGTTGTCGAGGGCGGGCGCGCCGAGAATGAGGCGCTGCTCGATGAATGCTGGGACAAGATCTTCTTTACCGGTAGTGTTCCGGTTGGCAAGCTCGTCATGGAGCGCGCGAGTAAAAACCTTACGCCCGTGACGCTTGAGCTGGGCGGAAAGAGCCCCTGTGTCGTGGATGCGACGGCAAACCTGAAGGTCGCGGCACGGCGTATCGCCTTTGGTAAATGGCTCAACGTGGGGCAGACCTGCGTGGCGCCCGACTACCTGCTGGTCGATACGCGCGTGCACGATGAGCTGTTGGGCCTCATCAAGGAGGAGGTCCGCCGTATGTCTGGCGAGCATCCGCTCGATAACGAGGATTACGGGCATATCGTCAACGCCAAGCATTTTGCGCGTGTACGCGGGCTAATCGACCCCGATAAGGTTGTGCTGGGAGGCACGGCGCGCGAGTCGTCGCTCAAGATTGAGCCGACGATTCTAGACGGTGTGTCCCCCGATGACGCCGTGATGCAGGAGGAGATTTTCGGTCCCATCTTACCGGTGCTAACGTTTGAGAGCTTAGACGAGGCCGAGACGTTTATTACGGATCGTCCGACGCCGCTGGCCCTGTATATCTTTAGCCAGGATCGCGCGGTTCAGCAGCGCTTTGTGCGTTACGTGCCCTTTGGCGGCGGCTGTGTTAACGACACGATTATGCACTTGGCTACGAGCCATATGGGCTTTGGTGGCATGGGTGCGAGCGGTATGGGGCAGTACCATGGCCGCGAGAGCTTCGATGCGTTTAGCCACAAGAAGAGCATCGTGAACAAGGCAACGTGGCTGGACGTGCCGTTTCGGTATGCGCCCTACGCAAGCTGGAAGCACAAATTCGTGCGCATGTTTGTGCATTAGAATCAGATGGCGTAGCGACAAACGGTCGTAAGGCGCAGGCAGGATGAATTTGTGTCCGCACGAGTTCGTAGACTTCTCAATAAGGTTAAGCGCCGGTTTATCCGGCCGTTAGGGGAGTTGCCATGTACGAGCCTTCGCGTGTTCTTCTGTCATTTCACATTGCAGGATTTCAGTATGCCGATGGCGCCTTGGTCTTGGGCGATCTTAAAGTGGGCGATAAGCTGACGCTGTGCGCCGAGCGCGATAATCCCCATGACCCCGAGGCGGTTGCGATCTATTACGGCAACACCAAGCTTGGCTATGTCCCGGGAAACGAGGTCGGCCCGCTGTCCTTGATGATGTATTACGGCCACGAGGACGTATTTGAGGCCCGCGTGCAGCAGGTCGCTCCCGAGCGCAGCCCGTGGCATCAGGTGCGCGTTGGCCTCTACGTGGTGGATGCCCGCTAGTCGGCAATGGAGGCGGCCATGTTTGATGACGACGACCAGTTCGATCTGACAGACGATCCGTTTGAGTGGGATCTGCTACTCGACGACGATGAGTTGGAGCAGGATCGTAAGAAACGGCAGGACAAGAAAGCTCAGAGTGACGCTTCGAAAAAGAAAGACAAGCGCCGCCGCGGACTGTTCGGTGGGCTCTTTGGATGACCGCCGCATCGCTGCGTCTGTATACTTAGCACGAGTTGAACGCGTTGCGAAATGAGGGCATAGACGATGATGTGGTTTACCGCCGACCTGCACCTG
Source organism: uncultured Collinsella sp. (assembly GCA_902491565.1). Classification (GTDB taxonomy): domain Bacteria; phylum Actinomycetota; class Coriobacteriia; order Coriobacteriales; family Coriobacteriaceae; genus Collinsella. The sequence continues at coordinate 106,863 of CABUIE010000003.1, forward strand.
GGCGATACGAATATCTTGCACGACATGGACCGGCCGTTTGGCTCGGTCGAGGAGATGAACCGCAAGGTCATCGATGTCATCAATGAGTGCGTGACTGCGGATGACCGTCTCTACATCCTGGGAGACTTTACCTATCGTTTGCCCCTAGCGGATGCCGTGCACCTGCGCGAGCGTATCGAATGCAAGAATGTGACGCTCATCCGCGGTAACCATGACGGCGACTGGGAAGATCCGGACGCGCCGCAGATTTGGGAAGACGTGCGCGATTACCTGGAGATTGCCCCTGGCTATGCCAAGGGCCATCGTCTGGTTATGAGCCACTACCCCATGCTCAGCTGGAACGGCAAGGCGCGTGGCGCCATCATGCTGCACGGGCATATCCACAGCAGGGGAGACCGCACCAACGCGCGCAACCGCGATCGCGAGCGCCCTATCTTTCGCTACGATGTCGGTCTCGATGCCAACGAGTACAAGCCCGTAAGCCGGGATCAAATCCTGGGCTTCTTTGGACTGTAATGCTCGAACCACCACACAAACCACCACAAAGGTGCCTGTCCCCTTTGTGGTGGTTCTGGCGCCGTTGCCATTATGGCGGCGGCGCCTTTTTTGCCCGTGCGGCGCGGTAGAGTGTAGGCGGTTGAAATTTGCGTCCATCGAGGAGCTGCTATGAACGAGATCAAGTGCCCGCATTGTGGCGAAGTTTTTAAGGTCGACGCGTCCGGCTATGCGGATATCGTCAAGCAAGTGCGCAATGCCGAGTTTTCGCGCGACCTGGATGAGCGTGTGAAGGCAGTCCAGCGCGAGGGCGAGCAGGCGCTGGAGCTTGAGCGCTCGCGTTCGACGGCTGCATTGCAGGAGGCAGAGTCTCAGCACAATGCTCAGCTTGTCGAGCAGAAGAACGCTGCGGCTCAGAAGTTGGCACAAGAGGTTGCCAAGCGCGATGCCGAGCTTGCCGAGCTGCACGCCAGGCTCGAGGGCGCTGCCGCAGAGCGCGAGAGTGCAAGCCAGCGCGCGGCGGTTGAGGCCCGTGCCGATGCTCAGAAGGAGAATGCTGAACTCCGGCGCGAGATCGACAATTTGCGTGCGCAGCTGGGACGCAAAGATGACGAAGCCAAGCTTGCCGAGTCGGCGGCGCGCAACGCTGCTCAAAACGATTTAGCTGCACGTGATGCTCAGATTGCCGAGCTGCAGGCCAGGCTTGCCGCGGCGGACAAGGCCCAGGAGATGGCGCTTGCCACTGCCGCGGCAGAGTCGCAGCGTGAGCTCGATGCCGCTCGCAGCGAGGCCGAGCGCGTGCTTGCTGACTATCGCGCGACGGTGCGGGAGAAGTTTTCCGCCGCAAAGGCACAATCTGAGCAAGAGGCCGAGGGGCTGCGTGCCCAGTTGCGCGAGCAGGAACTGATGGCAAAAATGAACCTGTCAGAGGCGGTCGCCGCGGCGGAGCGAGAGCGCGATGAGGCACGTGCCAAGCTGACGAGCGAGCTGGCGGTGCGCGATTCTCGCGAGGAGCAAGCCAAGGCGGCACACGAGCTGGAGCTTGCGCAGGCCAAGCGCGCGAGCGATGACCTGATTCGCTACAAGGATGAAGAGATTGAGCGCCTTAAGGATATGAAGGTCCGTCTGTCCACCAAGATGGTGGGCGAGTCGCTCGAGCAGCACTGCGAGACCGAGTTCAACCGTCTGCGCATGACGGCGTTTCCCAACGCGTACTTCGAGAAAGATAACGATGCGTCCGAGGGTACCAAGGGCGACTTTATCTTCCGCGAGCGCGACGCGAGCGGTAACGAGGTCATTTCGATTATGTTCGAGATGAAAAACGAGAACGACGAGACCGCGACCAAGCATAAAAACGAGGACTTCTTTAAGAAACTCGATCACGATCGTCGCCAGAAAGGCTGTGAGTACGCGGTGCTCTGCACGCTGCTCGAGCCCGAGAGCGAGCTCTATAACGCAGGGATAGTCGACGTGAGCTATCGCTATGAGAAGATGTACGTGATCCGTCCGCAGTTTTTCATTCCCATGATCACGCTCCTTCGCAACGCTGCCATGGGTTCGTTGCGCTATAAGCAGGAGCTGGCGGAGTACAAACAGCAGAATATCGACGTCACGAACTTCGAAGCCAAGATGGAGAAGTTCAAGAACGATTTCGGCCGCAACTACGAGATCGCGAGCCGCAAGTTCCAAACGGCAATCGATGAGATCGACAAGACGATTAGCCATCTGCAGAAAACCAAGGAGGCGTTGCTGTCCTCCGAGAACAATCTGCGCCTAGCCAACAAGAAGGCCGACGATCTTACCATTCGCAAGCTCACGTGGGGCAACAAGACCATGAAGGCGGCGTTTGACGAGGCGCGTGGGGCTGCGTCAGAGACAAACGATGAGCCGGCCGAGGCGGATTCGTATGAGGTCGAGGATGCCGAGTAAGGCATAACGTATAGTGCAAAAGCGGGGCCGCTAGCGATGTTGCCAGCGGCCCCGCTTCGTTTCGTTCCAGTATGTTCGGCTAGTCCTCGAGCAAGTTCTCGATAAAGCCCACGCGGTAGTTTTTGAAAATGACCTCGCCACCGTCTTGTGTGGCGTCCAGATCGACATCGCCCATAATGCCAAAGTCGTGGTCGCCATCCTCGTCGGCAAAAATCTGGTGCACGTGCCACACGTGATCGGTCTTCTCGTCGCTCTCGTCGATGGAAAACATCGCGGCGCTGCGGGCATTTCCGTCGGTGAGGATTTCCTCGTGCTGCTCATGGTAAGCGTCGAGTGCTTTTTGCCAGCGGATCTCGCTCATGCCCCAGTCATCGTCGAGCTCGCCCAGATCGCGAGCGTGCTCGCGGGCGGCAAGGGTCACGCGGCGGAAGAGCGCGTTGCGCACCAACAGCGTGCAGCCGCGACGGTCCGCAACGACCTCGTCGATGCCCTGCGGCGGTGTGACGTCGAGTGCAGCGGGGTTGCCGGCGTTCTCCCACTCGTCCACCAGGCTCGAGTCGACCGAGCGCACCACAAAGCCGAGCCACGAGATAATATCGCGCAGGCGCTCGTCGCGCTTTTCGATGGGCACGGTACGGTCGAGAGAACGGTAGGCCTCTGCCAGGTAGCGTAGCAAAATGCCTTCGGAGCGGGCGATGCCGAGCTTTTGGATATAGCCCTTAAAGTCGCTCGCGCTCTCCAGCATGTCGCGCAGGACGCTCTTGGGCGAGAGCTGATAGTCGTTGGCCCAGGGTACTTCCTGGCAGTACTTGTCAAAAGCGGCATCGAGCAAATCCTCGAGCGGCTTTTCGTAGGTGACATCCTGGATGCGCTCCAGGCGTTCCTCATATTCGACGCCGTCAGCCTTCATTTCGGCCATCGCGCGGTCGCGCGCGGCGCGCTCCTGTGCACGCAGCACCTGCTTGGGGTCCTCGAGCGTAGCCTCGACCATCGAGATGAGGTCCATGGTATAGGTCTCACTCTCGGGGTCGAGCAGCTCCAGGGCGGCAAGCAAAAACGGCGAGAGCGGCTGATCGAGCGCAAAGTCCTCGGGCAGGTCGACCGTCAGCGCGTAGTCGATGTCCGGCGCGGCGTCAGCCGGAGCGTCGGGCGCGGGCGGCACCTCGGTGCGCACGACGACGCCGGAGTCGATGAGCGTGGCGAAGATCTCGTCGGCACGAACCTCGAGCTTTGCCTTTTCCTCGGGCGTTTGCAGGCTTGTCTCGATGAGGTCGTGCACGCGGGCGCGAGCGTCGCCGCCCTGCTCGACCACGCTAATCACCATGGAGTGCGTGATACGCAGGCGCGGCTTGAGCGTTTCGGGCTGCGTCTCGATCAGACGCTCAAAGGTCTGCTTGTTCCAGGTGACAAAGCCCTCGGGGGCCTTTTTCTTTTTAATCTTGCGGAGCTTCTTGGGGTCGTCGCCCGCCTTGGCCATGAGCTTGGCGTTCTCGATCTCGTGCTCGGGTGCCTCGGCAATCACCATGCCCTCGGTATCGAAGCCCGAGCGGCCGGCGCGACCGGCGATCTGATGGAACTCACGGGCGCGCAGGCGACGCATCTTGTAGCCATCGAACTTGGTGAGCGCGGTGAGCACCACGGTATGGATGGGTACGTTGATGCCGACGCCGAGCGTGTCGGTGCCGCAAATGACGGGCAGTAGGCCCTGCTGCGCCAAGCGCTCGACCAGCAGACGATAGCGCGGCAGCATACCGGCGTGGTGCACGCCGACGCCACATCCGAGCAGGCGCTTGAGAATCTTGCCAAAAGCCGTGGAGAAGCTCGTGCCTTTGGCGGCTTCCTTAATAGCCTCGCGCTGTTCCTTGCTGGCGATGCCAAAATTGGCGAGCGACTGCGCCGTCGCAAGTGCGGCGTCCTGGCTAAAGTGCACGATATAGAGCGGGGCCTCGCCGCGACGCATCGCGAGCTCTACCGTGCCCTCGAGCGAGGTCGTCACGTAGTCGTAGCTCAGCGGCACGGGGCGTGGGGCATCGACGACTAAGTCGCAGGTAGCGCCGGTGTGTTCCTCGAGCGAGGCGGCGATCGCGGTGACATCGCCGAGCGTGGCACTCATGAGCATGAATTGCGTGTGAGGCAGGGTGAGCAGCGGCACCTGCCAGGCCCAACCGCGATCGGGGTCGGCAAAGTAGTGGAACTCGTCCATGGCGACGCAGCCAACATCGGCATCTTCGCCCTCGCGCAGTGCGTCGTTGGCAAGGATCTCTGCCGTGCAGCAAATGACGGGCGCCTTGGTGTTGATGTGCGTGTCGCCGGTGATCATACCGACGTTATCGCGGCCGAGCACCTGTACCAGATCGAAAAACTTCTCACTGACCAGAGCCTTGATAGGAGCCGTATAGTAGCAGCGCTTGCCCTGCGCCATGCCCATAAAGAGCATGCCCAGCGCGACAAGCGACTTGCCCGATCCGGTCGGTGTGCCTAAGATGACGTGATCGCCGGCAGCGAGGTCCATGAGGGCCTCTTCTTGGTGATCCCACAGTTCAATGCCACGGTCGCTCGTCCATTCAAAGAAGCGTTCGAAGGCCTGATCAGGCGTGAGCCATGGTTCGGGCTCGCCGCCGTCCTCGGGCTCCCACCAGGTGGGGGAGAGCGCACCGAGCGAGCCGAACTCGGCTTCGGTTCCCGTGCCGCCCGAGAATGAGCTGGCGGCCCCGGCGCCGGAGACGGTGCTGGCAGTGGTGTCTGTTGTGGTCTGTGCCATGTGGTTGCTTTCTCTCGCGTTTGTCCGCCAACTATTATGGCGTAGCGGCGGCGCGGGGTGCCAGCGCGCGAGAAAATGCAGGAAATGGGCGTTCTGTCCAGCTGTTTGGTGCAGTTGCCAGCTAAGTGAGTAGACTTTTTGCGATATCGCGAGCACATGGCTTTTGCGCAAGGGATCTACCTGCGGTTTTAGTTTTCGTTATGCGGGTTGTGCTTGGCTATTGCAAAAAAGTCTACTCACTTAGGTTTGAGGGCCGTTCGCTGGCGCCTATTTGCGCTTGTTTGCCAACGCCGCGACCATCAGAAGCCCCTAGGACTCTTGCGGTAGACGCTTCTTGCCCTTGCGGGCACGGTTTCTAAAGTTCTCGACGGCCTCTTCCATGCCCAGAGGCACATAGGCGAGCTCATCGAGGTTATCGGGCAGGTAGCAGGCAAGGCTTTGCTCCTGCGCGCGGCCCGTCGCGAGCTGTTCATCGCTGGGTTGCGCGCCGGGTGTGGCGCAAATGCCATAGACAGCGGCACCCATCTCGCGCGTGCGGCACTCGTACTCGGTCTCGGGATGCTCGGGATGGTCGCGGCGTACGTCGTCACTTACCCAAAGCGTGTCGTAGCCGGCCGCGGCAAACTGCCCCAGGGCGTAGTCGCGCAATGGCTTGCTGTCGGTTCGCAGCGTGACGGTGGCGCCGGCTGCAAAGAGCGGGCGGTAGAGCATCAGATGGTCGACATGGACGAGCCGTTTTTTGGCGTACTTGGCCTTGGGCTGCGGCGTGGGAAAGTTAATGGTGATTGCATCGAGCTCGCCTGTGGCAAACAGCTGCGGCAGCGATGCGGCTCCTCGGGGCAGGACGAGCGCGTTGGACAGCTTCTGCTCGCAGATTTTCTGCGCGGCATAGGCGATGCAGATGGGCTCCTGGTCCATGCCGATAAAGAGCGTGTCGGGCTCGCGGTGGGCGCGCTCGACCAGATAGGTTCCTTTGCCACAGCCCAGATCCAGGTGAAGGTGTTCGAAGGGCTTGCCGCCTGCGGGCGCACAGGCCTCGCGCCAATCTCCGGCATAGGCCTCGGGATTCGTCTCAATCGCATCGGCGTAGCGCTCCAGGCGCTCTTCGAGCACAAAGTTCTTAGGCGTGCGAACGTGGACGGCTCCCATGAGGCTCCTTGGTCATAAGTGTGGAACGCATAGCTGCGCGTTCCGTCAATGGGTTGAAAAAGGGTGGGCATAGTTTGCTCTAAAGATGCGGTACAGCTCGGCGGCGAGTCGTCGGTGCCTACAGACGCTTGAGAATCACATAACGGTTGAGCTCGCCGCTGCGGCCGTCGGCATGGAAACGTTCAAGCTCGCGCACGGGGACCTCGCCGCTCTTGTAGAACGTACGGACGCCACGCACCAGGTCGGTGATCTGCTGATCGTCAAAGTGATGGCAATAGCGGTAGGCGTGGCGGTCGTTTTGCCAGCCAATGAGGTGGTCGCCGGCTTCAAACTGCGCTGAATCGTATCCCTCAAACGGCGGGGTGAGCTCGGCGCGGGCTTCGGCTCGAACGGCCTTGCGCGCCATGCGCCCGTCGTTCATAAACTCCCAAAAGCTGATGGCGATGATGCCGCCTGGGCGCGTCTGGCGCACCAGGGCGTCGAGCACGCGTACACGGTACTCGCACGACGGCACGTGGTGCATAAAGCCAAAGCAGACCGAGATGTCGGCGAGCGGTGCGTCGAAAAGCACATCGGGCGTCTCGGCGGGGTTGAGCTTCATGAGGGCATCGAGCACGTCGAGTTCCTGGAAGTGCAGGTTGGGAATGCGCAGGGCGTGACCGCGCGCATCGATAGCCAAATCCTGGCACGAGTCGACACCATAGAACTCAAACGGGCAGCTGGCATCTGCCGAGGGGTTTGCGCCGTCGACGCCCTTGGCGGCAAGTGCGCCGCCGGCGGCAAAGTTCTCGAATCGCATATTGCCGCAGGCGAGATCGAAGACGCGGACGGGATGCTCGATTGTGGCGACGTCGAGCTGTTCGAGTGCGATGTCCATGGTGCGCACCCAGCCGGGCCACGGGGCCTGGCGCGTATCGGAGAAGGAGGCGGAGTGCTCGCGATAGAACGTGTTGTTGAGCTGGATGAGCGATGAGGCGAAATCGCGGTTCACGGCGCGGAACTCCCTCCGTTGGCGGTGCGGAATAAACAGTACGACCATACTACCGTTAACGCCGCAACGGGGACAACCGAGCTGCGGGTCATTGCTTTGTTTGGACACATTTCCGCAGCTCATATGCACCCGCAACCGACGGTTGTCAAAAATCTCACTAGAATAGGTGGCATGCTTTTGGCGGTGGCGGATAGATTTTTAACTGTGCAAGGCGCCTTAAGAACAAAAACGGTCCGGCGGCACGGCTGGCATCACATAGGAGGAACCATGAATGTAGAAACTGCGCAGCGGCTCGCCGACCTTCGTCGCAGCAAAGGCTTTAGCCAAGAAGGGCTGGCGCGAAAGTTAGGGCTGTCGCGCCAGGCGGTCAGTAAGTGGGAGCGCGCGGAGAGCTCGCCCGATACCGAGAACCTGATCTCGCTCGCCAAACTCTATGGCGTGAGCCTGGACGAGCTGCTCAATCCGAGCGACGAGATCGAGGACGATATCGAGTTTGAGAACGAGGACCGCGCTCGTCAGCGCGAGGCCGAGGCGGCAGAGCGCGCACGCACCCATGAGGCGGCGGCACGTGCCACCGAGGCGGCAACGCAGGCGAGTGACGCCGCCGCCAAGGCGGCGCAGGCGGCAAGCTGGAGTGCGCAGGCTGCCAATGCGGCGACGGCTCAGGCGACGAGTGGCGGTGCGGTTGGCTCGACTCCGGTGAAGGGCCCGTTCCAGTCGTTCCCGTATTGGGCCGTGTGTTGGCTGCTGTTCTTTTTGCTGATGTTCCTGTTTGGTGCCGGCCCCTTTGCTGCGCTGATCTTCTTTACGATCCCCATCTATCACTGGGTGGCGCGTGCGCTCGATGGCGATTGGGCGCGCGGGGATATCCAGGTTGGTCCGGCGCCGGCGGTCGCTAGGACTAAGGGGGAGGACGTTTTCACAGCGGTTGACGCTGACATGGCTGCCGCGACCACCGCTGAGTCGAGTGCCAAAGAAGGTGATGAATGATGAAGCTTTCACATGAATCCAAGGTACGCTTGGGCGTTGGCATCGGAGCGTTTGTGCTCATCATTGGGCTTGCCTTTGGCATTTCGCGGCTATTGGCTCATTCCGATATGGTGCGTACGACCGGTATTCTATCCGGCGCTTTGTCTGATTTTGACGATATGTTTGACGACGATGATCTCTTGGATAGCGGTAACTATTCCGCTCGGCCTCAGCAGCTTTCGAGCACGACTTTTGATGCCGATGAGTTCCGCTACCTCGATTTCGATATCAATGCGGCTTCGGTGGACGTCAAGGTTGTTGATGGCAACAAGGCTCGCGTTATTGAGCGGGGTCGCGTTGCCGAGGGTATGGATGCCTCCAAGGCCGCGACGCAAAACATCGCATCCGTCGAGGACTCGACGCTTAAGGTTTCTCAGTTTGGAAGTGATGACGGTAAGGCAATCGATCGCTCAGTTACGGTCGAGCTGCCGCGCCGTGTTGCCGAACATCTGAAGGGAGTCAACGCGCACGTGGGCTCGGGTGATCTGCAGATTGCCGGTGTCATCTGTGATGGTTTCGATCTTTTCCTGGGTGCGGGAGATGTAGAGTTTACGGGCAGCGTGACTGATGCGCTCAGCGCTGAGGTCGGTTCGGGCGATGTGACGTTCGAGCTTTACCAGGCCCCCGCGAAGTCGATGGACGTGAGCGTGGGCTCGGGCGATGTGGAGATGACGGTTCCGAACTCGACGGGCTTTAAGGCGAGCCTCACCTTGGGCAGTGGCGACTTCGAGAGCGATTTCCTTCCGCTTGACTACGATGGTGAGACCATTTTGAATCTTGAATTCGATAACGGCGATAAGTCTGCTACGTATCGTTTTGAGGTCGGTTCGGGCGACATGTCATTTGATTCAGAGTGACGGGCGGTTATCGAAGACTTATACACCATAGCTGCGCTGTTTGATGGAGGCGCCGGAGCCGTGACGGGCTCTGGCGCCTTTGCCTTTACAATGGGGTCATGGAACAGATTATCTTGAACATACTCGAGGCTCTGCGTCGCGGCGAGACCGTGGATGACAAAGCGCTCGTCAAACTGATACATGCCGAGGCGCGCCGTGAGGGTGCCGACAAACGCGATTTGGCCAAGCGCCGTCTGCTGCCGTTCTACCAGCGGGTTAAACGTGAGGAGCCGGCTCGTTGGGCTGGGTGGAATGTCGATGCCGGGTTGGAGCGTCAACTGCTGCAGGTGCTGCGTATGAAGCCGCGCCGAACGGCTTCGGGCGTGGCGACCATTACCGTCATCACCAAGCCGTGGCCGTGCTCGGGCGATTGTCTGTTTTGCCCCAACGATCTGCGCATGCCCAAAAGCTATCTGCACGCCGAGCCGGCGTGCGCCCGTGCGGAGCAAAATTGCTTTGACCCGTATCTGCAGGTGAGCGCTCGTCTGACCGCGCTTTCGCAGATGGGGCATGCGACCGACAAGATTGAGCTCATCGTGCTCGGCGGTACTTGGAGCGACTACCCGGAAGGCTATCAGACCTGGTTTATGTCGGAGCTCTTCCGCGCGCTCAATGACGATGCTGTGGCCGGCGTGGCGGCTAACCCCATGCTGGCCCGTCCGGGCATCAGCCGTGTCGAGGCAGGGCGCCTGCTCGACGATGCTCCTGCCGATGCGCTGCCGCCGGCGGTGGCGGAGCGACGTGAGCGCTATCGGGCTGCCGGCATTGCGACCGACGAGTGTGAGCTTGCGGCAGGTATTGCTGGCGAACAGGAGCGTGTGGATGCTGCCGTGGGCGGCTATAACCGCGCGGTGCGTCGTCTGTACGGCCCTGGTACGCCGTGGGGCGAGGTCGCCGAGTGGCAGACGACAACGATGGAGGAGCTTGAGCGCCAGCAACGCATCAACGAGACGGCGAAGCATCGCGTGGTGGGCCTCGTGATCGAGACGCGTCCCGATGCCGTGACGCCACAGGCCCTCACGCTCATCCGCCGCCTGGGTTGCACCAAGATTCAGATGGGTATCCAGAGCCTCGACCAGCACCTGCTCGATATCAACGAGCGTCGCATTTCGGTGGCTCAGATCGAGCGGGCGTTTTCGCTTGCGCGCCTGTTTGGCTTTAAGATCCACGCGCACTTTATGCTCAACTTGCTGGGCGCCACGCCCGAGGGGGACAAGCTCGACTACGAGCGCTTTATGACCGAGGGGGCCTTTATGCCCGACGAGGCCAAGGTCTATCCGTGTGCGCTCATCGAGGGCTCGCGTTTGGTGGGCTGCTACGAGCGTGGCGAGTGGCGTCCCTATACCGAGGAGGAGTTGCTCGACGTATTGGCCGACGACATCGTGGTGACGCCGGCGTTCTGTCGTATTAGCCGTATGATCCGTGACTTTAGCTCCGACGACATCATGGTGGGCAACAAGAAACCCAACCTGCGCCAGCTCGTTGAGAACCGCTTGGCGGCTCGTGGGGAAGGCGCGACGGTGCGCGAGATTCGCTTCCGCGAGATCAGTACCGCGGGCGCGAACTTAGATGAGCTGACCCTCGACGAAAGCGTAGCGTATGAGACGCCGGTGACGAGTGAACGCTTTTTGCAGTGGGTGACGCCCGAGGGCAAGATCGCGGGGTTTTTGCGCTTGTCGCTGCCCGACCACGCGTTTGTTGCCGCACATACGAATGAGTTGCCGACGACGCCGGACGAGGCAATGATTCGCGAGGTCCACGTATACGGCATGGCGGCGCGCGTGGGTGATCAGGGGCAGGCGGCGCAGCACCATGGATTGGGACGTTCGCTCGTAGAGCGTGCGTGCGAGATTGCCCGGGATGCGGGTTATGCGCGTATCAACGTGATTAGCGCGATTGGCACACGCGAGTACTATCGCCATCTTGGATTTTATGACCATGGCCTTTATCTGCAAAAGGAGCTCTAGATGAACAAGCCGAGTGTTTCTGCCGGCGTCGTTGCCGGCGTTGCTCTGGGAGCCGCGGCGCTTGGTGCGGCCGCTGTCGCTGTTCGTGCTGCCTGTCTGCAGGTCGCGCGAACCCGCAATGGGCTGGCGCGTGTGAAACGCGTGCACGATGAGGGCGGCGATGAGATTCGCGTGTTGGTGCAAGGCGGCGTCTACCAAAGCGCAAGCTACGTTGGCGAGCGTTGGGCGGAGCCCGTCTTTGCGTACTATCGCGCATTTGACGATGTGTTCGAGGCCGAAGACGCAATGCGTGATGCTTACGGGCATGGTATCGACCGTATGCTCATGCTGGGCGGCGGCGGGTTTGCCTATCCTAAGTTCGCTCTGATGTCGCACGAGGGCTTGCGCATGGACGTCATCGAGTATGACGGAGAGATTACGCGCCTGGCGCGCCGCTGGTTCTACCTAGACGAGCTGGAGCGCACGGTTGGTGATCGCCTGCGGGTGATTACCGCCGAGGCGCGATCGTATCTGGGCGTGACGAGTGTGGGGCATCGCCGCTACGACGTGGTCGTGAGCGATTGCTTTGGCGGTGCCGAGCCCGTGCGCGAGCTGGCAACCGTTGAGGCGCTACGTCTGGTGCGGGGCAGCTTGAACCCGGACGGCATCTATGTGGCCAATATCGTGAGCGCAAACGAGGGGAGCGACGTGACGTTCCTGCGCGACTGCGCTGCCACGGCACTCGAGGTATTCTCCCACGCCTGGGTGGTCCCATGCGGTGATGCGGAGTTCGGCGGCGAGGAGAACTACCTGCTCATCGCCAGCGACGGCGACTACGCTTTTGCCGAAGCTGTGCCTTTCGATGCCGACTTTCTCGGTGCCGCCCTCCACGACCAGCATTGGGAGTAGTCAATTTGTGACGGGCTCTATGGTTTTGTCAATCATACGCTTCATCTATTTTCAGCATGACGCATCTGGACGCCCGGCGCCAACGCGCCTCATCTTCGGTTGATTCCGCCGCCCGCTAGGCCAAAATTGTCATCGGAAGTATCAAATGAACAAGCAAGCCACTACGCAACTGCACGTCTATTCCGCCTTTTTCGTTCTCACGGGATTTGTTTTAAATCGGGGAGTGTTTCTACTTTTCCTTGCGGAGAAAGGAATGTCTGTCACGGAAATCACGCTTTATCAAGCCCTGTTCAACATTGCAACGGTCGTCCTCGAGCTACCAACAGGGCTGGTAGGCGATTTCTTTGGAAAGAAGTTTTCGATTCAAGTGGGCGTGCTGCTGCTTTTCTTCCATACGGCCGGCATGCTGTTGCTCTCAGGTCCCTTTCTTGTTGTGCTTTCCCTTGTTGAGGCGCTCGCCTACTCCCTTCAATCGGGATCCGAACAAGCACTTTTATATGAAATTGTTCGAAATGCCGGTCAAGGAGAGCGCTTCCTCACCATCAACGCTCGGCTGCTCGCCGCGCAATCAATCGCTACGGGAATAGCAATTGTACTCGGGTCTTTCATTGCCCAAGTGTCTTGGAGTGCCCTCTACATATGTGTCTTCGTTTTCTATCTCCTGCAGCTTTTCCTCCTGTATCCCATTGAGAGGACGGAAACGACCCGTTCTGAAAGATCAGAAAAGGGGAGGTTTGACGCAGCCAAGATGTTCAGGAGCGAAACCTGGCGCGTTGGAGAATCCGCATTTGCGATATTGCTTCTCCTCATCGGCACAAGCATGCTCGACGGATTCTACGGGAGTTATTACAACTTGAATCAGTTGGTATTCGACGCGTTTCATGCTCCCGTCTCCATAATAGGAATCTTTTTCGGTGCATCCTATGCAGTAAATGCGACGGCCTACATTGCAGCAGATTTCTTCTCATCGCGTTTCGGGAAAAGAAATACCATGCTTGGCTCGATGCTAATCGAGGCGGGCCTTTTCTTGATTCTTCCGTGGTTCGCTTCAAATCCTTTGTGTTTGTTTGGCCTTAGCATGGTGCTTTGTTTCCTCCCAGAAGTGGTGTACATCACTTCGGAAAACTTAATCCAAGACGGGATAGCGGACGATCTCCGTGCGACGATCCTTTCCGCCGCGTCTCTGGTAAGGGCCCTCTTTTCCGCATTGTTTTTCTCCGTATTTGGACATGTGTTGGGGTTATATCCCATTCAGATGGCGCTCGGTATTATTGGCGCAATCGCGATAGCGATTACCGCCGTTGTTTCATTAAAAATTGGTGGAATACATGCCTTCAAGAATTGATGTATCGATTGACGAGCTGCCAGAAGTTTCGAGCCTTCTTGATGGCTACGGGTGTACGCGTTAGCTTTGAATCGGTGGGCCTTAATGCCGAGGAATATCAGCGTTTTATCGATGCTGGCGGAATAGTAATGGTCTCGGGCGAAGATTGCTATATCTTACCAGGGGTGAACCGTTTAATCCTGCCCCAGACTAGTGACTTATAATTGCGGCTTCCCGTCTACGTCTGCACTAGACGTGGATGCGGGAAACTTCCCCTTAATGCAATTCACAATATGTTGAAAATTCAGGTCGCGGAATGCGATAGGTCTTAGTTTTTGGGTGCTGCAGTCGGCAATTTACTCTGCGGGTTTTGGCACTATGAAGGAATTTAGACTTTTCTTGTAACATTAAAATCACAACGATTGGTGGTTGCAGCCCTGCTTGGCAAATCTAATTCCTGAATAATAAGCACCTTACATGACAAGTGTACTTTACCGTTCTGCCCCTTTTTGCCCGTAAAGACAAGGGGTCTTCTGCCAGTTACCTTTTGTTTTTGCAGGGGAGGGGCTATTTTGACGGCTACTACATACGAGATTGATCTTATTTGCGGTCCATCGAAATCGTTGGACGACATTAAGTAGCTAAAATAGCCCCGTTCCAAAAAGACTGGTTAAAAAACCCCGTGCCAAAAAGATTGGTCTTAGGCGTGGTCGCGCCAGTCGAGAACGCGCTGCTTCATGCCTTCGATGTCGAGCACGCCTTCGGCAAAGCCCTTGCGCACGAGCTCTTCGGGAACGAACTCATCGTAACGATCAAAGTAAGGCACCTCGCCGGGATAGACGAGCTCGATGGGATCGAAGTCCTTCTCGGCCTCGGCGGCGAGCACCTTAAAGAACGTCTCCTCGTCGGCCTTCATCTTAAACTGCATAAAGTACGGGCGTGATGGGTCGAGTCCGCGAAGGCCAAGCTCCGCGGCACATTTAATCTTGAGCATACGTTCGAGCGCCAGAAAGGCGTAGCTGCCCAGCCAGGGGAAGAGTACCCAGGTGTCGCCGCCCAGGTTGATAAGCGGTTTAGTTCCCGCGCCCGAAATCTCGGCGGTATGACGAGCCTGTGCAAGGCGTGCCCGTGCGTTGCCCATGAGGTACGGATACGCCGCGTGCTCGTTGAGCGCTTGGCGCATGCGTTCGAGTACGTGTGTATTGATGTCACCGGGGCAATCGCCAAAGTAGGCCGGCACGCGGCCCTTGACCTGCGTGGCAAAGACGGTATGACGCTTCCAGTCCACTTCCTCGACGATCCAGCAATGGCCCGCGATGGCGATGCGCTCGCCAGGTGGTGGCGGGTTGACAATCGTGCCCAACTCGGCCGACTCGCTGCGAACGGTGAACTCCTCGTTTTCCTGGAACACAGCGTAAAACTTAAAGTTGTTAATGATGCGCTCACCCGCGAGGCCCACGATGAGCCCGCCGCTCTCGGTGACCTGGATGTGGTCGATCTTGATGAGGTGGCGCAGCAGTACGCGATAGTCATCGGCCGAGACGCGGTGGAAATAGCTCAGCGTGAGCACGCGCTGAGCAAGCTCGGCCGGTGTGAACTCGCCGGTGCTGGCGAGCGTCGACATGGTCTGGTGATAGAGCAAACTGTAGGGGAGTCGATCGAGTTCGGGCGGCTCGACCCACTTTTCCTCGCGATAGAGTTGTACGAGCGCGATGCCCTGCAGGAGCTTCCACGGGATGGTCTCGGGCGTCATCGTGCGCGGCTCGGGCTCTTCCTCGCGCATAACAAACCACATCTCGGGCGGAAGATCGCGGCGTCCCGTGCGGCCCATTCGCTGCAAAAAGGAGCTGACGGTAAACGGCGCATCGATCTGGAACGCACGCTCCAGACGGCCGATATCGATACCGAGCTCCAGCGTAGAGGTGGTGACGGTTGTCTGTGCCTGCTCCTCATCGCGCATGAGTTCCTCGGCCGTCTCGCGCAACGATGCCGAAAGATTGCCGTGATGAATGAGGAAACGGTCGGGCTCGTGCCGGTTCTCGCAGTAGCTACGCAGCATGGAGCACACGGCCTCTGCCTCCTCGCGCGAGTTGGCAAAGACCAGGCACTTGCGGCCGCGCGTATGCTCAAAGATATAGCCCATACCGGGGTCGGCGTTGTCGGGCGCCGTGTCGGTGGGGTTGAGAAGCGCCTGCTCGGTCGCTCGTGGGATGTCGACTTCGCCCTCGGGGGCCGAGGAAGTGCGACGGTCTTTGGGAGCGGCTTTGCCCCGTGCCCGTTCGCGATGTTGACGGCGCTCCTCTTGTGTGAGCTGTCCGCTGTGACGCATGTCTTGGGCGCCGGCGGGCAGTGCCGCGGATGCCGCCGCCTCGATGCGCTCGCACGCAAGCACTTCGGCCTCTTGAGGACCTGTGCCCATGAATCCCCGTTGCTGTGCCTGGGGGCCCGAGTTGTAGAAGTGCTCCATGGAGATGCGCCACACGCGGCGCGGCTCTTCAAAGCGTGGGATAACGCAGTCGCGCCCCGTTCCCTGTGAGAGAAAGGCACCCGTGCGCTCGGGGTCGCCGATGGTGGCCGAAAGGCCAATGCGTCGAGGTTGCACGCCGGCCATGCGCGAGAGTCGCTCGATAAGGCAGAGCGTCTGCCCGCCACGGTCGCCGCGCATGAGCGAGTGGACCTCATCGATGACCACATAGCGCAGGTCGCAAAACATGCGCGGGATCGCCATGTGCTTATGGATTAAGAGCGCCTCGAGTGACTCGGGCGTAATCTGCAAGATGCCGTTCGGTTTTTTGATGAGCTTAGCCTTGTGCGACTGCGAGACATCGCCATGCCAGTGCCAGACAGGGATATCGGCCTCTTCGCACAGGTCATTGAGACGGACGAACTGATCATTGATGAGTGCCTTGAGGGGGCCAATGTAGAGGGCACCAACGCTTGCGGGCGGGTTCTCCCAAAACTCGGTCAGGATGGGAAAGAAGGCCGCTTCGGTTTTGCCGGAAGCTGTGGATGCCGTTAGGAGCACATTGTCTTGTGTGTTAAAGATGGCGTCTGCCGCCGCAACCTGGATAGAGCGCAGGCTCTCCCAATCGTGGGAGTAGATGAAGTCTTGGATAAACGGGGCGTAGCGGTCAAAGGCGTTCACGGGGCCTCCTCTCAAAAACGAATCTCTCAACGCGGCTGGCAACGGCTTGCTGCATTACAGTCTCAACGTTCGCCCAGATAAAACCTGCCAAAATAAACCTGTCCCTTTTTGGCAGGTTAGATGGTGAATTCGGCGAAGTTACGGTCGCCGCCTGCGGTGCCGGTGTCGCCTGTTGCTGCTGCCGGCACCAGCGCGTCGCCGCCGACGCTTTGCAGCAGCTCGGCTACGTTGGCGTCGGGGTTTTGGCATAGGATGTCGAGCAGCTCGATAAAGTCGCGAATGACTTCACGCGGCGTCAGATGTGTGTCGGCTCCCACACGACCGAACTCGATCTTGAGGAAGTCCACCAAGTCGTTCTCGGTAAGCGTGGGCGTCCAGCCAAAGTAGCCGGCGTGAATTTGCATGAGTTTTTCGATCAGCACCAGCAGCTCCTCGTAGGTGAGTGGCTGCAGACGGATGATGGGCGCGAGCATGTCCTTAAGGTCCTCGCGTGCAAAGCGGCCTTGAGCGAGTCGGCTGCGCAGGGCCTCGTAGGAGAACACGCCGCGGCGGCGGTCTTCGATGGAGGTTGGCGTGCCGCCCATGATCATGCCCAGGTACTGCGCCTTGCCCTGGAGTGTGTCGTTGTACATGGTCAGGATCTTCTCGTAGTTGTACTGGCGCGTGATCGCGTTGGGAATCTTATACAGATTCACGAGCTCGTCGATGAGCACCAACATACCCTTGTAGCCGCTGCAGACCAAAAAACGCGCGATGAGCTTAACGTAGTCGTACCAGTCGTCATCGCTGATGATGGTCGAGGAGCCCAGCTCGGCGCGAGCCTCGCTCTTGGTACGGTATTCGCCGCGGATCCATTTGGTCACGCGGCTCATGGCTTCTTCGTCGCCCTCGGATACGGCCGTGCGATAGCGGCGGAGCATGCGGGTGAAGTCGAAGCCGTGGACCATTTCCTCGAGCGGGGCCAGTTGGGCATTGACGACCGACTCGTCGACGTCGGCGTACGAGGCGACCCAGCGATCAAGAATAAGGTTGAGCGCACCGCCCTCGGGGCGCGTCTTGGTCGATATATTGCGTATGAGCTCGCGGTAGGTGGCAAGGCCCTGCCCCTGCCCGCCCTGCAGACGGCGCTCGGGGGATAAGTCTGCATCGGCGACGACGAATCCCTCACCCATGGCGTGCGTGCGGATGGTCTGGAGCAAAAAGCTCTTGCCGGCGCCGTAACGACCGACCAGAAAGCGGAAGCTCGCACCACCGTCGGCGATGAGACTCAGATCGGTGAGCAGGGCGCGGATCTCGACCTCGCGCCCTACGGTAATGTAGGGAAGGCCGATGCGCGGGACCACGCCGCCCTTGAGCGAGTTGAGAATGACGGCAGCGACGCGCTTGGGCACGCGGGGTGCTGCGGATGCGGTATCACTCATGGTCTAGGTATCCTCTCACGTCTGCTTCGTAGTCCTCAATAATCTGCGGCCCTGCCGCGCTAAATTCAATTACGGTGTCGCCCACCAGGTCAAAGAGCGCCTCGTTGATGGTATCGACGAGCATGTCCTCGCTCTGTCCCGAGTGCGCCACTGCCGATGTCGCTTGCGCTGCGTTTTGCTCGAGCAGTGCGCGAAGGAAGGCATCTGCGGCGGGCGCGAGTTCGTTTGTGGCGTCAGCGGGCGCAGCAGCTGCGAACGCGGGCGTCGGCGCGAGAAGCGGTGCCACGACACCAAACTGTTCGGTGGATATGGTCGGCTCGTCGGTCAAGTCCTGCCGAATGGGTGCCACGACCGGTTCGACAATCGCGTCGGTTACGGGCTCGGCTTCCGGTTGCCCTGAGTCCGCTGCCTCGGCTTCTGCGGATGCGTCGTCCTCGCGTTCCTCATCGATCAAAAGCGCTTCGCGCGTTTGCGCGGCGGCGCTCCGAATGTGCCCCAGCTGGCTCAAATCGATATCGATCTTGATGGGCTGGTGTGCGGCGTCCCACGAAAGCCATGCCATGATCTCGTCATCGATGATCTTGGCCAGATATTTGGGGACCTTCTCCTCCTTCAGGGGGTGGGTGGGGTCTAGGGCCAGGCGTAGGCGTTGGTCGCAGGCGCGCATCATCTCACCAAGCTTGCTGCTTTTTTGCCTGCTGCCGTGAATTCGCATGCATTCCCAAAAGCCGTTTTGGCAGCGGTAGATGTGAATGGGGTTCAGGCGATATTCGCAGTCCTCGTGGCGCTCGGGCGCAAAGAATACGGCCGAGGCAAACATGGTGTAGGGCATGGCCGTCTCCTCCCCAAATAAGCTCGCCACGATGTCGGTCTTTCGGTGCGTGTCATAGTAGCGCGCCATACGGACATACACGGCGCACGCCACGTGGCGCAGATCGCGGTGGTGGCTGCGGTCGAGCCGCGAGTTACTTAGGTTGTACGTGGAGAGGGCGTTGATGGCGGCCATGAGTCGCTCCTCGCGCACCTCATCGGGCGGAAGGGGGAGCGTGGGCTCGGAGGTTTTGCGACGCTTAGGGGTCTGGCCGGACGGTGCCGGTGCTGGTACAAGGTCTCGTGCCGCGCGCCGCAGCTCGATAAGGGCGTTATCGAACATGACGGTTTTAGAGTCGCGAAGTAGCTTGGGGTCGAGTCCGTGGAAAACGGCGTAATCCTGCAGCCACACGCGCGCAAACCGGTCGATGCCGGGCTCGAAGGCGCGATAGACATCCCAAAAGGCCTTGATCTTGTTAAAACCTTCGAGCGGATCATCTATGCCAATGCCGCAAATCAGCTCATAGAGATACAGAAAGGCAAAGGATGTAGACGTTTCCTCGACGGTTCCGCGGCGCACTTGGGCACGCCAGGTAAAGTAGCCGCGCAACTGCCGGTCGCTCATGGCATTGTAGGTGGGAAAGTACGACTTAAAGGTGCCGTTGTAGGGACAGTCGTCCTCAAAGTCGGCCATCAGCAAGCCCTGGCGGTAGAAAAGCTCGGCCTCCGATAGCCAGCGGCCCGCGCCGCCCTTGGGGTCATCCTGCCAGCGCGATATCTCGCGCATCTTGCGGTATTGGTCGGGGAGGAAATTCTGCATCTGTCGGCCGGTTTTGAGAATCGGCTCGTCTGCGTAGATTTCGTTTGAGAAGCGGGCGGACTGATGGGTCCGGGCCTCGGCCATAATGCGCTCGATGAGCATCTTGATGTCCTGGTCGGCCACCGCTTCTCCTCTCCTAACGCAGCTTCGGTGACCTCATATCATAGCACAGCATCAAACAGGTGTTCGAGATACTGCTGCGTAGATAGATTTAGAACAGGAGGGCGTAGATGACGGCGATGACGACGGAGGGGAGCATATTGGCCGTGCGGAAGGTCTGAGGACGGATGAGGTTGACGCCGACGCAGAAGATGAGCATGGAGCCCACAAGCGAAAGGCTGTCGAGGGCTGCCGTGGTCATGATGGGGGAGAGCGCGCCGGCAAACAACGTGATCGTCCCCTGGAACACGGCGACGGGCAGGGCCGAGAAGATGCAGCCGCGTCCGAGCGACGCCGTCATGGTGCAGACGATGATGCAGTCCAATGCGCCTTTCAAGGCAAGCGTTGACCAGTCACCGAGCAGACCGTCCTGGATCGATCCCACGATAGCCATGGCACCGATGCAGACGGTCAGCGATGTCGAGACAAAAGCGTTGGTGAACTCGTTATCGCCCTCGCTGCCGGTTTTGCGCTTGAGCCATTCGCCAAGGTTCTCGATGGCGGCCTCCAAGCTGATGGCCTCGCCGATGAGCGAACCGAGCGCAAATGAGACGATGAGCATGGTGGTACCGGTGGTCGCTAGCGCCTTTCCATCGATGATGAGCATCTTTTGCATGGTGCCGCCCAGGCCGATAAACAGGACGCACAGCCCCGATGCTTTCATGAGCGTGTCTTGGATGCGCGGTGTAATGAAGCGGCCGCCCGCTAATCCCAAAAGACCGCCCGCAACTAAAAGCACAACGTTGATGATTGTTCCCAAGCCCGGCATGAGCCCTCCTGTATTGATGCCAACGTGGCAATCGTAGCAGAACGAAATGCGAGGCACATCGCGACTCATCTAATACGTTATATAAGTGGTGTTAGGAATGATGCGCAGCATTTAAGCCTCAGGTGGTTGTCGGGACATAGGGATAGTATTCAAAGCGCAGTGTCATAAGCCGCTGTGGGGATTCAATAGCCGCGGCGATGATATTGGCATCGCGGGCACGATCAAACCCTTCGAGTTCGATCTGATACGAGACGTCTTGCATAATGTCCAGACGTCGCCAGGCTAGGAGTGTGTCGCCATCGAATTCCAGGGTCTTGCTTCCGTTTGCGGCAACGGCGTATAGACGCAGCTTGGCGGTGGTTGCAGGGTCGACAACCGTGACCTTTTTAATTTCGTTTCGAGTATTCTTGGCTCCCAACAAGGTGAGCAGTGTTGGGGCCACGACCTCGCCCGATGGCAAAAAGACGACTTCGATGGATTCGGGAAATGCGATGATAGCCGACTTGCGGACGGGCTGATTGGCGGCGGCAACTTCAATGTTCGCAGCGTCGATGACCTCTATGTGGTCGAGCGCGGCAAGCACGCAGCAGTTACCTTCATCGATCTCTTGAGGATCAGCAAGCCCCAGACTGTCCGCGAACTCGGGATCGTTTGGATCGGTAGCGGGCTCATTCGGTGCTTCGAAAGAAGCTGGGACGCTGTTTGTCGGCGACGGCGTGTCGCCCGCACCTGCTTCTTTGACCGCGCTCTCCTCTTGTATGGTTGCGTTGATGGGTTCGTCGTTTGAGGGGAGCGTCTTGGCGTCAAGCGCGGAGGGGAGAATTCCGATGGCTCCGGATCCGTTCCACTCCATTTCGAGAAGCGCCGGGTCGGCAAGAATGCGTTGCCTGCTTTGCGCGTGGGCATCGATTTCAATAGGGCCTGCCTCTATCCCTCGTGTAAGGCTGAGTGATCCGGCTGGCTTCTCGAAATGAGCGTCTGTGTCTTTGGCGCTGACGGCGTAGAACAGCAGGGACGCTTCTCCCGCCGCGATGGCATCGGTGCCGGCTTTGGTCAGCCGTAACGATGCCGTGAATGAGAGGGTGGGCTGCGTGTCGTCTGCATTCGCGGCGGCGCAGCCCAGACATATACCGCCTCCTTTCTCGAAAAACGTACCGTCGAAGGCGACCTTCGCTCCGTTCGCCGAGTCATCGATCGAAGCGATGTCGATGCGCAGCTCTAAATTGCATGGATCGCCATCTGCATCGAGCACAACCGAGCGCCACGTGCAGACGGCGCACCCCGCCTGGGAGCCGTTTGCCTTGTTCGAACGATTGATATCCACGACTATCGAGCCGTCCGTATTACGACGAAGGCATCCCGAGGTCGAGATTGCGGCCTGTGCGATCGAAAAACGCTTGCACGCAATGGCGCTCGACGGATTTGGTGCGGAACTTAGGGCTACTGGTAAGGAGTCTGCCATGACGGGAGTCGCCCAAGCGGCGACAGGCGTTCCGGTTGCGAGCGCGCCGCAGAGTGCGACGACGGGCAAAAGGTTCTTCGATGCCATGGGGTCTCCTTAGCTAATTTAGTGCGGCCTGTCCGTGTTTTGTTTCTGGCTGCGTTTGATGTGCAGGCCGAGGCTGGCGGTTCCCGCGCCTGCTGCTGTGGCGCCTGCTGCCAAGAGCCATCGTCCATCGTCTGTCTGCGCCAATGGTTCCTCGCGGTTGCCGCGGTCGAGCCCCGAGAGGTCGACCGTCACTTGCGTGGCGGCCTGCGCCTGTTCTTGCTGGGCAAAGGCCATGGCTGGGCCAAACGCTAGGATGCTGACGGCGGCGGCCAGGGCGACGGCCTTATGCCGTGTGCGCACCGGGCTCGACCGTCCAGGTGATCGTCGCAACCTGATCGCCTTCGCCGGTTACGCGGAAGATGTCGCGCGTGACGCGGGCGACGTTTCCGCTTGTCTTGAGCTTGATTTTGTCCGTGCCGCCGGCAATGCCCTGGTAGCCCATGTCGAAGGCTGCATTCTTGGAAAGATCGAGGCCCGTCCCTTGCGCGGCGGCGCTGGCGTTCTGGAGCGCGCCGTCGGGGCCGACCTTAAAGTCGATGGAGTTCTGCGCGGTTCCGGCCTTGGCGTCGGCGGCAATGGTCCAGGTGTTCATGGCGTCGATCTTCATGTTGGTGACATGGATGCCGTAGGCCGAATGATTGTCGATGGTGGTCGCGTCTTCTGAGGGGCCCTGAAGCGTGCCGTCGGCCTTGGCGACGAAGGGAATAACCGTCGGAACTTTGAACTCAACGTTGTCGATCTCGGTCCTGACCATTACCTTCGTGGTTCCAACGCGCCCGGCTGCCATAGCTGGCGTCGGGGCGGCGCCCATTGCGAGCGCGAGCGCGAGCCCTGTGCCCACGACGAGCGCTCTGACTCCGTTCATGTTCCTGGTGATGTCCATGGTCGTTCCTTTCTATTCGCCGCGGGCCGTCCCCGCGATGATTGGACGAATGCTGGTGAATTGCATGCGGTGCCGTGTCGGCCGGAAGGCTAGTTCTCGGTTTGCTCAACCCGTACCTTGACACGTGTCGGATTGCCGTGGCTGTCGAGGGTCTTTGCATCGAGTGCCTGGATCTCGATGTACGCCTCGCCTTCTTTGATGTCGCCGGCGGGGCACGTCTCGATTGTCTTGCCGGTCTCGACCACACCGGATTCGTACATGGTCTCGTCGTTTTGGATGACGCGGAATCGCTGGGGAAATTTATTGTCTTGGACGTTTTGCACGTTGACGCGCAGTTTGCCGTCCTCCTGCAGCTGAGCGACCGGCGCGACCGAAATCGTCATCATGTTGTCGCGGACGATGGCGTCGAGCTCATCTTGGATTTCCTGGCGCGTTTTGCCCTCGGCCGTCGTAACCGAAGCGCCCGCCTCGGGTACGGGCTGCGACTGCCAAACGTATAGTCCTACGGCGACAAGGGCACAGACGATGGCCAAGCAGGCAACGATGAGCTTCTTGCGACGACCCAGGCCTGCAAAGTGGGGTGGCTTCTTCGCGCTCATGTGGCATCCTTGGCGGTATAGATGCGCGCAAAGGTGGACGGGTCCGCTCCAAAGAGCATGTGAAGCATCAGGCGGCGCGAGTAGACGAGCTCTTCGAAGTCGGGAGGGAGCTCGATGTCGTGGATATGCGCGATGTGGTGGGCGAGCGCCGAGAACGACTCGGGGTCGCAGATCACATCGGTGGTAACGTGGTAGACCGTCGTATCGGGGAATGCCTCTTCGTCGAAAGGCAGGAGATGGGGATCGTCGTCGACTTCGATGGCGATGCCGTACTGGGGCCAGTAATATGCCATGGGAACCTCCCTGCTTCTGGGGCCAAAACTTCTGTCGGTTTTGGCTGTCGATGCCGACGGTATCAGCTACTACTTGACCAATTGCTGACCAAATGCTTGACGGATTGGTGTCTCCGCAGGTAAAAGGCGGCAAAAATACTCCAACTTTTTTCGAGCGACAATCGCGCGGTCGGCGACGGCGGGGCCATATGTGTCAAAAGCATCGTCTGCCGAGGAAATCAAGCCGCTCGCCGAATTGCACGAACGTAAAAATCGCCAATTATGGAGACGGTCTCGAACACGTCGACGAAACGATGCGGTAACATCTCCCTGCAAACACTGTAGTTAGCTAAAGGGGGAGTTCGCGTGTCTGCAACCATCAAACCCTTCACCGACGAGTTCGAAGAGTATGGTCGCGATGAGTCTCGCGCATCGGGCGAGGCCTCGAGCATCTCGTTTCCGACAACGGAAAACGAGGTCCGTGCCATTTTGGAAAAGCTCCATGCCGAGCGTGTCCCGGTAACGGTTCAGGGCGCCCGAACCGGCCTTGCCGCCGGTGCCGTGCCCCACGGCGGGCATATCCTCAATACTTCCCGTATGAATCGCTACTTGGGCCTTCGCCGCGATGAACAAGGCCAATTTCTGCTGCGCGTGGAGCCGGGCGTTGTGCTCTCGGAGCTGCGCAAGCAGCTGAGCAAGAAGGTGCTGCCGACTGCTGGTTGGGACCAGGCATCGCTTGAGGCCTACGAGGAGTTCCAAGAGGCCCCCGAGCAGTTCTTTCCCACCGATCCCACCGAGACGTTTGCCTGTCTGGGCGGCATGGCGGCATGTAACGCCTCTGGTGCCCGCAGCTACGCCTACGGTCCCATGCGCCCACATATCACGGGACTCCACGTCGCACTGGCTGATGGCGATTTGCTTGAGCTTCAGCGCGGCGAGGCTTTTGCCCAGGGCCGCCACCTGTCGCTCGTGACGGCAGCGGGCCGTACGCTCGAGCTCGATCTTCCCGACTACACCATGCCCAAGACAAAAAATGCCTCAGGCTATTTCGTTGCGGACGAAATGGACGCCATCGACCTCTTTATCGGTGCTTGCGGCACGCTCGGCGTTATCACCGAGCTCGAGATTGCCCTGCAGGCGGCGCCTGCGGTCGTTTGGGGTGTGAGCTGCTTTTTCGATAGCGAAGACAAGGCCGTGTCCTTTACCGATTCCATGCGTCCCGTCCTGTCCCATGCGGCTGCCATCGAGTACTTCGACGCTGGCGCCCTGGATATTCTACGTCGCCAGCGCGAGCAGTCGACGGCGTTTGCCTCGCTGCCGGCGCTCGACAAAGAGGCCAAGGTCTGTGTCTACGTGGAGCTCGACTGCGATGACGAGGCCCAGGCGACCGAGGAACTGTACCACCTGGGATGGGTGCTCGAGTTTGCGGGTGGCCGCGACGATGCGACATGGGTCGCGCGCACCGAGGTTGATCGCGAGTGCCAGCGGTTCTTCCGCCATGCGGTCCCCGAGAGCGTCAACATGCTTATCGACGAGCGTCGCCGCACGGATCCCACCATCACCAAACTGGGTTCGGACATGTCGGTGCCCAATGCACGCCTTGCCGATGTCGTGGCCCTCTATCGCCGCACACTGGCCGAAAGCGGGCTTGAATCTGCTGCCTGGGGGCACGTCGGTAACAACCATCTGCATGTGAACATCCTGCCGCGCGATGCGCAGGACTACCGTCGCGGTGGCGAGCTGTTTGCCCAGTGGGCTGCGGAGGTAACGGCTATGGGCGGTGCCGTTTCTGCCGAGCACGGCGTCGGCAAGATCAAGGCGGGCTTCTTAGAGACGATGTACGGTCACGAGGCCATGGTCGAGTCGGCGCGGCTCAAGCTCCAGCTCGATCCCGACGGGCAGCTGGGTCGCGGCAACCTGTTTTCGGAGAAGCTCTTGGATGAGCTTGTCCAGAAAGGGGGCGCGTGAAGATGAGCGATTTCCATATGGTGGTGTGCGTCAAGGCCGTGCCGGGCAGCACCGAGGTCAAGATGGACCCCAAGACCAATACCATCGTGCGCGATGGCAAGCAGGCGGTCATTAATCCCTTTGATGCGAGCGCTTTGGAATGCGCGCTGGCGCTGAAAGACGACTTTATCGGCTTTGGCATGGACGTGCGCGTAACGGTGGTGTCGATGGGCATCCCCGCGACCGAGTCGCTGCTGCGCGACTGCATCGCCCGCGGTGCCGACGACGCGCTGCTGCTGACCGATCGCGCCTTTGCAGGTGCCGATACCCTGGCGACCACCTATGCCCTCAAGTGCGGCATCGAGGCGCTCGACGAGGACTTCGACCTGCTCATCTGCGGCAAGATGGCGGTGGATGGCGATACGGCCCAGATTGGTCCCGAGCTTGCCGGTGCCTTTGAGATTCCCTGCGTGACCGACGTGAGTTGCGTGCAGAGCGCGGGCTTTACGACCTGTGGCTCGCTGGCGCTCATTCACGGATGCGATGCCGGCGAGGAGACGGTGTATCTTGAGATGCCGTGCGCGATGACGACTGCCAAGGAGATTGGCCAGTTGCGTATGCCGAGTATTGCCGGTATTCGCGCGGCGGAGGAGGCGGACGTGCGCGTGGTCAGTGCCGCCGACGTGAACGCCGACCCCGCGCGTTGCGGTCTTGCCGGGTCGCCGACACAGGTCGTGCGCTCGTTTGTGCCCGACCGTGACCAAACGTGCGAGGCCGTTGAGGGAACGGCGTCCGAGCAGGCGGTAAAACTTGCCAAGATTATCGAGGGGATGGCATAGATGAGCGGACTGATTATCGATAGCGAAACCTGTATCGGCTGCGGTCGCTGCGTTCGTGCCTGTGCCTCGGGCGGCATCGTAGTGGAAGGCGAGCGACCCAACCGATGCGCCCATGTAACCGACGGCTGCATCCTATGCGGTGGGTGTGTCGACGCCTGCCCTGTCAACGCTATCTCGATCGAGCGTGACGAGGCTGCTGGTGCGGTGGACCTTGATGCATATCGAGACATTTGGGTATTCGCGCAGACCGACGAGCGCGATACGGTGACTCCCGTTGCCTATGAGCTTATGGGCAAGGGGCGCGAGCTTGCCGATGCTCGCGGCTGCCGTCTGGTGGCACTGGTCGGCATGAGTCCCGAGGGCTCGCTCGGGGACCTGGAGCATCTGGTTTGCGCGGGCGCCGACGAAGTCCTGGCCTGTCGCGACGAGCGCCTGCGCCAAAACGATGCGGAGATCTACGCCCGCTTGATCTGCGATTTGGTAGCCGAACGCAAACCCGAGGCCATCCTATACGGTGCGACCGCTTTTGGTCGCGAACTGGCACCCGGCGTTGCCGTGCGTTTGCAGACGGGCCTTACGGCTGACTGCACCGTACTTTCGATGGATACAGAGACGGGACTGCTGCAACAGACGCGTCCGGCGTTTGGCGGCAACCTGATGGCCACCATCATTTGCCCCAACCACCGTCCGCAGATGGCAACGGTGCGCCCCGGTATCTTTAAGGCTCCCGACTTCGACTACGGCCGCTCTGGCACGATCACCCAGATATCGCTTGCGGATGATGCTAAGGCTCGTGTCGAGATCTCGATTCCCGCCGAGGAGTGGGGACAGCAGCCCTCGATCGCCAATGCCGAGCGCCTGGTCGTGGTGGGTCGCGGCATTGGTTCCAAGAAAAACCTGCCGCTGATGCGAAGGCTCGCCGAGGCCCTGGGAGCCGAGCTCGGCTGCACGCGACCTGTCGTGGAGGCCGGCTGGTTGGAGTATCGCCATCAGATTGGCCAGACGGGTGTATCGGTCTCGCCCAAGCTCCTCGTGAGCATCGGTGTCTCGGGTGCCATCCAGCATCTCGCCGGCATCGGTGGGGCGGAGTGCGTTATCGCCATCAACGAGGACCCAGATGCCCCCATTTTTGGTGCTGCCCAGTACAAGGTTGTTGGGGACGCCGTCGAGGTTGTCGAGGAGCTGCTGGCCCAGCTTGAGCGCTAGGCGCGCGCCAGCCAGTCGCGCATCTCGTCCTTTAGACGGCTCCAGGTTGCCTGCGTGGCGGGATCGGTAAAGGGGCGCACAATGCCAAAGGGTGCGTCGAGCAGGCGGTAGATATCGCCCTGCTCGCGCGCCAGCGCGCGGCTTGCCGGATAGACGAGCTCAAACATAAAGCAGATAAGCCCCACCAGGTAGTCCGCCGGCTCGTTGCGCTCGTCGCGCGCGACGCACCGATGCTCGTCAAAGGCGGCAAGCGTCGGTACCGAAAAGCGACTTGCTAGAAACGCGTCCTCATCCACTTTGAGGATGGTGTCGACGGTGCTGTCGGCGATGGTGCGCATAATGTCGATTTTGTCACCATCGCGCACGATATCGCAGAAGCACCGTGTACGCTCGTCGAGTTGTGCCGGCAGGCGAAAGTCGCTGTGATAGGCGATGCTCGCTCGGATGAGCTCGTCATGCGCACCGGTTTCGATAAAGTCACGGATGTTTGTCGTGACGGGTGCATCGGCGGGATTCTCGCCAAAGAGGACCTCGATGCCCAGCGCCGCATGGCTCATGCTCTCGGCGTCCTTAAAGGTGTCCCAGCGTCGCAGCTGCTCAAAGCGGCCCATATCGTGTAGCAGGCCGCAAAGCCATGCCAGGTCAATATCTTCTGACGACCAGCCCTGCTCGCGCGCTACGGCATCGCATGCCTCGGCCACGTGGTACGTATGCTCGATTTTGAGCGCGATGCGTGGGTTGGTGGCGTCGTAGGCATCGGTGTAGCTTTTGAAGGCCGCGCGCGCCCGGTCTCGATCGATAGCTGTCATAATGACTTCCTAAAAAGTTGTGTCTTTCGATCCGGTGGCAATTGTAGGTGAACTCGGTTGCTGTCGGATGATGATTCTGCCGTATCGCTACATGCGGCTCGGAGACCTTGTCAGGATGAGAAGCGTATGGTGCTCAAAATCGTTAGAACCGTCTGGCCGGTGATGCTTACCTATGTTGCGATAGCCGCGCCGTGCGGAATGATTATGGCGCAGACGGGAATGGAACCCTGGATGGTTTTTGCCCTGAGCAGCACGTTCGTGACGGGCAGCGGGCAGTTTATGATCTGCAATCTGTGGCTGGCAGGTGTGCCTGCAGCATCGATCGTCGCGAGCGTCGCCGCAATCTCCTCGCGCTTTGCGCTTTACTCGGCATCGATCGCACCGCATCTGAGGGGTGTTTCGAAGCGTCAGACGCTGGCTGTTGCCGCGACACTTACCGAGGAGGCATATGGCATCTCGCTTGCCAAGTTGGTTGAAGGGGAGGATTGGGGCCCGCGCGAGTCCTTTGTGCTCAACGTGATCCTCATCGCAACATGGGGCGTTTCGTGTACGATGGGCGCCATCGTCGGCGCCGTTGTCGATGTTCCCACCGCCATTGCAGCCTTTGTCTGCACCTCGCTCTTTATCTGCCTGCTCTTTTCGCAGCGGCTGTCGCGCGGTAACGTTGTCGCGGCGGTTTCGGGCGCGGTGTCCGTCGCCGTATGCAAGTTCTTGGGCCTCGCGAATATTGCCGTGCCGGCAAGCGTCGTGGTCGGCATTGCCATTGCGCTGGCGTGCGATGCTGTATTTGACGGAAGAGGTGCCCGCGATGCCCGTTAACGAGTTCTTGGTTCTGTGGCTGTCGTCGTGGGCTGCTATCGCGTTCTTTCGCATCGCGCCGGCGTTCGCCTTGCGCGGGCGGACCCTGTCGCCCCGTATTACCGAGGCCCTGGGCTATATCCCGCCCGCTGCCTTTGCCGCGCTGGTCGCCAACGACTTGGTGAGCCCCGGCGCGTTCGACGCGGGACTCTGGCCTGCCTTGGTTCCCTGGATTGCGGCCGCCGGCGTCGTGGTCGTGGCGGTCAAGACAAAATCGATGCTGTGGTGCTGCGTCTCGGGCATCGTACTCTATATCGTCTTGAGCCTTATATAGGGGTGGCGTCGCGGGCGCCGAATCTCGTTCCATCCCAACTTGTCGAATTTTTCACCGAGCTGGTCTATTTCTTCTGGTACCATGGTCAAACTTTACTGTAGCAAAGCGTGACGTGGGCTTTTGTACCCCGTCAGCGGAAATGGGGGTTTCATGGCACAGGAAGCAACCGCCAACGAGCAAAAGAAATTCAAGGTCCCGCGCATTCCGGGCGACATCATGATCTATCCGATGATCGTCGGTCTTTTGCTCAACACCTTCTGCCCGCAGGTCTTTGAGGTCGGCGGCTTCTTTACGGCTGCCTGCCGCGGTGGCTCCAACACCATCGTTGCCGCGATCCTGCTGTTTGTGGGCGCCGGCATCAGCTTTAAGTCCACGCCGGGCGCCATCAAGACCGGCATCGTCGTGCTGATCCCCAAGCTGGTCGTCGCAGCGGTTCTCGGCCTAGGCGTGGCATATTTCTTTAACGACAACTTCCTGGGTCTGAGCTCCGTGTCTATCATCGGCGGCATCACGTTTTGCAACATGGCGCTCTATACGGGCATCATGGGCGAGTTCGGCGATGAGTCCGAGCAGGGCGCCGTCGGTATCCTGTTCTTTACGGCCGGCCCCGCCGTCACGATGATCATCCTTGGTGTTTCGGGTCTTGCCAACATCCCTGTCGGTACTATCATCGGCTCCATTTTGCCGCTCGTTATCGGCATGGTTCTGGGCAACTTGTTCCCGTTTATCAAGAACCTGCTGGTTCCCGGCGCCAATCCCGCGATCGCTGTAATTGGTTTTCAGCTCGGTGCGTCCATGAGCCTTTCGAGCCTCATCGCCGGTGGTATTTCCGGCATCTTGCTGGGCCTTGTCACGCTGTTTGTCGTCGGTCCCATCACCTTTGCGTTCGAGCGCCTGTGCGGTGGTAACGGCAAGGCTGCCGTGGCTTGTTCCACCATCGCCGGCACGGCTATGACCACGCCGGTTGCTCTCGCCGAGGTCGCGCCGCGCTACGCCGAGCTTGCGCCCACCGCGTACGCCCAGATCGCCACTGCCGTTATCATCACGGCAATCATGGCTCCGATTCTGACCGGCTGGGTCGACAAGAAGTTCTGCCAGGGCAAGGAGGACCTGTCGCCTGCCGGTGTCGAGGCCATCGAGGAGGCCGTCGCGACCGACATCGATGGCGAGTAACGGCCGTTACCGATAATTGATTCCGGCGTGCAGTTCGCGTCGTCCGAGCGCCCGAACAGAAACTGTTTTGCAGTGATGTTCGGGCGCTTTGCTATGATTCCCTTTACTCCTGCGGAGTAAAGGGGTGTTTATTGCCCTGATTCGAATTGGGCGATTCTGACCATTCGGATATTGAAGGGATGGCGTCTAGTGGTTAAGGCACTCAAGATTGAGATATTCCTGCTATGCATGATTGTTCTTATCGGGCTTGCCGCGCGAAGTCGTCGCTCCTTGTTCTCGAGCACCCTGCAGCTATTGTTTAGCATGCTTGGCTACACCTCTGCCGCGTACATATTATTCGATATGATCTGGACGCTTTCGGATGGTGCGGACGGCACGTTGGGTATTGCTGCCAACTGGATTTCCAACGCGGTTTCGTTTTCGCTCTTTGCCATCGCGTGTCTCATTTGGTTTATCTATTCCGAGACGATGCAGGGCTCTCGCCTTGTGACCTCGCGCTATAGGGTGGTGCTTGTAACGTTGCCTACGGCTCTGGTGGTCGTGCTGGCTTTTACCAGTTACTGGACGCACGCCTTGTTCTATATCGATTCGCAGGGCGTGTATCGTCGCGGCTTTGCCTATATGATCCAGCCCATTGTCAGCTACTGTTACGTTATACATACGTCCCTGCATGCGTTTGTGCAATCTCGTAGGGTCGAGAGCCTGCAGACGAAGGCTATCTATCGAACCTTGGCATTTTTCGCCATTCCGGCCCTGGTGGGCGGTACCTTTCAGATCGTATACTCGGTGCCTGGCCTTTGTGTCGGCATAATGATTAGCATGTTGCTGCTCTATATCATCTGCCAGGAGCAACTGATCTCGACTGACCCGTTGACTGGACTCAACAACCGCAACCGTTTTGAGACCTATATGCTGTCGCTCTTTTCAAATGTGGATCAGGCCGAAGATGTATATCTGCTTATGATGGACGCTGACGGCTTTAAGCAGATTAACGATCGCTATGGACATGTGGAGGGCGACCATGCTCTTCAGGTTGTTGCGACGGCGCTCAAGGATGTCTGCTCGGCGTCTGGTGGCTTTATCGCGCGTTATGGTGGCGATGAGTTCGTGGTGCTCCAAAAGGCAGCGGCGGAACAGGATATCATGCATCTGTGCGCGACAATCAACGACGAGCTCGCGCATGCCGAGGTGCCGTATGCATTGCGGATGTCCATCGGTTGCGCGCGGGTCGGCGATAGTGTTGATACCTGGCAAGACTTACTTCGCGCTGCCGATGCGGAGCTCTATCGCGTCAAGGCCGAGAAAAAGAAAGCCGGCATCCAGATACGCTAGGAAAAGGGTCGCACGCTTGCGTGCGTGGCGGCCCTCAGCTCATCGATGTATTCCATTAAGCTAAAGTGTGCAAACGCCCTCCCTAAAAAGGTGAGCTCGCTAGGCTTTTTTGGGTTTGTTGACGATGATGATGCCGCCGCAGACCAACAACAGGGCAACGATGACGGTAACGGGGCTCGTGCCAGCGCCCTCGCCGAGCAGCAGTGCGCTCAACAGCACGCCAAAGACTGGGTTCATAAAGCCAAAGACCGACACGCGGCTGACGGGGTTGACGGCGAGCAGGCGGGACCACAGCGAGTACGCGACGGCGGAGATAAGCGCCATGTAGATGATGAGCGCGATGGCGGGGGCGACTTCGGTGGGGGACAATGTGCCGCCCATCAAAAAGCCGATGGCGGTGAGGACCAGGCCGCCGACTAAAAACTGCCAGCCGGCAAGCAAAACACCGTCGTGCTTGCGCGAGAAGATGCCGATCAGGCAGGTCGAAAGAGCGCCTGCAACAGTGGAAGCCAAGATAAAGCCCTCGCCGTCGAGCGTAAAGCCAAAGGTGCCGTCCGCGCCCGAAAGGTTGACGAGCGCGACGCCGGCAAAGCCCAGCGCACAGCCAAGCACCTTGGCCGTATTGAGCTTCTCGGTGTGAAATGCCAGGGCGGCAAAGAGGATTGCGAGGAAGTTGGCGCTGGCCTCGATGATGGAGCTCGACATGGCGCTGGCGCGCGAGAGGCCCAGATAGAAAAAGAAGTACTGGCCGATGGTCTGGAAGAGCGACAAGATGCAGATGGGCTTGATATCGCGCGTTTGCGGAACGAGCGGTCGGCGCTGGGCCACGCTCATTCCAACAATGACCAGCATGCCGGCAAGCGTGAAGCGCAAGCCCGCAAAGAGCAGCTGCGAGGCGCTATCGTGCGCTGGGATACCAAAGAGTGCGTAACCGATCTTGATACAGGGAAAGGCCGATCCCCAGAGTGCACAGCAGACGAGGCAGCCCAGGATGAGTCCGGGCAGGGTGGCGAGATACGGCTTGCGGCTTTCCATGATGTCCTTCCTACATGCGCGAAGCAAAAAAGAACCCGCCACCGGATGTGCCGGTGGCGGGTGTTGTTACCCGAAGGGATTGTACCCGATGGGAAAGGTTTAAGCGAAGTAGGCCACGCCGCTCTCAAAGATCGGCATGAACTTATCGCCGGGGACATGCTCGGGCACGTTGCGGTACAGGTTGTCGCCGCGACGCTCGGCATGGCCCATCTTGCCCAGGACACGGCCGTCGGGGCTCGTGATGCCCTCGATGGCGAGTGCGGAGCCGTTGGGATTGACGGAAAGGTCCATGCTGGGCTTGCCGTTCTCGCCCACGTACTGCGTGGCGACCTGGCCGTTGGCGATCAGCTGGGCGAGCACTTCGTCATTGGCGACAAAGCGGCCCTCGCCGTGGCTGATGGCGACGGTATAGGGGTCGTCCAGGCTGCACTGCGACAGCCACGGGGACAAGTTGGACGAGATGCGGGTGCGCACCAGACGGCTCTGGTGGCGACCGATGGTGTTGAACGTCAACGTGGGCGCATCGGGCGTGGCGTCGACGATGTCGCCGTAGGGCACCAGGCCGAGCTTGATCAGGGCCTGGAAGCCGTTGCAGATGCCCAGCATCAGGCCATCGCGGGCCTTGAGCAGGTCGCGGACTGCCTCGGTGACCTCGGGAGCGCGGAAGAACGCCGTGATGAACTTGGCAGAGCCGTCGGGCTCGTCGCCGCCCGAGAAGCCGCCGGGGATCATAACGATCTGGCTTGCACGGATGCGGCGGGCAAGCTCGTGGGTGCTCTCGGCGACGGCCTCGGGCGTGAGGTTGTTGATCACGAAGGTGTCGGCCTCGGCACCGGCGGCACGGAAGGCGCGGGCGCTGTCGTACTCGCAGTTGTTGCCGGGGAACACGGGGATGATCACGCGCGGGCGGGCGATCTTGGCGCCGCCGTACACGTGGATATCCTTGGCGCGGAAGTCGATGGTCTCGACCTCGGGGGTCTCGCCGGCGCTGCGGTAGGCGAAGACGCCCTCGATGCCGCTCTCCCAGGCCTCCTGGAGCTCGGCGAGCTCGATGACCTCGGAGCCGGTGTCGATGACATAGCCCTCGACGGTGGTGCCCAGGGGCTCGACGACAACGCCGTCGGCGACCTCGGGTAGCTCGGCATCCTCGGCGAGCTCGACGATAAAGCTGCCGTAGAGCGGGGTGAAGAGGCTCTCCACGTCTACATCCTCGGCAAGCTCGATACCGATCTGGTTACCGACGCACATCTTAAAGAGGCTCTCGGCGCCGCAGCCGTAGCCGGGCGTGGAGATGGCCAGGGCGTTGCCGTTGGCGGTGAGCGCCTCGACGGCGTCAAGCGCGGCGAGCAGCTGCTGGGCGTCGGGACGGTAGTCCTCACCATAGGTAGCGGGGGCGATGCGGACGACGCGGTGCGTGAGGCCCTTGAACTCGGGCGAGACGGCGCGGGCGGCCTTGCCCACGGCGACGGAGAAGCTGATCAGGGTCGGCGGAACGTTGAGCTCGCCGGTCTCGTCCTCAAACGAACCGCTCATGGAGTCCTTGCCGCCGATGGCGCCGGCACCCAGGTCGACTTGGGCCATGAGGGCACCCAGGACGGCTGCCGTGGGCTTGCCCCAGCGCTCGGCCTCGGTGCGCAGACGCTCGAAGTACTCCTGGAAGGAGAGATAGGCGCGCTTGTGCTCAAAGCCGGCAGCCACGAGCTTGGCGATGGACTCGACCACGGACAGGTAGGCGCCCGCAAACTGGTCGGCCTCCATCAGATAGGGGTTGAAGCCCCATGCCATGGCGCTCGCCGTGGTGGTCTCGCCGTCCACGGGGAACTTGGCGACCATGGCCGAGCTCGGGGTGAGCTGCGTCTTGCCGCCAAAGGGCATGAGCACGGTTGCGGCACCGATGGTGGAGTCGAAGCGCTCGGAAAGGCCCTTGTTGGAAGCGACGTTGAGGTCGGTGACGAGCGAGGTCATGCGCTCGGCAAGCGTGGTGCCGGCCCAGCTGGGCTGCCACACGCTACGGGCGCACACGTGGGCGACCTGGTGCTTGGGTGCACCGTTGGAGTTGAGGAACTCGCGGGACAGGTCGACGATGGCGGCGCCGTTCCAGGCCATGCGCATGCGCGGCTCGGCGGTAACCTCGGCGATAACGGTCGCCTCGAGGTTCTCCTCGGCGGCGTAGCCCATGAACTCCTCGACGTCACCGTCGGCGACGGCGCAGGCCATGCGCTCCTGGGACTCAGAGATAGCGAGCTCGGTGCCGTCCAGGCCGTCGTACTTCTTGGTCACGGTGTCCAGGTCGACATACAGGCCGTCGGCAAGCTCGCCCACAGCGACCGAGACGCCGCCGGCGCCAAAGTCGTTGCAGCGCTTGATCAGACGGCAGGCGTCGCCGCGGCGGAACAGACGCTGCAGTTTGCGCTCGACCGGGGCGTTGCCCTTCTGGACTTCGGCGCCCGAGGTCTCGATGGACTCGGTGTTCTGAGTCTTGGAGGAGCCGGTGGCGCCGCCGATGCCGTCACGACCGGTGCGGCCGCCCAAAAGGATGATCTTGTCGGTGGGGGCGGGGCACTCGCGACGCACGTGGTTTGCCGGGGTAGCGCCCACGACGGCGCCGACCTCCATGCGCTTGGCCACGTAACCGGGGTGATAGAGTTCGTTGACCTGACCGGTGGCAAGGCCGATCTGGTTGCCGTAGCTGGAGTAGCCGGCGGCGGCAGTGGTCACGAGCTTGCGCTGCGGCAGCTTGCCCTCGAGCGTCTCGGAAACCGGGACGGTGGGGTCGCCGGCGCCGGTGACGCGCATGGCCTGGTACACATAGCTGCGGCCCGAGAGTGGGTCGCGGATGGCGCCGCCCACGCAGGTGGCGGCACCGCCGAAGGGCTCGATCTCGGTCGGGTGGTTATGGGTCTCGTTCTTAAAGAGGAACAGCCAGTCCTGGTCCTCGCCATCGACATCGACCTTCACCTTGACGGTGCAGGCGTTAATCTCCTCGGACTCGTCAACATCGGTCATGACGCCGGTCTTCTTAAGGTACTTAGCGCCGATGGTGCCCATGTCCATGAGGCAGACGGGCTTGGCGTCGCGACCGAGCTCATGGCGCATCTCCATGTAGCGGTCGAAGGCCTGCTGCACCACGGCGTCGTCGATCGTCACGTCGTCCAGGACGGTGCCGAAAGTGGTGTGGCGGCAGTGGTCGGACCAATAGGTGTCGATTACGCGGATCTCGGTGATGGTGGGGTCGCGGTCCTCATCGCGGAAGTACTGCTGGCAGAAGGCGATGTCTGCCTCGTCCATGGCAAGGCCGCGATCGGCGATAAAGGCGGCAAGGCCGGCCTCGTCGAGCTTGCGGAAGCCGTCGAGCACCTCGACGGGCTGGGGCTCGGGAGTCTCCATGTACAGCGTCTCGGGCAGGTCGAGCGAGGCGATGCGGGCCTCGACGGGATTCACCACGTAGTGCTTGATGGCCTCGATGGCGGCCTCGTCCAGAGCGCCCGAGATCATATAGACCTTGGCGGAGCGCACGGCGGGGCGCTCACCTTGGCTGATGAGCTGCACGCACTCGCTGGCGGAGTCGGCGCGCTGGTCAAACTGGCCAGGCAGGAACTCGACGGCAAAGACGGCGCCATCGCTTGCGGGGAGTTCGTCGTAGGTCACATCGACCTGGGGCTCGCTAAAGACGGTCGGCACGCAGGAGCGGAAAAGCTCCTCGTCGATGCCCTCGACGTCGTAGCGGTTGATGATCCTCAGGGCCTCGATGCCCTTGATGCCGAGAATTTCGGTCAGCTCGCCCTTGAGCTGCTGAGCCTCGACGTCGAACCCGGGTTTCTTCTCCACGTAGATACGAGAGACCATTGGTTCCTGCCTTCCTGATCGGTTGGGCGTACGGTACGGTATGCGGCAGCGGTCGGTTTACGGGGCAAGCCTCGCGGTCGCCTTGAGCCACATGTTTGTAAACCTCACTATGATACGACAGCTCGCGGCGCGTTGAGGACGGCGAGGGTGCTACAGTGAAGCGCAAACAAGAGAAAGGCATCACATGGCATTCGTTTCGCTCGCCATCATCGCACTCGTGGCCTTTGCGAGTCCTTTTATCGCCTCGGCGATTCCCGGAAAACCCGTTCCCGAGACGGTCTTTTTGCTCGTGCTCGGCGCGGTGCTGGGACCCCATATGCTCGGCGTCATCCATGTAGATGCCGAGGTCTCGCTTGTGTCCGAGCTGGGCCTGGCCTTCTTGTTCCTGCTTGCCGGCTTTGAGATCGACCCCAAGAGCATCACGGGCGTCGAGGGGCGCTACGGCTTGGCGACGTGGGTCGTCACGTTTGGTATCGCCTGGCTTGCCGTACGCTTTACCCCGTGGTTCTCGGTCAGTCATTTCGACGGTATCGCCGTGACGCTTGCCCTCACTTCGACGGCGCTTGGTACGCTCGTGCCCATCATGCGTGAGCGCTCGCTCACCGGCACGCGCGTGGGCGACTCGATTCTCGCGTATGGCACCTGGGGTGAGCTCGGCCCTGTGCTTGCCATGTCGGTGCTGCTGTCTGCCCGCACCGGCATCCAAACGCTTGTAATCCTTGGCTTGTTTGCGGTGGTCTGCGTGTTGCTGGCCGTGGTCCCAAGTCGCTCCAAGCGCGTCGGCAGCCGCTTCTTTGCGTTTGTCGAGGAACGCGCCGATACCACGTCGCAGACCTTCGTGCGCCTGACGGTGCTCATCCTGGTCACGCTCGTGGCGTTCTCGGCTGTCTTTGATCTCGACATCGTGTTGGGTTCTTTTGCCGCCGGCTTTGTCTTGCGCTACATCATCCCCGAGGGCAACCATACGCTCGAGACCAAGCTCGATGGCCTGGCCTACGGCTTTTTGATTCCGGTATTCTTTACCGTATCGGGCGCAAAGATCGATCTGACGGCCGTGGCGTCGCGCCCGGGTCTGCTCGTGGGCTTTATCGTGGCGTTGTTGATTATTCGTGCCGTGCCCATTCTTATTTCCATGAGCATTTGTCCTGCGACGCGCGATGTGTCGGCGTATGGCCGCATTACCGTGGCCCTGTACTGCACCACGGCCCTGCCGATCATCGTTGCCGTTACGAGCGTTGCCGTCAACGCGGGCGCGCTGTCGCAAGATATTGCGTCGGTCATGGTTGCCGCCGGTGCCATCACGGTGTTCTTGATGCCGTTGCTCGCGCAGCTCTTCTACCGCGTGGTCGACGCCGCGCCGGTCGCCGCCGTGGCAGAAGTTGCCGAGCATCCATCCGATGCGCTCGACATCCTGCGCGCCCATCACGATTTGGCGAGCCTGCTCGCACGTGAGCACGAGCTGCTGACTTCGCATGGCCATGGTCGCGTATTCGAGGGCTTGCCTACGCTCGATACGATTGCCGAGCGTCTTTCCGCCGAGGCGGCGAGCGGCCACATCGATGCCCGCATCGTGGACGCGGCGCATCTTCTTGCCGATAAGACCTATGGTGATGAGGTCGACCCGTCCGAGCTGACCCCGCGCGAGCGTCGCCGCCTGGAGCGCGCCAAGCTCGCCGTGCGCGAATACCGCCGCCGCATGCTGGAGCTCTATGCAAGAGAAGAAGCCGAGGACGACGACGGCAAGTAGCCGACACCGCCGCGGAAAATGCATCCCGGAATTGGCGTCCAGAGTGGGATGCGCTTTCCGCGAGAAGCCCGTTGCGGAAAGCGTGTCCCAGAATGCGCGCCCAGAATGGGACATAGTTTCCGAAAGAAGGCCCTGAGGGAAGCTTCGCCCCGTTCTGAGCTGAAATACCGGGACGCAGCTTCCCCTGCAAGCAGAACAAGGCGCGCTGCCTGCGGTTGATGCAGACAGCGCGCCTTTTGCGTTGGGCCTCATTGAGGTTCGAAGTAGTGGACTAGTTGGCCATGACGCCTTCGGTCCAGGCCTCAACGTCCTCGATGCGCAGGACGTTGGCGACCTCGGCTACGCAGTCGACGCTGGCAAGCTCGGCGGTGGCAGCCTGGACGTCCTTCTCGAGCGCGCGGTGCGTCAGGAAGATGACCGAGCAAGTATCGCTGGCGCCCGACTTGCCGTCCTCGACCTGGTTGATGAGCGAGATCGAGATGTTGTGCTTGGCAAAGATGTCGACCGTCTCGGACAGGGCACCCACGCGGTCGGCGACCTTCAGGCGCACATAGTACTTGGTCTGGAGCTCGTCCATGGGCTTAAAGGCGAGGTTGTGACCATAGGGCTCAATCTCGGGCAGCGGAGCCACGCCGCGGCTGATCTGCTCGGAGAGCGACAGGATGTCGCCCACGACGGCGCTCGCGGTGGGGAAGGAGCCTGCGCCGGCACCGTAGAACATGGTCTCGCCCACGGCGTCGCCTACCACGTAGACAGCGTTCATGGCGCCGGTGACCTTGGCAAGCATGTGGTCGGCGGGGATCAGCGTGGGATGCACACGGACGTCGACGCCGGCGTCGGTATTGCGGGCGATGCCGAGCAGCTTAATGGTGTAGCCGAGCTCGCGGGCCTGGGCGATGTCCTCGGCGCCGATGGTACGGATACCCTGCTGGTAAACATCGTCGGTGGTAACGCGGGTGCCAAAGCCGATGGAGGCGAGGATGGCCGTCTTGCTGGCGGCGTCGAAGCCGTCGACGTCGGCGGACGGGTCGGCCTCGGCATAGCCCTTTGCCTGGGCGTCGGCGAGCACGTCAGCGTAATCGGCGCCCTCGGCGTCCATGCGCGACAGGATGTAGTTGGTGGTGCCGTTGAGAATGCCAGCGATGGTCAGGATCTTGTTGCCCACCAGGTCGTGCTCGAGCGTGCTGACAATGGGGATGCCACCGCCGCAGCTGGCCTCGCACTTAATCTGCACGCCGCACGCGCGCGCCTTCTCGGCGAGCGTCTCGACATGACGGCCCAGCAGGGCCTTGTTGGCAGAGACGACGTGCTTGCCGTTCTCAAAGGCAGTGGTGAAGATCTCGGTTGCGGGATGT
This sequence comes from uncultured Collinsella sp., assembly GCA_902491565.1. Lineage (GTDB taxonomy): Bacteria > Actinomycetota > Coriobacteriia > Coriobacteriales > Coriobacteriaceae > Collinsella. The sequence goes on from CABUIE010000003.1 coordinate 147,140, forward strand.
TCGCCGCCGATGAGCTCGACGACGATGTCGACGGCGGGGTCGGTGACGACGTCGTGCCAGTCACTCGTAAAGGCCTCGCGCTCAATGCCTGCCGCCTCGGCCTGCTCCCAAGCAAGCGCGCAGGCGCGGGTCAGCTTAAGGTCGATGCCGTAGGCTGCCAGGTACTCATCGTGGTGGCTCTTGATCAGACGGGCCACGCCGCCGCCGACGGTTCCCAGACCGATGAGGCCGACGTTCACGGTGCGCAGGGGTTCGCTCATAGATAGCTCCTTCGTGCATCTTATGGATGGATTAACCGCTTAAAGGTTGAGTGCATTCTAACGTGAACCGAGGGCGCGTGCTCGCCAGGCAACAGGAGTCGCACAAAACGGCACCCCCGAAACGCTGCGGAAACATTGGAAACATGCTCGCTACAAACGGAACTCCGTAACAAACTGTCAACGTTTACGCCATAAGGTTTGCCCCGTACCGCAAGACGGCCGCACTGCGGCCAGCGAAAAAGGGGGACACCATGTTCAACATCAACAGCACGCTCAGCCGTAGGAACTTTCTCGCCGGTACCGCGGCGCTCGGCAGCACCGTGGCACTCGCTGGCTGCTCGTCGGGTGGCTCGGACGGCGGCTCCGCCGATGACGGCAAGACCTTCAAGATCGGCGTCATCGGCCCTCTGACCGGCGCTGCGGCAACCTATGGCGTCTCGGCCGAGAAGGGTGCCAAGCTCGCCGCTAAGGATTTCTCGACCAAGGACCTCAAGCTCTCGCTTAAGTCCGAGGACGACGTCGCCGACGGCGAAAAGGCCATCAACGCCTTCAATACCCTGTGCGACTGGGGCATGCAGGCTCTCGTCGGCCCCGTCACGACTGGTGCCGCCGTCGCCGTCTCGGGCGAGATCGCCGACGATATGCTCATGGTCACGCCTTCGGCCTCGTCGCTCGACGTCACCAAGGACAAGACCACGGTCTTTCAGGTTTGCTTCACCGATCCCACCATGGGCGCCAGCGTCGCGAAGTTCTTGGCCGAGAAGTACGCGGATGCCAAGATCGCCCTGTTCTACAACTCCGGCGATACGTACAGCTCGGGTGTTGCCGATGCCTTTGCCGAGCAGGCCAAGGATTCCAAACTTGATATCGTCGATACAGAGACCTTTAAGGACGATTCCTCCACGAGCTTTACCAACCAGCTCACCAAGGCCAAGGAGGCCGGCGCCACGCTCATCTTTGCGCCGATCTACTACACGCCGGCGTCCGTTTTGCTCAAGAACGCCAAGGACATGGGCTACGACATGACCCTCATGGGTACCGACGGCATGGACGGCTTACTCTCTGTGGAAGGCTTCGATACCTCTCTTGCCGAGGGCGTACTGCTCATGACCCCGTTTTCGGCTGACGATGAGAAGAATGCCGACTTCGTCAAAGCCTATAAGGATGCCTACGACGAGACACCCAACCAGTTTGCCGCCGACGCCTACGATTGCGTCCACGCCATCGCCGAGGCCATCGACAAAGCGGGCATCGACATTACGGCCGACGGCGCCGACATTGCCGGCGACCTTGCCAAGGCCATGCGCAAGATCAAGATCGAGGGCCTGACGGGCGAGCTGACGTGGAATGACAAGGGCCAGGTCGAAAAGCCCGCTACGGCTTATGTGATCCAGGACGGCAAGTACATCGCCGCCTAAGTGCATATACATCGAGACCGGCGGGCCGTTTTATTCAGGGCAAGGACGCCTGTAACAGAACGGAAACATTACTTTCACACAATAAAGTGGCTAAACTGCATAAACCGACAGTAATACGCAGAATTATGGATAAATGGGCAAAACAAAAGAAAAGTTGAAATAATCGCCACTTTTCTCAACTAAAGCGTCTACTATTTTGCGAACGCCGAACACGGCGAAGGATGGCCTGTCGGGTAACCGAAACCCGACGAGATTTGAGAGGAGAGCCGCATGTCGAGCCTCACCGGTAAGTCATTGAACCCTGTTACGAATCGCAGGAGCGTTATCGCGAGCGCAGCAGGTCTGGGGGCGATGTCCATTCTAGCTGGCTGCTCCTCCAACGGCGGCGACAGCGGTTCCGCGTCGGGCGACGCTTCGTTTAAGATCGGCACCATCGGCCCGCTGACCGGCGCCAACGCGTCCTACGGCAAGTCCGTTACACAGGCTGTCGAGCTTGGCTGCAAGGATTTCTCGACTAAGGAGCTGCCGCTTGTCAGCAAGGCCGAGGACGACCAGGCCGATGGCGAGAAGGCCGTCAACGCCTTCAACACCCTGCTCGACTGGGGCATGCAGGCCCTCGTCGGTCCGACCACCACGGGTGCGTCGGTCGCCGTTGCCGCAGAGTGCGGTAACGACCCCGAGACGTTCATGATCACCCCGTCCGCGTCTTCCGAGGACGTTACCAAGGGCAAGGATTGCGTCTTCCAGGTTTGCTTTACCGACCCCAACCAGGGTGTCAACGCTGCCAAGTTCCTGGCAGAGAAATATGCGGACGAGAAGTTCGTGCTGTTCTATAACTCCGGCGACGCCTATTCTTCGGGCATCGCAGATTCCTTTAAGGCCCAGGCCGCTAAGTCCAAGCTCGAGATTGTCGACGAGGAGACCTTTAAGGACGACTCCGCCACGAGCTTTACCAACCAGCTGACCAAGGCCAAGCAGGCAGGCGCCACCATGATCTTTGCGCCGATCTACTACACGCCGGCGTCCGTCCTGCTCAAGAACGCCAAGGACATGGGCTACGACGTCAAGATGATGGGCTGCGACGGCATGGACGGCATCCTGGGCGTTGAGGGCTTCGACACCTCTCTTGCCGAGGGTCTGCTGCTCATGACCCCGTTCTCCGCCGACGACGAGAAGAACGCCGACTTCGTCAACGCTTACAAAGATAAGTACGGCGATACCCCCGACCAGTTTGCCGCCGACGCCTACGACGGCGTGCATGCGGTGGTCGAGGCTCTCAAGGAGGCCGGCCTGGGTGTCGACGCCGACCCCACCGAGGTTGCCGAGAAGCTTCCCGAGGCTATGCGCAACATTACTGTTGACGGTCTGACTGGCAAGCTCTCCTGGAACGACAAGGGCCAGGTCCAGAAGGACCCGACGGCGTACGTCATTACCGACGGCAAGTACGTACAGGCCTAATAGGCCGCCTTACATAGAGCGGTTTTGATCCCAAGCAGGGGAGGTTTTGGCCTTCCCTGCTTGCTTGGTATCTAGGGACGATGTAACGTCCCTGTTTCATACATCAACTGGAAACCTATTCGAAAGGGGGATGTGGAACATGACGGTCTTTATCCAATACCTGGTCAACGGCCTGTCCATGGGCAGCGTCTACGCCATCATCGCGTTGGGCTACACCATGGTCTACGGTATCGCCAAGATGCTCAACTTCGCTCACGGCGACGTCATCATGGTCGGTGCCTATGTCTCGTTCTGTGCCACGTCGTATCTCGGCCTCCCGGGCTGGGCATCTGTAGTTCTCTCTTGTGTGGTCTGCACGGTTCTCGGTGTTCTCATCGAGGGTCTGGCCTATAAGCCGCTGCGCCAAGCAGGCCCTCTGGCCGTTCTGATCACGGCCATCGGCGTGTCTTACTTCCTGCAGAACGCCGCGCAGCTTCTGTGGGGCGCCACGCCCAAGAACTTCACTTCGCTCGTCACCTTCCAGGTGCCGGAGTTCTTGGCCAAGTTCAACGTAAGCGCCGTCTCGCTCGTCACCATCGTCGCCTGCCTGGTTATCATGGCCGGCCTGATGTTCTTTACAGGTAAGACCAAGATGGGCAAAGCCATGCGCGCCGTGTCCGAGGACAAAGCCGCCGCTCAGCTCATGGGCATCAACGTCAACCGCACCATCTCGATGACGTTTGCCATCGGCTCTGCCCTTGCCGCCATCGCCGGCGTGCTGCTGTGCTCCTACTCGCCGGTCCTGCAGCCCACCACGGGCGCCATGCCTGGCATCAAGGCCTTCGACGCTGCCGTTTTCGGCGGCATCGGCTCCATCCCCGGTGCCTTTGTCGGTGGCATTCTCATCGGCATCATCGAGGCGATGGCGCAGGCTTACATTTCCACGAGCCTTGCCAACTCCATCGTCTTTGGTGTTTTGATCATCGTCCTGCTCGTCAAGCCTGCCGGCCTCTTGGGCAAGTACGTCCCCGAGAAGGTGTAGGTGAGCGTTATGAAGTTTCTTAAAGACAAGCAGACGCGTCACGACTTTGTCACGTACGCCGTGTGCATCGTGGCCTTCGCCATCGTGTTCTTTATGCAGTCCAACCACATGATCCCGCGCATGATCGCCGGTCAGCTGGTTCCCATCACGGCCTATATCGTCATGGCCATTTCCCTCAACCTCGTCGTCGGCATCGCGGGCGACCTGTCGCTGGGCCATGCGGGCTTTATGAGCGTCGGTGCCTATACGGGCATCGTCACCGCGGTCGCCCTTGAGAGCGCCGTTCCCTCCGATCCGGTGCGCCTGATCATCAGCATCGTGGTCGGCGCCTTCGCTGCCGCCATCCTGGGCTTCTTGATCGGTATCCCGGTCCTTCGTCTGAGTGGCGATTACCTGGCTATCGTGACGCTGGCCTTTGGTGAGATCATCAAAGAGATCGTCACCTGCCTTATCGTGGGTGTCGACTCGCGCGGCCTGCACGTGATCTTTAACATCACGGGTAACTCCACGATCGACGACCTGCATCTGCTCGAGGACGGCACCGCCATCATCAAGGGCGCGCAGGGCGCATCGGGTGTGTCGACGTACTCGACCTTCCTCGCCGGTGCCATCCTGGTCATGGTCGCACTCGTGATCGTGCTCAACCTGGTTCGCAGCCGTACCGGCCGTGCCATTATGGCCGTGCGCGACAACAAGATTGCAGCCGAGTCCGTGGGCATCTCCGTCACCCAGTACCGCATGATCGCCTTCGTGGTTTCCGCTGCCCTCGCCGGTGCTGCCGGAGCTCTCTTCGGCGGTAACTTCTCGCAGCTCTCCGCCACCAAGTTCGACTTCAACACGTCCATCCTCATCCTGGTGTTCGTGGTCCTGGGCGGTCTGGGCAATATGCGCGGCTCTGTCATCGCGGCGGCGTTGCTTACGGTGCTTCCTGAGCTGCTCCGTCAGTTCTCGGACTACCGCATGCTCATCTACGCCATCGTGCTGATCCTGGTCATGATCTTTACCAACAACCCGCAGCTCAAGGCGTTCTTCGCACGCATTAAGGACCGCTTTGCTTCCAAGAAGGAGGTGGCAGCCGATGCCCAGTAAATTTGAGTTCAAGAAGGGCAAGATGGTCCCGTATCCTTCTGGCGCCATCGTTCCCGACCGCGACCTGGGCGAGCGCCCTGCACTCGAGTGCATCCACCTGGGCATTGAGTTCGGTGGCCTTAAGGCAGTCGACGACTTTAGCCTGACTATCGGCAAGACCGAGATCGCCGGTCTGATCGGCCCCAACGGTGCCGGTAAGACCACGGTTTTCAACCTGCTCACCAAGGTGTATCAGCCCACGCACGGCACCATCCTGCTCGACGGCGAGGACACCTCGGGCAAGTCGGTCTATCAGGTCAACCGCATGGGTATTGCCCGTACGTTCCAGAACATTCGCCTGTTCAACACCATGACGGTGGAGGACAACGTCAAGGTCGGTCTGCACAACCAGGAGCGCTATTCCGGTTTTGAGGGCGTGCTGCGCCTGCCGACGTACTGGAAGCACGAGAAGGCCGCCCACGAGCGCGCCATGGAGCTGCTGTCCATCTTTGATATGGAGCACCTGGCAAACGAGCAGGCCGGATCGCTGCCTTACGGCGCTCAGCGTCGTCTGGAGATCGTCCGCGCGCTTGCCACCAACCCCAAGCTGCTACTGCTCGACGAGCCTGCCGCCGGCATGAACCCGTCCGAGACCGCGGAGCTCATGGAGAACATCGTCAAGATTCGCGACACCTTCGGCATTGCCATCATGCTTATCGAGCATGATATGTCGCTCGTTATGAACATCTGCGAGGGCATCTGCGTGCTCAACTTTGGTAAGGTCATCGCCAAGGGCACGGCCGAGGAGATCCAGAACAACGACGCCGTTATCGAGGCATATCTGGGCAAGCAGGATAAGGGGGAGAACTAAATGGCAGAGCCGATGCTTTCCGTCTACAACATCAACGTCTGGTACGGCGCCATCCACGCCATCAAGGACATCTCCTTTAACGTTAACGAGGGCGAGATCGTGGCCTTGATTGGTGCCAACGGTGCCGGCAAGTCCACAACGCTCAAGACCGTCTCGGGCCTGCTGCGTTCCAAGACCGGTTCCATCAAGTTTATGGGCGAGGACATTACTCATACGCCCGCTGATAAGCTGGTTGGTAAGGGCCTGGCTCAGGTTCCCGAGGGTCGTCGCGCCTTTTTGCAGATGACGGTCGAGGAGAACCTGGAGATGGGCGCCTATACGCAGCCCAAGTCCACGGTGGCTCCGGGCCTGGAGCGCGTCTACGAGCAGTTCCCGCGCCTGAAGGAACGTCGTCGCCAGGTCGCCGGCACCCTTTCGGGCGGCGAGCAGCAGATGCTCGTTATGGGGCGCGCCCTTATGAGTAACCCCAAACTGCTTATGCTCGACGAACCTTCCATGGGTCTGGCACCGATTCTGATCGAACAGATTTTCCAGATTGTCGAGGACCTGCACAAGGCCGGTACCACGGTACTTCTGGTCGAGCAAAACGCGCAGATGGCTCTTTCCATTGCCACGCGCGGCTACGTGCTCGAGACCGGCAAGATCACCATGACCGGCACCGGCCAAGAGCTCCTGCATGACGACAACGTCCGCAAAGCCTACCTCGGAGGCTAACCCACCTAACAAAAGGGGCGCTGACTATCTCAGTCAGCGCCCCTTTTTAAGTTGCGGTGAAATAGGGACTGAATACGGGCTCCAGAGGCCAAAAGAGTCCCTATTCCACCGCAACTTCATGGGGATGTGTGACAATGCCCGTCGGAAAACATCTGCTGTCTTTGGGGGTCTATCTATGCTGTACGAGTTTTGTGCCGAGAACTTTGAGCGGGTGCCGGCGGCCATCGAGGCCGGTGCGGGGCGCATCGAGCTGTGCGATAACCTTGCCGTCGGTGGTACCACGCCCTCGGCCGGCGTTATCAGCGCTACGACCAACTATGCCCACGAACACGATGCACGGGTGATGTGCATGATCCGTCCGCGTGGCGGCGACTTTCACTACAACCAGGATGAGCTGCGCATGATGGAGATGGACTTGGGCCTTGCCGTGAGTGCGGGCGTTGACGGCTTGGTCTTTGGCTGCTGCAAACCCTGCGCTGGCGGATGGGCGCTCGACGAACTTACGCTTGGCGCCCTCGTGATGGCTGCGGGCTGCGCGACCGAGGAATGTAAGCGTGAGCCCATCGACATCACCTTCCACATGGCATTTGACCAGCTCTCGCCCGAGGCTCAGCTCGATGCGATTGATACACTTGCCGACTGCGGCGTTACGCGCATCCTCACGCATGGCGGCGCTGCCGGTACGTCGATCGAGGATAATTTCAATCACCTGGCTCGTTTAATCGAGTATGCGGGTGATCGTTTGACCATCCTTCCCGGCGGCGGCATCACTACGGCAAATCGCGACGCGGTCGCGGCGGCGCTAGACGTCTCCGAGCTCCATGGCACCAAGATCGTGCCGCTGGAGGCATAACCCGTGGCGCTGGTATTTGACGTTCAGCAGGCGAGCGGTAAGCCCGACGATAATCGTCTCCCTGGCACCGCGTGCCCCTTTTGCGACACGGAGGGGCTTGCCAACATCATCCAGCGCGATGGTGACTGCATCTGGCTCGAGAATAAGTTCAAGACCTTGCGGGCCACACGTCAGACCGTATTGATCGAGTCTGCCAATCACGACGCCGACCTGGTGACCTATGAACCGGATGAGCTGCATCATGTGATGCGGTTTGCCCTGGGCTGTTGGCAGCAGATGATCGATTCCCAACAGTACCGCAGTGTGCTCATGTACAAGAACAAAGGCCCGCTTTCGGGCGGCAGCCTCGTCCATCCACACATGCAGATTGTGGGCTTGGAACAGGAGGACGGCTATGCGGCGCTGACCTCAGCCAACTTTGAAGGCATCAGTGTCTGGCAACAGGGGAGAATCTCGGTCGACATCTCAACCGAACCGATCATGGGGTTCTTTGAGGTCAACGTTTCAGCCCCGCAGGGAATCGCTGCCAGCGATGGCGCGCGAGACCAGGCCGAGACGGACCTCTTCGCCGATGCGATTCAGGTAGCTCTGCGCTATATCCTGAACGAGCACCATGGTGGTCGTGCAGAGTCGTACAACTTGTTCTTCTACCACACGGACGGTCGGACCATTGCCAAGGCGCTGCCGCGTTGGGTGGTTTCACCCTACTTTGTCGGGTATCGGCTGGCTCAGGTCAATGCTGAGACCACGCTCGATGTCGATGCAGAACGACTCCGCGCACATCTTGAGGCGCTCACATCGTAAAGTGAGCGCCCGCGCACTGCGGACAGTCTAGCGTCCCATGGCGTCGCGGCCGGCCTCGACCCGCTTGCGCTGGGCGGCGCGCTCCTCGCCGGTCAGACGCTCAAAGAGATGCCCGATAAGCGAGGCGAGTACCTGCTGAAACAGCGTTCCGCACATGACGGGAAACACGACTTCGCCCGGAAAGTACTGCGTGGCGATGACGGCGCCCGAAGAGATGTTACGCATGCCGCAGGTAAAGCACATGGTGGTCGTCTCGCTATATGGCAGATGCAGCGTATGGGCGACCAGAAAACCGACGACAAAGCCACTGATGGCGAAGACCAAAATAAAGAGGGCGACTTCCAAGCGCACCGCGTTCATGTGCAGCACGTACTCGCTCATGGCGGTGGAGTTGGAGGCGATAACGCCCATCATCATGAATTTGCAGGCGGGCGAGAGCACGGGGGAGAGTTTTTCGTGCCCCCATCCGCGCGTGAGCTCGTTGATCACGATGCCGAGCACGGCGGGGATGGCGATCATAAAGGCCATGTCTTGCATCATGCTCGGCACATCGATCGAGACGGTGGCGCCCAGCAGGAGCTTGAGCGTGAGCGGAATCGTCACAGGGGAGATAACCGAGGACGTCAGGATGATGGTGAGCGCGAGCGGGCCGTTGCCGCCGAACATGCTAATCCACATAAAGGCAGTGACCGCCACGGGTACGCTGTACTCGAGCACGATGCCGCAGACAAGGTTGGGATTGGAGCCAAAGAATAACGATCCCATGGCATAGGCCGCGATGGGAATAAGCGCCGCCGAGACGAGCAGTGCCAAAATCAGGTGCAGGGGACGGCGGAACACCTCGGCTACCTGGTGGAAGGTGTTGCTGAGCGCACCCTGAAACGTCATAAAGGCGAAGAGGGCGGGAACAATGGGCTTGAGCACGCCAATCTGCTGGGGAAAGAGCACGCCGAGCGCCACGCAAATCGGAACGATGACCTGCATATGCCCCGCGAGGAACTTTCCCAGTCCAGTCCATTGCTTCATATGTCCCGTGACTCCCTTTATCCGCGAACTCGTTTGTATGGATATGCTAGACGCTCGTATGCGTCCGTGCGGCTGAAACGCTCGATTATTTCGAGGCTATTACCGGCATCGTTTACCGAAACCGCGGCGTGCTGCGGCGATTTGCGTCCGCGCCGCACGGTATAATAAATCCGTTCAACAGATCTGCCTGCCGAAGCGGGCATACACAGAGGACTCATCGCTATGAACCGTGAGAGGTATCGCGGCGACCTGCCCCTATCGGGGGTGGGCGCCTATGTCATCGCTTAAGACGACGCATCGCTGGGCGGTCGCTCAGCAAAACCCCGAGCTCGAAAAGGAGCTTTCGGCTGGTCTGGGCATTCCCGGGCTGGTGGCGCGCATTATGGTCGCGCACGGCATTGGCTCCATCAAAGAGGGCCAATTGTTTTTGACGCCTTCGCTCGATCGCGACTGGGCCGATCCACTCATTATCCCGGGCATGTCGGTCGTTGCCGACCGCGTCGAGCGTGCTATTCGCAACCACGAGCACATTGCAGTCTTTGGCGATTTTGACGTTGACGGTATTACGTCGACCTGCCTGTTGACCGAGGCGCTGCGCACGTTTGGCGCCGATGTCACGCCGTTTATTCCGCATCGCTTTGATGAGGGCTACGGTCTTTCGCGCGCGGCACTCGATCGCGTTAACGAGCTCGCTCGCCCCCAGCTGATCGTGACCGTCGATAACGGCATTGCCGCCAAGGAAGAGGTTTCCTATTTGGAGGACCTGGGGATCGATTTGGTGGTCACGGACCATCACGAGCCCTCCGACCAGGTGCCGCAGGGTGTGCCCCTGACCGACCCCAAGCTCGAGGACGAGGGCCCCTCGCGCGAGCTTGCCGGTGCTGGTGTGGCGCTCAAGCTGGTGCAAGTCCTGGGTGAGCGCCTGGGCAAGCCGTCGTATTGGCGTTCGCTAATCGAGGTCGCGGCGCTGGGCACCGTGTCCGACATGATGCCGCTCACGCCCGAGAACCGCGCGCTGGTTGCCGAGGGCATCCAGCAGATGCGCGTAACCGCTCGCCCCGGCTATATCGCGCTTGCCGCGCTTGCCAAGGCGGACCTTTCGAGCATTACGGCGGATGGCCTGTCATTCTCGCTCATTCCCCGCTTAAACGCTGCCGGCCGCATGGCCGATCCCAAGCTGGCGCTCGACCTGCTGCTTGCCCGCAATCCCATCGAAGCAAGCGCGCTGGCGGCTGAGCTCGAGGAAATCAACCGCCAGCGCCGTGAGATCGAGGCGGAGCTCACGCGCGATGCCATGGCAAAGGTCGAGGAGACCTATGACGGCGGGCGCGCGATCGTCGTGGGCGGCGAAGGCTGGCACGAGGGTGTCAAGGGCATCGTGGCAAGCCGTCTGACCAACCGCTATCACGTGCCGGCGCTGCTGTTCTCGATCGAGGACGGTATCGCGCGCGGCTCTGGTCGCTCGGTGGGCAAAGTTAACCTGTTTGACGCCGTCGAGCGCTGTTCCGACCTGCTGATTCGTCGCGGCGGACATGCCGGTGCGGTGGGTGTGACCATCGAGGCATCCAAGCTCGATGAATTCCGTCGTCGCCTTTCCGCCGTGCTATCGGAGATTCCCGCTGAGGACTTTGAAGACATCGACGAGGTTGCCGCCACGGTCGACCTTTCCGAGCTGAATATCGAGACTATAGAGCAGATTTCCCGTCTTGAGCCGTTTGGCCAGGGCAACAAGGTGCCGCTGCTGGCCGCCGAGGGCGTGACGATGTGCGATCGCGCCGTGGTGGGCAAAACCGGCGAGCACATGCGCTTTGTGGCGACCGATGGCGCCGCGAGCGTGTCGGCCATCATGTTCCGCGTGCCGCAAATCGATAAGCTCATCAACTGCGATAGCGCTGTCGACTTGGTGTTCGAGGCCGTTGCCGAGCATTGGCAGGGGCGTGTGAAGCCCAAGCTCATGATCAAGGATGTTCTGGTCCGCGATACCACGCTGCCCGGCGTCGACGATCCGGCATGCGAGCTTCGTCGTGGCGTGCAGCCGGCGGATTCTGGCCTGCGCCTGGAGTCGCGCAAGCGCGAGACGCTCGCCCAGCTTTCCTATACCGAGCTCACGCGCTCGCTTATCCATAGCTTTATCGGCTCGAACCAGCCGCACCGCGCGCAGGTCGAGGCGCTCGATGCCCTGGCCGATCACCAAAGTGTTCTGGCCGTTATGGGAACGGGGCGCGGCAAGTCGCTCATCTTCCATGTGCATGCCGCGCGTGAGGCGGTGCTTCGCGGACGTGCGAGCATCTTTGTCTATCCGCTGCGTGCGCTTGTTGCCGACCAGGCCTATCACCTCTCGTCGACGATGGCATCGCTTGGCATTGGCGTTGGCGTGCTGACCGGCGAGACCGTGGAGGCGGCGCGCGATGACGTGTTTGCCGGCTTGGCTTCGGGCCGTACCGGCATCGTGCTCACGACGCCCGAGTTCCTGTCCATTCACCGCGACCGCTTTGCGCGTTCGGGGCGTATCGGTTTTGTCGTTATCGATGAGGCGCACCACGCGGGCCTTGCCAAGGGCGGCGACCGCAGCGCCTATCTCGACATGCCCGATATCCTCAAAGCCCTGGGCGACCCGGTCGTTATGGCCGCGACGGCCACCGCGACGGCTCCGGTCGTGGCCGAGCTTGCCCGCATGCTTCCGATCACTCACACGGTGGTCGACGAGACGGTGCGCGAGAACCTGCAGCTCGAGGACGACCGTGATCTTGCAAGTCGCGAGAACCGTTTGGTGTCGATCGTGGCGACGGGGGAGAAGACCGTCATTTACGTCAATTCGCGCGACCAGTCCGTGGCGCTCGCCAAGACACTACGCAAACGCGTTCCCGACTGTGCGACCCGTATCGCGTTCTATAACGCTGGCCTTACGCGCACCGACCGCCATCGCGTAGAGGAGGCGTTTCGAGACGGCAGCCTCAGCTGCATCGTCTCGACATCCGCCTTTGGCGAGGGCGTCAACCTTCCCGATATTCGCCATGTCGTGCTCTATCACATGCCGTTTGGCGGCATTGAGTTTAACCAGATGAGCGGCCGCGCCGGTCGCGATGGCCATCCCGCCGTGATCCATCTACTCTATTCGTCGCGTGACGCCCGTATTAACGAGCGCCTGCTCGACTGCTATGCGCCCGAGCGCGACGAGCTCGTCACGCTCTATCGCGCGCTGCAGACCATGTGGCGCTCCAACCGCGGCAAGACCGGGGACGATTCCTTTAGCGCGAGCGATATCGACATCGCGCAGATGTGCCTTGCCATCGATGCTCGCACGCCGGTCGACGAGCGCTCGGTGGAAAGCGGCTTGGGAATCTTCGAAGAGCTTGGTTTTTGTCGCGTTTCGGGGTTTGACGACACCCGTCGCATCGCGATGGCCGAAAACCCCGGCCGCGTGCAATTGAGCAGGTCAATTCGCTATTTGGAGGGCTTGCGCTCGCGCATGGAGTTTTCGGCTTTCCGGAGCTGGGCGCTCGATTCGTGCGCTTCTGATATGCTAGCCAAAGTTAACCGCCCGATCGTACCGCGGGCCTAGGGGAAGGGGACCTCGATGGATGCCGCAGCCCGTACCGCCCATGATTCCACCCTCCAGCCGTTTTCGGAGATGGAGCACTATAAGCATGCCGATGAGCTGCCGCCCGAGATTATGGCGGACAGCTACGACAAGCTGGAGCGCCTGTGCCTCAAATATATGAATGAGGACGACTTCTCCAAGGTGGAGCAAGCCTACTGCTTTGCCGCCGAGAAACACTGTAACCAAAAGCGCCGCTCGGGCGAGATGTACATTAACCATCCCGTCGAGGTTGCCATCATTTTGGCCGATCTCAAGATGGACTGCGATGTGGTGTGTGCCGCGCTGCTGCACGATACCGTCGAGGACACCGAGACCTCGCTCACCGATGTTTCCGGCCTGTTTGGCGATACGGTGGCCGAGCTCGTCGATGGCGTGACCAAGCTCACCAACATCGAAGTCGACAGCATGGACGAGAAGCAGGCGCTCACGCTGCGCAAGATGTTCCTCGCCATGTCCAAGGACATTCGCGTCATCATCGTTAAACTTGCCGACCGTCTGCACAACATGCGAACGCTGGCAGCCCTGCGCGAGGATCGTCGCCTGTTTAAGGCTCGCGAGACCATGGACGTGTACGCGCCCTTGGCCGACCGCCTGGGCATGAGCTCTATTAAGTGGGAGCTCGAGGACCTGTCCTTCTTCTACCTGGAGCCCGATGCCTACCAGCGCATCGCGCGCATGGTGGCTGAGTCGCGCGAGGTCCGCGAGCGCTACCTTGCCGAGACCATCAAGACGCTTACCGATGAGCTCAACCGCATTGGTCTGGAGGACTTCCAGATCAACGGCCGCTCCAAGCACTATTGGTCCATCTACCAAAAGATGAAGCGCAAGGGCAAGGAGTTCTCCGAGATCTACGACCTGGTGGCACTGCGCGTCATCACGCATTCGGTGCGCGATTGCTACTCCACGCTCGGCGCGGTGCATACGCTGTGGCACCCCATGCCCGGTCGCTTTAAAGACTATATCGCCATGCCCAAGGTCAATAACTACCAGTCGCTCCACACAACGGTCATCGGCCCTACGGCTCGTCCGCTCGAGATTCAGATTCGAACCTACGAGATGCATGAGCAGGCCGAGTACGGCATTGCCGCCCACTGGCTATATAAGAAGTCGGGCGGATCGTCTGCTTCCAAGACCAATGACGCTCAACGTTTGGACGACCAGATCAACTGGCTCAAGCATTCGCTCGATTGGGCGGCTTCCGACGAGATCACCGATGCCAAGGAATACCTGCACTCGCTGAAGGTCGATCTGTTCGATCAGGAGATCTTTGTCTTCACGCCCAAGGGCGAGGTCATGGCGCTTCGTGCCGGCTCTACACCGCTCGACTTTGCCTACGCCGTTCACACCGAGGTGGGAAACCATTGCGTCGGCGCCAAAATCAACGGTGCGGTGGCTCCGCTCACGCACGAGATTAAGACGGGTGACCGTGTCGAGATCCTGACGAACAAGAGTTCCAAGCCGTCGCGCGATTGGCTCAAGATCGTTAAGACACCTTCCGCCAAGTCAAAGATCCGCCGCTATTTTGCCGCTGCGACCAAGGACGACGACGCTGCCGCCGGTCGCGATATGCTGGCCAAGGACCTGCGTAAGCGTGGCTATGGCATTTCTACGCCGCGTTCGACGCGTGCACTCAACGCCGTGGCGGAGCAGTTTAACTTTAAGCAGCTCGAGGACCTGTTTGCCGCCGTCGGCGCCGGCAAGGTTGCCCCGCGCGCTGTGGGCAATAAGGTCGAGCAAATCTTGGACCCCAAGCCCGAGGAACAGCTCACCAAGGCCGAGGCTATCGCCGAGGTCGTGAAGCAGCCCGCTCGCGGCTCCAACCGCAAGCCGCAAAAGCGCGGCAAGAGCGCCAGTAACGGCATTATCGTCAAGGGCGAGAGCAACAGCGGCCTGCTGGTCCGTCTGGCTCATTGCTGCAACCCCGTGACGGGTGACGACATCGTCGGCTTCATCACGCGCGGTCGTGGCGTTTCGGTGCATCGCGCCAACTGCCCCAACGTCAAGGGTCTTATGGAACATCCCGAGCGCATGATCGATGTGGAGTGGGACGGCGCTGCCGACACCCTCTTCCAGGTCGAGATCGTGGTCGAGTGCCTGGACCGCATGGGCCTGCTCAAGGATGTCACCATTGCCATTGGCGATGCGGGCGGTAATATCCTTTCTGCCGCCACGTCGACCAACCGCGAGGGTATTGCGACCCTGCGCTTCATGGTCGAGATCTCGGACGCGAGCGGTCTGGATCCGCTGCTGGCTTCCATCAGCAGTGTCGATTCGGTCTACGACGCTCGCCGTCTTATGCCCGGCGAAGGCGGAGCTCAGCTCAAGCGTCGTGTGTAGGTGCGAGAGCCTCTCAGCATCATAGATATTGGTTACGTTCGAGGCATCGTTTGGTGCCTCGAACGTATTTTAGAAGGAGGGTATGCGCATGGGCGTTATGACTTTGGACCTGACACCCCGAGGCTCGGCTTCGATTGAGGCGCTCGTCAACGGCCCCATTCAGACCAACAGTTACGTCGTGATTTCGAATGACGAGTGCTTAATCGTCGATCCGGCGTGGGAGGGCGAGCGTCTTGTGGAGCATATCCGCACCGCGCATCCCGAGGTGCGCGTACTCGGGTCTGTCTGCACGCACGGTCATGCCGACCATGTTGGCGGGGTTGCCGGGGTTCGAGCTGTCGTTGGCGACGGCGCGCTATATGAGTTGTGCGCTAAGGACGTGACGGTACCTCGCGCAAATATCGAGGAGCAGCGCACCATGTGGGGTATCGAGACGCCCGATCCGGGTGAGCCGACGCGTTTGCTTGCCGAGGGCGATACAATCGAGGTGGGCGACGTCTGCCTGCAGGTGATCGAGACGCCGGGGCATACGCCGGGCGGCATCGTCCTGTTCGCCGCGACCGAGCAGGGGAACATCGCCTTTGTGGGCGACACGCTTTTCCCGGGCAGCCACGGTCGTACCGATCTTTCCGGCGGTAACGAGGCGGCGATTATGCGCTCGCTCTCCAAACTTGCCAAGACGCTTCCGCCCGATACCGTTTGCTTGACGGGCCATGGCGATTCGACCACGATGGCGCGCGAACTTATGCAGAACCCGTTTATGCAGATGTAGGCTCGAAGCCGTCTTTCGAACCACGAAGACCACTCAATCGTCAAGCTATTTTCCCCAGTGGGTCGATTCTGTGGGGCAAACGGTCAAAATTTGTCCAATCGGATGGTATTCGTGAACAAACGAACGTTTATGCTCGGGTATGTCGTGGTAAAATCTCAGGCGTTATCGGAGCAACCTTACAGGAGGTTTCTTTTATGCTCGTCAACGCAGCAGACATGCTCAAGAAGGCCGAGGCCGGCAAGTACGCTCTCGGTGCCTTCAACACCAACAACCTCGAGTGGACCCTGGCTATTCTCCAGGCCGCCGAGGAGGCCAAGTCTCCGCTGATCCTTCAGTGCACCGCTGGTGCCGCTAAGTGGATGGGCGGTTTCAAGGTCTGCGCCGACATGGTCAAGGCTGCCGTCGAGGCCACGGGCGTTACCGTCCCCGTCGCCCTTCACCTCGATCACGGTTCTTACGAGGACTGCTTCAAGTGCATCGAGGCCGGCTTCACGTCCATCATGTATGACGGCTCTCACGAGGAGACCTTCCAGCTTAACCTCGACCGCACCAAGGAGCTCGTTGAGCTTGCCCACTCCAAGGGCATGTCCATCGAGGCCGAGGTCGGCGGCATCGGCGGCACCGAGGACGGCGTGACCTCCAACGGCGAGCTCGCTGACCCCGCTGAGTGCAAGCAGATTGCTGACCTGGGCGTCGACTTCCTCGCCTGCGGTATCGGCAACATCCACGGCGTGTATCCCGCCGACTGGGCTGGCCTTTCCTTCGAGCGTCTGGGCGAGATCAAGGCTCAGACCGGCGACCTGCCCCTCGTTCTGCACGGTGGTACCGGCATCCCCGAGGATCAGATCAAGAAGGCCATCTCCCTGGGTATCTCCAAGATCAACGTTAACACCGATCTGCAGCTCGTCTTCGCCAAGGGCGTTCGCGAGTATATCGAGGCTGGCAAGGATCAGCAGGGCAAGGGCTTTGACCCCCGCAAGCTCCTCAAGCCTGGTCGCGACAACATCGTTGCCCGCACCAAGGAGCTCATGGAGGAGTTTGGCTCCGTCAACAAGGCGTAAGCGTCGCTAAACTTCCCGTCGGAAGCCCCGTCCCCCTACACTGTTTCCTTTGCGCTCACCTGGCTTCGCCAGAAGTCGCGCCAAGGAAACAGTTCCGGGGGACGGGGCTTCCTTCGTTTAACGCCGCAGGGTTACTGGGCTGAATTCATTTTTAGAGGTACCGTTTATCGGTGTCGAGGGTTCCTTTATTGGGGCTTTCTTTTTTATCTCGCTACAATGGACTTCAAGAGTTCTAATGACTTGGAGTTTGGTATGGCTGTTATTAATGTGCTGCCTTCGGATGGGAAGGTTATTGACGAGGGGCCGGTTGGTTGCTCTGTTGATGTTTGCAATGATGACTTCCGTTTTCTAGATATTGGCTTGCCACCCGAGATTCTGCGTTTAAAGGACGCGGGGTATCTTTCGCAGGCTATTGAGGCTTGCGACCGCCTACTTGCCCAAAATCCCGATCCCTCGCTTGCTGCCTGCGTTCGTGCCGAGCGGTATCGCATGCTTGAGACGCCGCTTCATTTTTCGGTGTCGCGCGATCGAGCTATTGCGATGATTCGCGAGGAGTGGCCTGGGTTTACCGAGGAGCAATTTGACGATCTGATTGACCGTAAGCGTATTGACTGGCGCTTTATCGATGACGAGCTGTTCGTTCTCGACAACTTCCTCGATTCGCTTCGCGTATATCCCAAAGAGGTCCCCGGCATGCGTCCCGATTCTACGGACGGAATAGCACTGCGCAACGAGATGCTCAAGGAGATGGAGTCGCAAAACGGATTGACTCGCGTTATTACGCTTAAGGCGTCCTTGTCTGTCCCCGGCGCTCTGGAGGGGGAGACCGTTTGCGCTTGGCTTCCCGTCGCGGCTGCCTGTCGTCAGCAGTCTCGAGTCGAGATTCTCGACATGACGCCGGAGGGTGCTGTTGCTCCCGCGAACGCTTCGGCGCGTACCGCCTCGTGGTCTTCTTCGAGTGAGCGCTCATTCTCGGTGACTTATCGTTATCACATCGATGCTGCTTATTGTGATGTCTACGGTGGCACACTTCCGGTTCATCCGCGTATGGACGCGCCTCTGCCCGAGGATATTTCCGAGGATCGTCCGCACATTGCATTCACGCCGTATCTGCAGCAGCTGACGGCCGGTGTTGTTGACGGACTCGAGGATCCGCTCGATCGCGCCCGTGCTATCTATGATTATCTGACGCAGCATATCGACTATCGTTATCAGCCGCCGTACTTGCTTTTGGGATCTATTGCCGATGACTGCGCGCATTCGCTCCGCGGCGATTGCGGCGTTATGGCGCTCACGTTTATCACCATGTGCCGTATCGCGGGCGTGCCTGCCCGTTGGCAGAGCGGCCTGTATGTTGCGCCCGATTCGGTGGGGTCGCACGACTGGGCAGAGTTCTATACGCCGCAGACCGGTTGGCTCAACGCCGACGTGTCATTTGGATCTTCTGCTCGCAGGATGGGGGAGGAGTGGCGCCGCCGCCACTACTTTGGCAATCTCGACCCGTGGCGTATGGTGGCCAACAATCGATTCCAGGCAGAGTTTGAGCCCTCTTTTGACGGCATGCGCGAGGACCCTTACGATAACCAGATGGGTGAGGCTTCGGTCGACGGTCGCGGATGCCGTCAGCGCGAGATGCTACGCACGGTCGAACTCATCGAAATGCTCGAAGTTCCATTTTCGGACTAATCGGTAGAAAGCTGTGATAAACTAACTCACGCATTACGTGCCCGAGTGGCGGAATTGGCAGACGCAGTGGACTCAAAATCCACCGTTGGCAACAACGTGCGAGTTCGAGTCTCGCCTCGGGCACCATACATGCAAGTGAGCGTTCAAGGGGGTTGCGGCCCCCTTTTCCGTGCCGAACTCGCGTGAGCGCGCGAAGCGTTAAGCAAACAGGCCTGCGGCCTGTTTGTAGCGGAGCGTGGCGAGGGCGCCGCGCGTCCGAAGCCCGGGGCTTCGCGAAGCGAAGGCCCTTCGAGTCTCGCCTCGGGCACCATACATGCAAGCGAGCGTTCAAGGGGGTCAAGGCCCCTTTTTCGTGTACGTAATGTGATAACGCGCTGTACGTGTTATTATTCGCAAGGCGTTGTTCCCGCAATGCCCTAAAGAGGAACCCGAGGGTTCCCACCTTTTGGCGCCAATGAGCAGCTGACTGGTCATACAACTTAGATTCCCTTCCTCAAATCGAGGAAGTCTATGTGTACGACCTGGTTGCTGAGAAGCGCCGGGTTATTTTTTTATGAATGGAGGTAGGGAAAATAGCTAAGTCTGATGACACCCGCATCAACGACGAGATTACTGCATCTTCGTGCCGTTTGATTGGCGTCGATGGCTCTCAGCTCGGCCTGTTCGCCATCCGCGATGCCCAGCGCGTCGCCGACGATCAGGGTCTCGACCTGGTCGAGATCGCTCCCAACGCGGAGCCGCCGGTCTGCAAGGTCATGGACTACGGTAAGTTCAAGTACCAGCAGGCCATGAAGGCCAAGGCTGCTCGTAAGAACCAGTCCAAGGTCGAGGTCAAGGAAATGAAGTTCCGACCCAAGATCGACGTTGGCGACTACGAGACCAAGAAGGGCCACGTTCTGCGTTTCCTCAAGAAGGGCGCACGCGTTAAGATCACCATCATGTTCCGCGGCCGTGAGATGGCTCACCCGGAGCAGGGCCTTAACGTTCTCGAGCGTCTCGCCGAGGATCTCAAGCCTTACGCTACGGTCGAGTCCAAGCCTAAGATGGAAGGCCGTAACATGCTTATGCTGCTCGCCCCGATTAAGGGCGCCTTCGATGAGGATAAAGCGGCAAGCGATACCAAGTAACTAGTGTTCTGTAACCGATTAAGGAGTATTTCATGCCTAAGATGAAGTCCCACAGCGGCACCAAGAAGCGTTTCCGCAAGACTGGTACCGGCAAGCTTATGCGCGCCAAGGCTTTCAAGAGCCACATCCTGAGCAAGAAGTCCACCAAGCGTAAGCGTGGCTTCCGTCAGGAGACCGAGATCGCCGCTGCCGACCGCAAGGTCATCAAGTCGCGTTTCGCCTAAGTTCGTGTTCCCGTTTTTCGTTTTACCGTCTAGGAGTTGATAGAACATGGCACGTATTAAGCGCGCTGTTGCCGCCAAGAAGAAGCGCCGTACCGTTATGCACCGTGCGAAGGGTTACTACGGTGCCGCTTCGCGTACTTACAAGCATGCTAAAGAGCAGGTCCAGCACTCCCTGCAGTATCAGTATCGTGATCGCCGCAACAAGAAGCGCGAGATCCGTTCTCTCTGGATCACTCGTATCAACGCTGCTGCTCGCCTGAACGACATCTCTTACTCTCAGTTCATGCACGGCCTGAAGGTTGCCGGCATCGAGCTCGACCGCAAGGTCCTGGCTCAGATGGCTTACGAGGATATCGAGTCCTTCAACGAGCTGGCTACCATCGCCAAGAAGGCTCTCGAGGCCTAATAGATTCTCTTGAATCGCTAGGGGAGTGTCGCGTTGTGCGCGGCGCTCCCTCTTTTTATCTGAGGCGCGGTTTACATTGCTAAAAGCGCGGGTAGATAAACACTTACAGGTGACCGATCTCTATATATTCCTGAACCAAAGGGTCATCATCTGATACGTGCGGAAGATCCGCACCAGTCTTTCTATTACCTATAGAAAGCAATATGTTGTGTAGGACTTGTGAAGAGTGGAATTGACGTCCCACAGGGCTTCGCGGTCTGGCAATATATCTCCTTGCCGCGCGGCCCGGTGGAACCGGATCAGCCGCGGGGCGTGCACCTTGAGAACCGGATACTGCGAGGATGGACACTTCAAGTGTCGCATCCGGGCAGACATCGAACCATTTGAAATGGTCTAACTTGGATTTGT
>CABUIE010000004.1 GCA_902491565.1 uncultured Collinsella sp.
GGCCACTCATTGGGGACGTACTTAAATGAGTGGTAGTTGGGGACACTCCTGGCCGAGCTAGAGATCGCGCGCGTCCCTTCTGGTCCATGCGGCTCAAAATCGCGGCGTGATGTGGACGGCTGGGGTCGAATTGGCAGCATTTCGAGCCTGGCTTCGATATTGAGACTGGTTCTTTATTAAAATAGATTTCCAGACAATTGAGCGGCTGGGGGTTAACCATGAGGGGCATAGGAGACACAACCGCATATTTGCGTTGGGGCATTCGGGAGATTATATGCCTGGCGCTGTTCTTCTTCACGTTTTTGGCGTGCGAGTATCTCTTTGATGTGCGCATGGCCGAGTTCGTGCCAGCGAACGAGGTCGTTATCTACGAGAGCCTTGTCATCGGTGCGAGCGTGATTGGCTTCTTTGTGCGTCCTATCCTGTATTATCGCCGCCCTCACGCGATTGATGCGACAAGCGACATTACGGGCCTGCTGCTGGTGTCGGCACTGTTGCTGTTGATGATGGCGGTTCGGCTTGAGATGGTAATCGGCGGCGGTTTGATGGCGTGCTGCACGCTGGGCTACTGCGGGTCGACCGCCCATGCCAACTTTGCGCGACGCTTTGCGCGGACGCCCTGCTTGGCGCGCGCGTCGGCGCTTTCGTATAGCCTGGGCGTTCTGGTGCAGGTGTTCAACCATATGGTGATGCCCGCGGGGATTCCGCAACAGTTCGTTCTTGTTGCCTGCGCGATCGCGCAGGTGGCGTTGCTCCATGGCGCCCGACGCGCCAAGCTGCGCGACGAGTCCGATCCCAACTTTGAACCCAGTGCTGCCGGGCTTTCGGTAGATGCTTTGGAATATGGCGCTAAGTGGCAAGACAATCCCGAGGCAAAGGCGGCGTTCCGCCGTGCCGTAGTTCGCTTGACGGTGGCGACGGCGTATCTTTCCGGCGTATTCGCCGCCCTCAACGCGGGCCTCACGACCATGCATGCTTTCGGGGCCGTCGATTTGGGCGATTGGCCGCGCCTGCTACTCGTCGTGAGCTCGTTGGCCGCTGGCGCCCTATTTGACCTGCACGGCCGTTCGTATATGAATATCGGCATGACATGCGCCGCCATGCTGTCCACGCTTTCGTTCTTTGTGCTCATCATCGACGGCAACGGCGGCAACGAGCTTGCTGCCACGATCATTTTTTATCTGGGCTCGGGCTTCTTTGTGGTGTTCTTTACCACAAAATTCGCCGCCATCTCGCTCTATGCGCGCTGGTCATATTTTTGGCCGTGCATGGGTCGCGTCGTCAACAACGTGTGCTCGATGCTCGTGACGGCGCCGGCGGCGGCGATCATCTCGAGTCAAAACGTGCTGGCGGCGGTCGGCGCGGCGCTCGTGATGTTTGTGGGCATTGCGATTACGCTGCTGGGGCAGTTGGGGCAACGGGCCGATGATGTCGTGATGCGGGATGGCCTGCCGCTTGCCACCGACGATCTTGGTGGGGATCTTGCGCCCACATGCTCCGACCCCGAGCCCGTGGAGGCAGCGGAGCTCACGTCCGATGAACGCCTCGATGCCTTCGTCGCCACCTTTGGGCTTACAGAGCGCGAGCGCGATATTCTTGAGGCCTTGGTCGTTTCGGACCAGAGCGTTCAGGACATCGCCACAACGCTTTTCCTTTCGCGCTCCACGCTCTATCGTCACATTTCCTCGATCAACAAAAAGACCGGCACCACCTCACGTGTTGCCCTTATCAACTTCTTCTGGTCCTGGACACCCCAAGACTAGCTAATCCCCCAATAAGTTGCGGTGGAATAGTCCCTAAATCAAAGCCGTTGGACTTTAAACAGGAACTATTTCACCGCAACTGCTGAGGGGATAGGCTGCCGACGTCAGCTGGCAGGGTTTTCCGCTTGCTTGCTACAGCAGCTCGCCGTGGCGGGCAATGTAGCGGCGCTTTGCCAGCTGGGTGAGCGCGATATAGGCGGTAACGATGCCAATGAGCAGCCCAAAAAAGCTCGCGGGCAGCGTCATGAGGCCGAGCGCATCGGCGATGGGGCTTGCCGGCAGCCAGGTGACAAGCGCCAGGCCTAGCACGGTGAGCGCGCACAGTGCGGGCGCGGCGTGGTCGCGCGGGCTCGGCAGGCGCGGGGAGCGCAGCATGTGGATCACGAGCGTCTGCGACCACATAGACTCGATAAACCAGCCACCCTGGAAGAGCGCGGCAAAGGTCGCCATACCCGCGACGTTGCCCGTCCCGGAGAGCTCGGGCCAGCTTGCGTCCACGGCGGCGGGGCACACGACAAAGAAGAGCGCGGCGAAGGTCACGATGTCAAACAGCGAACTCACGGGGCCCAGCTCGAGCATAAAGCCCTTGATGGACGCGGCATCCCAGGCACGCGGACGGGCAGTCCAGGCGTCATCGACGGTGTCCCACGGCAGCGCGATGCACACGATCTCGTAGACGAGCGATAGCAGCACCAGCTGCAGAGCGCTCATAGGCAAAAACGGCAAGAACAAGCTCGCGACGGTCACGGACAGCACGTTGCCAAAGTTGGAGCTCACCGTGGTCTTGAGGTACTTGAGCAGGTTGCCGTAAGTGCGGCGGCCTTCGATGATGCCGCGCTCGAGCACGCCCAGGTCCTTCTGAAGCAAGATGATATCGGCGGATTCCTTGGCAATATCGACGGCCGAATCGACCGATATGCCGCAATCGCTCGCACGCATGGCGGCGGCGTCGTTGATGCCGTCGCCCATAAAGCCCACGGTGTGGCCGAGCATCTCGCGCATGACACGTACCAGGCGCGCCTTCTGCAGCGGCGAGAGCTTGGCGAAGAGGTGGGTTTTCTCGGCGCGCTCGGCAAGTTCGGCGTCATCGAGCGCATCGATCTCGGAGCCGAGCAAGACGTTGCTCGCATCGATACCAATCTGCTCGCAGACGGTGGCGGCGACGCGGTCGTTGTCGCCGGTTAGGACCTTGACCGCCACGCCCTTGGCCTCGAGGGTGGCGACGGCGCTCGCGGCACTTGCTTTGGGCGGATCGAGGAAGGCCAAAAAGCCCATCAGCACCATGTCGCACTCGTCGGCGATGCCAAACTCGCCCACGCAGCGCGGATTGGTCTTCTGCGCCACGGCAATTACGCGTAGGCCCTCGGCGTTAAGTCCGGCGATCTGCTTGCGAATCTGGGCGAGCTTCTCGTCGGTGAGCGGCTGAGCGATGCCATCGATCTCGACAAAGGAGCAGATCTCGAGCATTTCCTCGGCAGCGCCCTTGGTAACCATCTGGGTTTTGCCTTGGGCGTCGGCGACAACTACGCTCAGGCGGCGGCGCGAGAAATCGAAGGGAACCTCGTCGACCTTGGTATAGCGGTCGCGCAGACTCTGGCCCAGCATAGAATCGGGCACGACGGTCGAGGGCGTCACATCGGCACGGTCGATTACGGCCAGGTCGATAAGGTTTTTGAGGCCGGTTTGGAAGAAGCTATTCAAAAATGCATGGCGCAGCACGCGTGCGTCTTCGTTGCCGTCGGTGCTGAGATAGCGCTCGAGCACGATGCGGTCTTCGGTGAGGGTGCCGGTCTTGTCGCAGCACAGGACGTCCATCGCACCGAGGTTTTGAATCGCCGGCAGCTCCTTGACGATAACCTGGCGACGGGCGAGGTCCTTGGCGCCCTGCGATAGGCTCGTGGTCACGATAACGGGAAGCATCTGCGGCGTGATGCCCACGGCCACGCTCGTGGCGAACAGCAGCGCGTCGATGACGCTGCCCTTGGTGGTGGCGTTGATGGCAAAGACGGCCGGCGCCATAACGAGCATGAGGCGTACGAGCAACATGGAGACGCTCGAGACGCCGCGATTAAACGCGTTCTTTTCGCCGCGCCCGTTGAGCATCTTGGCGATGCCGCCCAGGTAGGTGTCCGAGCCGGTGGCAACGACAAGCGCCATGGCGGTGCCGTTTTGCACGGAGGTGCCGGTAAAGACGATGTTCTTGCAGGCAGAGAGTGGCAGCGCGGAGCCGTCGGCGCCCTCGACGACGGTGACGGCGGTGGTCTTCTCGACGGCCTCGCTCTCGCCGGTGAGTGCGGACTCGATCACAAACAGGTCGCGCGCGGTGATGATGCGGGCATCGGCTGGAACCATATCGCCGGCAGAGAGGCGGATCACATCGCCGGGGACGAGCTCGTCGAAGGGGATCTCGATGCGCTCGCCGTCGCGCAGGGTGGTGCAAGTGTTGGAGACCAGGTCCTTGAGGGCTTCTGCCGCATTGCCGCTGCGGGCTTCCTGGATAAACTTCATGCCGCCCGATACCAGCAGCATGATGCCGATGACGATGACCGTGGAGGGGTCGCGCTGCGGTTCGGGCACGGCGAGCACGTCGATGTAGAGCGAGACCAGCGCGAGCGCGGCGAGGATGCCGGCGAAGGGATCGATGAACGCGTCGGCGATGCGGCGGGCGAGCGTTTTGGTCGTTGCCTCGATGGTGTTGGGGCCGACGGCGTTCAGGCGCTCAGTTGCCTGCTCGACGGTGAGGCCGTTTGCCGTGGCGTCAAGCAGTACGAGGGCGTCCTCGGCACTATGGGTGGCGGCGAATATGGTGTTCTTGGACAGGCCGGTATGAGCGGCAGGGCGCGCCGTGCGGCGGCGCTTGGAGATGGCTTCGAGTACCGTGACGGTTTTGAGCATCAGCATAGGGTCCTCCTTGTTGAGGGGAGTTAGCGTACGTGTCGTATTTGCTTCAAAAAACCTAGATGTCGCTCACGTCAAGCTCTTGAGCCCACAAAGGGTGCAGCGCGCCTTTGTGGTGGTTTTGGCGATCTGCCGGTGGCGTTTATGCGTGTGCGGAGTCCTCGCGGCGTGCCGAGGGCGACATGCGGGTTTTTCGACTAGGACTGCCTTCCATGGCACACCTCCTAAAGGCTGAGCGCAGCGCGCTTTGGGTATCTCGTACCCCTTTTTAATCCGCCCGTATTCTTGATGAGGGGGTTTGCCATGTCAACCCCATTGTTCGGAAAACCATTCCCCCTGACAAAGCCTTTACAGAATGCCGTGGCCCCAAAGCACGCCCACATCGACGCCTCGCCTGCGCTAAACTGAAGAGCACGTACGCGATTACGAGAGGAGCCCGCATGGAGGCTTACAAGCAAGAGTTCATCAAGTTCATGGTCGAGTCCGACGTTCTTAAGTTCGGCAGCTTTACGCTCAAGAGCGGCCGTCAGTCCCCGTTCTTTATGAACGCCGGCGCTTACGTGACGGGCTATCAGCTCAAGAAGCTGGGCGAGTATTACGCCCAAGCCATCCACGATAACTTCGGCGACGACTTTGATGTGCTGTTTGGACCGGCCTACAAGGGCATTCCGCTGGCCGTCGTGACCGCAATTGCCTACCACGAGCTGTACGGCAAGGAGGTCAAGTACTGCTGCGACCGCAAGGAGGCCAAGGACCACGGTGCCGATAAGGGCAACCTGCTGGGTTATGAGCCCAAGGACGGCGACCGTGTGGTCATGGTCGAGGACGTTACCACCAGCGGCAAGTCCATCGACGAGACCTATCCCAAGGTCAAGGCTGCTGCCGATGTCGAGATCAAGGGCCTGATCGTGTCCCTCAACCGCATGGAGGTCGGCAAGGGCGGTGTGACCACCGCGCAGAAGGAGATCGAGGCCAAGTACGGTTTCCCCGTCGCGAGCATCGTCTCCATGGCTGAGGTCGTCGAGACCCTCTACAACCACGAGATCGACGGCAAGGTTGTCATCGACGACGAGCTCAAGACCGCCATCGACGCCTACTACGAGCAGTACGGAGCACGTTAGTTACGGCGTTTTACCAAACGCCGTAACTGCTCGACGCTGCGCGGGCCGCATTTGGACAATCTGACGTTCAACTTCAAGGGCGCGACCAGAAGGTCAGCGCCCTTTTGTTTCACGTCACCTTGTCACAAATGCGACCCGCTCGCTGTCCGTTCTCTACCTGCGGCGTCGTCTTGCTCCGAATGCGGCCCGTTCGCTGTCGTTGCCGAAACATCGGCGATGCCGGAGTAGTCATTGGGGACGTTCATAAATGACTACTCAGGAATGAGCGTGGATAATCTCCCGGTTTTGGCCTGTGTGCGGGCTCAAAGTGGGAGATTATCCACGCTCGCTTTAATTTGCCTGGGCTGCGATGCCTATCTAATCGGCTCGGCGTCTTCCCTGAGAATCGAAAGATACTCTTCATACCCGTACTGCCGGTATCTCTGTCTTGACTCGTCGAGCGGACGGAGGATACCCAATTCTTCAAATGATTTGACGAGCGCGCTCGCGGTACTCCTGCCGATATCGAGTTGGGCAGCGATGAATGCGGTGTCGACGATGGGGTGCTCTTCAAGAATGCCCAACAGCCTTTGCCCGTTTGCAGCAGTCCTTCCGAGATTTTCGGTAATGGTTGCTGTGGAACGGTTATGGAGGTCAACAAAGTTTTTTAAAGACCCTACCGAGTCCTTCGCACTTTCGAGAAGACTGTTGCAGAAAAACTCTATCCATTCCTCGTAAGTGCCTCTCTCCCTTACGGATGTGAGTTGCCGGTAGTACTCGCTTCGATTTTTCTTGAACTGGAACGATGGATAGAACAAGCAAGAATGAAGAACGCCATCATTGATGAGCATAAGTGTAATGAGAAGCCTGCCCAGGCGACCGTTTCCGTCTAGGAATGGATGGGCAGTTTCAAATTGGTAATGGACGAGCGCCGCCCGCACAATCGGATCCATTTCGACTTGAGGCTCATTGATAAAGCGTTCGAGGTCCTGGAGCGTGTTACTCAAATCTTCAATGTTTGGAGGGACAAACGATGCGGTTGCAATGGTGCAGCCTGAGGGGCCAATCCAGTTTTGTGAGGAGCGCAGCTCGCCTGGATTCTTCTCCGTTCCGCGCACTCCGTCCAGCAGGACCGCATGAACTTGCCTAAGAAGTCTCGTGCACAAGGGCATCTTTTTGAGCAGTTCTACGCCGCGGTCGACAGCACGGACGTAATTCACGACGTCTGCGACATCTTTATGATGGAGTTGTGTTTGCGATGGACTAAGTAGGTCGTCAAACGTGCACTGGGTTCCCTCAATTTGCGAAGAAAGGAGTGCTTCTTTGCGCACGTACATTGTCAGATACATATCGGCGTTGGGAACAAAGTAGAGCATGCCTTCAAGCTCTCCAAGCTTTCGTGAGCATGCGGAAAGCGTGCGATAGGTTTCCTCGGTGAGGTTTAGCTGCCTCAATGATTGCAAGGGCGTTGGAAAAAACGAATAGTAAGCCAATTTCCCCGATAGATTATTGCGGAGCGTTCCCTGGCCGTTCTCCTCGATTTGCATCGCGCCCTCCATATCTTTAGTGCCGGAAACTCGTTATTAGGCCAATCATATCAATTCTAATAACGAGTTTAAGGATTAAATAGTTATTAGAATTGATGTAAACAATCTAATGATGAGAAGTCGTTATTACTTGACCATGGAGCTCGGCTTGGTACAGGGGGGGGGTCATCCAAAATGAACGTGGATAATCTCCCGTTTTTGGCTCGGTGACGGCCTCAAAGTCAAAGTGGGAGATTATCCACGCTCGTTAGTTAAGCGTCCGAAAATCCACACTCGCCAAACCTACCAAAAAGGGACGGGTTTATTTTGGCACGTTTCGGTAGGTATCAGGAGGTGCCAGGAGCGGGGTGGCGGCGGGGTGCCGCTGCGAAAAGAAGTATCGGGTTTGGCGTGCCCGCTTCTGCCCGTCCCGCGCGTGGGCGATACTCGGCTTATCGAACCGCGATGCAAAGGAGATGCTCATCCCACGAGCACTACCGGGAAGGGCTTGCGATTCGAGTCCCCACCTTAGCATTTGAACCATTTGGCACTATAATTACCGTAGGCATGCGCACAACGTTGCGCTTAATCAAGAGGAGAAAACGTATGGGTCTGTTTGATATGTTCAAGAAGAAGGCTGAGCCCGCGGCTGCCGCTGCTCCGGCCTCCATCTCTGCTTCTGCCGGCGCCGACGTGCTGTGCTCGCCCGTCAAGGGCAAGGTCATCAAGATGGCCGACGTGCCCGATCCCGTCTTTGGTGGCGAGGTTCTGGGCAAGGGCTGTGCCGTGTGGCCCGAGGACGATCTGGTCTACGCTCCCTGCGACGGTAAGGTGACCGTCACCATGGGTCACGCCGTGGGCCTGCAGTCCGATAGCGGCATCGAGGTTCTGGTGCACGTTGGCGTCGATACCGTCAACATGAACGGCGATGGCTTCGAGGGCTTCGTCAAGGCCGACGACGTTGTGAAGGCTGGCCAGCCCATACTCAAGATCGACCGCGCCAAGATCGCCGCTGCCGGTTACAAGGACTGCGTCGTCGTGGCCGTGTCCAACACCGCCGAGTTTGCCGATGTCGAGCTCACCGTTGAGGCAGAGTCCGCCGTCGCCGCCGGTGACGCCATCGTCAAGGTCGTCCGCAAGTAAATTGCGGCGTCCAAAGGATGTGCAAGGGTGGTCGGGTTTTCCGGCCACCTTTTTTATTGCACCGTGGGGAAGCGTTTTATTGCACGTTGGGCGGGCTTGCAAACCGTTCGGACGCTAAAACGAACCGACCACGCCTTCGCGTTGCCGAGGGTGTTCATAAGTGGATAGTATGGGCTTACTTATTACAACGTGTGCCGCGTCCGGGAAGCGCGGTGCCGCTCATTGGGAGGAACAACATGAAAAAGAAGCTGCTGCTTGCGCCCCTCATGGCCGTCTTGGTTGCATGCGTGGTCGTGCTTTCCGGCTGTGGAGGTCCTTCGGTTGAGGAGCTCATCACCGAGGATCTTACGACGCAGTTTGACGAGGTCAAGAACGGTGGCGACGACTTCCTCTCTGGTCTGGAGGAGGCTTCGGGCGACGAGTTCGAGCAGCTGGGTATCGATCCCAAGGAGTACGCCAAGACCTATCTTGAGGGCTTTGACTACAAGATCGGCGACGTGACGGTCGACGAGGACAAGGGTGTCGCGACCGCCGAGGTCTCTATTACATGCAAATCTATGAACAAGATCGTCGAGGACTTCTCCACCCAGTATCAGGAGAAGGTTGCTGCGCTTGACACGGTTCCTTCCGATGACGAGCTGTACAAGATGGCCGGTCAGGTTATGGTCGATGTGACCAAGGCCACCGAGCCCAGGAAGACCACGGTTATCTTCAAGTACACCTGCAACGACGATGGCGAGTGGTCTGCCGACGACTCCGTCAACTCCGAGATGATGGATGCAATGCTGAGCTAGGGGGTTACGCGGTTCTACGAACCGCGTAACCAGTTGACGCTGCGCGCCGCCCAGGACGACAATTTGTCATTCAAAAGGCGAGGCATGACCAGAAGGTCTATGCCTCGCCTTTTTCATGCCAACTTGTTCGTCCTGGACGTCGCTCGCTGTCCATCCTCTACCTGCGTCGTTGCCATGGTGCGGCGCTTGTAGTCATTGGGGACGTTCTTAAATGACCAGGCGGCAGTTGGGGACACTCCTTGTGCCAGCGTTGCATCGAGTGCTTGGGAAACCGCGACCCGGTTTTTGGCCGAATAGTGGGTCGCATTTTCCGGATGGGGTGGGTTGCGGAAAGTGCGACCCGGAATATTGTTCTGAAACGGGATGCGGTTTCCCTGATGTGCCTCAAACGGAAAGCATATCCCATTCCGGAGCTCCAAAACGGGATGCGCTTTCTGCGCGGAAGAATTGTCGCAGCTGCGTTAAGCAGTGTCGCTCGTTACTCGCCCAGGATCAGCGCTGCGAGCTCGTCCTGGGTGTCCACCACGTAGTCGGCGCCGGCGGCTTCCAGCTCTGCGCGGCCGCGGAAGCCCCAGCTGACGCCCGCACTCTTAAGGCCGGCGTTGTGACCGGTCAGGATATCGACATTGGAATCGCCCACATAGAGCGTGGTCGACGGATCGGCGCCTAGCTCTTTCATCACATGCAGTGTAACAGGCGCCTCGGGCTTGGGCGGAAACGCATCGACGCGGCCCTGCACCAGCGCAAAGCGCTCGGAACCAAAATACTTCTCGATAAGCGGAGCCGCCGAGACGTGGTCCTTGTTAGTGAGCACGGCAAGTTGCACACCCGCGGCGCGCAAGCGGTCGAGCATCTCGATCGTGCCGGCATAGGGAGCGGTGTGGTCTTCCTTGTGCTCGCCGTAGTAAGCCCTAAACTCGGCAAGCGTCTGCTCAAACATGCGGCCGTCGCCTGCGTACTCGGCGGGCATAAAGCGCTCAACCAGCTTGAGCATGCCGTTTCCCACCTTGTAGCGGTACTCGTCAACGGCAAACGTGGGCCAGCCGTGCGCCTCGCAGGTATGGTTGCCGGCGGCCGCCAGGTCCTCGAGCGTGTTGAGAATGGTGCCGTCCAGGTCAAAGATCACATGGGAAAAAGCTGCTGCCATGGGTGCTCCTGCCGCTTGAGTTGTAAAACGCACCCCATGATACTGGGCATGCGTGCCGGGCATGTTTGGAATCTGAATATCTTTAATAGCCCTGAGCCTTTGTCGTTAGCAAATTCTTGGCAGCTGCTCTCCTACGAGCATGTCGAGGATGCGGGTCGAGCCCCAGCCGGTACGTACGCGCACGGCGGGTCGAGCGTCCGATCCAAGTGGCAGCACGCGGCCGATAATCGCGGCGTTCTCGCCGTAGCGGGCGGCGCGCATGCCGGCCAGCGCCGCATCGGCTTGTTCGGCCGGCACGACGGCAACCATCTTGCCCTCGTTTGCCACCTGCAGCACATCGTAGCCGAGCATCTCGCAGGCGGCCTGCACGTCGGGACGCACGGGCACGGCATCCTCGTCGATCTCCATGGCAACGCCGCTGGCCTGCGCAAACTCGTTGAGCGTCGAGGCCAGGCCACCGCGCGTGGGGTCGCGGAAGCAGCGTGTGTCGGGTGCTGCGGCAAGCACATCGGCAATCAGGTGGTTGAGCGGCGCGGCATCGCTTTCGATGGTGCTCGAAAACGCCAGACCCTCGCGTTGGCTCATGATGGCGATGCCGTGGTCGCCCAGCGTACCCGATACCAGGATGACATCGCCGGGGCGGCAGTTGGCGCCGCTGAGCGCCACGCCCGTGGGAACCTCGCCCACGCCGGCGGTATTGATGTAGACGCCGTCGGCCCCGCCGCGCTCGACCACCTTGGTGTCGCCCGTGATTATGGACACGCCCGCCTCATGCGCCGTTTCGGCCATCGTCTGCACAATCTGGCGGAGCTTGTCCATGGGATAGCCCTCTTCGAGGATAAAGCCGCACGATAGGTAGCGCACGTTGGCGCCCGAGGTCGCGACATCGTTAACGGTTCCGCACACGGCTAGGCGGCCGATGTTGCCACCGGGGAAGAACTGCGGCGAGACTACAAAGCTGTCGGTCGACATGGCAATGCGCCCGCTCGTGGGCAGCGCGGCGACGCCGGCATCGTTGCCCTCGAGCAACTCGGGCGACCCAAAGGCATCCAAAAAGACCTCATCGATGATGCGTTTCATCATCTGACCGCCAGAGCCGTGGCCCAACAGGACGGTGCTATCGGTAACGCTATGGGACATATCGAAAACTCCAATCGTGGGTGGAATTATATGGGTGAGGCGCAGCGTCGACTGGTCCGCCGTTCGTTAGAACGGCGGAACCTATTAGCCTCGGTAGCGGAAATATGCTGCGCAGCTGCCCTCGGAGCTCACCATGCAGGGGCCGACGGGATGCTCGGGCGTACAAGCGTGGCCGAACAGGGGGCAGTCGCTCGGCGTAATGGCCCCGCGCAGCACGTCGCCGCAGCGGCACCCGCGTGGCTCGACCGTCGGCTCGATGGACACGTCAAAGCGCATGCTGGCATCAAAGTGCGAAAACTCGGGACGAATGGCGAGTCCCGAAGCCGCAATCGATCCCAGCCCGCGCCACGTGGTATCGCACGGCTCAAATACCTGCTCGACCAGCTGGCGCGCCACAGGATTGCCGTCGGCATTGACGCCGCGACGGTAGGCGTTGTCGATCGCGGGTTGCCCCTCAACAACCATCTGGACCAGCATGCAGATACCCTGCAAGATGTCGACCGGCTCAAATCCCGTTACCACGCCTGGAGTCTTAAACTCGTCGACCAAAAAGCTAAAGGGCGCCAAGCCCGTGATGGTGGCGACGTGGCCCGGCAGGATAAAGCCGTCGATGGTGGTCTCGGGATCGTTGGCAATCGCGCATAGCGCCGGCGGCGTGGTCTTGTGGGCGCAATAGACCGAGAAGTTTTGGAGTCCGCGTGCATCGGCCTCCAAAATGGCGGCGGCGATGGTGGGCGTTGTGGTCTCAAAGCCCACGCCCATAAAAATGACCGGGCGATCAGGGTTTTGCTCGGCGATATCGAGTGCATCGAGCGGGGAGTAGACGATGCGAATATCGCGCCCCGCCGCCTTTTGCGCAGCGAGCGAGGTGGATGATCCGGGCACGCGCATCATGTCGCCAAAGGTGGTGATGATGGCGCCGTCTATGTTGGCGAGCGCGATTGCGTGGTCGATGTCGCGGTTGGCGGTGACGCAGACGGGGCAGCCCGGGCCGCTCAGCAGCTTGAGCCCGGCCGGCATAATGGAGCGAAAGCCATAGCGCCCGATGCTCACGGTATGCGTGCCGCAGACTTCCATAAGGTTGATGGCGCGGTCGCCGACAAGCTCATGAATGCGCTCGATGAGCTCGCGAGCCAGCTTGGGATCGCGGAATGCCGAGAAATCGATACCGGAGCGCGCCGGCTGCTCGGCCGCCACTAGTATGCCTCGGCCGGGTTGCTGGCAAGCTGATCTTCTTCGACCAGCTCGGACATGGCATTAACAAGCTCGAGCGTTTCTTGCGCTTCCTGCTCGTCGACGATCTGGATGCCAAAGCCGGCGTGTACGAGAATATAGTCGCCAACCTGCGCCGTCGGCACGAGTCGCAGCGACACGGGGCGCTCGATGCCCATCATGTCGATGGTGGCCTTGAGGTCGTCGTCGCGTTTGACTACTTTGCCGGGAACGGCAAGGCACATAATGTTCCCCTTTTATACGCTTTGCGCTGGATGGGCGCTTAATAATCCATCAGTTGATGGTAGCGCTCGCGGGGTTCGCGGGCAAACGCGTTACGCCTGTGAGACGGCTGGGCGCGGCGGCGTGCGAGGGCGAGCTACTGTGATGCAATCTGCGCAAGACGAGCGCTTGCGACTGCCGCCTGACCGTAGGCGATGCAGCCGTCGTTGACGGGTACGGAGTGAGGAACCAAGACAGTGAGACCCATGCTTTTGAGCTCGCGGGTGAGGAGCTGGAGCAAAAGTCGGTTCATGAACACGCCACCCGAGAGCGCGACGGTATCGATGCCTTCGCGCGCACAGATTTCGCGTGCGATTCGTGCCGAAGAGCGCGCGATGGCGATATGGAAGTCGAGCGCGAGCCTGCCGGCGGGTACGCCGGCCCTGATTCCCTCCAAAAGCGCCTCAATAAGCGATCTGGAGTTTAGAACATGGCAGGCGTCCGGACGGGATGATTCGGTTACGGAAAAGCCCGCTATATTTCCGGTGGGGCAGGCGCTTTCACTGCTGAGCGCGCGCCAGGCGGCAGCCTCAAGCTCGATGGCGGGTTCGCCCTCGTAGGTTGCCTTGTCGCAGATGCCCAGAATTGCTGCCGCGGCATCAAAGAGACGCCCCATGCTGCTGGTACGCGGGCTGTTGATGCCGCGCTCGATCATGGTGGCTGTCACGCTGCGCGTTTGCTCGCCGAGGCTGTCCAAAAGCCGAGCGGTACCTGGGTGCTCGAGCAGGCCGAGCTCACTGAGCAGGGCAAAGGCGTTGCGGCGGGCGTCGCGCACGGAGGCCGCCCCACCGGGGAGCGCCCAGGTGCGCAAATGCGCGACGCGCTCAAAGCCGCCAAGGCTGGCAACAAGAAACTCGCCGCCCCAAATGGTCCCATCGGTGCCGGCGCCGGTGCCGTCAAAGGCGATGCCAAGGACACGCGCGTCGGTTGTAAGCCGGCCCGCGGCGATGATTTCGGCTATCACGCTCGCGATATGTGCATGATGGTGCTGAACTTCGATAAGCGGCAGGTTGTACTCCCGTGCCTGTTCGCGGGCCCATTGGCTCGAAAGATAACTCGGATGCAAGTCGCAGGCTAGGGCAGTGGGCGCCAAGTCAAAGAGATCTTCCAAGCGCGTGCGCGCAGCGTTCCAGGCATCGAAGGTCCCGCCGTTTTCAACATCGCCGATATGCTGCGACACAAAACAGGTTGCCTCGCCGTTCGTCCCTTCACGCGTGAGCGCAATCGTGGCCTTTTGTTGTGGCCCGCAGGCGAGCACGCAGGACGGAGCGCCGTCGAGCGCCGGCAACGGCAGCGGCTGGGGTGCATATCCGCGAGCGCGGCGCACGGGCATAACGGCGCCGTCGACCACGCGCACTACAGAGTCGTCGTAGCGCGAGAGGATTGCGCGGTCGTTACCGAGCAACGCGTCGGCGATGCCGGCGGCAACGAGGTGTTCCCGGGCAAGATCGTCATCGGTCTCGATGGGCTCTTCGCTCAGGTTGCCGCTGGTCATGACGAGCGCGTGCATATCGCGGGCTTCTGCCGCGGCAAGCAACAGATGCTGAAGCGGGGTGTAGGGGAGCATAACGCCGAGCTCGGGCAGGTTGTGCGCGACGGACGGCGCGAGTACGAGGGCGTCGGGAGAATCGCCGTTGCCCTCGCCAACAGTGCGCCGGCGCAGCAGCACGATGGGGCGGATGCTGCCGGCGAGAAGCTCGCGCTCAACGCCATCGATATGACACAGGCGCTCGGCGTCGGCAAGGTCGCGCACCATAACGGCAAGCGGCTTGTTGCTGCGACGCTTGCGACGACGCAACTCGCGCACTGCTTGTTTGTTGCTGGCATCGCAGGCAAGGTGGAATCCGCCCAGACCCTTGATGGCGACGATGCCGCCGCCTGCCAGCAGCTCGACGCAGCGTTCGATGATGGCATCGCTGGCCTCGCGCGTGGAGCCGACGGCTGGTGTTGCGTCAACGCCCGCTGGCGCAACACCGCGATTGGCCTCGCGCCAAGTAATATGTGGCCCGCAGTCAAAGCAGGCATCGGGCTGCGCATGAAAGCGCCGGTCAAGCGGGTCGCCATACTCTGCGGCGCACTCGGGGCACATGGGAAAGCAATCCATCGACGTGGCCGCTCGATCATAAGGCAGCGACCGGATGATGGTAAAGCGCGGCCCGCAGTTGGTGCAGTTGATAAAGGGGTAGTGATAGCGCCGGTCGGCGGGGTCGAACAGTTCGCGCAGGCAGTCGTCACAGGTGGCGATATCGGGGGAGATGAGCGTCGTGTGCGCGGTCTGATCCTGCGACGCTACGATACGAAAGGCCTGCTCATCGTCAGCATCCCAAACGTCGGGCTCCAGGTCTGCAACAGCGACATGCTCAACGCGGGCCGCGGCAGGCGCGTGCTCCGACAGCGCGGCGACAAAGCCGTCGAGCGCCTCGACCGAAGCATGCGCCTCGATGTGCACGCCATCGCCCGCGTTGAGCACCCAGCCGCAAATGCCATGCGCCATAGCCTCGCGATACACAAATGGCCGCATGCCAACGCCCTGCACAATGCCCGTCACATGAATATGCACATGCCGCATGCGACCCTCCTTCATTGAAGTATGTGCTGTTAGAGCCCCAGGCTTTGCTTGGTGGCGGCGCAGGTGAGCTCGCCGTGCTTAACGCCGCGCAGCCCCAGCAACCGGTCCGCCAGCTCGTAGACGCGTTTGCCGCGACCCTTGAGCGCCAGAATCTCCAGGCAGTTGTGGTGGTCCAGATGCACGTGCATGGTCGAGACAATCTCGTCGGTGTAGTCGTGCTGCACCTCGTCCAGACGGCGCGTCAGGTCGCCGGTATGGTGGTCATAGATCATGGTGAGCGAACCGATGACCTGCTCGTCGGGCGTGCGCATCTGCTCCTTGGCGATCGAGGCGCGAATCAGATCGCGTACGGCCTCGGATCGGTTAGCCACGTCACCGCGGCGCGCGATCTGCTCGTCAAAGCGGCGCAGCAGGTCATCGGGCGCGGTGACCGAAAAGCGGACCAGCTCGGAGCTGGAGCCGCTGCAGCGGCAGCTGGCATCGTCGTCCGCACCGTGATCGTGCGCGTGCTCGTGCTCGGCCACGTTACACCAGTTTCACAGAGCCGACGGAGTTGTGATCTGCCTCGATGGCCTCCTCGTAGCCCTCGAGCGCATCGTGCGCCTCGTGCAGCGCAGACATGGCGGCCTCGAGCTTGGCGCCAATGCGCTCCATGTCAAAGTTTTCGGTCGCATGCAGCAACTGATGGCTCCACTCGTGAGCGAGCTCAATGGTGTCGTCGACCTGCTTGACGCTCATGGCAAGCTGGCTCATGTTCATTCCGACGTCATGCATGGGAATCTCCTTTTGTACGAGTCTATTCAGTGGTTCAGATTCTACTACGGAGGGCTCCTGCGCCCGCTGCTGTATGCCAGTTGTCCTACGGAGCCAGTGAAGCAAGCGGCGCGACTACGACACCGTCTTCCCGTCGGTAGGCAGTTGCGGTTCCAGTGAGAACGAGCAAGAAGGACGCTTCGCCTTGGTGTGCCGCATCGATTTTAGATGCGAGTTTCTTGAGATTGGCGGCAGCGGCGTCTATAGGTTTTGAGCCAAGCTTGACCTCAACCAGAGCGTACCTGCCGTCATCTAGCACGAGTACGGCATCGGCTTCAAGGTCGGTCTTGTCCCGATAGTGATAAACCTTGCCGCCAAGCAGGTCCATATAGGTGCGCAGGTCACGGATGCACATCGATTCAAACAGAAGCCCAAATGTTTCAAAATCCTCCAGGAGCTTTTGAGGCGTTGCCCCCAGGGCTGCGACCGCAAGCGATGGATCGCAGAAATGGCGCGTCGGACTCGTCCGTACGGCGGTTTTTGAGCGGAGCCGCGGGGCCCATGCCTCGAGATCTTCGAAAACGCAGGAGCGGGTCAAGGCGTCGACATATTCAGAAACGGTATTTCTTGAGGGAGGTTCTCCTTGCATGTCAGCGGCGATTGTGGCGAGCGATGCCTCTGTCGAGATGTTGCGAGCGTAGCTTCGAATAATCTGGGCCATCCAAGTCTTATTTCTCCGCAGTCCATCAATCTCGTCGATATCGGAATCAAGCAGTTCCGAGATGTAATCAGGGGCCATGGATAGCGCAATCCCATGGTTTGGCTCGGTAACCGCTTCAGGCCAACCTCCTCGGCAAAGTGAGTAGACGATACGTTCGATATCGAAGTCGACCATATCGGCAACATCGGTGTTTCCATCAAACAGACTTGCCAGCGAAACTGATCCTGTTGACTCGCGTGATTCAAAAAGTGACATCGGGCGCATGTTTATACGTGCTATGCGGCCGACTCCTGAGTGTGCCGGCATTTCGCTTGCCCGAGGCGTTGCGGAGCCGGTGAGGATAAACCTGCCTCGCCCTTTGCCACGGTCGATCGCGAACCTTACGGCGTCCCAAAGCTGCGGGGCCATTTGCCATTCATCGATGAGGCGTGGCTCATCTCCTTTGAGCAGGAGAGAGGGCTTCGAATCGGCAAGCTGGATGTAACTCGGACCGTTATCGGGGTCTTGCATGTAGATGCTGCTTGCGGCTGCCTGTTCAGCCGTTGCGGTCTTGCCGCACCATTTTGGCCCTTTGATTTGGACAGCCCCAGAAGATTTTAGTTTTCTGGCGAGCACTTTGTCCGCGACTCGTGGTAAATAACCGTGTTGAATTGAACCCATGTCACCCTCCTTGCTATCAGGGTATTATACCGTTGATTTGTGCAAGTTGGACGATTTAGATTGTGCAAGTTGGACGATTTAGATTGTGCAAGTTGGACATTATGTCTAGTAAACATTCATGATGCCAGAAGAGAAGCCCTAGAGTCTCCAGGCCTTTGTCGTATAACGCATGATGTCAAGAATGTCGGCCTTGATGTTTGGTGGCAGGGCTTTGAAGAGCGATAGATATTCGTCTTCCTGAGCAGTATAAAACGCAGGGCTTCCGTCTGGATCTTTGGTATAGCCAAGGATATCGTTGGGCGTGCATCCAAAGAGATCGCACAATGCAACAATGCGGTCCTCTCCTAGTTTTGCTCGACCTGTTTCCCATGCACTATATGTCGCCTTGCTAACGCCAAGACTGTCCGCAATTTGAAGCTGAGTAAGCCCTGACTTTTTGCGGATTCTGGCGAGTGCGGTATGTTTATTGGTCACATCCATGTCGCTCCCGTCTGATATCAAGAGCAACTTTGCATTTCGGTGCCGGTCAAATGTCTAACTGGATTGTCCTTAGGTGCAATAATTGACATAAAGTCTAATTTGAATAAACTCAAAACCAATATAAATAGACATCGAGGAATGGTGGCTATGGGGAGAGTTGTTGGAATCGATCTTGGGACGACCTATTCGGCTGTCGCTGTGTTGGGAGACGATGGACTTCCCGAAATACTGAAGAATGCGGACGGAGAACCGACTACACCTTCGGTTGTTTTATTCCAATCATTTGACGGAAAAGACGAGCCGCTTGTTGGAACGATGGCCAAGCATTCGGCGGCAGGTGATCCCGATAATGTTGTCCAGTTCGTTAAACGGCAGATGGGAAATCCGGATTGGAGATTCGACTCCGACTCGGGCGTTTCCTACTCTGCAGAAGAGGTTTCCTCCCTTATTATCAAAAAATTATTGCAAGATGCCGAGCAGGCACTTGGAGAAGAAGTATGCGGAGCCGTGATTACGGTTCCCGCATATTTTGATGATGCAAGAAGAACTGCGACAAAGCAGGCAGGTGTAATTGCGGGCACCAAAGTGCTTCGCGTGTTGAATGAACCGACGGCCGCAGCCCTTTCCTTTGGTCTCGATACCGAGAAGAACGGCGTCACGCTTGTCTATGATCTGGGCGGCGGAACGTTCGACGTGACGCTTCTTAAGATAGAGGACGGTTGCTTTACGGTTATCGGAACCGATGGCGATAGGAACTTGGGCGGATTCGATTTCGATAACGCTCTAATGTCGTTCGTGGCAGAAGAGCTTTCGAAACAGGGCGCTGGTAATGTTCTCGAGGATTATCTGATAAGTGCCGAGCTTCGAGAGAAATGCGAAATGGTTAAGCGCACTCTTTCGAACGTGGCAAAAGCCAACCTTCACATTTCGAAAGACGGAAAGCCTTATCGTGTGGCTATTTCTCGCGAGGATTTCGAGCGGGCGAGTAGGTCACTCCTGAATCGAACGCAGGAGCTGGTCGAGGACGTGCTCGAGGACACCGGTTATTCATGGGGCCAGATCGATCATGTGGTCCTCGTTGGTGGCTCAACGCGTATGCCAATGGTACACAAGTTAATCGAAGATATTTCGGGGATGAAACCCGAGCTTGGGGTAAATCCCGATGAGGCTGTCGCCATGGGGGCTGCCGTTCAGGCCGCAATAGAAATGGAATCGAGCATTGACGTGGCGGGATCGGCGGAAAATAGTTTGCCGGATATGCCCCTCTTTACGGCTCCGAGCGTAGTCATTGCCGATGTTACCTCGCAACCTTTGGGGGTTGTGATGCTCGGGAAAGACGGCAAAGACTACAACAATGTCGTGATTCCGAGGAATTCACCCGTGCCGGGGAGTTATTCACAGGACGCAGCAACGGTGAGCGAGAACCAGTCGTACGTCGATGTTCAGGTGACACAAGGCGATGACCCAGACTTGAACTATGTGGTCATTATCGGTTCAAAGGAAATACCGCTTCCGCCCGGGTTGCCCAAGGGATCTCCCGTCCGCGTGGTTTACGAATACGACAAAGAACAGACGGTGCATATCCGTCTATATGACGGGGAGAGCGGACGATTGTACGGTGAGTTCGAAATCGACCGCGTGGCGAATATGGACGAGCGGCAACTTGATGCCGCCGTTAACAAGATGAAGAACATCGAAATTGGATAGGGGACACTGATGGAAGAATTTGTTGACTACTATGAAATTCTCGAACTGGAAAAGAATGCGCCGATTGAGGAGATTGAAGAGGCGATTAAGAAAACACGAAAGCGCTTCAGGCGCCTCGAAGGATCTCCGGATGCTATGCAAAGAGCAAACGCCGAAAGGATGATGCAGCTCTTAAATGAAGCAGATTCGTTGTTTCACAACAGTTCAAAACGCTTGGAATACGATGCCACATATGATAGCGGGAAGAGTGACAGCAAGAGGGACCTGGAAAAAGACGCCCGTGCTGCAACCGCCGAGAAAGACTGGACATCAGAAGCGAAAGATTATTTCAAAAACGGTCAGAGTGCCAACGCTTGTTTTGCCGCTAGGGAGGCAACAAGGAATTGCTCAACCGATGCGGAAGCATGGCTTGTGTGGGCTCTGGCAGCATATTCGATGGACAAGTATGACGAATCCATTTTTGCTGCATCTGAGTTGCTGAAGCTTGGCTCGAATCAGGCGACCGCTCATAGGCTGTTGGGCGACTCGTACATAATGATTGATAAATACGCAGACGCCGAGGCTGAGTTTCTGAAGGCCCAGCAGATTGATAAGAGCGACTATACGATTATGGCGCGCTTGGTTGATGCGCGTTATCTTCAGGGGAAATTTGACCAGGCCCTCACTATGGCGCGCAATCTTCATGAGGCACATCCGGATTATGGACCCGTCCTAAGCTCGTTATGCCGGTGTCTAGAGACGGATGTCGAGAACAAAATGAGCTCAAAGGATAATGCTGGCTATTTCACCAATATGAAACAAATCCAGCATGCTGAACTTGTCGTTAGTGAAATGCGCGCGTTGGGAAATATCGACAAGGCTGATGAGGAATGGATTGAGAAAATGGAGGGCCTTATCGACTGGGCGCGTAAAAGGCACTACATTGCACCGGCCCGATGGTTTTGGATTCTCTGCGGCTTGACCTTCTTATTTATGATAAGCGGGTCAAGTGGCGCTCTCTTGACGCTCGTTCTGTTCTTTGGGCTGCTCCTGTATGCATTCTTCTTTGTTGTACCGACCGGATGGATGATCAATGCCCGCAAATTAGGAGAGCTTGCAAAGAGGACGGGGCTCCAATAATGGACGTGCGCTGGGACCAAGCACTCGACAGCTTGGAGATGGATCGCCAAGCAATTATTGACTGTGCAGAACGGCTCAGAGCGTCTCTCGCTTCTCTCAAATCAGATTCAAGAAAAATCAAAGACCTGGCCACTGGCGAAGCTTATGCAGGATTATTCAGTGAGCTGCTGCTTGCTGTTGATAGAGTTAAGAATGAGCCGCTGTCAGAGGACTTGAGGTCTTCGATTGCGGATGAGATTATCGAGGTTTGTAGCCATTACGGGCTTGAGTCTGTTCTGTGCGACGAGACAGTTAACCTACATGAGCATGAAATCGTTGGATTGATTAAGACAGACGACGCCTTCAAAGATGGAAAGGTGGCTCGCGTAGAGCGAGACGGTTACAGGATTGGTGGAAGACTTCTCCGTCCAGCGCGAGTGGTTGTCTTTCGGCACGAAGAGGGCTGATGGCCAATATGTCGCTGGAAGAGACCTATGCCGAAATGAGGCAAGCGCTCAGCGAGGTCAAGGAATGCCAGGCTCATCTGCTGGGAGCTTGTGAATCCCAATCTGCCTCCGTTGACACGTGGTTGCAGATGACGCTGAAGGAGAGACAGGAGGCAAAAACACGAGCGCTCAATAAACTCAGCATCCGGGAGAAGCGCCGCAACGCCCTTTTGAAAAAGCGAGTGCAGGATACCGTTGACGAGTTGCTGGCGATCGAGGAAGGCTCGGCCCTCAATGCCGCCGAGTATATCCAGATTGGATCGATGTCGAAAACTTCAAAACGCGACGATTTGTTTACGGTGCCCTTTATCGTTCCGTTGCTTGGTCATGGCAATATCGTGATGTCGGTTTCAGACGAGGGCTGCATTTCAGACGGGGTAGTACGCGAGGTAGAGGCCAAGACGCTTTTATCGACTTCAGCGTCGCAAGTTGAAATCATTAGTTTTGACCCGGCACTCAAAAACATCGAGGCTCCTTTTTCGACGATTGGCTGGAACGGGCAAGGCGAGGCAGCGGTCAGGTATTTGCATTCGAGAGGCGAGCTCGATGCCTTGCTTAACGAGCTGACCGACCGTGTGACGCAAATCAACAACGAGTTGCTGTCAGACGATGAGAGCCTAGCGGTATATCACCAACGGGTCGGAATGCCGGTCGAGAAGTACCAGCTCGTTGTGATCCACGATATGCCGATGGGA
Source organism: uncultured Collinsella sp. (assembly GCA_902491565.1). Taxonomy (GTDB): domain Bacteria; phylum Actinomycetota; class Coriobacteriia; order Coriobacteriales; family Coriobacteriaceae; genus Collinsella. The sequence goes on from CABUIE010000004.1 coordinate 22,195, forward strand.
ATGGCTGCCGAGCAATACGACCGTATCTGCTCGCTGATGAAGGCGGCCCCAAAGGCAGGCACTTCTTTCCTAATGATACAACCCAAGATGGACGACTTGCCCAAATGGTATTGCGAGAAGAAACGTTCCTATCCTGTTTCGGAGCGTCTCGAACTATTCTCGGGCAGTCATGCCCGATGGCTCGGTCACGATGGCTACGATGTTGAGCTCTATGAGCTTGACACGATTGAATCGGCGCAAGCCGCCGAGCGGATGGCCCGATCAGCGGCAGAGCTGCGGTTGCCCGAAGTAAAGATCGAGTCGGTGCTTCCCTCGGAGTATTGGATGGAGACGAGCGAGGACGGAGTCACGTTCTCGCTGGGTCTGCGTGGAACCCAGACGGTTGATGTCACGATTGGCTCGAATGAGACTCAAAGACATAATGCACTGATAACCGGCGCGGTCGGACAGGGTAAATCGAATCTGTTGAAAGATATCATCTACGGTTTGTGCGCCAGGTATTCTCCCGACGAGTTGGAACTCTATCTGTTTGATTTCAAAGAGGGCGTTACCCTGTTTCCCATGGCTCCCACGCCGGATTCCCCCGAGTATCTACCGCAGGTAAAGGCATTTGGGCTTGAGGCCGATGAAGACTTTGCCATGGATGTGCTGAATTCCATAGCCGCCGAGGCCAAACGGAGGGCCGCTGCGATCAAGCCTTACGGAGATAATCTGCTCAAGTATCGGCGCAATAGCGGGAATAAGATGCCGCGTATCGTTGTGGTCATTGATGAGTTCCAGCTATTTCTAGAAGGCGCGAGAGGCAAGGAAGCCTGTGAACTTTTGGAACGCATCGTTCGCCTCTATCGTGCATACGGTATTCACGTGATATTGGCGTCACAAAGTATCGGCGGGATAACCAATCTTGCCATTTCCCAAGGCAAGTTCTTCGCACAGTTTCCTATCCGTATCGGACTGAAAAACTCGCCGGCGGAGTCGCGGGCGACTTTCGGACCCTTTAACGAGGCGGCTGCTAGTCTAAGGTTCAGGGGACAGGCGATTCTGAACGAAGATTACGGAAATCCGAGCGCAAATGTGACGGTGCTTACGCCGTTTGCTGAGGATGCCACGTTGGACAGTCTCAGGAACAAGTTCTATGCAATGCCAAAAGGGCACCTTGATGAACCGGTGGTTTTCGACGGAAGCACTCTGCCGGAGTTGACTGAGGCCCTCCTTGAGCAGAACGACATAGATTCAGGTAACGTGCCGAGCGCCTTGCTTGGCCGGGGTGTTTCTGCTGGGTTGGCACCGATATATTTCCCGTTTGAAAGAGCTGCGGGAAGCAATATCGCTCTTGTGGGCAGGGGAACGCTGCCAGGGCTCGGTGATCTTCCGAATTCTGTCGATCTTGCGGCGTGCGTTATGGAAACGCTTGTTTTATCGCTTGCGCGCTATGAGCGAGGCGCTGAGTTTGCTGTAGTGGAGGATGGCGCGCGCCATGTTTCTAATTCGACTCTGGAGATATGCGCTCGTGCGGGGGTTTCTCCGGAGGTCGTACCTTCGGACGAAGCGGCTGCATGGATTACCAATTGTCTTCAGAGAAATGATGTCGGGGAAGAATGTGGGCGGGAGCGGTTTGTGCTGGTGCCGAATGCGGACTCACTAGGATCTTTCGACTTTGGTGCTCAGCAGAAGATTCAAAAGGTATTCCGCGAGGCTCCTATGCACGGAATCCACTTTGTCTGCCATTGGCAAAACCCCGTAGCGCTTTCAGCGCAGTTGGGTTCATCGGGACTGTCGTCTTTTGACGGCGTGGCGTGTCTGTTTGGCTCGAATGTCGCAGCGAAGCAGTTGGATGGCCCGCTGTGCCAGTGGAACGGGCAAGAGAACCGGGTCCTTTACAAGGAGGCTTCTTCGGGACGTCCCTCAATGAAGCTCATGCCCTTTGTCGCAACGCGATTATGGAGGAGGGGCGACGATGAGCAGGGATGATTTGTACGAAAGGTATCTGTCCGAAGCAGAACGATTTCTGAAATCGGAGGCGTCGACCGCCCAGCTTGTTAAGCAGGAGTGCGATCGTTGTGATCGGGAGTCGATTTCTGCGAGGAACATGGCGGGCAAAAAGAAAGCGGAGATAGATCGCCTGGCGCATCAAGCACAGGAGGCTTTTTCGCAATTGTCTAAACGACTTGCGGGGAGTCACGCGAAGGACGTCGGCGCTGCGCTTCCGAACATGGTAAGACCGATTGCGTCGAATGAAGACGCTGCCGAGCTTGCCTCTTCGTTATCAGGGCTTATCAAGAAAATCGATTGCTATATCGAGATGATTGAAAAGATACGTCTGTGAACGAGTTGAGTCAGCGATCTTCAAATGCACTGGATGCTCGACGGGCGGCTCTTGACCGGAAGCGTCTTCTGGTGGAAGAAGAGAAGGCGATGCTGGATCCTCTTCCCGTTAAAGCCGAGGAGTCGAAAGGCGGCTGCCTTTCTCAGGCGGCGGTTCTATGTGCGTGCTGTATTGGGGTAATTTCGCTTATTGCGAATGTGCTATTTGGGTTGTTGTGACAACGGAAAGGAACAGAAATGAGTCAGAACATCGGCCAGCTCGTTGCAGAGCTGAACGCGTTGGTGTCGAAGATGGAGACGCAGCGAGGTGTGTGCGTCACGGTGGCGGACGATCTCGATTCACTGCACGACATGCTTAACGCGGCAATGGAAGGAACAAATTCGACCGCTCAAAATGAGGCGGTTGGGCAGCTCGGGGCGGCAGCGGCGAAGCTGCTCGAAGCGGGCGGCCTCATCAGTACGGCATGCGATGTGGTCAGCACGTATGCAAGTACGCTCTAGGCGTTTATGGGTGGCGCGGGGGCTCGTCTCCGCGCTTGCCGTTTTCTTGTTCGGCTTGGGAATTGTTCTGGTCGGTCGTATTGGCGTGAGAAAGGTCGTGAAATCCAGCGGAAGCAATTGTGTGCTGGCGGCTTGTGCAGATGGTGTTGGAGATGTGCTTGATGTCTGCAACGCGAGAGTTGCTGACACGGTTTCAGGGGTTGTAGAGCAAGACGAATCTCGCTCTTCGTCCATCGATGGGAGCTCGGAATTTCAGCCAAGCATTCAAGAACGGTACTACGCCGACTTGGCGCATGGGCCTAAGGGCCCTGAGTTTCAGAAGTACATCGTTTTGCACGATACGGAGGGCGATTCTTCCCCTGAAAGTGTCATCGATTGGTGGGAGTCCAACGGCAATAAGGTAGCGGCTCATTTTGTTGTTGGAAAAGATGGGTCGATCGTTCAATGTGTGCCTCTCGATCAAATCGCGCACCATGCCGGTTTTGGCGATGCTGGGAAGAACGAGCAGTATGGAACAATCGATGATTCGAGAGATGACAAGGTCGGAACGTTACCGATAGGGGGAAGCTATCCCGATTACGGCATGAACTCTTACTCCGTTGGGATTGAGATGGTTCATGTTGGAGGATCGGGTGATTACCCCGAAGAGCAGCTTATCGCTGTCGACGGTCTAATTGCGTATATCGATGAGTACTACGGGTTCAAGAGCCAGATTATCGACCACAAGGCGTGGCGGACGGGAAATTCGGATACATCGGCGGAATTCTCATTATATCTGTCGAACTATCAAGAATATCGGCGTCATGTTGATGGTTAAAAGACAGCTTGAAAGGGGAGACAGTGAAGTGTCCCAAATGTAACGCAGAGATAGAAGAGGGGACAGTTTACTGCCCCTTTTGTGCTGCGAAAGTATCTTCTGACGTGGGTCGGTCGACCACAGAGAATGAGCGGATGCCATTCGATGGCAAGGATAATGCGAAGGGGAGGGCAGCGGCGGAGGATTCTGGCAACGAACTAGGTAAAAGAGTAATTGGGTTAATTGGCGGATTCGATTCAAATAAAATCGTGATAATTGGCCTGGTGGCCGCCATCATTGTTGGCGGCTTTTATGTTTGGAATCGATTCGGGGGCGGGCACCCATCACCAGAATTCACTCAAACCTATCAGCATACGATGTATAAATCGGACGCCGATGAGTTTGAGCCGGAAAACTCAGATGAAAAGGACGAGGTCGACGACGAGGGCGCAACTGAATTAATAGTGGTATCAAATAACTCCGCCGGGTTTCCAGAGATGGTGGTGAATGTCAAGGTGACCGGCTCTTCGACAGAGGCGTTGTCGAAGCCGGAGAATTGGTCCCTGAAAGAAGTGGGTACGGACGGTGGGCAGGCTTCGACTAACCCCCGGAGTGTTGTAGTTGGTTCGGACGGAGTTTGCAAGCTCGCATATCGATCGACGCTCGGTAGCGATTCGGGTGATAGCCGTACGGTTGTCGTGTCATATATTGATGATCAATCACATAAGGTTATGGATAGCTTTTCCTATTACTGTGATGCGAAGAGTTCGACGGTAGACGGTTACTTACTTTCTGAAAGCGACTCACGGCGTTATACCGAGGCGGAGATTGAAGAAATGGGTATGAGCACATGGGAGCTTTGCTTGGCAAGAAATGAAATATATGCACGCCATGGTCGCAAGTTCAAGAATGAGAAGATTCAAGAGTATTTCGACAATAAGGATTGGTATGAAGGCATATACTCGCCTGAGGAATTTGATGCGATGACATCACCGCTTAATGATATCGAGAGGGCAAATGCCGAAACGATCCAGTCTTACGAACGTGCTATCGGATCTGAGTTTTTAAATCCATAACAAAACTTGTGGCAAAGACTAGGCAAATGAAGAAAACGGGTGCGAGTCCGTCTGACCCGCACCCGTTCACTGGGGGCTGTTTGTGATTACCATACTATCCGTGGTCGCGGGCGCAGCGCCCGGCTCTCCGGTGAGCGGCGCAAAACCGCTCATGGACGGCAGCACATGACCGGCGTATTACAGATGCTTCTCCAGCAGCGCCTGCAGCCTCGCCTTGGGCAGAGCGCCAACCGAGCGGTCAATCTCCTCGCCGTTCTTAAACACAATCAGCGTGGGGATGCTCATGACGCCATACTTCATGGCCAGATCCTGGTTGTCGTCGACGTTGCATTTGGCAACGGCAAGCTTGCCCGCCAGCTCATCGGCAACCTCGTCAACGATGGGCGAGAGGGATCGACAGGGCCCGCACCACGGTGCCCAAAAATCGACCAGCACGGGCAGGCTGTCGTTAACGATGGAATCGAAGTTCTCGGGGGTAATCTGATTAATGTCAGCCATGGTGACCTCCATAATGCGACGCGGCTCGGCCGCGTAAAACTCAGTACGACCGTGCTTATACCCAGCCGCCCGCAAAGCAACCACTCGCGGGCAGCTCTTTTATATAATGGTGGGCACGCAAACGATTGGAGAGCGCATGTCCACGTCACAAAGCCAGAAAAAAGAAGCCATCGCCCAGGCGGCCGAGCAGGAGCTCACATCGCTTGCGGTCCGTGGCGTGCGTATCGCGGGCAACGCGTGCTCGCCGATCGTGCTGGTCAAAGGCGATTTGGACGAGGCCGAGCGTTCGGGTGGCGAGCTTGCCGCCGGCCCGGATGGCGCGGCGTTGCGCAAGGCGCTTGGGGCCATCGGCTACGCGCCCGAGGATTTTTGCGTGCTGGCAAGCGTCGCCGGCGTGGGTGACGGAGCGGTCGCGGTGGGCGAGACTCTGCCGTGCGAGCTGTTCCGCGAGGCGCTCGAGGCCTTGGACCCCGAGGCGGTGCTACTGCTCGACAACAACGCGGCCGATGCCATGCGCGAGACCTACGCCGATATGCTCGTGGCGATCGATGACTTCGACACCGCCATGCTCAAGCCCGGCCTGGTCGCCCATGTGCAGGGCCGCCGCGTGCTCGCGCTCGATGGCTTTGAGGCGGCGCTGACCGACAAAGCGGCCAAGCAGCGCATGTGGGCCTACATCAAGCAGCTGACCCCGGCGGCCGCTCCGCTGTAGCGGATTGGCGCCGGTGAGCGATTGCCTGGCGAGCAAGACACGCCGCGAGATCGGCGCCGCACTTCTACATCACAGCGCGCAGCTCAAACCGATCGCCGTTAATGCGGAACTGGCAGTTGCCGTTCATGCGCTCCACGGCAAGCTTGATGCTCCTGGTGCCAAAGCCGTGGCCCGCATGCCGGGTTACGGGCATGCCGTCGACCATGCGCGGCGCGCGGTCAAACGTGTTGGAAACTAATAACAGCAGCTGGCCGTCCTCTAATCGCAGGTCAAAGTCGACGAATCGCTTTCCTTGGGGTGCGGTGCTTGCGGCGGTGATAGCGTTTTCCAAGGCATTTGAGAGCACGCTAAACAGGTCGGCGTCACCTACGTGGATGGTTTCGGGTACGGCGGCGCGCAGGTTGGCGGTAATGCCGTTTCTATTGATATCCGAGTTAAATGACGAAAGCGCGATGTTTACGGTCTCGTTGGCGCAGAAGCGGCGTACGGCGGTGCGGTCGCCGGCTTCGCAGAGTTCGTCGATGCGTTTGAGCGCCTCGTCGGTGTGGCCCTCCTCAATTAAAGCGGCCAGGCCGCGTAGGAAGTGGCGCATATCGTGGCGAAGAATCGACAGCTCGCGCCCAGATTGACGCCAAGCCTCGAGCTCTTTGATGGCGACGCTGTCGCGGGTTTCGAGCATCCAGCGCTCTCTCTCGGCGGTTTCCTTTTCTTCGTATTCGCGCAGGTAAACGGCAAGAAACATAAGATAGAAGGCACAGAGCGCAAAGGCCAAAAACTCAACCGTCACCACCGAGCCCGAGTGGAACAGCGTGGTGTAGACGTTGGTGGCGTAGTCAAAGACGTAATAGACGAGCGGCAGGATTAAAAGGATGCCCAGCTCGGTGGTGCTTTTAATCGCCAAGCGTGGACCGATGTCGCCGGCCCAATGCAACAGGACGGCAAAGACGGCGAGTGTGGTCGCGATGCGCGCCAGATAGTACGCGATCTGAGAATCGGTTGCGGCAAATGCGGCGATGCCCATCCAATTGCTGAACTGGCAGCTCAGATAGGCACTCGTAATGCCGAGCACGGCAAGCAGCGGGCTCAGGCGGTAGCGCGCGCACAAATAGATGACGAGCGGCAGATGCACGACGAGCGGATATACCTGGCGGGCGAAAAGCTCGCCGCCGACGGCATTGGCGAGGCCAAATGCGCATCCGGTTACGGAACCGACCAACACCAGTTCAAGCGCATGACGCCGGTTGATCTCGACACCGCACAGCGCCGCCGAGGCAAAGACGCCAAAGAGCAGCGTCGTGGCGTGGTGGATTGCCCAAAGGACCATTTCGACCGAGGAGACCATCAGCGCCTCCCGCCCTCAAAGCGCGCCGCAAAGTAGGCGTCTTGGAATCCCTGCTTGCAGCTGCGCGAAAGCGGGATGCACGCGCCCGAGCGCATGACGATGTCCGTGCGGTCAAAGTGATCGATATTGCGCAGGTTGACCTGGTAGCTGCGGTGGCATTTAAAGAAGACCGCGTTTTGCTCCAAGCGGTCCTCGACGCTGCGGAACGACTCGAGTGCCTCGATATCGCGTCCGTCGCGCAGGTGGAAGACCACGTGCTTGTTGCGCGCCTCGGCATATTCGATGTCGGATAGGCGCAGGGCGTGGTAGCCAAAGGAAGTTTTGATCACGAGCTCGTCGGTTGCCGCCGGGCGCATGCTCGAAAGCTCGTCGAGCAACTGCGCCAGGCGTTCGTAAGTCACGGGCTTGAGCAGATAGTCGAAGGCACGGACCTCGTAGGACTCCAGTGCGAACTCGGGCGACGAGGTGAGGAACACCAGGCGCACGGCGGTATCGGCCTGGCGCAATTCGCGCGCGGTGTCCATGCCGTTGACGAGCGGCATGATCATGTCGAGCAGAATGATGTCGGCGCGCGATGCGGCATGGCGGGCCAGCAGGTCCTCGCCGCGTGTGACGAGCGCAACATCAACCGCCGTGTCCGTCTCGGTCGACCAACGGTCGATCATCCGGTGCAGTCTATCTAGAAAAGCGACATCATCGTCGCAGGCAATAATCTTGAGCATTCTGAGCCCCCTTAGTAGTTCGATTTTGCCACATTGGGTGCGGACCGCCTGCGGAGGCGTGTCCCATTTGCGTCCCGCGTCGTGCAACTCGCGCCAAGCGGTATTGCGGTGGCGAAAGATGCCCCTTGCGCTATCGAAAGCCCGGCTATCCTCAGCTTGCCAGTTCGAAAATGGACCTGCCACATGATTGAATCTTTATTTCAACTTTACACCTAGGTTTACAGCTGTCTTGTCAGCTGTAAACCTAGGTGTCATACTAAAGCCCCAAGATTCGCCAAAAGAGAGGGGCCTTGATGGCACAGAGCGCGAACATGGATGCGTCGGAGCTTGCACGCGATATCGCGGCCGGCCTGGCATCGGCAACGACGGCAACGGAGCGTGCGGCACTGGTGCCCGCAGAGCTCGTCGAGGCCATTCATCAACTAAAAACCCAACGTGACGCGGTAATCCTGGCGCACTATTACGTGGCGCCCGAGGTCCAAGCCGTTGCCGATTACGTCGGCGACAGCTTCTACCTGGCAAAGCTCGCCAAAAGCCTGCCGCAGCAGACCATCGTGCTGTGCGGCGTGGAGTTTATGGGCGAGAGCGCCAAGCTGCTTAATCCCACTAAGACCGTGCTGCTGCCCGAGCCGGGCGCGGACTGTCCCATGGCGCACATGGTCAAGCGCGAGACGGTCGACGCGGCGCGCGCCGAGTACGGCGACGACCTGGCCGTGGTGTGCTACGTCAACTCCACGGTCGAGATCAAGAGCTGGAGCGACGTGTGCGTCACCAGCTCCAACGCCGTCAAGATCGTGTCCGAGCTGCCGCAGCAGCATATCCTGTTCATTCCCGACCAAAACCTGGGCCGCTTCGTAGCCGAGCAGGTGCCGCAAAAGCACGTCATCCTCAACAACGGCTACTGCCCGCGCCATCACATCATCACCGTCGAGCAGATCGTCGACGCGACGGAGGCCCACCCCGACGCGCTCGTGCTGGCGCACCCCGAGTGCAAGGCCGACGTCCTGGCCGAGGCCGACTACATCGGCTCCACCGCCGGCATCATCAAGTATGCCGAGGAGTCCGGCGCGAGCGAATTCATCATCGTGACGGTCCGCGGCGTGCTCTACGAGCTCGAGCGCCGCTGCCAGGGCACCGGCAAGAAGTTCTACTTCCCCGCGGTGCAGCCCACCTGCGTCAACATGGATCTCATCACGCTCGAGAAGCTCGTGCGCTGCCTGGAGACGGGCGAGGGCGAGGTGCAGATCGGCGTGTCGGACGAGGCTGCCGACCAGGCCAAGCTCACGCTCGACCGTATGCTCGAGTACGCAGCACGCTAGAACAATGTTGCATGAGGGACGGTCCCTTATGTCACATTCAAGGGAGAGGATTCCTGTGGAAACCAAGCAATACCCCGATATGGAGTGCGACGTCGTCATTGCCGGCTGCGGCGTGGCGGGTCTGTACGCGGCCCTCAATCTGCCGACGAGCACGCGCGTGATCATGCTCTCCAAGGGCGCGGTCGATGAGTGCGATTCGATGCTCGCGCAGGGCGGCATCTGCGTGCTGCCCGAAGGCTCGGACTACGATGCCTTCTTTGAGGACACCATGCACGCCGGCCACTACGAGAACCGCCGCGAGAGCGTCGACATCATGATTCGCTCGAGCCGCTCGGTCATCAACGACCTGCTAGCGATGGGCGTGGATTTTGAGCGCAAGGCCGACGGCAGCCTCAATTTTACCCGCGAGGGCGCGCACAGCCGTCCGCGCATTGCCTTCCATGCCGACATTACGGGCAAGGAGATCACGACCAAGCTGCTCCAGGCCGTTCGCAAGCTGGACAACGTGCAGATTTTGGAGCACGTGGCCATGACCGACATCCTGACCGCCGAGCGCGATGACGCCACGGTGTGCACCGGCGTCGTCGCCGTAGCCGTGGACGAGGACAACTCGGTTCGCCCCGCCGACGAGCTGGCAAATGCCGCTGAGGGCGTGCATGCCGGTAAGCCGTTTAAGATCCATGCCCGCCACACGCTGTGGGCGACGGGCGGCATTGGCGGCGTCTACGACCACTCGACTAACTACCCGCAGCTCACGGGCGACGCCTGCTACATCGCTCAGGAGCATGGCATTAAGATGGAGCACCTGGACTACGTGCAGATCCATCCCACGGGTCTGTTCTCGCCGCAGCCGGGTCGCACGTTCCTGATCAGCGAGAGCTGCCGCGGCGAGGGCGCGATTTTGCTCAACGCCGCCGGCGAGCGTTTTACCGACGAGTTGCAGCCGCGCGACGTTGTCGCCGCCGCCATCCGCGAGCAGATGAAGCAGGATGACACCGAGCACGAGTGGCTGAGCTTTGCCCCCGTCGAGCGCGACGTGGTGACCGGGCACTTCGCCAACATCCGCGCGCGCTGCCTGGAGGACGGTCGCGACATCCTGGATGAGCCCATTCCCGTTACGCCGACGCAGCACTACTTTATGGGCGGCGTGTGGGTCGACAAGGACGGCCGTACCTCGATGCCCGAGCTCTACGCCGCGGGCGAGACGGCCTGCAACGGCGTTCACGGCAAGAACCGCCTTGCTTCAAACAGCCTGCTCGAGGCGCTGGTCTGGGGTCGTCGCGCCGCGTGGTATATGCGTACCGGCGAGTCGCTGGCCGTGGAGCAGGCGGGCGATCCCGCGCTCGATGGCCGTCATCGCGCCCTGGGCGCCGACCCTCTGGCAATCGATGATTTGGCCCGTGCCGCCGGCACGCAGGCCGTGGAGGAGTAGACCATGAATCCCATTACCATGAAGCTCGTCGTCGATGATCTGATTCTGCAAGCTCTGCGCGAGGACATTACGTTTGAGGACGTGAGCACGGCGAGCGTGTGCCCCACGGCGCGTCCCGCCACGGTGGAGCTTATCGCCAAAGCCGATGGCATCATTGCCGGCCTGGATGTGTTCGCTCGCACCTTTGAGCTGCTGGATTCGCAGAGCTCGGTGCTGTTTGATGTTGCCGACGGTGACGAGGTGCATGCCGGCGACCACGTGGGTCAGGTGCGCGGCGATGCGCGTGTGCTGCTTTCGGGCGAGCGCGTGGCGCTCAACTACCTGCAGCGCATGAGCGGCATCGCTACCTATACGCACAGCATGGCCGCGGCGCTCGAGGGAACCAAGACCGTGCTCGTCGACACGCGCAAGACCACACCGGGCATGCGCGTGTTTGAGAAGGCGGCGGTTGAGATTGGCGGCGGCAGCAACCACCGTTACAACCTGTCGACGGCCGTCATGCTCAAGGACAACCACATCGATGCCGCCGGTGGCGTGACGCGCGCGATCGAGATGGCGCGCGCCCATGCATCGTTTACCACGACGGTCGAGATCGAGTGCGAGAACCTGGACATGGTGCGCGAGGCCGTGGAGGCCGGCGCCGACATCATCATGTTCGACAACATGACCCATGACGACATGGCCGCCGCTATTGAACTTATCGCCGGCCGCGCCAAGACCGAGTGCTCGGGCAACGTGGATGCCAGCAATATCCGCGCGCTTGCCGACCTGGGCGTTGACTTTATTAGCTCGGGCGCCCTGACGCACTCCGCGCCGATCCTCGACCTCTCGCTTAAGCACCTGCGTCTGCTGGACGGTAAATAATGAACGCCCGCGAGCGTCGCCGTGCCATCATGGCCGTGCTCGAGGGGGCCAAGGGGCCCGTATCGGGCAGCGCGCTTGCCCGCGAGGTGGGTGTGAGCCGCCAGATCGTGGTGCAGGACATCGCCCTGCTGCGCGCCGATGGGCACGATATCGTGGCGACCAACCGCGGCTACGTGCTGCAGGAGGCCCCCAGCAGCCCCGCCGTGCCTACGCGCTTGGTCAAGGTTCGCCACAGCGTGGAGCAGGCGGGCGATGAGCTCACGAGTATCGTCGACGCCGGCGGCGCCGTGCTCAACGTGATTGTCAATCACCGCGTGTACGGTAAGATTACGGCCGACCTGGACATCCGCAATCGTCGCGATGTCGAGCGCTATCTGCGCGATATCGAGAGCGGCAAGAGCTTTCCGCTGCTGACGGTGACCAGCGGCTACCACTTCCATCGCATTGCGGCGGAGGACGAACAGACCCTCGACGAGATCGAGGCGATGCTCAAGGAAAAAGGCTACCTAGCAGACCTGATGCCCTACGAAGACGATTTGTCCTAGTCGACGCCGCATCTATAAGTTGCGGTGAAATAGTTCCTAAAATCGGCATCCAAGACATAAAAGGAACTATTCCACCGCAACTGCCAAGGGTCCCGCTCCAAATTAGCTGCCCACACATGCAAAAGGAGGCCTCCGCGGCGATGCGGAGGCCTCCTTTTTTGTGCACGGTGTACTTTTGAGTGTGCAGGTGGGGGAGTTGTTACTCCTCGACGATCTCGGTGATCGCGCCAGCGGGGCAAGCGTCCTGGCAAGCGCCACAGGCGACGCAGGAGTCCTCGTCAGCGACGGTAGCGACGTCCTGGAGCTCCAGAACGCCAGCGGGGCAGGAGTCGACGCAAACGCCACAAGCGATGCACTCGTCGGCATCAATTACGGGATGAGCCATGGTAGTTTCCTCTCTGTTGACCGACGCTACAGGCGATGCGCGCCGGTTTGATTCGGGCAAAAACATACCACGGGAGCGACCGTTTGCAATACCCTCTGGCCGGCATCTTCATACCGTTCGCCGAGTATGCCAAGGTTTACTAAAAAACGCGCAGGTGGGGCCGTTGAGCTGCGTAAATGTTAGCTAAAGATGACTTGAAATATAGGGCGATTGAGCGTGCTTGCGGAAACCGCATCCCATTATTTTGTCGAAAAATGGGTTGCAGTTTCCGGTTAGGCCCGCTAGCGGAAAATGCGAGCCGGTATCAGCTCTCAAAACGGGATACGGTTTCCGGTTGAGCCTTCAGACGGAAACTGCGACCCGGAATCCACGCTCAAACCGGGATGAGCTTTCCGCAAGACGGCCCCCAGGCACCCCCGGACGCAAACCTCAGCCATCTCTACATAGATCTCAATAGATTTGCCGAGAACTCATTCAGCGCATCTACCTGCGTATTTGCGAACCTAAACTCTTGGCAATAAGAAATCTTATATGAATTGACTTAGATTTTGTATATTCCGGCCCATAAGGGGATACACTACATCCTGAAAGACAAGCCGAAACACCGCTTGGCAGACCGCCGAGTCGGTGCAAACGCACAAGAGAGAGGGAATTTCTAATGAGTAAGATTCTTGGTATCGACCTTGGTACTACTAACTCCGCTATGGCCGTTCTCGAGGGCGGTTCTCCGACCATCATCGTAAACGCTGAAGGCGACCGCACCACCCCGTCCGTCGTGGGCTTCCGTGCCGACGGTGACCGCGTTGTGGGTAAGGCCGCTAAGAACCAGGCTGTCACCAACCCCAAGAACACCGTGTTCTCCATCAAGCGCTTCATGGGCCGCAAGTACTCCGAGTGCACCTCCGAGATCAAGACCGTGCCGTATGAGGTCAAGGAGGGCCAGGGTGGCCGTGCCGTCGTCGACATCGAGGGCAAGGATTACACCGCCGAGCAGGTGAGCGCCATGACGCTCGCGAAGATGAAGGCTGACGCCGAGAAGTATCTGGGCGAGACCGTTACCGACGCCGTCATCACCGTCCCGGCCTACTTCAACGACGCCCAGCGTCAGGCCACCAAGGACGCCGGTAAGATCGCCGGCCTCAACGTCAAGCGTATCGTCAACGAGCCGACCGCTGCTGCTCTTGCCTATGGCCTGGACAAGCAGGGCACCGACCAGCGCATCCTGGTCTTCGATCTGGGCGGCGGCACCTTCGATGTCTCCATCCTCGACCTCGCCGACGGCGTGTTTGAGGTTCTGTCCACCTCGGGCGACAACCACCTGGGCGGCGACGACTGGGATCAGCGCGTCATCGATTGGATGGCCGATAAGTTCCAGCAGGAGAACGGTGTCGACCTGCGTCAGGACCCCATGGCCCTGCAGCGTCTGAAGGAGGCCGCCGAGAACGCCAAGAAGGAGCTCTCCGCCGCCCAGCAGACCACCATCAACCTGCCGTTCATTACCATGAACCAGTCCGGCCCGCTGCACCTCAACTACACGCTGACCCGCGCCGAGTTCGAGAAGATCACCCGCGACCTGCTCGAGCGCTGCAAGCAGCCTGTCACCAACGCACTGCGCGACGCCAAGCTTAAGCTCTCCGATCTGACCGAGGTCATCCTCGTCGGCGGCTCCACCCGTATGCCCGCCGTCCAGGAGCTCGTCAAGACCATGACCGGCAAGCAGCCCAACATGTCCGTGAACCCCGACGAGGTCGTTGCCGACGGCGCTGCCGTCCAGGGCGGCGTGCTTACCGGCGACGTCGAGGGCATCCTGCTGCTCGACGTTACCCCGCTGTCGCTGGGCGTCGAGACCATGGGCGGCATCATGACCAAGATGATCGACCGCAACACCACGATCCCGACCTCCAAGACCGAGGTTTACTCCACCGCTGCCGACAACCAGACCAGCGTCGAGATCAACGTGCTCCAGGGCGAGCGCGAGCTTGCCCGCGACAACAAGTCGCTCGGTAAGTTCCAGCTGACCGGCATCCCGGCTGCCCGCCGCGGCGTGCCGCAGATCGAGGTTACCTTCGACATCGACGCCAACGGCATCGTCAAGGTCTCCGCTAAGGACAAGGGCACCGGCAAGGAGCAGCAGATCACCATTTCCGGCTCCACCGCGCTTTCCGACGACGAAGTCGATCGTATGGTCAAGGACGCCGAGGCCCATGCCGAGGAGGACAAGAAGCAGAAGGAAGAGGTCGAGGTCCGCAACCAGACTGACAGCCTGTGCTACTCCACCGAGCAGACCCTCAACGAGCTGGGTGACAAGGTTTCCGCTGACGTGAAGTCAAAGGCCGAGGCCGCTATCGCCGACGCCAAGAAGGCGCTCGAGGGCTCTGACGTCGAGGCCATCAAGGCCGCTGGCGAGTCCCTGCAGTCCGTGGCCTACGAGCTGGCTCAGGTTGTCTACGCCGACGCTCAGCAGCAGACCGACGGTGCCGCCGGCGCCCAGCCTGCCGACGATGACGTCGTCGATGCCGACTACGAGGTTGTGGACGACGAGGACAAGTAATCATGTCCGCTCGTAAAGCTCGCACGGAGGCGGCCGCCGTTGGTGCCGCCCCCGTTGACTCTGAGGAGAAGGACGTGAAGATTCCCGTAGAGGCCGTTGACGATACCGAGGCCAACGAGGCCCCGGCCGCCGAGGCTGCCGAGAACCAGGTGGAGGATTCCAACAAGGAGGCGACGATGACCGAGGACGAGATGGTGGAAGCCGCTATCCGCGCCGGTGAGGAAGCCGCCGACAACGACTTTAAGCTCAAGTTCGAGCAGGCCCAAAAGGAGCTTGCCGACGTGCGCAACGAGCTCGATGCTGCGGCGGAGGCTCAGAAGGCCGCCGAGGACAAGGCGAAGGACGCCACCGAGCGCACCGCCCGTTTGCAGGCCGACTGGGAGAACTTCCGTCGCCGCACCGCCAACGAGCGCATCGCCGAGCGCGAGCGCGCGACCGAGAAGCTCGTCACTGCGCTGCTGCCGGTGGTCGACGATATCGAGCGTGCGATCGACCATGCCCGCAGCCAGGAGCTTGCCGACGACTTTAAGCAGTTCGTCGACGGCGTCGACGCGGTGCATGCCAAGCTGCTCGATGTGTTTGCGCACGAGGGCGTTGAGCCCATCGACCCCAAGGGCGAGGCGTTCAATCCGCTCGAGCACCAGGCCGTGGGTCGCGTCGAGGACGCGTCGCAGTACGACGAGACTGTCAACGACGTGTACCAGAAGGGCTACCGCATGGCGGACCGCATCCTGCGTTCCGCGATGGTGACGGTGACCTACGGTGGCGAGAAGCGCCCCGCACCGGAGCCCGAAGCGGCGCCCGAGGATGCTGCGGCCGATACGGCCGAGAGCACCGAGGAGTAATTGAGAAGGGCCCCGGGGCAACACCCGGGGCCCTTTCTGGCCTAGTGCCATATGAAAGTATGAGCCGCCGCCCGCTGGGCGACGGATGAAACAGGAGAGGAGCTACGATGGCTGCAGGCAAAACCTTCTATGACATCCTGGGCGTATCCAAGAGCGCCTCCGACAAAGAGATCAAGAGCGCGTTTCGCAAGCTCGCGCAAAAATATCACCCCGATGCCGGCGGCGACGAGGCCAAGTTCAAGGAGATCAGCGAGGCCTACGAGACGCTTTCGGACGAGAAGAAGCGCAAAGAGTACGACCAGATGCTCATGTTTGGCGGTATGCCGGGCGCAGGCGGCGCGTATGGCGGCGGCTACGGTGCCGGCGCGGGTGCCAGCGGCTGGGGCGACATCTTCGACAGCATCTTTAGCGGCAACGGTGCCTGGGGTAGCGATTGGGGCTCGGGCTTTGCCGGGGCTGCGGGCGCTGCCGGTGCCGGCGCGGGTCGCAGCCGCGCTCGCAAGGGCGGCGACCTGTCGTTGACTGTCGACGTAACGGCCGAGGATGCGTTCCGCGGCGTGACGCACAAGGTCACCTACCGCATTCCCTCGACAGGCGAGCAGCAGACCATCACGGTCTCGGTGCCTGCGGGTGCGGTCGACGGCGGCAAGCTGCGCTACAAGCGTCGCGGCGAGTATGGCGTTGCGGGTGGCGAGCGCGGCGACCTGGTCGTGACCACGCACGTGGAGGAGCATCCGCTGTTTAAGCGTAAAGGTGCCGACGTGACCATGGAGGTACCGGTCTCGGTCTACGAGGCGGCGCTCGGCTGCACGGTGGACGTGCCCACGCCCGGCGGCGCGACGGTCCGTCTGAAGGTGCCCGCTGGCACCCAGACGGGCAAGAAGTTCCGCTTTAAGGAAATGGGGGCGCCCGATGTTAAGCACCGTGGCCGCACCGGTGCACTGCTCGTCGAGATCAAGGTGCAGGTCCCCACGAACCTGTCCGATGACGAGCGCGATGCCATGACCAAGCTGCGCGAGGCCGACACGCGCGATTATCGCGAGAAGGTCAACCGTTACAAGGCGACGTACTAGGGCGGTCGTGGCGCACGCCCGCGCCCGCGGGCTTATGATGGACGATAACGAGACGGAAAGGGATCAGGTAGCATGGCCGAGGACAATAGGAACAAACCGCTGTACATGATCAGCGTGGCGGCCGAGCTGACCGGCATGCATCCGCAGACTCTGCGCGTCTACGAGTCCAAAGGCTTGGTGAACCCCCAGCGCTCGGGCGGCAACACGCGCCTGTATTCGCGTGCCGATATCGAGCGTCTGGAACTCATCAACCAACTCACCGACGAGGGCATCAACCTCGCCGGCGTGGTGCGCATCCTCGATATGAAGGAGCGTGCTGAGGAGCGCGAGCGCGAGAACGAGAAGCTCCGCGCCCGCGTACGCCAGCTCGAGGAAGAGCTGCACGAGTACAAGATGCAGAAGAAGATCACCGCCCTGGCCCCGCGCGACGGCTCGGTTAACCCCGAGCAGGTCATGCGCAAGCTTTTGGGCGCCGGCGGAGATCTCTAGGTTACGCCGTTCTGCCGAACGGCGTAACGGCTCGACGCTGCGCGGGCCGCATTTGGACAATCTGACGTTCAACTTCAAGGGCGCGACCAGAAGGTCAGCGCCCTTTCGTTTCACGTCACCTTGTCACAAATGCGACCCGCTCGCTGTCCGTCCTCTACCTGCGGCGTTGCCTTGCTCGCTCTGGTGTAGTCATTGGGGACGTTCTTAAATGACTAGTCGGAAGGGACACTCTTGCACTAAATCTGCTGGCTCACACTAGGCTCGTTCTGTGCTTTACTGAGATAAAGTGAACGTGTAGATTCGTAACCCACTCGCAACCGTTCTATGGCACGATATTGAACGAATGTATGCTATGCGCCCGAGCCTTTCGGGCAGAGTGGGAGACAGTATGGTCAAGCTGTACGAGGACGGCATCTACCTGCGCGGCGGCAGCGAGGTTGTGCCTGCGGCCGAGGCTGCCGAGCGCGGTATTAAGCAGACGCCCGAGGATGCCAAGCGCGGTACCATCGCGTATTCGATCCTCCAGGCACACAATACGTCCGGCAACCCCGAGGCACTCAAGATCCGCTTCGATGCCATGGCGAGCCACGACATCACCTTTGTCGGCATCATCCAGACGGCGCGCGCCTCGGGCATGGAGCAGTTCCCGCTGCCCTACGTGCTCACCAACTGCCATAACTCGCTGTGCGCCGTGGGCGGCACCATCAACGAGGATGACCACGTCTTTGGCCTTTCTGCGGCCAAGAAGTACGGCGGCATCTTCGTTCCGCCGCACATCGCTGTCATCCACTCCTTTATGCGCGAGAACTTCGCGGGCTGCGGCAAGATGATCCTGGGTTCCGACTCGCACACCCGCTACGGCGCTCTGGGCACCATGGCCGTGGGCGAGGGCGGTGGCGAGCTGGCAAAGCAGCTGCTGCGCGATACCTACGATGTCGCCTACCCCGGCGTTGTGGCCATCTACCTCACGGGTGCCCCGCGCCCCGGCGTCGGCCCGCACGATGTGGCGCTCGCCATCATCCGCGCCGTCTTCGCCAAGGGCTACGTCAAGAACAAGGTCATGGAGTTTGTGGGCCCGGGCATCGCGAGCATGACGACCGATTACCGCAACGGCGTCGACGTCATGACCACCGAGACCACCTGCCTTTCCTCCATCTGGGCTACCGACGAGGACACGCATGCGTTCCTGACCATGCACGGCCGTGGCGACGACTACCGCGAGCTCAAGCCCGCCGATGTCGCCTACTACGACGGCTGCGTCGAGGTCGATCTGTCGAGCATCAAGCCCATGATTGCGCTGCCGTTCCATCCTTCCAACGGCTTTGAGATCGACGAGCTCAACGAGAACCTCGAGGACATCCTGCATGAGGTGGAGCTCGAGGCCGCCAAGATCGGCGAGGGCAAGACGCACTTTAGCCTGCTCGACAAGATCGTCGACGGCAAGCTGCATGTGCAGCAGGGCGTTATCGCCGGCTGCTCGGGCGGCAACTACGACTCCGTGGTCCAGGCTGCCCGCGTGCTCAAGGGCGCCAACACCGGCTGCGGCGAGTTCTCGCTGTCGGTCTACCCCACGAGCCAGCCCGTGGCACTCGAGCTTACGCGTCGTGGCTATATCTACGATCTTATGGAGGCCGGCGCGATCGTGCGCACGGCATTCTGCGGCCCGTGCTTTGGCGCCGGCGACACGCCTGCCAACAACGGCCTTTCGATCCGCCACACCACGCGCAACTTCCCCAACCGCGAGGGTTCCAAGCCGGGCAATGGCCAGCTGAGCGCCGTGGCCCTGATGGACGCCCGCTCCATTGCGGCGACGGCTGCCAACGGCGGCGTCCTGACGCCGGCGACCGACCTGCCCGAGGAGACTTGGGACGAGGCTTGCGAGTACACCTTTGACGACGCGCCGTACAAAAAGCGCGTGTACTGGGGCTTTGGCAAGGCGGAGCCTGCCGACGAGCTGGTCGAAGGCCCCAACATCAAGCCGTGGCCTGCGATGGAGCCCCTCGGCGACGATATCCTGCTCAAGGTGTGCTCCAAGATCATGGACCCGGTCACCACGACCGACGAGCTCATTCCTTCGGGCGAGACGAGCTCCTTCCGCTCCAACCCGCTGGGCCTGGCCGAGTTTACGCTCAGCCGTCGCGACCCGGCCTACGTGGGTCGTTCCAAGGAGGTCGACGCCGTGGAGAAGCGTCGCGTTGCCGGTGAAGCCGCGGGCGACCTGGCGGCGCTCGATGCCGAGCTTGCAAGCGTGTTTGAGGCACTGGCCGGCGCCGGTGTCGCGGCCGATGCCAAGGCGACTGAGTACGGCTCCATGCTCTATGCCAAGAAGCCCGGTGACGGTTCTGCCCGTGAGCAGGCTGCGAGCTGCCAGCGCGTGATCGGTGGCCTGGCCAACATCGTCCACGAGTACGCCACCAAGCGCTATCGCTCCAACGTGATGAACTGGGGCATGGTGCCCTTCCAGATGGAGGCCGAGCCCAACTTTGAGGTGGGCGACTACGTCTTTGTGCCGGGGATTCGCACTGCGCTCGATGGCGACCTAAAGGACATCGCCGCCTACGTGGTGCGCGCCGACGGTGCGGTTGAGCAGATTGAGCTCTACATTGCCGATATGACGGCAGAGGAGCGTGCCATCGTCAAGGCCGGCTGTCTGATCAACTACAACAAGTTCAAGGCCGCTGCCGAGTAACGCACTTAATTGTCCGCCCGGGTCTTACCCTTTCCCGCCCGCTCACGCGCTTCGCGAGGGTCGCGTTCGGGAAAGGGTAAGCCCCGGGCTACATTTCTGCGTTCTCGTTGGGTCTTGAGGGACGCTAATAAATAGACCTGCTTGATGCCGCCTCTGTTATCGGGGCGGCTTCTTTTGTCGAAAACCACCATGAAGGGGTAGGCGCCTTTGCGGTGGTTCCGTTTGTCTCGACCTGTAACATCTGGGCCCCTATTTGACGAGCGGCTGTTACAGATTGAGACAAACAATCGCCGCCGATCATTTCATCTCGATCTGTAACATCTAGGATTGAAAAGGGCCGCTAGATGTTACAGATCGAGACAGTGGAACATCGGAACCGAAACCACCACAAAGGTGCCTGCCTGGCGGGTCCTTATTTCGATGGGGCCCAGGTTATTTCATCGTCAAATAGCCAAGTGCGTGCTGAGCCACTGTCGCGCGCTGTCTGTGGATCGGGCTCGCAAGTTTGTTCGTAGGCATCCTCGGTACACCGATCCATAAAATCGACGACTGCCGTCTGGTCGCCTTCCATGACGTAGATCACGTTGCCATCCGAGATATAGACTCCCGGCCCTTCGTTGTCCACGTAGCCGGGGTCGTATGAAACGTTGCACAGTCTGCTCCCGTTTGCCGCATCGAGTTCAAGGGTCGAATAATACCCGCCATTCATTTGGCCTTTCTTGGCTCGATATATTGCGGCGCCGTACCATCGCTTAAACGTCTTGCCTTTGAGTAAACTGGTTGCCTTGCCGATAAGCTGCTCATCTTTGGTGTAGCGTCTGGCCCCAAGTTCGATGCGGGGATAGTTGCTGACACCAAGCGCTGCGGGCGTACCGTCGAAATCGACGGTGATTGAATCGGGTTTGACGATATCGGTGAGGATTTCGATGGGGTAGCTTACGGTTTCAACCGCCGCCTGCGTTGCCGAGGCAGGGAGAAATGCGAGATAGATAATGCCCACGCCGACTGCGGTAATTGCAAACGCTAAGACGAGCAGGCCGATATAGGTGGAGCGTTTCACGGTGGGGCACCTCTCATGCAATATGCAATCATTAAGATAAATGATACAAGCTTACGACAATATTCAAAAGAAAGCGACCGCCCGGAATGAGAGGGCTAAAAGGCCCTATTGGGCTTCGATTTGACCTCTAATAGAAATAATTGCCCCACTCATTCTGGGCGGGAGGTCAATAATTGAGTCCACGAGTCTTGAGCGATACTATTCTCACTAAACTCGCTATTTTCACTATAAGCACTATAAATACGATAGGGAGGACGACGAGAACAATGTGGCGTGCGATAGCTAAGCCGTTTAAGCCGGACTCTGACCTTGAATCTCTGCCTCTATCTGTGCGAACGGGCTATTGTCGGTTCTCGATTCCATCGCTGCGTTCTCGTTGGGTCTGGGGATCGCCAAACGTAGACTGGGCTTGATGCCTCCTCTTTTTATTGGGGCGGTTTCTTTGTTGGACCACCACGAAGGTGCCTGTCCCCTTTGTGGTGGTTCTTGGTTTGTCTCGATCTGTAACATCTTGGCCGCTAAAAGTGGGCTTGGTGTTACAGATTTAGATTTTCGATTCAGGTGTCTTCTGTTCGTCTCGATTTGTAACAGATAGAGCTCTATTTGCCGAGTAGATGTTACAGATTGAGACAAACGGGCGCCGTTGGTCATTTCATCTTGATTTGTAACATTTGGAGCCATAAACAGTCGCTAGATGTTACAGATCGAGACGGTAGCGCGCCGGGGCCACAGCGGGCCGACATCTCTATCCCCTATCTCTCAATCACTCAGAAAATCTTATATATAGAGACTTAGATTTGTGTATAAGATCGCGCAAAGCTGGCAACAATACTTCTCGAACAACGTGAAGCCGCCCCGTAGGGCGGCCGCCCCAAGAGAGGTGATTCCATGAGAATCGATAAGCTAGCAATGACGTCGCGCGAGGCGTTGCAGACCGCCATGAGCACGGCTGCTGACGCGCAGGCCGGCGCGGTGGAGCCGATTCACCTGCTGTCCGCCCTGCTCGGTGCCGGCGAGCGCAATATCTCCGTGATCATCGAGCGCATCGGTGCCGACCCGGCCCAGCTCGCACGCTCCACACAAGATGCCATCGACCACGCGCCTAAGGTTTCGGGCGAGGGTCAGCAGATGGGCCTGTCCAACGAGCTCGTCCGCATCATCGAAAAGGCCGAGAAGAAGGCCACTAAGATGGGCGACAGCTTTGTGGTGACCGAGCATTTGCTGATGGCGCTTGCCGAGGACAAGGGCGAGGCGGGCCGTGTGCTGCGCGACGCTGGCGTTACCAAGGAGCGTATCGAGCAGGTCTACGAGGAGCTGCGTGGCGATGACCGCGTGACGTCTGCCGAGGACAAGACTCAGTTTGAGGCCTTGGAGCAGTACGGCCGCAACATCTGCGACCTCGCCCGTGCCGGCAAGCTCGACCCGGTCATCGGTCGTACCGACGAGATTCGCCGTACCATCCAGGTCCTGTCCCGCCGCACCAAGAACAACCCCGTGCTCATTGGCGAGCCAGGCGTCGGCAAGACGGCCATCGTCGAGGGCATCGCCCAGCGTATCGTGGCCGGCGACGTGCCGAGCACGCTGCGCGATCGCGACCTCATCGAGCTCGACATGAGCGCGCTGGTCGCCGGCGCCAAGTACCGTGGCGAGTTCGAGGATCGCTTAAAGGCCGTGCTCAAGGAAGTGCAGAAGTCCGAAGGTAAGGTCATCCTGTTCATCGATGAGCTCCACACCATCGTGGGTGCGGGTGCCACCGAGGGCTCCATGGACGCCGGCAACATCCTGAAGCCGGCGCTCGCCCGTGGCGACTTGCATGCGATCGGCGCGACCACGCTCGATGAATACCGCAAGTACATTGAGAAGGACGCGGCGCTCGCCCGTCGTTTCCAGACCGTGATGGTGAGCGAGCCCACCGTCGAGGACACCATCTCGATCCTGCGTGGCCTCAAGGAAAAGTACGAGATCTTCCACGGCGTGCACATCACCGATAGCGCGCTCGTGGCCGCCGCCGACCTCTCCGATCGCTACATTGCCGATCGCTTCCTGCCCGACAAGGCCATCGACTTGGTCGATGAGGCCGCAAGCCGCCTGCGCATGGAGCTCGACAGCATGCCAGTCGAGATCGACGCCACCACGCGTCAGCTCACCCAGCTGCAGATCGAGGAGCAGGCGCTCATGAAGGAGACCGATGACGCCTCCAAGGAGCGTCTGGAGGCCCTGCGCCAAGAGATTGCCGAGGTCCAGGAAAAGCTCAACGTGCAAAAGGCCGGCTGGCTCAACCAGAAGAACGCCATCGACCACGTGCAGGAGCTCAAGGGGCAGCTCGACGAGGCCAAGAGCGAGGAGGAGCGCGCGACGCGCAACGGCGATCTGGGCCGTGCGTCCGAGCTGCGCTACTCCGTGATCCCGGGTCTGCAGCAGCAGATTCAGGATTCCGAGGCTGCGCTTCAGGCGCAAAAGCAGCAGGACGGCGAGGGCCTGAACGAGCAGGTGACCTCTGATGAGATCGCCGAGGTCGTGAGCGCCTGGACCGGCGTGCCCGTGTCCAAGATGATGCAGGGCGAGCTCGACAAGCTGAAGGGCTTGGAGGGCGAGCTGCATAAGCGCGTCATCGGCCAGGACGAGGCGGTCTCCGCTGTCGCCGCGGCCGTGCGCCGCAGCCGTGCGGGTCTCTCCGATCCGGACAAGCCCATCGGCAGCTTCTTCTTCCTGGGCCCCACCGGCGTGGGCAAGACCGAGCTCGCCAAGGCGCTGGCCGAGTGCCTGTTCGACGACGAGCGCGCGCTCGTGCGTATCGACATGTCCGAGTACATGGAGAAGTTCAGCGTCCAGCGTCTGATCGGTGCGCCCCCGGGATACGTGGGTTACGACGAGGGCGGCCAGCTTACCGAGGCCGTGCGCCGTCGTCCGTATTCCGTGATCTTGCTCGACGAGATGGAGAAGGCTCATCCGGATGTCTTCAACGTGCTGCTGCAGGTGCTCGACGACGGTCGTTTGACCGACGGCCAGGGTCGCCAGGTGTCCTTCAAGAACACGATCATCATCATGACGTCCAACGTGGGCTCCAAGGCTATCGCTGAGCTTTCCGGCAAGGACGAGGAGGAGATGCGCCATCAGGTCGACGCGGCCATGGCTCAGACTTTCCGCCCCGAGTTCCTCAACCGTATCGACGATATCGTGGTGTTCCATCCGCTTGGCATGGCGCAGATCGAAAAGATCGTCGATATTCAGCTCGCCGATGTCCGCGCGCGTCTGGCTAAGGAGCGCATGACGCTTGCCATCACCCCGGCGGCCAAGCAGATGCTCGCCGTGGGTGGCCTGGACCCCGTGTTCGGTGCCCGTCCGCTCAAGCGCCTGGTCCAGCGCGAGGTCGTGGACGCCATCGCCGCCGCCATCATCGACGGCACGGTGCGCGAGGGCGATCAGGTGACAGTCGATGTCGACAAGGACGGCGGCTTTACCGTCGCGTGCGATAACACGCCGGCGGCCACCTACGAGGTTCCCGACGCCGAGTAGATTTTGGGCCATGCCTTAAAATCTGCCAGCCGTCTCTAAATGCCAAGGGCGGCGGATCCAATTGGGTCCGCCGCCCTTTTTCGTGCGACAATCGTTGATGTTGAGCATGAGTACATGGCAAGGAGATATGCAGATGAAAGACGAGATCAAAACAAGTGCGCCGGCGCCCAAGCCCACGTCCAAACCGGCGTCCAAGCCACGCGACCCCTACATCCGTGCCGAGAACGAGGACGACGACGGCTACGATCCCTACAGCGATCGCCGCCCCGAGCGCGAGCCGATGTTCGAAGCCGACCCCTGGCGCTAGTCCTGGGCTTTGATACTCGGCAGGAGAATCTGGGCGAGGTAGTCGGTCTCGAGTTTGGTCGCGGCGTCGGCTTTGCCGTCTTTGCCGACCAGTACGTTCTTGATCTGGCTATAGGTGTAGCGGTTGCCGGTCGTGAGCTCGACAAGTTCAATGGCCGTGTCCATGGGGTAGGTCGACACGGGATCTTGCGTCCGTCCGTTGATGGTCTGGGGCACCACGTACGGATAGACGGGGCCGCTGGCGTAGACGGTATAACCGTTGCCTAGGTTGGCCGCACCCAAAACCGCATCGCCCTCATCGGGCGTAAAGCTCTCGCTCTCGCGCACCGCGACGAGCGTCACGATCGGCGTATCGCTGTCGCCGGCAAGATAGATGCATAGTGTGCTGCCATTCTGCCAAGTCTCGACCTTGCCGTACCACTCGACGGGGATATCGAGCTGGTAAAGGTCGGTTGCCTTGTGACGGGCGTCGGCATCACGGGCCGCCTGTGCCTTTTGCGCGCTCACGGCATTGACGGCGGCGTCGCGCCGCGCGGTTGCCGCCTGCTGGAGTACCTTGGCGGTGGCGGCGGAGCTCGCACCGCCCTCCTCGGCATACTTGGCGGCGGCATCGATCTGGTCGTCGGTTACCGTGTCGGCCGAAGGCACCTTGAGCTTAAAGGTAGCCTGGGCACTTAAATCCTGTTCATCGCTCTTAACGGTGACCTGCGTCTTGGTGGTCGGGACGGTATAGATGGTGCCGTCGGCCGCGATGGGGGAGGCGGCGATGGAGAGCGTGTAATCGCCGGGCAGCAGTTTGATGCCGCGGCCGTGCTCGTCAACATAGAGCGTTTCGCTCACGGAGGAGCCGTCAGAATCCTGACCGCTCACCTGTACGGGAATCTTGGAGCCAGTGGAACAGTCGAGGCCCGCGGCATGCACGCCAATCTGCACTGACATCATCGTGTGGGCATTGGCGGCGACAGTGGCAGCCTGCTCTTGCTGATATCCGTTCCAGGCAGCATAGCCTGCACCGCCGGCGACGAGCGCGACGGCCACGACACCGGCGACCATCAGATTGCGGCGCTTGGGCGACATCTTACGGTGACGAACCTCGGCTTCGCGTGCCGAAGGAACGGACGGTAGGGGAATATCGCCCATGGCGATGGTCTCGTCCACGGCAGGCGCAGAGCCTAAGCCAGGGAGCTCGCGGGTCAGCGAATCTTCGGCCGGCAAGTTGTCGAGCAAGATGGTTTCCTCGCTCGTGTCGGATCCGGGCTGGTCGTCGGCCTCGCTTTCGGTGTCTTCGTGATCTGCCTCATCCTCGGCAGGCTCAACGTCGCCTGTATCCTGATCATCGGGCTGCGCCTCGATTTCCGGCTCATCCTGCACATCAACGCCCGAATCGTCAAACGCAATCTCATCGAGTGAAATCCGGTCTAAGCTCTCCAAGGCCTCAGCGCAAGCTTCTGCATCTTGGGCCGCATCCTCTTGACCCATCGTCTCATCTTTCATATATCCCCCAAGCTCAATATCGGGACAACACTGTACCCAAAAACGGGACCCCATAGAGCCGCCGTATGATTTGAAATCCGATTTTATATATGCGCATGTTTTTGAATAGATGAATAAGACGCAACGACAAAAGCCCCCGGAAAGCGAGTGAAACGCTTTCCGGGGGCTCTGCGAGACATTGGATTGAAAATCCTGGCGGGCGGGCCTATGCCCAAGCGCCAACAGCGACCAACATGTTACTCGGCGTGAGCGTAATCAACCTTGGCGCGGCGAGCGGTGGCCTTCTCCCAATCGCTGGTGCCCTCAAAGACATCCTGCTTGTAGGGATTGCGGCCGAGCTTCTTGGCGCGGTAGGCGATGTAGATGATCGCGGCGACGTTGGCGACCAGTGCGGCGATTGAGACCGCGGTAGCGGCGCCGGGGTCGAGCGTGGAGTGGGTCACAAAGATGGACTCCTCCTGGAAGTACGGGAACACCTGGGCAAACATGCACCAAATAGCCAGTGTAAAGGCGCGGTTCTGGATCCAGCCGCCCTTGTTCCAGATAAAGGCGGCGACGGTGGGCGCCAG
The DNA here is from genome assembly GCA_902491565.1 of uncultured Collinsella sp. GTDB lineage: Bacteria > Actinomycetota > Coriobacteriia > Coriobacteriales > Coriobacteriaceae > Collinsella. The sequence goes on from CABUIE010000004.1 coordinate 49,304, forward strand.
CAGCAGCGCAAAGCCGCAGAACCAGGAGTGGGTGGGCAGGCAGTTGTAGGTGTAGCAGAAGTTCCAGATATCGTAGGCGATAATGTAGACCCAGGTCATATCGGGCCACAGCATGTCGGTCTGATCCTCGGAGGCGTAGACGCTCCACCAACCGGTCATGCAGAAGATGTTGATGATACCGGCGATGCCGTTGAACACGTTGTTCCAGCCGGCAAGCTGCGTGGCACCCTCGGAGGTGACCCAGGTGGACTGGCCCAGGACAAAGAAGTGATAGGCGCTCTCGAAGTCGGACACGACGGCGATCATGATGTTGATGGCGACGATCACAAACGGCCATGCACGGAACCAATGCGCCTTGCCGATCTTGCCCCACTGGTACTTAATGGCAATGAAGCCCCAGCAACCGGCCAGCGCCGCGTACACCTTGGCGTAGTGGAACCAGCTGTTCTGGTACACGTGGGTGGGGTTGGTGAGCGCCCACTCGGCACCCTGCGAAACGCCCACGGCGATGGCGACGCAGTAGATAGTCATGGCCAGCGGAGCCACGCCAAAGATGATTGCCGCGCCCAGCTTGGTGCGGCGGCCGACCTCATTGAGCACGATCAGGCCAATAAAGACCATGGCCCAGCCGGCCCAGTGGATAAGGGTATCGCTACCCCAAACATCGAACAGCATGCTGCTCTCCTTTCACACGCCCGCGGCCCCTCTTCCGATCGCGGGCAGTTTGGCCAAATGTCGTCAGTTCTGGGGCTTGCGCTCCGGATACTTGGCGGTATAGCCCTCGATGTGGAGTGTCGAGGCGATGATTTCCTTGACCGTCTCGTCGGGCACATCGGGGTGCGTGCGGATATACATCAACAACCCCATGATGAGGGTGTAGAACGTCTCGTAGACATGGTCGATGCGTAGCTCATGATGGGTGACAAAATCCACCACGGTGGTGTCGCAGATATACTGCGCCACGCGCTGGACCACGTTGTGCAAAAAACCGCCGTAGAGCGCGCCACTGCTTGAGGTGAGCGTACTCGGCAGCTCGTGGCCGCTGGCGACCAGACGCTTAAAGAGCGGGGCGACGGTGTCGAGCGCGCCCTCGATATCGCCAACGGTGCGGCTGGCATTCCACTGCTCGAGCTCGGAGATAAAACCGTCGATTGCCTCGTCCATGACGGCGGTGACGGCGGCGTCCATATCGGCAAAGTAGTGGTAGAACAGCGAGCGCGTGCAGCCGGCTCGCTTGGTCACGGCCGAGACGGATAGATGCGACACGCCCAGCTCGGAGCTCACGGTGCGCACGGCGGCGAGAATCTCGCGACGGCGCTCGTCGCCCGTCAGGCGCTTTGCCGCGCTGTCGGGCGCGGGGACGGCGTCGGCTACAGAAGTGTTCGCTGCATTATCGCTCATGCGCTTGCCGCCTTTCATCCGTTTGAGCCCGACCGTTCGCCTAACAGTCTTGAATATTGTTGACGGTTCGTCAATACTATTTTTGACACAATGTCAACTAATGGCGGGTGAACGGCATGGGGGCATGTCCGGCCTGCAAAAAAGAGGGGTGCTGCGGCCTCGTCGGACTGCGGCAAGAGAAGGGACAACCATGATTCTCAATGGACCGGGAATTAGCTACACCGAGCCCGACATCGGTTCGGAGTTCGTGCCGCCGCTGCCGGAACATCCGCGCGAGGCAATCGTCAAGCTGTGCGAGCACTGCACTAACCGTCTGCTGCATCGCGACGAGCTGCTGGGCTACGAGTACTGGTCGTTTGCCGAGGCCGCGACCGATGAGCAGGCCGAGGTGCTCTGCAAGATGAAGATGCGTCGTCCCTACACGCTGCCCGAGATGGTCAAGCTCACCGGCATGCCCGAGGCCCAGATTGAGAAGATGCTCGACGACATGAGCTACACGGGTCTGCTCGAGTACAACTGGGAAAATCCCGAGCGCGCCAAGCAGTGGGTGCTGCCCATGCTGGTACCGGGTTCCGCCGAGTTCCTCAACATGCGCGTGAGCCAGCTCGAGGAGCACCCGGTCTATGCCAAGTTCTTTGAGCAGGCGTCCAAGGGACCGCTGTCCAAGGCCACGCCGATGGTGCCGCCCGGAGGCGCCGGCATCGGCATGCACGTCATTCCGGTCGAGAAGGCCATCGACGCCGCGAGCACCTCGGTGCCGATCGAGCATATCGAGCACTGGCTCGACAAATACGATGGCAAATATGCCGCTAGCACCTGCAGCTGCCGCGCGAGCCGTCGCGTGATGGGTGAGGGCTGCGCCGACGACCCCGCCGATTGGTGCATCGCCGTGGGCGATATGGCCGACTATGTGGTTGAGACCGACCGCGGCCATTACGTGACGCGCGACGAGGTCTACGACATCCTGCGCCAGGCCGAGGACAACGGCTTTGTGCACCAGATCACCAATATCGACGGCGAGAACAAGATCTTCGCTATCTGCAACTGCAACGTCAACGTGTGTTATGCCCTGCGCACCTCTCAGCTGTTCAACACGCCCAACCTGTCGCGCTCGGCCTATGTCGCCAAGGTCGAGAAGGACAAGTGCGTTGCCTGCGGTCGCTGCGTTGAGGTGTGCCCGGCCGGCGCCGCCAAGCTCGGCCAGAAGCTCTGCAGCAAAAAGGCCGGCGGACAGGTGCCCGAGTATCCGCGCCAGGAGCTGCCCGACGCCACCAAATGGGATCACACCAAGTGGTCGCCCAACTACCGCAACGACAACCGTATCGAGACGCATGAGTCCGGCACCGCTCCCTGCAAGACGGCCTGCCCCGCGCACGTTGCCGTTCAGGGCTATTTGAAGCTCGCGGCTCAGGGTCGCTATGACGAGGCCCTAGCACTCATTAAGCGCGAGAACCCGCTGCCCGCTATCTGCGGCCGTGTGTGCAACCGCCGCTGTGAGGATGCCTGCACCCGCGGCCGTGTGGACGCCGCCGTGGCCATCGACGAGGTCAAGAAGTTTATCGCCCAGCGCGATCTGGATGCCGCGACCCGCTATGTCCCACCTGTGGTGACGCCGACGCGCGCTGGCGGCTTCGATCAGAAGATTGCCATTATCGGTGCCGGTCCGGCCGGCCTGTCCTGTGCCTTCTATCTGGCCGAGAAGGGCTACAAGCCCGTCGTATTCGAGAAGAACGAGCACCCGGGCGGCATGCTCACCTACGGTATTCCCAGCTTTAAGCTGCAGAAGGATGTTATCGAGGCCGAGGTCGAGGTCATTCGCCTGATGGGTGCCGAGTTCCGCTATGGCGTGGAAGTCGGTCGAGACGTGACGCTCGACGAGCTGCGCGCGCAGGGCTTTAAGGCCTTCTACGTTGCCATTGGCTGCCAGGGCGGCCGCCTCGCCGGTATTCCGGGTGAGGATGCCGAGGACGTGGCCGTGGCCGTCGACTTTTTGCGCGAGGTCAACAGTGGCAAGATCGACGCGCTGCCCGGCCGCACCATTGTGGTGGGCGGCGGCAACGTGGCCATCGACGTTGCCCGCAACGCCTGCCGTCTGGGCTCTGAGCATGTTGAGATGTTCTGCCTGGAGAGCGAGGCCCAGATGCCCGCCAGCGAGGAGGAGCGTCGCGAGGCCGTTGAGGACGGCGCTCACATCAGCTGTGGCTGGGGCCCCAAGGAGATTCACTTGGACGAGGCCGGTCGTGTGTGCGGTATCACCTTCAAGCGCTGCACGCGTGTCTTTGACGACGAAGGCCGTTTTGCGCCCGAGTACGACGAGAACGATCTGCGCCGCGTCGATGCCGATCGTGTCGTCATGTCGATCGGGCAGTCCATTGTGTGGGGCGACCTGCTGGCTGGCTCCAAGGTGGAGCTCGGCCGCGGCCAGGGTGCCCTTGCCGATCCCCAGACCTATCAGACCGCCGAGTCCGACATCTTTGTGGGCGGCGACGTCTACACCGGCCCCAGCTTTGCCATCGACGCTATCGCCGCCGGCCACGAGGCCGCGGTGTCCATCCATCGCTTTGTGCAGCCGGGCTCCACGCTCACCATCGGCCGCAATCAGCGCCGCTACACCGCGCTCGACCGCGACGACGTTGTGCTCGAGAGCTACGACAACGCGAGCCGCGAGGTTGCGCATGTGGACCGCGAACGCGAGAAGGCTGCGCCGTTTAGCGAGTATGTTGAGACCTTTACCGAGGAGCAGGTGCGCGCCGAGACCGCCCGTTGCCTGGGCTGCGGCGCCTCGATCGTCGACCCCAACAAGTGCATCGGCTGCGGCCTGTGCACCACCAAGTGCGCGTTCGACGCCATCCATCTGGATCGCGACCGCCCCGAGTGCTCAACGATGGTCAAATACGAGCAAAAGCTCCCAAGCCTTGGCAAGTATGCTCTAAAGCGTGCCATCAAGATTAAATTTGGTCGTAAATAGGTAGCCATGGCGGGTAAGGGGACGGCGCAGACTAGATCTCGTCGTCCCCTTGCTTTGAGTTTGCATCGAATCAACCTCTGCAGAAAGGGTTTCGCCTTGCATGAATTGGGAATCGTCTATCACATCATTCGCGATGTCGAGAACGTGGCGCGCGCCAATGGCGTGCGTCGCGTTTCGAGCGTCACGCTGCTGCTGGGCGAGGTCTCGGGCGTCGTTCCCGACTTGCTACTCGACGCTTGGCGCTGGGCGGCAGATAAAAAGCCCATCACCGAGGGTGCAGAGCTTATCGTGGAGCCCGTTGAGGCCGTGACACATTGCGAGGCGTGTGGCTGCGACTACGCGACGGTCGAGCACGGCAAGGCCTGTCCCCATTGCGGTAGCGGCGAGACCTATTTGCTGCAGGGCCAAGAGGTAATGATCAAACAGATCGAGACCCCCGAAGAGGATCCGGCAGGCGCTGCCCCCGACGGCCCTTCCGACGCGCCCGATGCCGTCGACGCCGCCAACCCACTCCACATCGTCTAGGATCCCCTATAAGTTGCGGTGAAATAGTTCCTAAATCCAGCCTTCTGACTCTTAAACAAGAACTATTTCACCGCAACTTTTTTGAGTAGTTTTGTTGAGCATAACTCGTGCAAATAGTCAAGCCATGTCTGTTTAAACAAAATAGTGACAGTACGAGCACATTCGCACTTGCTTAATATCGATATTAATGAACAGCTTGCTTGTATCTATAAAATACATAGCTTGATGAGCGACGCCTTGTCGTGTAATGAGTCAAAAAGCAGTAACGTAATCAACTTGTAACAAACCTAGACGTTTAAACAAATAATCCAACCTTTTGCGGATTTAGCTATAATTCCACAATCCAAACAGGTATACTCCTTTCATGTCGTGTAGGAAATACGTAGACAAAAAGGAGGTTATGTGATGGTAAGTATTGTTCTTGCTAGCCACGGGGACTTGGCAGCTGGAATCAAGCAGACGGGCTCGATGGTCTTTGGCGATCAGCCGTCTGTTGCCGTGGTCTCGCTCGAGCCGAGCATGGGCCCCGACGACTTCCGTGCCAAGGTCGAGGAAGCAGTCGCTTCCTTCGAGGACCAGGAGCAGGTGCTCTTCCTCGTTGATCTGTGGGGCGGCACGCCGTTCAACCAGATCAGCGGGCTCATCGAGGGCCACGATTCCTGGGCTATCGTCACCGGTGTCAACCTGCCTATGCTCATCGAGGCATATTCGCAGCGCTTTGACGCAAAGAACACTGCACATGCGATCGCAAAACATCTCGTGACTGAGGCTAAGGCTGGCGTGCGCGTCAAGCCCGAGTCTCTGGAGCCCGAGGAGAAGAAGCCGGCTACGGCCGCCGCTGCTCCTGCAGGCGCCATCCCTCCGGGAACGGTCATCGGCGATGGGCACATCAAGATCGCCCACGTCCGTATCGACACCCGTCTGCTTCATGGTCAGGTGGCCACCACGTGGACCAAGCAGATCAACCCCAACCGCATCATCGTGGTTTCCGACGGCGTTGCTCACGACGAGCTCCGCAAGACCATGATCGAGCAGGCTGCCCCTCCGGGAGTCCATGCCAACGTCGTGCCCATCAAGAAGATGGCCGAGGTCGTCAAGGACACGCGCTTTGGTGGCACCAAGGCCATGCTGCTCTTCGAGAACCCGCAGGATCTGCTCAAGGCCATCGAGGCCGGCGTCGACATCAAGGAAGTCAACATCGGTTCCATGGCTCACTCCAAGGGCAAGGTCGTCGTCACCAACGCCGTCGCTATGGGCGATGACGACGTCAAGACTCTCGAGGCCCTCAAGGCCAAGGGCGTCAAGTTCGAGGTCCGCAAGGTTCCTTCGGATTCCTCCGAGGATCTCGACGCCATGTTGAAGAAAGCTAAGGCCGAACTGGCCGCTCAAGCATAGTAAAGGAGGGTCCGATACATGTCTGCAATCACTATTCTGCTTGTTGCGATTGTCGCGTTGCTTGCCGGTATGGAAGGCATTCTGGATGAGTTCCAGTTCCATCAGCCGCTCGTGGCATGCACGCTTATCGGTCTCGTAACCGGTCACCTTCAGGAGGGTATCCTCCTGGGCGGTTCGCTCCAGATGATGGCCCTTGGCTGGGCTAACGTCGGCGCCGCTGTCGCGCCTGACGCCGCTCTGGCCTCGGTCGCTTCTTCGATCATCATGGTGCTCGCCCTCAACGGTGGCGCCACTGATTCGGCCAAGGCCGTTACCACCGCTATCGCCGTCGCCGTCCCGCTGTCGGTCGCTGGTCTGTTCCTGACCATGATCTGCCGTACCATTGCTACCGCTATCGCTCACGCCATGGACGGTTGCGCCGAGAAGGGCGACTTCTCCGGCATCGAGCGCTGGCAGTATGCTGCCATCCTCATGCAGGGCCTTCGTATCGCCATCCCGGCAGTGCTTCTGTGCGTCATCCCGGCCGAGGCCGTTACCAACGCGCTTAACGCTATGCCCGACTGGCTGTCCGGCGGCATGGCTGTCGGCGGCGGCATGGTCGCTTCCGTCGGTTACGCCATGGTCATCAACATGATGGCCACCAAGGAGACCTGGCCGTTCTTCGTCCTCGGCTTTGTCCTTGCTGCCATCCCTCAGCTCACGCTGATCGCCCTTGGTCTCATCGGCATCTCCCTTGCCCTCATCTACCTTGGCCTTAAGGATCTGGCCAAGCAGGGTGGCGGCATGGGCGGTGGCTCCGGCGACCCGCTCGGCGACATTCTGAACGATTACGAGTAGGAGGGGAGTGATACATATGGCAGAGAACAAGATTCAGCTCACCAAGGCTGACCGCAAGAAGGTTTGCTTCCGTCATCAGTTCCTTCAGGGCTCGTGGAACTACGAGCGTATGCAGAACGGCGGCTGGTGCTTCGCAATGATCCCTGCGATCAAGAAGCTCTACACCAGCAAGGATGACCAGATTGCCGCTCTTAAGCGCCACCTGGAGTTCTATAACACCCACCCCTATGTTTCCGCCCCCGTCATTGGCGTTACCCTCGCCCTCGAGGAGGAGCGCGCCAACGGTGCTCCGATCGATGACGTCGCCATCCAGGGCGTCAAGGTCGGTATGATGGGCCCGCTCGCCGGCGTCGGTGACCCCGTCTTCTGGTTCACCCTTCGCCCGATTCTGGGCGCTCTGGGCGCTTCCTTGGCCATGTCCGGCAGCATCGTCGGTCCGCTGCTGTTCTTCTTCGCGTGGAACATCATCCGTTACGCTTTCCTGTGGTACACGCAGGAGTTTGGCTACAAGGTCGGCTCCTCCATCGCCAAGGACCTCTCCGGTGGTCTGATGGGCAAGGTCACCGAGGGCGCTTCCATCCTGGGTATGTTCATCATCGGCGCCCTGGTCGAGCGCTGGGTGTCCATTTCCTTCACCCCGATCGTCTCCACGGTCAAGCAGTCTGCTGGCGCCTTTATCGACTGGGCTAGCCTGCCCTCCGGTTCCGAGGGTATCAAGGAAGCGCTGACGATGTACAATTCCGTCGGCGCTACCGCCCTTGATCAGATGAAGGTCACCACGCTTCAGGCCAACCTCGATCAGCTCATCCCCGGCCTTGCCGCCGTGTGCCTGACCCTGCTGGTCTGCAAGCTCCTCAAGAAGAAGGTCAGCCCGATCGTCATCATCCTGGCTCTCTTCGCCGTCGGCATCATCGGTCGCTTCTGCGGCTTCATGTAAGCACGCTTCGGCTTAAGACCGAGAGTTGCTAGGTAAGGGCTTTTGAGCCATTGAAACGGACCGCACCCGGTGGGTACACTGGATGCGGTCCGATTGTTTTTATTGGAGGGCGAGGCGCGTATGGCGCAATCTCAGAACAGCACGGTCGATCTGGCAACGCCGGCAACCTGCCTGATGGGGCTTACCAGCCACGGTAACGTGATGGTGGGCAATAAGGCGTTTGAGTACTATAACGAGCGCAATCCCGAGGATTATATTCAAATCCCGTGGGACGAGGTCGACTATATTGCCGCCGAGGTTTTGCGCGGCACCAAGAAGATCACGCGTTTTGCCATCTTCACCAAGGACAACGGTCACTTTACGTTTTCGACGCGCGACGACAAAGAGACGCTTCGTGCTGTCCGCAAGTACGTCGACGAGGATAAGCTCGTGCGTTCGCCCGACTTTATCGATGTGACCGCCAAGGGCGCCAAGAGCATCCCCTCCGTCATCAAAGGCCTCTTCCACAAAGGCAACTAGCTCCTCATAAGTTGCGGTGAAATAGTTCCTAAATACGGCTTTAGATGCTTCAGACAGGAACTATTCCACCGCAACTTCGAAGTCTAGTCATGCGACGTATAGCGATGCAGTAAATCTGCTACACTAGTACAACATGCCTCCGTAGCTCAGGGGATAGAGCACCGCTCTCCTAAAGCGGGTGTCGACGGTTCGAATCCGCCCGGGGGCACCAGGAAAATCGCAGGTCAGGAGTTATTTTTGCTTCTGACCTGTTCTGGTTTTGGGGTTAAGAACCGCTTCCGTTTGTAAATCTGGTAAGTAAATATTATGACTTCCCGAGTTTTCCACTGAAAACAGGAAATCACCATTTTGGGGATAAAAGTTTTCAACAGCTGTTAGTCGGTTCCATTTTGGTGACGCGCTTCCCTCTTTTGGGTAAAAAATATCACCATTTTGATGATTCGGCAGCTTAGAATTCTCTGATAAAAAGCCTGTTCAGAAGCTTGTTTCATACCCATTTTGGTGAAACCAATATATAGAGAAATAGATTAGAAAGAAATAGGGACGGCGATGCCGTCCCCTTCGCTCGCAAAGCTCGCTGCGCGGCCACGTACCGTGTCCTTGCCGCCGGCTACGCCGTCGATTGATACGCTCACTGCGTTCGCTGATGATGGACTAATCCTTTTTATCAGTGACACCAGTCATAAGTGCAGCAATTGATATGTTGAATCCATTGGCAATTTTAGAGAGGTTAGAAAGACTGACATTTCTTCGCCCGACCTCTATCGAGGCGTAGTAAAACCTATCCATGTCAATGCGGTTCGCAAATTGCTCTTGTGAGTAACCAGACTCTGATCTGAGTTCTTTGCAGCGTAGACCAAAGGATTGTTGTAGCGGCGAGATATCCATGACAAAAAGAGTCATGGATTGTTGTATAAAAGCCAACGGACTATATACAATAATCCCAGTTAAGGCGCATAATTATCTCTATTGGAAAGCGCTCTGATGCCCAGTCGGATAGGGCACGGAAAAGGAATGGAACAGCACAATGACTCAGGGAAAGCATTTCGCTGCCGGTGGCGATCACTTCGCCGCACTGCCAAACAAAAAGATTCACACTCCGAAGGGGATCGCGCGTCTGACCGTCACCGCGGCGACCATGGCCGCCATGACCGGATCGAGCCTCATCTCACCGTTCACGGCATTCGCCCAGACCGGTGACGGGGGCACACAGCACCCCGCCGTGATGTCGCCGATCGCCGCCCACGCCGGCGCGGCATCCGGTACCGGCGCGAAATCCGCCGCACAGACCATCGCGGACCTGCAGAAGGCAGTCAACGAGGCGAAGGCGAAGGAGGACGCCGCCAAGGCAGCCTACGATGAGGCCGCCGGTCCCTACAACGAGGCGGCTTCCGCCCGCGACCAGGCCAAGGCATCCTACGATTCTGCAGTCAGCGCCGGTACGGCAGCTGACCGAGCGGCAATGGACGAGTACGCCCGTCAGGTCGCAGAGGGCAAGGACGCCGCCGATGCTGCCGGCAAGGACCTCGAGCAGGCGAAGGCGGGTCTCGCAGACGCCAAGGCGGATGCGTCCGAGAAGGGCGAGGCGTACCAGTCCGCCCTCAAGGCGGCCCAGGATGCCAAGGACGCCCTCGATAAGGCCAAGGCAGATGCCGTAAGCGCCACCCCGGAGGCAATCAGTGCCGCCGAACAGGCCGTGCGCGACGCCCAGGCTGCCGTGGAAAGGGCACAGGCCGGCCTCGCCAACGCCAACGCGACGCTTGCCGATGCCCAGTCCAAGCTGGTTGCGGCCCAGTCTGCAAAGGATTCCGCCGACGCCGTCCTCGCCGCAGCCCAGCAGAACAAGGACGCGGCGGATGCGAAGGCCGCAGCCGCCAGCGCCGCCTACGAGAAGGCGAAAGCAGACCTCGCCGCAGCGGAGGCAGGCGCCAGCGGTCCGGAGTACGATGCGGCAAAACAGAAGGTCGCGGACGCAGAGGCAACCCTCGCCGCCGCACGAGCGGTGCAGTCCCAGTGCGAGTCCGAGCTCGAGCAGGTGCAGTCCGCCGCGGCAACGGCACAGACCGAGCTAAATGATGCCCAGGCATCCCTCTCTGCGAAGCAGCAGGCCGCGGTCGATGCCGCGTCCGGCGTGAACGACGCCCAGTCCGCACTCGATGCCGCGAACTCCGACCTCGATGCGGCCAAGCAGGCGAACGCCGATGCCCTCGCCAAGCTGGATGCCGCGAAGCAGGCTGTCAAGGACGCCGAGTCCGCCAAGGCAGCCGCCGACGTAGAGCTCGCGAACGCCAAGACCGCAAAGGATACCGCTGACGCGGCCGTGACCGCCGCCCAGCAGAAGGTCGACGAGGCACAGGCGAAACTCGACTCCGCCGACGCACAACTCAAGCAGGGAGCCATCGGCTTCTTCCGTGCCATGGGTGCCGATTCAGCCATCGAGATCATCCAGAACTGCACGTACAAAGACTACACCGAGATCGGAAACAGTCTCGATGCGACCAGTCTCGACAACATGCTCGCGGCAATCCCGTACATGAAGTCCATCAACGAGTATCGCAAGTCCGTCGGTCTCTCCGAACTCCAGGTCACCTATAAGCTCATTGCAGCGGCGATAGCCAACGCAAACTATTCCGATGTCAAGTTTGGACATTCCATGCAGTTCGATACGACCGAAAACCTCGCATGGAATTATGGAACCGATCCGAAACCGCAGTGGGTTGACCAAGAAAAGGCTTTCTTCGATCAGGCGGTTCAGGAGCTCTATGGCGTCACCGGTCTAACCGGTAAGGATGCCGTAGATTTCTACAAGACGCATAGCGGGATTGAATCCTATGTCAACCAGCACTTCAAGGTTGCCGGATATCCCGCAACCGTCGGTCACTACCTGCATGTCATCAGCCCCGAAATCGGCTATATGGGCATGGCAGTCTGCAGCAAGGGAACCTTGAACGGCTGGCAGACCGACAGCCTCGATACCGCAAACCTTGGTTGGGCAGGTTCAGGCTGGAACATGAATCCCATGTCCGTCGACGAGTACGAGCAGAAGCTGACCTCCTATATCAACGGCCTCAAGAACGCCAAGAGCGCACTCGACGTAGCCAAGGCCGATCTCGCATCCAAGAAGCAGGCAGCCGCCGGCGCCGCCACAACCGTCCAGCAGAAGCAGGTCGCGGTGGATTCCGCACAGGCAGGTGTCGATGCCGCGAAGCAGGATGTCACCGATGCCCAGCGTACCGTCGATGTAGCCAAGGCTGATGTCGCCGCCAAGCAGCAGGGCGTCACGGATGCCCAGACCGAGCTTGATGCGGCGAAATCGGACCTCGATGCCGCCAACGTAGCCGTCGATACGGCAAAGTCGACCGTCCAGCAGAAGCAGGTCGCCTTTGATGCCGCCAACGCAGCCGTAACGGCCGCACAGACCAAGCTGGACTCCGCCAAGGCGGACACCGCATCCAAGCAGCAGGGTGTCACGGATGCGAACGCCGATCTCGCGAAGTTCTTCCAGGACGTCGCCGACGCCAAGAAGGCGCTCGATACAGCAAAGAGCGTCCATGACTCGGCGGTAGCCGATCAGACCGAGAAAGCGACCGTCCTCGCCGCCGCCGAGCAAAAGGCGGACGCCACCGCACGCGCCCTCGCGGATGCCCAGCGTGCCGTCGATGCCGCAAAGGCCGACACCGGCGTTGCCGCCGACAGGCTCACCGGCTCCCAGACCGATCTCGATGACGCACAGTCGAACCTCGACATCCTCACCGGCCTTGCCGCGAAGCTCGCAGAGTCACAGCAGCGCGAGCAGGATGCAGTAAAGGCCGTCAATGACACCAAGGCCGCCCTCGATGCCGCGAAGGCGGATGCCATCGCCGCCGAGTCCCTGGTCTCCGCCGCCGAGCAGGCGAAGGCGCAGGCAGACGCCAAGCTGTCGAAGCTGAACTCTATCGATACCGGCGCGGCGATCGCTTCCGGCCATGATGTGAACGCGGATGACGCCCTCAACGCGCTTTTCGCAGCAGCAGTCGAGGCACGTGCCAAGGTCGCGCCCGCCAAGGCCATCCTGGACGAGAAGCAGGCCGCGGTGGACGGGCTCCAGCCCGGCTACGATGCGGCACTCGCCGCCTACGAGCAGGCGAAGTCCGACCGCATCGCAGCGGAGCAGAAGCTTTCCGATGAGATCGCACGACAGGAGGCAGAGGAGGCGGCAAAGCAGCAGGCGGCATACACCCCGAAGCACCTCGCCGGCACGGATACTGCCCAGCCCGGCAGCCTCGCCCAGACCGGTGACCGCGCGGGACTCATCGGCGAGACGTTCGTCATCGGCGGTACCGTCCTCGTGGCAGCCGGCGTCTTCCTCGATCAAAAGAAGCGCCGCGAGCAGATGTAAAAGCGAGCCGGGCGTTGGATATCGGCTGGTGTCCAACGCCCGGTTTCATGGGCAGGGAGATCGGTGTGAGAACAAAGGCTATTATCGTTGCGCTTCTGGTGTGCCTTTCGGCACCTCAACTTGGATGTGCCAGCGTTGCAAAGCAAGGAAGCGGCTCTACGGAAAGGGCCGCCACAGCGGTAAAGAATAAAGACAAAAAGAAGCCAAGCGAAGAAAAGGCGACGCAAACCTCTGGAACCAAGACCGAGGAGAAGAAAAAATCCGACAGCAAGGACGAGCAGTCCGATGACTCCAAGAAGGAGGATAACAAGTCTTCCGATTCCTCGAAGTCGGACAGCAAGGGCGATTCCTCCCAGTCCAAGCAGAATTCCGGCAATTCGCAGGGCTCTGGCAGCAACAATTCCTCTTCCAACGGCGGTAGCCAGAAGAAGTGGGTTGCCGAGCAGGGACACTGGGAGACAGATTACAGCCAGGTCTGGGTGCCGAATGTAGTGTATACGCGCCATCCTCGTTTCTGGGTCAACCATGGTGGTACTATGGTAGGGCCCTTCGATTCCGAAGATGCTGCCTACGCTTGGATTATTAACGATGGCGAAAACGGCGGCATCGGAGGATCTGTCGTAAACGATTCGTATACCACATCTGAGGACCAGGGACATTATGAACAGAAGGCTACGGGGCAGCATTGGGTCGTCGATGTAGCCGGTCATTGGGAATAATGGACATATGTTCCTCTCCTCTTACATTCGGTAAATAAATATTTATTTGCGGGCGGCCGGTTTCGGCCGCCTTTTTTAGACGACCAGTCTGGGAGCAAACGATAGGAAAGCAATCAAACGAGAGGCCGTTCCAAAAGAATCCGGCGGTGCCAGATGCTTCGGGCAAAACCTTCCGCAAATCGGTAAGGTCTTCCATCAACTTGCTCCAGCCCTCGCCCGGAGTCCGCTGCGCGGTGATGCAAATACTCGGCATCCCTCGCATTCGCATCACCGCTTCGCTCTCGCTACAGCGAATCTCTAACACTCAGTATCCTTCGCGTTAAAAATTCGCTTCCGCTCACGGTCTTCACGCAGCTACAACGCCGCGAGGCCTCTCGCTTGGAATGAGGCCTCTCATTCCACGTCTACACTGCGTTTCGCCCAATCACCGTTCCGGAGATTGCAAGATGACTGTGGGTGGCATTTTTGTGGGCCCATTCGGACCCCAAAAACACCACGCCACAGACCTTGCTTACCGCCTGCTACGGCGATAAGGTTATCGTGAAGCTGGAACTTCGCGATGAAGAATCGCGGAGACGGTTCTTCATTTTGGAACGACGCCAGCCGTTCCTCATTAAAAGGAAAGCGAATCGCATAGCAGGTTTTGATCGGAGGCCTCTCCGATCGCTGATTCGTTTTCCGGAGGAATCATGAGTAGGCTCCGCCCACACACCGTCAAGGCGTCTCTTTCCGATGAAGAGAAGAAAGCCATCACTGCAATCGCAAAGCGACATGAGATGAGCGAGGCGGAACTCATCCGCTTCGCTTTGTGCAATGCCGACGATCTCGATATCGATTTTGGTTTTTCAGAAATCGCTGACCAGAAATTCCGAACCGATGACATTCACGTCCGGGTCTCACCGGAAGAAAAAACGAAAATTGAAAGCAATGCTGATTCCCTCGATATGACTGTCGGTGCGTATGCACGTCGCGTGCTGCTCAAAGGGAATGTCGAGAAAATTGATGTCGATCGGGCGTCGATCGACAAGATCTATCACGAACTTTTGAAGGAAGGAACAAACCTCAATCAGCTGATGTATTTTGTGAACGCCCAGGGGCTTCCCGCGTACAACGAGAAAGCTGTTTTCCGCACGCTCGAAAAGGTTTACCAAGTTGGGCGTAAGCTGGACCGTTTCATCGACGATCTTGAGAAGCGATATTTCGTCGGCGGTGACCAAAATGACCGTCATTAAGCAGAAGAGCGTTTCGAGTGAACGGTATGCGAAGAACGTCCGTAAATACATCAACGGAAAAGATGCGCTTGTGCGTGGTGGCTGGAACATCGAATACAGCGATCGCTGGTTTTCGAAAATGGATAGAACCAGAAAGGTTTTCCATCACGACAAACCGTCGAGAGCCGGAGCCAAAAACGTAATCCTGCTTCATCAGATCCTCGCGTTCCTTCCGGAAGAATGCTCATGCAACGGAGGCAAGATGACCCCCGATGCATGTTTGGCCTACGCGGAGCAATGGCTTGCGAAGCACTATCCGCATCAACAAGTGATTCTCGCGCTGCATGAAGAAAGCGATAAGGCGGGAAAACGGTTCGCGGTACATATGGCAATCAACCGAACGGATCTTTTGACGGGTAAGCGTTGCGAGACGGGCGGGCGTCACGGAAAATTCGAACGTGCCGCGTGGGTCCGTGAACTCGATAAGAACTGGAATCTTACTCAACTTGAAAAGGGAAAGAAGAATTCGAAGATTCGCGATCGCCAGCCGCGCGACACAGAAAAGGAGATTATCGGTCGCGGTGAGTACAGTTATAAAAACAATCTGCGCGAGCTGATCCATATTGCGATCGACGAAGGTCGCGTAAAGAATATGGAGCAGTTCAAGATATTACTTGCCTCATGGGGCGTAGACATTTTCATCAAGAACAATCGAGTCTATGCGACAGATCTCGATATCAAAGAGGCCGGCAATCCGAAGTGCACTTTCGACCTGACCCGTCTCGACGGGCGCTTCGCGTTGAAGTCGTTGCAGACGGCTTTCGAAAATAACGTGTTGGAAGCCGAGCGAGCCCTTCCATACGAGAAACGTTGTGAGATTTACATCAAGCGTCTCAAGAAAGCATACTCGGCGTGGGTCGAGCAGGCGAAAGCGAGCAAGGGCGTCTCCTACAATTCGTTTCCTAAATTCATTGCGCCGAAGTGCGATGAAGATCTACTCGAAGATCCCGCCGTACGTGATGAGCTTCTTGCGCGTCGCGGTTACGCAAGGGAGATTCGCAACCGTTACGCCGGCGCCGTTCCCGATGCCGGCGACGACCGCGTTCGCGCCGCAGGCCAAGCACATGGCGGAAGCTCCGCATCGCGGCAGATGGACGATCGCGTCGTCGATCGCGGTGACTACTCGCACGGCGACACGCCTCGCTAGTTTTGGAAAGCCTATCATCGGTGCCCTAGCGCGCTGCTATTCAGTGCCGATTCTTTCATGCTCGCAATTCGGCGAGGGTGAGGAGTATGAATTGATCGGCGGGAGTCAGCCGCTCTGATAGAATCGTGCTTGCTGGCGGCAGCTCTCGTGCCGGGCAGAGTCCTCCATCCGATGGGAGGTGATGCCCATGACCGATTTCACTGAGTCCGTGAAGCTCCTGACCGCTATGGTCTCGCTCCTCACGGCCCTTGTCGGCCTTTCCAAGGCACTCAAGCAGGGTTCGAAGCCCAAAAAGAAAGGCCACCGTCGCTAAGACGATGACCTAACTTCGTTAAGCAACGGCTCTGCCCAGCTCACCACAACTTGGGCTGCCGTCGGCACCATTTTACCCTCCTGACGAGCAATTCGCCCATATTTCAAAAATCAAATCCTGTTCGCGCGTGGGCGTAAACTTTTAGTTGGGCAAATCCGGCAGATTGGAGCTTGAAACATGAGGGATATGCACCTCATGTCGCTCATAAAACGTCTCCTGACCTCGAGGGAGAACGTTTTTTAGCGACAGAAGGAGACATAAATATGATCTGGTTTACCAGCGACACCCACTTCGGGCATGAGAACGTGCTGAAGTTTACCGACCGCCCGTGGGAGACGATTTGGCAGATGAACGACGCCATCGTCGACAACATCAACGGCAAGGTTGCCGTGGACGACGAGCTCTACATCCTGGGGGATTTCTCATTCAAGATGACCGCCCAGGACGCCTACGGGCTGCGCAAGCGGATCGCCTGCAGGCGCATCCACCTCGTCCCGGGAAACCACGACAAGGACTGGACCCAGCCGGCGGTCGCGGGCGCCTTCACCGTGGAGCCGCCGATCTGCGTGCTCAAGATCGACGGGCAGAAGATCGTCCTGAGCCATTACCCCATGGCCGACTGGCAGGGCATGAGCCATGGATCGTGGCACCTCCACGGGCACATCCACAGCAGCGGCGGCGCGTACAACGAGTTCAACCGCAAGCAGGGCCTTCTGCGCTACGACGTCGGTTGCGATGCCAACGGGTACTCCCCGGTGAGCCTCGACGAGCTGAGGGAATGGTTCGCCGGAGTCGACGAGCCGTGCGGCCGGGTGAAATGGCCCTGGTGGGTCAACGAGACCGGCGACAGGCAGGTCGAGCGCGAGCTGGCGGCGTACAAGGGGAAGAGGTGATTCGATGACGGTCTATGTGACGGGCGACATCCACGGTGGGCTCGTCATGCAAAAGCTCCGCGACTGGGAGCTTGGGGATGGCCTTACCGGCGACGACTATCTCGTCGTTGCCGGTGACTTTGGCTTTCCGTGGGATTTCTCTGCCGAGGAATGCGCTGACATCGCTTGGCTCGAGTCGCGCCCCTACACGGTTCTCTTCGTGGATGGCAACCACGAGCGCTTCGACCACTGGGAGGAGCGCCCCATGGAGCCGTGGCATGGCGGGCTGACGCAGCGCCTGTCGGATACTTCGTCTATTCGGCGCCTGACGCGCGGCGAGGTCTTTGAGCTCGACGGCTCGACGGTCTTCACCATGGGCGGTGCCACGAGCGTGGACAGGGAATACCGCGTGCCGTATTCCAGCTGGTGGCCTCAGGAGCTCCCGGATGAGCGCGAATTCGATGCCGCGCTGGCAAGGCTCGACGAGGTCGGCTGGAAGGTCGACTGCGTCATCACCCATACCTGCGCTACGCGCATGCTCTCGCCGACGCTCTACCCGGACCCAGGCTGGGAACGCCCCGATGTGGACCGGCTGACCGGATTCCTCGACGAGCTCGAGGACCGCCTGGACTATAAACACTGGTATTACGGCCATTTTCACCGAGACGGCAACCCGGACGAACGGCACACGGTGCTGTGTGACCGGATCGTGAGGCTCGGGGACAAACTCCTGCCGTGGGGTGCGTACTGATGGCTATCTATGTGACGGGCGACGTGCACGGCAGGGCCGAGTACGGGTCCAGCCGGTTTGCCTTCAAGTCTTGGCCACTGGTCCGCACGCTGACGCGCGATGACGTGGTGATTGTGGCCGGCGACTTCGGCTTTGTCTGGGACGGCTCGAATGCTGAGAGGTATTGGCTCGACTGGTTCGAGTCGAAGTCATGGACCACGTGTTTCGTAGACGGCAACCACGAGAACCACCGGATGTTGGCAAAACTGCCGGTGCGGGAGTGGAGCGGCGGCCTCGTCCATAAGGTACGACCGCACGTGCTGCACCTCATGCGCGGAGGGGTATTCGACATCGCGGGAACCACGGTCCTTGCCATGGGCGGCGCCGCGAGCAACGACAGGCAGTATCGCAAGGAGGGGAGGAGCTGGTGGCCCGAGGAGATGCCGAGCGAGGAGGAGACGGAACACTGCCGTTCCTCGCTCGATCGCGTGGGCTGGAAGGTCGATTGCGTTGTGACTCACGAGGCTCCTGCTGCCCTTGCTGAGGGGCTGTGTCGCGAGCGCGGACGCGAGTATCGGGACGACCGGCTTCAGCGATTCTTTGCCGAGCTCGACGGCCGGCTCGGCTACCGCGCCTGGTTCTTCGGCCACTACCACGGCGACAAATGGTGCAACGCCAAGCATCGCCTGATCTACCGAGACATCGTGCCGATCGAAGATGCTGCGCCCGGTTCTAGGAACCTTCTGGAAGCGCTCTAGAAGATTCCTAGAAATCAGCAACCTGACAGGAGAAACGCGGGGCTACTCGCCCCTCATCTGGGTCATGACCTCGACCTTGGCCTCGGCCACGGCCGCCCGCTGCTCGGAGGCGGCAAGGCAGTCCTTGAGGGCGGCGACCTCGGCCATCAGGTCGCGCTGGGCCAGGAGTGCGTCGTTCAACTCGGCTTGGGCTTTCAGCGCGGCATCACGCTCGCCGCGCAGTCGCTCGATCTCATCGACCATGCCCACGGCCTCGGCATGGAGCTGGACGACCTGCCTGTCGAGTTCCCGAGCATCGGCGAGATATCTGACGCTCGCGGCATGGAGCTCGTTGTTCTCGATCTCGAGGCTCGCGGTATCGAGTTCGAACTTCTCCTCTATAAAGGCAATCCGCTCATTGCAGTCGGCCTCAATCTTTTCATTCCGATCCGTCGCCTCGGCGAGCTTGCGGCTGGATTCATCGAGCTGGGCCCTGAGCAACGCGTTCTCGGTCCTGAGGTCGCCCGTCTCGCGCAGCAGCTTCTCCCGCCACGTCGCCTCGATCCGCTCGGCGGCCTCATCGAGGACGGACTTCACGCCGTAGATCTCCCTGATTTTCTTCTCGTCTGCCATGGTGCGGCACTCCAATCAACAACAGGCATGGCTCCGCCATGCCATATGGCTGGGAACAATGCACGGCCGCTGTTGATTTGTGTTCGCCCTGCGATCGGTGAGTTCTAAAAGGCGTCTCAAGTCATGCGTTCACGCAGGTTTTCGGTTGGAGAAATACCGCACATTTTCATGGTAACACGTGCCTTAAAGAACGGGCGGCCATATCGATTCGTTGTAAATAGCGTCTACGACGTGTTGGTGGCAGGAGGTGAGGGCGTTAAAGATGTCGAGAATGATTGTGGGAGTATTTTAGATGCAGGCATGAGAAAGGGTCGAATCGAAGTGTCTGGCCGGACGCCAATTGTCCGGGAACTGTTTCGGTTCGACCCTGCTTCATTTTACATCCGCGGCATGTTCTTGTGGGCATCCTGACGGTGACCGACTCTCACGACCTCGATAGTCGGTTTGTGGGCTTAAAGTTTCGGAGGCTCCCAAGCGTTTTCAATCGCGGCGCGGTAGATTGCGGCGTAATTAAGCATCCAGCTGCCATCACCAACTTTTTGAATATACCCCTTATCCTTCAGAGAGGTATAGGCCCGGGATATCGTGTTCTTACTCAGGCGGTAGTGATCCTCAATCCATTTGCTTTTAGCGCAGAAGCCCATGGGCCGTTTGTTTTTGGAAGGTTTTCCAAACTTCCATACAAGGCCGAGGATGAGACGCTCGGCGGCAACGGTGGTGACGCAGCACGCCCACTCGGGCACTGAAATAAAAATAGCCTTATCCATTTTTCCCGTAATCTCTCGTTGCTCAGTAGCATCATCGCTAAATATGTCGGAAATCGACGGAAGCTCGCTCATGTTTACCACCTAATCAAGGTGGGCGGTACGACCTTCAAGCTGCTTGAAAAGCTCGTAGAACGAGCTTTCAAACATGTAATTAGAGCGATGGATCTGGATGAGCTTGCCGGACTCTCGCATAAACTTGCGTGCGGTGTTTTCGCTCCAGCCAGTGAGTTCGCGGATATCGTTAACGCGGAGCAACCGATCGCACTGAGCGGCACCAGTGGGGAAAGTCGGTGTGGACGCCTGAGTGCTAATCTTTGGAGTAGCCATGATGAGCTATCCTTTCAATGAGGGCCCTCCCTGTGCTTGTAAGACGTACCAGGTTCATAAGCACTTGGGGGGCCGGTTTCTATGACTACATGCGTAGCCATCTGACAGCTTTAGCATGTATTAAAACTCATTAGATGTCAATCAAATAAAGCATCTACCTGCGGAAACGGTATTATAGTACCGT
This sequence comes from uncultured Collinsella sp., assembly GCA_902491565.1. Taxonomy (GTDB): domain Bacteria; phylum Actinomycetota; class Coriobacteriia; order Coriobacteriales; family Coriobacteriaceae; genus Collinsella. The sequence continues at coordinate 69,964 of CABUIE010000004.1, forward strand.
AATATTATGAAATAAACGATGAATGAAAAACATGCTATTTCTCGCTTCTCTGTATATAGGCGTTGATGAAGGCTTCGTAGCCTTTAACTGCTTTTATTTCTGATTGTTGAACGAGGCTTGTATACGTTTTGAGCGTGATATTGGGGTCCGCGTGGCCAAGAATACCTTGCACGCTTCTAACGTCCGATCCGTTCGCCAGCATAAAAGTGCTTACACAATGCCTGAGCTGATGCGGGCAGATGCCCTTATATAGTTTTCCGCCAGTCGAATTGTTCGGCTCATAGATTCCAAGATTGCAGCTAACTGCGAAATCGCGAAACCAATGGTTGAAGATGTAGTTTTTCATGTGACAGACAGTAGGGATCCCTTGCTCGACAGCAATATCGCTAATGATGGGAGTGCTGCCAGTCTGGGACAGCCCCAGAGAGGCCAGGAGCTCTTTTTGTATGGCTGACCATGATTGAAGACGTTCGGTCAAGGTTTCTCCAACGGGGATTTTGCGTTGGCTTTCTTGTGACTTGGGTGCCCTCAGTTCATGGTCGTTGGTGTACTGCCTGTCAATTTTCAAGGTTTTATTGGCAGGGTCCCAATCGCGCCATTCGAGGCCCAGCATCTCGCCTTTCCGCATACCCGTATACACTAGTACTAGTGTACCAACAGCTTCGGCGGTGAGCTCAATGTGTTGAAGATGTGTGCATAGGGTAGCTACTTGGTCGATTGTCAGTGATTCTCTTTTGTTGCGTGGTCTGCGAACATGAACGGTAGCGCAGGGGTTTCGGTCAATTATTCTCTTTGCGACTGCATTCGACAAAATCTGACGCAGTTTCGCATTGATTCGTACAAGCTCTGATGGTTTGTATTTTCCCGTACGACGAGCTTCGGCATATGTTTCTTCGATTAGATCGGGAGTTAGCCCCTCAATTGTCTGAAACGCACCGAATAGGTCTTCGATATGCCTGCAATCGTACGCTTCTCTTTCATAGCTCGTTGGCGCAAGCTCGGTGTCCCTATTTTCATGAAAGGCCCAGCAGTAGGACGCAAGCAAAGTGGGCTTTTTAGTTTTAGTGATCGTGCCAGAGGAGTTGATTTCAGCCAGCTTGGCCTGCATTGCAGCCTTAGCTTCTGTTTTAGTCTTGCAACGAACTGTATAAGTTGGGGATCGTTTGTAGCGCCCCGTCTTAGGGTCCTTGACTCCAAGGGAAAAATAATAGCGATAGGTGTTAGGTGATCTCTTGTCTTTCCAACACGTGCCTCTTCCGCTAATTAGTGGCTGTTCTGGCATCTTTGCGCTCCGTTTCTTTGAATAGTTTTCAACAATTCATTGAGTGCAGTTTAGCTAAAGCTGTTAGTAATATGTTTGTAAAAGCGTAGGCGCAGCTACCGGAGGCAAAAGACACAAACTGCTATGTTTATCTGCGGTTATATGATATTCAATGATGCTTGATGAATGGTAGGGGGTAGCATTAAATCATATCTCCTAAAGCGGGTGTCGACGGTTCGAATCCGCCCGGGGGCACCAGAAGATTATGACGGCGTCGCGAGAGCGGCGCCGTTTCTGGTTTGCGGGGGCCGCCGGCGGATGCGGGCCGTCGACACCCGCGCCACCAATTTCCCCGCGGGGGAGTTTTCGAATCCGCCCGGGGGCACCAGGGAATATGACGGCGTCGCGGGAGCGGCGCCGTTTCTGGTTTGCGGGGGCCGCCGTGCTGCTCGCCCGTGGGGGGCTGGCATCTGTTTCCTAGAGTGCGCTGCGGTAAATCTTTCTCGCGTTGTCCAGCGTGAGCTTCCTGAAGCTGCCGAAGAGCTCTCCGCGGTTGATCTTGAGGCCCGGAATCATCTTTTCGATATCGTCCTCGGTGACTCCGAACTCCGATAGCGCGCGCGGCATTCCCAGCGAGACGAAGAAATCCTGCAGCTCGTCGATGGTCGCTTCGACCGCGTACTCGATTGCCTGCTCGGGGGTTACCTCCACATCGAGCTCGTCCGCGTCCGAATCGATGGGTTCGATGCCAAGGGCCTGGGCGCTGAACTCCAGGAAGCGCTCAGGGTGCTCTCGCCATACGTAGCGCATCCAGGCGGGGAAGATGACGGCGAGGCCGGCACCGTGCGTGATCTTGGTGTCCAGTGCGGATAGCTCGTGCTCAAGGCCGCGGCAGGTCCAATCGCCGTCGCGCAGGGCGTTATGGGCGAGCGTACCCACCCACATGATCTCGGCGCGGGCGTCGTAGTCATCGGGGTTCTCCATCACCTTGGGCGCCGCCTCCCTCGCGGCGCGCACTAGCCCGCAGGCGATGTTGTCGGTTACGCCCACGGCGGGCTCGCCGGAGAAGAGTCGCTCCATGATATGGGCGATCATGTCGGTCACTCCCGCGGCGGTCTGGCAGGCGGGCAGGCTGAAGGTCAGCTCCGGGTCGAGGAAGGCGATGGCCGGGCGGTTGAGGTCCGTGTTAATGCTGCATTTGAGGTGCTCCTCGTCGTTGCTGATAACGCAGGAGTTAGAGGCCTCGGAACCGGATGCGGGGATGGTCACCACGCAGGCGACGTCGATGCGGTCGGCGGGAACGGCGCGCTTGCGGAAGAAGTCCCATACGTCGCCGTCGTATACCGCCCCAGTGCGATGGCCTTCGCGTAGTCCATGACGGAGCCGCCGCCCACGGGCAGGATGATGTCGGCGTCGTTTGCCCGTGCGAGCTCGACGCCTTCTCGTGCCAAGCCTATTTCGGGGTTTGGACGCACCCCTCCAAGCCCGATGTGCTCCACGCCCGCGGCATCGAGCGATGCCCTCATGCGGACGAGCGTTCCGCAGCGAACTGCGGAACCCCTGCCGTAGACAATGAGCGCTCAGCGGTAGCCGGAGGCGGACAGAGTCCCCCAACCTTGTCGGTCGCTTTTCGCCCAAAGACAAAGCGGGTGGGGGAGTAGAAGGAGAAATCGTTCATGGAGCTCCAATCTGGCGTTTCGCCCTACATGCGCGGAGGAGTTTTTCGGGCGCATCGCCTGCGTTCGCGTCGCAATCTCGGCGGCGCGGTGCGGTCCGTGGATTCCATCGTATCGCCCGCGGCACCCCTTACCGACGATTGAGGCGAGTCTGCATTTCGCGGCGCGACGTCCACCTGGCGGACGATATCCGTTCGCGACACGTGGCCGTCCCGGTCGCAATAGCGTATGCGCACCGGGTTGCCGAGATGGGCCTGCGACCCCTTCTCCTGATGCGAGCGCGCGAGACGGGCGAGCAGCGGCGCGAGCACCTGCTCGCCCGTCTCCTCCCGATACCACGCCGCCACGGGCAACCCGTTCACGTCAAACCCGTACGTTCGCCATGCCATTCGCCTCGCCGCCTTCGCCGAACGAAACCGCGTATCCAGACCGCCGGTCCCCCACCCAGCACTTCGACGAGCCTTCGCGCTCACTTCTGCGGTCGGGATGCGCCCGCGAGGCGCTCGGCAGGCAGCGCCATTTCCGCTCGCTGTGTCGAGCGCGAGTGTCGAGAAGTCGCCATATGCCACTCAGATGTAGCATGGAGTGCCGAAGCGCACGCGCCCGTGACGAAACACTGGCGCCAACCCGTTCCGCGCACCACCCCGCCCGTAAGGTGTGTGGCGAAAGGAGGACCAGCCGCATGAACATCCCCGAGACACAGAGCCTACCTCGATCGCATTCCGCACGAGCTTCTCTGACATTTCCGCCCATTACCACGTGGAGGTCCCCGTCGCGGAGATCGCCTACGCATACGACTACATCAATTCCCGGCATGCCCCGCGCAGGCAGGCCACGCTGAACGATGGGCCCGCGGCTCAGCAGGACGAGTGACGCGTCACGCAAGCAAAGGAAGGAAGCCAACATCACACGAGCATCATCGATCGCTGCGTGCAAGGCGGCGGGCCTCACCGTGTTCGCCAAGCGCGAGGAGCGTTTTGGTTTTTCGCAAGCAAATGCGGACGAAATCAGCGACCAGATTCCCGATCCGCTCAAACATGCAGGGCCCCTATGTGTTTAACCTCATTTTTCCGTGTGCGGTAGAATGGAGTCGTTGAGATCGCGAACGCCTTAAAGGGAGAGTTTTTGTGGATGCGCATCTGGATGGGGGCTCTTCCGCCCCGCTGTATCAACAGGTGCTCGATTTGCTTAAGAGCGATATCGAACAGGGGACATATCCCGTTGACTCGCAGATTCCAACGGAACTTGAGCTTTCTAAGATGTACGGCGTGGGAAGGGTCACGGTTCGCCGCGCAATAGAGGAGCTTGTGGGCGAGGGGTATCTCACCAAGCGGCAGGGGCGTGGTACGTTTGTGACCGCGACAAAGATAATTCGCAAGGTGCATCAGAAGGACGATGTTCAGAGTTTTACCCAAGCATGCGCTGAAAACGGCATGAAGGCGGGCGCTCGCGTCGTTGCCCGCAAGACCGTTGCCGCCGATCGCGACCTCGCTTCTTTCTTTGGCTTGGATGAAGGCTCTGGCCTCATCTTGGTCTCACGCGTGCGTACCGCAGACGGCGTGCCGGTCCTGTTCGAGAACAACTACTATCCTGTCGATGGATTCGAATTTCTCAAAGATATCGGTCTCTCCAATTGTTCGATATTCGAGGCCGTGGGGGAGCGTACGGGTAGGTATCCCTGCTCGTCCGATCCCTGCAGGCTGGAGATCGCCCGTGCGGGAATTGATGCCGCCCGCGAGCTCAAGGTCCCAGTAGGGGAGCCGCTGTTCTTCATGAACGCGGGCTTTCTCGATTCCAACGGAGAGCGCTTCTGCTATGGCAGACAGTACTACGTGGGTTCGCGCTACAGCTTCGATATCTAGCGGCTCTGTCTCACACAGCGCTGTTCTCGTATTGCCGCGGCAGGTCCGTTTAGCGCGTAAAAGTTACCACTTATAGAACAACCTAATATGTTTTTTGACCGACGCCTTCATGCAGGTTATACATAGAACAACCTAAGATGTTTGCCTATACGTGAAGGATTTTTGGCAAGCATCGTTGCTCTGGCAGGAGGTTAAGAATGTCGGATGCCAAACAGGAGAAGCCCAAGCGCAGATTCCATCTCCAGCTTCCCCATGTGTACACCATCGCGTTCATGCTGATCGTGTTCTTCGCGGTGCTCACATGGATCGTCCCATCGGGTCAGTTCGACCGCCAGACCATTCAGACGGCCGCGGGCGAGCGAGAAGTCGCCGTAGCCGGAACGTACCAAGAGGTCGACAAGGTCTACACCGATTCGGAGACGGGGGAGACCGTCGATCTGCGACAGGGCATCGATGCCGTCCTGCAGGCTCCCGCCAAGGGCATTCAGGCTGCGGCCGATGTCGTCGCGTTCGTCCTGCTGATCGGCGGATCGTTCGCCATCGTCACCAAGACCAACGCCCTAAACGCCGGCATGAGCCGCGTGATCAAGAAGCTGAAGAACAAGGACATCTTGATCATCCCCATCTCCATGATCCTGCTCTCGATCTGCGGCACCACGTTCGGCATGTCCGAGGAGGCGCTGCCGTTCTACGCGATCTTCATCCCCATCATGCTGAGCATCGGGTATGACTCCATGACCGCGTTCATCATCTGCTTCCTCGGCCCCAACCTTGGTTACTGCGCATCCACTATTGATCCTTTCAACGTGCTGATCGCCCAGGGCGTTATCGGCATCGAGGGAAATCCCCAGCTTTGGCTCCGCGCCATCCTGTGGGTCATCTTCACCGCCGCGGGCATTTTCTGGGCCATGCGCTACGCGCGCCGCGTCAAGCTCGATCCCAAGTCCTCCATCACCTATGAGGACGATAAGCAGAAGCGCATCGAGTTCTCTGTCACCGATGCTTCTATCGAAGAGGAGTTCACGCTTCGCCACAAGCTCGTCCTCATTGATTTCGCGGTCGGCATGGGCGTTATCGTGTGGGGCCTCGTTACCCAGGGCTGGTATATGGACGAGATCTCCATGGTGTTCCTGGCCATGGGCCTTCTTGCCGGCATACTCGGCGGCCTGGACGAGAAGACCATTGCGGAGGAGTTCGTCCGCGGAATCGCCGACTTCGCCTACGCAGCCTGCATCATCGGCATCGCCCGCGGCATCCTGGTCGTCGCAGAGGGCGGAATGATCATCGACTCTATTCTTAACTGGCTCGTCGGACTCCTTGCGGGCGCTCCGTCCTTCATCTATACCACCTTCATGTACATCGTTCTCGGCCTGCTTTCGCTGCTGGTTCCTTCCAGCTCCGGCCTCGCTGCACTCACCATGCCCGTCATGGGCCCGCTGACCGAGCTTATGGGCCTCAATCCCGAGGCTGCCGTCACCGCTCTGCAGTTCGCGAACCAGACCGTCAACACCATCAGCCCCGTTGCGGGCATGACCGTCGCGGGTCTTGCCGTGGCGAAGATCTCCTTCGGGCAATGGTGGAAGACCATCTGGAAGTTCTTTATCTTCATGGTTCTGTTCGGATTGGTCGCGACTGTGATTTCCGGCCTACTGCCGATGTAGGAGGTGCCCAGCATGGATTTAAGCGCTTCCACACCCCGTCTGCGTCGCGAGCAGGTCGCCGGCATGAACATTCACTACATCATGTGGTCGCTCGATTACTTCCTTGATGCTCAGCAGCGCCTTGGCTTCAAAACCATCGAGCTTTGGGCGGCCGAGCCGCACGTGACGCTGGACCACACGGGGTATTTCGAGGCCGACGAGCTTCGCCGCAAGATCGAGTCCCGCGGACTCTCCGTGAGCTCCCTGTGTCCGGAGAACGTGGTGTATCCGTGGCAGTACGCTGCCAGAAAGCCCCTCCACGCGCAGCGGAGCCTCGCTTACTTTAAGCACGGCATCGAGCTCGCCGAGGTGCTCGGCGCCCCGTATATGTCCATCAACTCCGGTTGGGGCGATTGGGACGAGGACCGCGAGGAGGCTTGGAAGCGCTCTGCCGAGCACTTGGCGATTCTTGCGGACTATGCCGGCGAGCACGGCGTGACCCTCTGCATGGAGAGCCTGAGGCCGGAAGAGAGCAACTTGGTGGTTACACTCGCGGACGCCAGGCGCATGCTTGACCAAGTAGCCAGCCCGCACCTTACTCCAATGGTGGACACTACCGCTATGGGAGTCGCCGGCGAGAGCCTTGAAGAGTGGTTTGCCGAGTTTGGCGATGGTGCCATAAGGAACATGCGCTTCATTGATGGCGACCCATATGGCCATCTGGTTTGGGGCGATGGAAAGCACAGTATGGACGATTTCGTACGCGTCCTCAACGCGCATGGGTTCGAGGGCTATCTTGGCCAGGAGATCACCGATGGAAGGTATTTCGATGATCCCGCAGCAGCGGACCGGCACAACATGGACGCCTTCGAGAGGTATTTTGTCGACTAGCGCGTAGCTCCCATTCGCGTGGGGAAGTCAACACGCTTGACGAGAAGACTCGCAGTAAACGTTGGCGGATTCGTCCGCCGTATCGAAAGGAAGAATAACAATGAACGCACATGATCTTATCGCCGACGCAATCGCTGAAAAGGGCGGTTTCGATAGCGTCTTCTGGGTTGCCTGCGGCGGCTCCCTCATCGACCTGCTGCCCGCCCACGAGCTGCTCAAGCGCGAGGCGACTACGTTTGCCAGCGAGGCGTATACCGCCCGCGAGTTCGATATCATGCGTCCCAAGCGCCTGGGCGAAAAGTCCCTTGTCATCGCTTGCAGCCACTCCGGCAACACCCCCGAGGTAATCGATGCGTGCTCGATCGCCAAGGCGGCGGGCGCGACCGTTATCGTGCAGACGGACAACGCGGGTTCCGGCATCGATAACGGTGAGTGGACGTGCTGGGTATATCCGTGGGGCGAGGGAGTTCCGCAGGCGGAGGTGCCCGCCGGCATCTCTTTGGCTCTCGCTTCCGAGCTCCTGGATCAGCAGGAAGGTTATGCCGACCTTGCCGACATGTACGAAGGCATCGCCAAGATGGACCAGATCCTGCCTGCAGCTCGCGAGAAGGTCAACGCCGAACTCTGCGACCGTTTTGCCGCCCTGTGCCAGGACCACAAGTTCCTGTATATCTTGGGGTCCGGTCCCGTGTTTAGCCAGGCCTATGGCTTCGCTATCTGCTCGCTTATGGAGATGCAGTGGCAGAGCTGCGCCTATATCCACTCCGGCGAGTACTTCCACGGCCCCTTCGAGGTGACCGAGCCCGGAGTCTTCTACTTCCTGCAGATGTCTTCTAGTGAGTGCCGAGCCATGGATGAGCGCGCCCTCGCATTCCTCGAGACCCATACCGACACTCTTATGGTGCTCGACGCCATGGAGTACGGCATGGACCAAGTACCGGCGAGCGTTCGCGCGTTCCTTGATCCAATCCTGTTCTACGCGATGAACTGTGAGCTGCGCTCCGCTCGCGGCAAGGTGTTCGACCATCACCCGGACGTGCGTCGTTACATGGGCATCGAGAAGTACTAGCGATTTTAAAACGGGGCGCGAGGCGCGTTGAGACGTGCGAATCCCTCGCGCCCCGTCTGCTCGCCGTAACCACGGCGGTTTACCTGAATGGAGATAACCATGGCAGCCTATCCTATAAGCGTGCTTGGCTTTGGAGACAACGTTGTCGATAAGTACGAGCACATCAAGACCATGTATCCCGGCGGCAATGCAGTTAACTTCGCCGTCTTCGCCAAGAAGCTCGGCGTCGATCGCAGCGCCTACATGGGAATCTTCGGATCAGATGAGGAGGCCGAGCACGTTATAGCATCGCTCGAGGACGAGGGCGTCGAGCTTCTTCGCTGCCAGCAGGTCCTGGGCGTCAACGGCGCCGCTCGCGTGACCGTTGACGAGACCGGGGACCGTATCTTCCTGGGCTCCAATGAGGGCGGCATACGTGGCGACATGCGCTACGTGATAGACCGCTTCGCCGCCGAGTACGTCAGCGGCTTCGATTTGGTGCACAGCGGCAACTACTGCTTCACCGAGCGCGAGCTCCCCAAGATCAAGGCTGCCGGCGTGCCTATCAGCTTCGACTTCTCCGATGACTCCACCGACGAGCACTTCGGGCAGATTGCGCCATTTGTGACGTACGCCTTTATGTCCATGGGCGACGCTTCCCTGGAGGATATCAAGGCGAAGCTCGAGTGGGTGAAGGCCCTTGGCCCTCAAATCGTATGCGCATCGCGCGGGAGCAAGGGCTCCGTCGCCTATGACGGCGAAAACTTCTACGAGCAGGGCATCAAGCCCGTGGCGCCCGAGGAGCTCAAAGACGCTATGACGGCCGGCGATTCACTGCTGACGGCGTTTTTGGTCACCTATCTTTCCAAGAAGAAGGCCGGCGAGTGCGGCGAGGCCGCGATTCGCGAGAGCTTGGACTTCGCTGCCGGTTTTGCGGCGGAGACCTGCAAGATCGAGGGCAGTTGGGGCCACCCGCTGGTCTACGAGAACTAGTTTTTTGTCGTGGCGGGGTGTCTTGGGGCGCCCCGCATTGCGTTAGGAGTCAAGATGTCCGTTCGTGCCTGCGCGGCAGGATTTTGCTGCGCCGATGTCTACCAGAATCTGGATCCCCTGGGTTGCATCCAAGGGGGCCTCTCAGGAGCGCTTCGAGGGGTGCTTCTTGAGTATATGAAGGCAAAAGGGATATGCAATCTTCATATACGGCCTTCTTTTAGAGGGCGTTGTCCTTACTCTTTCATCTCCTTGCCTATGGACATTTTGTCCATAGGCAAGAGTCCATGGTCGAGATCATGGTGAAGTTCTGCGGCCAGTAATTACTGCATTACATATTCTGTTGTCACCTGGGAGGCTCGCTTTTGCGGGCCTCTTTGCGTTGCTAAGGGGCCATGGTCTGTCGATAAATAAAGCGCCCGCTTGCGGGGGGAGCAAGCGGGCGCCGTTGAGCGAATATGTTTGCGGCCCTAGCCGCTGCGGGTGATGGGTCCTCGACTAGTTAGTCGTGCCGGAATCGTCGCCCGAATCGGAGCCAGAAAGCGAAACCGTCAACGTGATCGTGCTGTCGGTGGACTGCTTGCCAGTGGGGGAGACGCCCGTCACGGTGGCGTTTTCGTTGCCACTCACGGGGTTGCCGTTCTGATCGCAGAATGCGATGTTGTAGAATCCGGCGTTGTTGAGCGCGGTGACGGCGGCGGAGATGCTCTTGCCGTACAGGTTGCCCGGAACGCTGGCCTTGCCGGACTTCTTGGCGATGACGACGGTGATCGTGGCGCCGGGCTTCTGCTTGCCGCTGGGGTTCCAGCTAATGACGGTGCCCTCGGTGACGGAATCGTTCTCCTGGTAGCTCACGTTGACGCCAAAACCGGCCATGTCGAGAGCGTTGCGTGCCTGGGCCTCGGTCATGTCGGTCAGATCGGGGACGGAGGTGGTGTCAGGACCGCTGGAGACCTTATACGAGATGGTCGTGCCCTTCTCGACTTCCTTGCCGGCATCAGTGCCCTGCTCAAAGACCTGGCCTTCGTCAGCCTCGTTGGCCTCCTCGGTTGCGTTGCCCTTCAGGCCCACGCTTGCCAGCGCGGCCTCGGCCTGGTCTTTGGTCAGGCCGACGAGCTGCGGAACCTCAACTTTCTCGGAGGGCTTGGGGCCCTTGGAGATCACCAGGTTCACCTTGGTGCCCTTGGGCTTCTTAGTGTTGCCGTTGGGGGTCTGCTCGGCAACCTTGCCCTCGTCGACATCGTCGTTATAGCTCTGGTCGACGGTTCCGACCTCAAGGCCTGCCTCTTTGATCTGCTCGATAGCGGTCTGCTGGTCCTCGTTAAGCACATCGGGCACCGTAACCTGCTCGCCCCCAAAGAGTCCGGTGGCGAAGGCAACCACAACGCCAATCACGGCGATTGCGGCGACTACGGCGGCGATAATTTTGTTCTTGTTGGACTTGGGCTGATCGACCTCGTAGGAGCCCGTGGAGCCCGAAACTGCGCTGCGGGCGTTGCTCTGGCCGCTCACGCCCGAGACGGGACGTACCATGGCGCGCGTGGAGTCGGACAGCTCGCGAGTCTTGGTGGCGCCCAGCTCACCGGGGGCACCGATGATGCGCGTGGGCTCCGAGACGTTGACGGCACGGCCCGACAGGTAGCTGTTGAGCACCTGACGCAGCTCGTCGGCGGTCTGGAAGCGGTTTGCCGGGTCTTTCTCCATGCACTTGAGGATGATGCGCTCAAGGTCGGCGTCGACACCGGAGTTGATCTGGCTCGGCGGAATAGGCAGCTCGTTGACCTGCTTGAGTGCGACCGAGATGGCGTCGTCACCGTCAAAGGGAACGCGGCCGGTGGCGCACTCGTACATCACGACGCCCAGCGAGTAGATATCCGAGGTGGGGCCGAGGTCCTGACCGCGGGTCTGCTCGGGGCTGACGTAGTGGGCGGTTCCCAGCACGTTGTTGTCTTGCGTGAGGTGGCTGTTCTTGGCACGCGCGATGCCAAAGTCCATCACCTTGATGTTGCCGTCGGGCAGCACCATGATGTTCTGCGGCTTAATGTCGCGGTGGATGATCTCGTGCTTGTGGGCGACCGAAAGCGCAGAGCTGATCTGCGAGCCGATCTGGGCGACCTTCTTGGGGTCGAGGGCGCCGTGGCTCTTGATGCCGCTCTTAAGGTCGGTGCCGCGCAGGTACTCCATGACGATGTAATAGGTGTCGCCGTCCTTGCCCCAATCGTAGACGCCCACGATATAGGGGGAGGAGAGACCGGCTGCTGCCTGGGCCTCCTGCTTAAAGCGTGCGGCGAAGGTTGCGTCGCCGGCATACTGTGGCAGCATGATCTTGACGGCTACCGTGCGGTCGAGGACCTGGTCCTGTGCACGGTAGACGGTCGCCATGCCGCCCGTTCCCACCTTATCCTTGAGGAGGTATCTTCCCCCGAGGACCCTCTGTTCCATTCCTGCTCCTAACATAACTATTCGCTCAACGATGTGTGTAGTACCTACGATGTGGCCGCTGGGGCCGTGTGGCGCGTTGCCGCTAACTCTTCGGCCGCGGCGCGCCTCGGGTGTCCGATTCGATCATGGGCATCACGCTCCCTGCGCGGCAAGCGCCGCGGTCAGGACGATACCGGCGATCTTGGCGGCCTTGACGTCATGCTTGTCGAAATCCTCCAAGGCCACCGAGATGGCGACCGTGGGTGAATCGTAAGGTGCAAAGCCAACGAACATAGAGTTGACGTTGGTGCCGCCGGTCTCGGCCGAGCCGGTCTTGCCGGCGACCTTGACGCCGGGGATCTGGGCATCGGTGCCGGTGCCGGACTGGACGACGGCAAGCATGGCCTGCTTGACCTGGTCGGCCGTGGCGGAGCTGACGGCCTGCCCCAGCGAGCGGGACTGCGTGGTCTTGACCACGGTTCCGTCCGGGGCAAGTACCTGGGCTACAAAGTACGGGTCCATGACCACGCCACTGTTGGCGATGGCGGCGGCAATCACGGCGTTTTGCATGACGGTGGTCTGCGGGCCGGGCGTGTGGTCCATGCCGACAGGCTGGCCGGCGCCGGCCCAGGCGGTCTCCCACTCGGTCATGAGCGACGGGTCGGCCATGATGGAGGCCGCGGAGGTCAGGTCTTGGCCGAGCTTTTGGCCGTAGCCAAAGGCGTTGGCAAACTGTACGAGCGTGTTTGCGCCAACTTCGTTTGCCACCTGGCCAAAGACGACGTTGGAGGACACGGCAAAGGCCTGCTGCAGGCTGATGGTGCCGTAGCTCTCGTTGGCATAGTTGGTGACCGGTGCGTTGCCGATGTCCATGGAGCCGGGCGCCTGGTAGGTGCTGGTAAGGCTGGCGGTACCGGTCTCGAGTGCCGCGGAAAGCGTAACGACCTTAAACGTGGAGCCCGGCGTGTACAGCGCGTCCATGGCGCGATTGTACATGGAGCCGTCCTCGCCGCCGCCCGTCTGCAGCAGGGCATCGATGTTGGTGTTGTCGTAGGTGGGCGAGCTGGCACATGCGAGCACCGCGCCGGTACGCGGGTCGATGACCACTACAGCGCCCTTAAAGCCCTTGAGCGCCTGCTCGGCCGCCGTCTGGATGCGCGAGTCGATGGTGAGCTTGGCGGTGTTGCCCGGCTGGGTCTGGCCCGCGAGCGACGCGATGGCGTTGTTCCAGCTGGAGTAATCCTTAGAGCCGGTGAGCGTGTCGTTCATGACGCTCTCGATGGCGGTGGTGCCATACTGCTGGCTCACATAGCCAACCACGTGCGCTGCCAGGTTACCGTTGGGGTAGGAGCGTACGTAGGTGCCGTCCTCCTGCTGCAGCGACTCGGCCAGCGTCACGCCGTCGGACGTGATGATGGAGCCGCGCTGGATGTACTTGGAGCGGGCGATGGTGTGGTTGTTGGTCGGCATGTCCTGATAGTCCTTGGCCTTAATGACCTGGACATAGGTGAGGTTGCCGATAAGGATGGCGAACAGCGCCGTAAAGGCGAGCACCGCACGGGTTAGACGGTTGGCGAGCGCCACGCGACCGAGCACACCGGATTCAGGCGTGTCGAGCAGGCGACGGCGCATGCGCGAGCCGACGGAATGGCTGCCGCTGCCGTAGGAAGACGAGGTGGCAAAGCGCGAGCCCGTCGGGGCGGCGGCAGATGCGACCTGATCATCGGTGATGGCGGCCATGGTGCCGGTGCCGGTAAGCTCGGCCTCGCGTCCGGTCGCCTCGTCACCGGCACGTAGCAGGAGTGCGACGATGATAAAGCTTGCCAGCAGCGAGGAGCCGCCCTGGCTCATAAAGGGCAGGGTGACGCCGGTCAGCGGGATCAGGCGGGTTACGCCGCCAACGATCAAGAAGGCCTGGAAGCTGATGGCTGCCGTAAGACCGGTGGCGCTAAAGGCGGCAAGGTCGGACTTTGCGCGGGCAGCTGTGGTCAGGCCACGCACGGCAAAGAGCATAAACAGGATGAGCACGGCGCCGCCGCCCAAAAGGCCCATCTCCTCGCCGATAGCCGAGAAGATAAAGTCGGACTCGACGACAGGGATGTTGTTGGCCATGCCGTTGCCGATGCCAACACCGACCAGACCGCCATCGGCAAGCGAGAAGAGCGACTGGACGATCTGGTAGCCCTGGCCCTGGGCGTCCTTAAACGGATCGAGCCAAACCTGGAAACGCACCTGAACGTGAGACAGGAACTTGTAGGCGCCCACGGCTCCAACGGCTAAGAGCGCAAGGCCGATAACGACATACGAAAAGCGCCCCGTGGCAACGTAGAGCATCAGCAAGAAGATGGTGTAGAACAGCACGGCCGAACCCAGGTCGCGTTCGAAGACGACGACGAGCAGGCACACACCCCACACGGCAAACAGCGGCAGCAGCAGTCGCAGGCGAGGGATCTTAAAGCCCAGAATCTTGCGGTTGGAGATGGAGAGCAGCTCGCGGTTCTCGGCCAGGTACCCGGCCAGGAACAGGACGATAAAGACCTTGGCGAACTCGCCGGGCTGGATGGTAAAGCCCGCGATGCGAATCCACAGTTTGGAGCCCGAGATCGTGGTGCCGATAAAGATAGGCAGCATCAGCAGAATGATGCCGATGATGCCAAAGGTGTACTTGTAGCGCATGACCACGTCGAGGTTTTTGACTAGTGCAAGCGTTCCCACCATGAGCGCCACCGAGACAAACAGGATGATGAGCTGTGAGATGGCGAGAGCGGGGGCGAGACGCGTCACGAACGTGATGCCGATGCCCGAAAGTATAAATACGATGGGCAGGATGGCGGGGTCGGCACCGGGCGCCAAGATGCGCACGGCAATGTGGGCCGCGGCAAAGGCGGCAAAGAGGCCGATCGGTACGGCGAGCGTCTCAAAGGAGATGGCAGCGCCCGCGGTGAGGACGTACATCGCATACAGCAGGATGACGGGGAACGCCGAGGCGATGAGCAAGAGCAGCTCGGTGTTGCGGCGACTCATAAGCGGCACTCCCTTTCTAATTCTTATCAGAGGCTTCGGCCTCGGCTGACTGTTCGGCGGTTTTCTCGGAATCTGACTCGGAGGTGGATTCCTGATCGGTGTTGTTGCGAATCGTTTGCGCGTCAATCACCTGACGGGTCTGCTCCTCGTCAATCTGATGGCGGTACTTGGATATCGTGTCCTGCGCATCGTCGACACTTGTTTGCGGAATACCCGCCTTGAGGCGGTTTTGCGTGTCTTCGGGCAGGTCGGATAGCTTGATGCTGGTTTCGCTCTCGAGCCAGTGGAGCTCGACCCCGAGCGTCTTCCCGGGCAGGCCGCGCCAGACGGCGACATTGCCGTGGTAGGTTCCCAAGTAATAGGAGCCGGTGACGCCCGTGTATGCCCAGATGCCTGCTACCAGCACAAAGACAAGGGCCAAGACGGTGGCGATGGTGACATTTCGGCGTCGGACGCGTTTTGCCTCGCGCATGACGCCGTCGTCGACCAGGTCGACGACCACCACGGTCACATTGTCGTGGCCGCCGGCGGCGAGCGCCGCGTCCACCAAGTTGTCGACACAGATCTGTGCGCTCGAGGACTGCGTAGCAATGTTCTCGATATCGCTATCGGGAATCATGCTTGAAAGACCGTCGGAGCACAGAATCAGGCGGTCGCCTTCCTCGATGTGCAGGGTAAAGTGGTCGGCATACATGGCGGGATCCGAGCCCAGCGCGCGGGTGATGACCGAGCGGTTGGGGTGGACGCGGGCCTCGTCGGCCGTAATCTCGCCGGCATCCACGAGCTCCTCCACGTAGGAGTGGTCGCGGGTCACGCGGATGAGCGTGCCCTCGTGGAGCAGGTAGGCGCGCGAGTCGCCCACGTGGGCGATGGCGAGCGTGTCGTTTTCGATGTAGGCGCAGGTGGCCGTGCATCCCATGCCGGGTTTGCCCAGGCCGTTGAGGGCGGCCTCGATCACGGCGGCGTTGGCGGCCTCGACGGCTGCGGCCAGGCGCGCGGCGTCGGCGGACTGCGGCGCCGTCTTGGCGATGGTCTCGACGGCGATGGAGGATGCCACCTCGCCGGCGGCGTGTCCTCCCATGCCGTCGCACACGCAAAAGAGCGGCGACTGCACCAGATAGGAGTCCTCATTGTGTGGGCGTACGCACCCGACGTCGGAGCGGGCGCCCCACATAAGCTGCGTGGTGGTGCCGGCGTCGTAGGTCGAGTCGGTCTCGATGCGCTCGTCGGTCAGCGGCTCGAAGCTCATGGTCGAGCCGGGATCTTTGAGCTTTGCCTCCACGGCGGCAACGTCGATTTCGGCTGTGTCACCGGGAGAGACGGTGTCGGTCTCGGCGTTTGATTCGGAATTGTCGGTGTCCGGGGAGTCGGGCTCCTCGGACACGCGGGCGGTCGACTCGTCGTCTTGCGGGCTGACGTCTATAGGCTCGGGCGCCGGCGTAGACGCGGGCGCAACCTCGGATGCCGGGGCTATGGGAAACGCCGGCGCGGCGGGCTCGGGTGCCGCAAACACCGCAGCGCTCTCGTTGATTGCCGCGGCGACGGGCTCTGCAAAGTGAGCCGGCGCCGGGGTTGCTTCGGGCGCTGTGGGCTGTTCCGCAGCATGTGCGCCGATGGGCGCCGCTACGGCATCCTCTTCGTCCTCGTTATCGGCTAGATCCGAAATATCATGCGTTACATGCGAAAGAGGCAGGGAGAACACGGTGTCCTCGGGCTCCACGGGTGCGGAGCCCGCCGGAGCGGCGTGGGCCGGCACAGCTGTGGCGGCAGCCGGTGCCTCGGTCATAGTTGCGGACTTGTTCTCCTCGTCGATCATCGACGGTTCACCTTCATGACCACGTCGCCAATCTGGACTTCGTCGCCCTCGCGCAGCGTTGCGGGCTCCACCAGCTGGCGGCCGTTGACGAGCGTGCCGTTAAGCGAGTTGAGGTCCTCGATGATGAGCGCCGGGCCCTGCAGCGAAAAGCGCGCATGCGAGGCCGAGACGAACGGTTCGTTGATGCAGATGTCCGAAGACGGCGAGCGACCGACGATGACGGGGCCGAGCATGTCTACGTGGATGCCTCGGATACCGCGCGGACCCTTGTCCACATCGATCGTCCAGATAGCCGAGTCGCGGCGCTGTCCACGCACAAGTCCCACGCCGGTCTTCATGACGGCGAACAAGAAGATATAGAGCAGGGCGACCAGGACGATGCGGCCTGCAAAAAGGACGATATCGATGTTCATAAGCGACTATCCCCTAAATTCAAAGGTGCTCAGGCCAAACGTCAGCAGATCGCCGTTGCGCAGCGGGCAGCGCGTAATGCGGCGGTTGTTGACGAGCGTGCCGTTGGTGGAATTGAGGTCCTCGATCGACCAATCCGAGCCCGTAAAGGTGAGCTGGGCGTGGCGGCGCGACACGTTGGGGTCGCGCAGGGCAATGTCGGAAACTGAGCGCTCGCGACCGATGGTCACCTGTGCGGAGGTGATGCTATGGCTCTCGCCGCTCACGACGTCGACGAGCTGGGCGAGCGGGCGCTGCGGGGCGCGAGTGCTCGCCATGTTGGAGGCGATGCCGGCTGCGGCGCCTAGGCCCACGGCGGCACCGGTCGCGGCGGCTCCGCCCATGCCGGCAAGCGCGTCGCGCGAGACGGTCTGCGGCACCGGGATAGGAGCGGCGGGGTCGGGGACGCTAGGCGCGAAGGGATCTGCTACGGCAAGCGGGTCGGGGGCGGCGGCGCGAGGCGTCGGCTGCTGCTGGGGCATGGCGGCGGGGCGCTGCTGCTGCGGGGCAGCAAACTGCTGCTGGCCGGCGCGCGGGGCGCTGGCGGCACGGCTTGCCGCGGAGTTGTTCTGGCCCAGGCCGTTTTGATAGGCGCGCTCTTCTTCGTACAGGCGGCCGAGCGTGGGGGCATCGACGTTCTCGGCAAAGACCGAGAACTTGCCGGCGCGCAGCTGCGGATCGATCATAAAGCGCACGAGGGGCTCGCCGACAAAGACATAACGGCGCTTTTCGGCCTGCGCCTTCACAAACTCGCGGACCTCGCGCGAAAGCTCGGGGTAGAACGGGGCGAGCATGGGATCGTCGTCGGCGGCGATAAGGATGGTATAGAGTGCCGGCGCCGTGTTGACGCCGTTGATCACCAGAGTCTGATCCTCCATGTCGCGAGCGGCCTGCTTGGCAAGCTTCTTAAAGGAGAACGGGGCACGGGTGGCACCGAAGATGCCGGCCACGTGGTCCTCGAAGATGTTCAGGAAGTTCACGAAAGATCACTCTCCGTATAGGTTCTTTGGTATCCGAGCAAATATAGGCATATCCCAACGATTATAGAGGATAGGGTTCCCGCAACCGCCGCCTTGGCGACGACCGCGGCTGCAAGGCTGGCAATTTCCATATGGTGTGCAAGACAGGACGCCGCTGCGCAGCCGATGCCGGTGACAGCGATGGTGGCGATTGCGGCAAGGTTTGAGCCCTGATCGGCACGCTTGGCATGGGCATTGAGCAGCGCAGATGACGCCGCGGCAGTTGCCGCGACCAGCACAAAGGCAGCCCAAAGGAGCGGGTCTCCCAGCGCTGCGGCAACGTTACCGAGCCCCAGCACGCCTCCGGCTGAAAGCGCGACCGTGGCCAGACGGGCAAAAAGCGCGCCCATGCCCGTTGCCGCGGCGGCGCTTGTCGGGCCGAGCCAAAATGACGCGACGCCGGCGGCGACCCCAGCTGCCAGGAAGGTATTGCCGGTCAGACAGCCAAGCGCGAGTGCACAGGTGAGCGCGGCGCTCGCGGCAGCCTCGGTACGACCCCAGGCGATCCACCAACCGGACATGGCGGCGGCAAAGATCACCGCGACGGGCAGCATCGACAGGATGCCCTGTGCCTGCATGGTGGCGTTGGCCATGAGCACCAAAAAGCCCACAGCCGAGATGGCCGAGCCAATCTGGGGGGCCAGGCCAGCCGCCGCGCCGATCGCGATGGCCGCAATGACCAGGCCGGGAAGCGCCGCGACCCCGGCCGTTTGCATCAGCAAAAAGCTAAAGGTGCCGCACGTTAGCGCCGAGATAGCGCGCATGGTGTAGTCGCGCGCATGGCTCCAGCGCGTGCCCGCCCAGCCGAGTGCGGGGTCGACCTCGATGGCGTCGTCCTCGCAGTGCGACGGCTCGATATCGTCGAGCTCCTGCTCGTCATCCGAAAGATCGCCAACCATCTGCTCCAGGCTGCGACGGCCTTCGCGCACGCTGCCCAGACCGGCAAGGAGCTGGTCGCAAAATGCCTCGATGCTGTTGGGGCGGTCCTGCGGCATGGGGGAGAGCGCGCTCATGAGCGCAGCCTCGGCTCCCGGGGGAAAGTGTGGTATCAGCTCGCTGGGATAGGTGGCGCCGCCGATGATGCGGTCGAGCGAGTCGGCGGGCGTGGCCGCCATAAAGGGAGCGCTGCCGCACAGGCCCTCGTAGATAACGCAGGCAAGGGCGAAGACATCGGCGCGCTCATCGACCGTGCCGGTCTCGATATCGAGCTGCTCGGGCGGCATGTAGCCGATGGTGCCGCCGCGCGAGCCGCCAAAGCCACCGGCGGACGACAGTCGCGCCATGCCAAAGTCGGTGAGCTTTACATTGCCCGAGTGGTCGATGAGCACGTTGGCGGGCTTAATGTCCAGGTGGAGTACGCCATTACTATGGGCGAAGGTGAGCGCCTGGCCCAGGGCATCGGCAATGGCCGCGGCCTCGTCAAAGGTAAGTGAGTGGCCGTCCACGCGGTGCAAAAACTCGGCCAGCGACATGCCATCGACATATTCCATAACCAGGTAGGCATAGGCTGTGTCGTGCGTAAAGTCGATGACCTGCACGATATTGGGATGTTGAAGCATGGCGGCAGTGTGCGCCTCGCGCAGAACATCCATGATGTCGCTGGCGGGCATGCCGGCACCGTTGATGAGGGGGATGCGCTTAATGGCGACGCGGCGGCGCAGGTGCGTGTCGCGGCAGATCTCAATGGAGCCAAAACCGCCGGTCGCAAGTGTCTCGAGCGGCTGGTACCGCTTGAGCAGCTCGCGAGAGCTGGTGCCCTCCAAAGGAACGTCCGGCGAGAACCGGGCGGTATGTTGCGAGAAAAGCGGCATGGCCAACCCTCGTGCGTTTAAAGTTCGTTTGCGAGCGGCGGGCACGGGCGCGGCCCGTTCCGGCGTTCGCGGTGGCATAGATGCTGCTAGTGTAGCACGCTCGGGTGGGCGACATTCAATTTAAGCTCCGTCTGGGGTCTGGACCCTGCGTCCGGCCTAGCGCTTCTTCTTGTTCTTCTTCTGCTTGCGCCGCTTGCCCTTGGTCTCCTGGGGCTTGTCGCCCTGCTTGGCCTCGGCGGCGGCCTTCTCGGCCTTCATTTTCTTCTTCTTGGTCTCGATGCGGAGTTTTTTGTTGATGCGGGCCTTGAGGAAGGGACCGAACTGCTCGGCATCGCCACGGACGAAGGTGTCCTTGGGGATCGTCACGCCCTGGTCGGCGAACATGGCCACAAAGATGCGCTCGCCGTCGAGTACGTGGTCGAGTTTTTCAAACGGGAAGAACTGTGACTTGCCGCTCTTGCCCCAAACCATCAGGCCGTCCTCGTTGGCGGCGACGCGGCGATAGCGGCCACCCATGGACTCGTCGGCCTCGACGGCGTCGATAAAGTCGCGGGCTAGCGTGTGGTGCAGGTTCTTGCTCCACCAGGCCAAAAAGGCGCCGAACACGATCAGCACGACGCCGAACTTGATCCAGCTGCCGCCGGCCACCAACATGCCGATGCCGATGAGCGCGGCAATCGCGGCGGCGACGTACAGGGAGCCACGGCGCCTGGGCGAGGCGACCAGGCGCGCAAAGTCGGTGACCAGGTCGTTTTCGTACTGATACTCGTTGAGGTACAGAATGCCGTCATCGGCCGCGGCCTGCTCCTCGAGCGCGACCTCGACCTGGTCGGCTGCTTCGGAGGGAACGAGGTTGCTCTCTGCGTCTGCCATGCTCTTTGGACTCCTATCGCGGCGGGCTCGCCGTACGGGTTATTATGAATGCAGTATGCCGTGCGACCGCATGGCCGTCGCGGCAACAAGTCTCAGTATACCCGGGGGAGCACCCATGGAATCGTTGTACCGAAAGTATCGCCCGCTCACC
Organism: uncultured Collinsella sp.; assembly: GCA_902491565.1. Taxonomy (GTDB): domain Bacteria; phylum Actinomycetota; class Coriobacteriia; order Coriobacteriales; family Coriobacteriaceae; genus Collinsella. Next base: position 90,897 of record CABUIE010000004.1, read on the forward strand.
TTCGACTCCGTGGTGGGCCAGCAGCATATCGTCTCGACGCTCGAACACGCCATCACCGAGGGGCGCCTGTCCCACGCGTACCTATTCTGCGGACCGCGCGGCACGGGCAAGACCACTATGGCGCGCATTCTGGCCAAGGCGCTGCTGTGCCGCAATGCCGAGGCGGCGCGCGTCGAGGGTGCAAGCGGCTGCATGCCCGACGGTACTTGCGAGGAGTGCGAGCTCATCGCCGAGGGCAACCACCCGGATGTCTACGAGCTCGATGCCGCAAGCCGTACCGGCGTGGACAACGTGCGCGAGGAGATCATCAACTCCGTCAACTTTGCCCCGGTGCGCGGCAAGTACAAGATTTATATCATCGACGAGGTCCACATGCTCACGACGGCGGCGTTCAACGCGCTGCTCAAGACGCTCGAGGAGCCGCCGGCACACGTGATCTTTGTGCTGTGCACCACCGACCCGCAAAAGATTCTGGAGACCATCCTCTCGCGCTGCCAGCGCTTCGATTTCCACCGCATCGGCAACGAGGATATCGAGCATCGCCTGTCTTACGTGTGCGAGCAGGAGGGCTTCGATTACGACGACGAGGCGCTGGCTATCGTGGCGCGCCATGCAAAGGGCGGCATGCGCGACGCGTTGTCCACGCTGGAGCAGCTGAGCGTCTTTGGCAACGGTTCTGTGCATGCGGACGACGCCCGCTCGCTTTTGGGCGAGGTTTCGGACCAGATCCTGGGCGAGTTTGCCCGCGCCATCGCCGAGCGTGATATTGCTGAACTCTATGGGCTCATTCGTGCACAGGTCGAGGAGGGCAATGACCTGCTTGAACTGACGCGCGACTTGGTGGCGCATGTGCGTGACGTGTACGTTGCCTGCGTTGTCGGTGCCCGTGCCGAGCTGTTTGAGGGCGGCTCGGAGCAGGCCGAGGCGCTTGCTGCCGAGGCCGCTGCCTTTGGCGAGCATCCTGCCGACCGCCTGGCCCGTGTGCTGACAGTGCTCGACGATGCCGCACTGGAGATGAGGGGCGCGAGCGACGTGCGCCTGGTGCTCGAGATTGCTTGCACGCGCCTGGCGCGTCCCGAGGCTGATTTAACGATTGAGGCATTGGCCGAGCGCGTGGCGCGTCTGGAGGCCATGGTTGCCAACGGCGCCGTGCCGGCGAGCGTGGCTGCTGCTCAGGCCGCCGCGCCTGCGGCATCCGTACCCGCTGCTGCCCAGCAGCCGACGCTCATTTCGGGCGCTCGTGCTGCCACTCCGGCGGCATCCGCTGCCCCCGCTGCTACGTCCGCGCGCCAGGGCGGTATGCCTTGGGACCGTGGTACTGCCGCTCCGGCGGCTCAGCCTGCGCCCCGTTCTGCGTCCGTGTCAGCCTCCAAGCCTGCAGCGCCTGCGCCTCAGCCCGTTGCAGCCCCCGCGCCTGCCACCGCTCCGGCACCTAAGCCCCAGTCCAACAATGCCGCCCAGGTTGCCGCCGCCGGTGCTGCCGAGACGCCCGCGGTCGAGGATGCCGGAGAGCTGCAGCGCAAATGGGCCGAGGTTGTCGAGCGTGTCAAGGCGCGTCAGGCTTCCTACGCAGGGCTTTTGCTCAACGCCCGCGCCACGGCCGACGACGGCTCCAAGCTCACGGTCTCGTTCCCCGCGGGTTCGACTTTTGCCATTAAGATGCTCGGTCGCGCCGATACGCAGTCGGTGGTCCTGCCGACGGTCTGCGCGGTCTTCGGTCGTCGTACCGTCGACTATGTCCTGGATGGGGGTGGCACGCCGGCTCCTCAACATGAGGAGCATTCTCTATCTGCACGGCCTGCGGCATCTGTGGACCCGCAACCCGTGTCCTCGGCGGCCCCTGTATCCTCGAGCGCCAGCGCGCCGCAGCAGCAAACGGCGCCGGTAGCGGCATCGACCCCGTCGGCGCCTAAGCCCGCGGCGCCCAAACCGGCTGCTCCGACACCAGCGCCCAAGCCCGCCTCGCCCGCGCCCAAGTCGTCTGACCTGGTCAAAGCCCCCTGGCTACGCTCCGACAACCCTGCCGGCGCTCCTGCCACGGGTAAGCTCCCGACCGAGCCCGCGCCCCGAGCGCCCGAGCGCGCGTCCGCCCCCAAGGCTCAGCCTGCCGCGCCGTGGGAATCCGAGCAGGTGCCCTACGACGACGCCATGGTCGGCGGCTTCGCTGGCGATGCGAGCGGGGACGATCTGCCCCCGTTCGACGTGCCGGGTGCGGCGTCCGCGCCCAAGTCCGCTGCAACTGCCCCCAAAGAGGAGGGCGCTCCTGCAGCTCCCTGGGAGTCCAACCCCGGTGCGGGCAGCCCCTTCGGCCATCAGGGTGCAGCCCCGAGCATTCCGCAGACCGAGGACGAGGCCAAAGCCCTCATCCGCAACGTCTTCGGCCAGGCCACCATCTTCAAACCGGTGGAGTAACCGTGCGGGCGGGTATGCTGCTCAAGAAAAGATTTCTTTGAACGGAGCGAGCTTATGATGTGGGAATATGTCCGTCTTGAGGACGATACGCAAATCTCGTATTCCGAAGTCCGTGAGGACAACACGGTGAAGATCGTTGTGGAGCGCCCACGCGATTGGGGCTTTGACACGGCGGAATGTATCTTGCCGGCATTCAATTGGGTGTCGCACGAGGGCTTTAGCGAAGTGGACCTCAAAGAACTCGATGATTTTGTGCGTAATAACGCCCCGCTTATCTTGCGTTTTGCCTACGAAGGCGGACGAGTCTATGCCTAGCCTGTTTCGACTCGGTCATACATCACTTTCTTTTGTCCGGGCGCATCTGTATTTCGGACATGTGTAGTGTGGTGCCGCGTATGTCGCATTTGAGCAGACAGGTGCGTGACGGTCGGCCTAGGATGCTGAGGTCGATACGATACGTCGCATGGCTGTTCGTGTACTCGACTTGCTCGGCGTTAATGGTTGCTCCGATTGCCAAATAAACGCCTAGCTCGGCATCGACAATCTTGAAGTCCTTTATCTTGACCTTGAACTCTTGATAGAGGGACGGGCTGTTGTAGTAGACGGTTCGGGTTCCGTCGGTGCACTCATCGGTCGTCTCCCATTTGACGACGGGCTGGTCCGAGCTGGCTATCAGCAGTTCTGCTCCAAAAGCTATGGCATGGGTGATGACAACCAGCAATGCCCAGCCGACAAAGAGATAGAGAACCACATATGCAACGGGGTGTTTTGAGCGGATGTTTTGGAGCGCGTTGGGGGCATTCATGGGGCACCTCCAAATTACTATCTATGGCAATCAAATTATACCCTGCCGCCATGTGCGCCGCCTCGAGCAGCGGTTCGGCATTTAGCTATTTAGTGGCGCACATGAAATGCCGGATTCGGCTCTACTAGATTGAGTGTGCGATATTATGCAACCTTGCATAATTCGACCTTGCATAATCTTTGAGTGCGGTTTGTATTGGAGGACATGTATATCGACTGAGGTAACACGTCCGCCCCGCTCGCTGGCCTCGCGCCGTGGTACGATTTTTGAGTTTGAAAGTCCCGCCGTGCTCCGGCTGCCCTTGCAGCTCGGCGTGCGGCCGCACGTAAAGGAGCCATCATGGCCGGTATGAACATGCAGCAGATGATGAAGCAGGCTCGCAAGATGCAGGAGCAGCTTGCCGCCGCGCAGGAGAACCTCAAGTCCCAGACCGTCGACGCCTCTGCCGGCGGCGGCATGGTCAAGGTGACCGTTAACGGCGAGATGGAGCTCGTCAACCTCACCATCGATCCCGATGCGCTCGATCCCGAGGACGTCGATATGCTGCAGGATATGATCATGGCTGCCGTCAACGAGGCCGTCCGCGGCGTCAACGAGCTCGCCAACAAGCAGATGGGCGCCATCACCGGCGGCCTCAACATCCCGGGCATGCCGTTCTAAGACACGCATATATATGAGTGCCAACCACAGTCTGCAAAAACTGCTCGATGAGCTGGGCCGTCTGCCGGGCATTGGTCCCAAGTCGGCCCAGCGCATCGCCTATTACCTGTTGGAGGCCGACGCCGAGGAGGCGCGCCGCCTGGCCGAGGCCATCCTGGAGGTCAAGCAGGAGGTCCACTTTTGCAGCCGCTGCTTTAACTACGCCACGGCCGACGAGTGCTCCATCTGCCAGGACCCGATGCGCGATACCACTCGCATTTGCGTGGTGGGCGAGCCGCGCGATGTCCAGGCGATCGAGCGCACGGGCAGCTACCACGGCCTCTACCACGTATTGGGCGGCGTGATCAGTCCCATGGACAAGATTGGCCCCGAGCAGCTGCACATTCGAGAGCTGCTGGCACGCTTGGGCCACGAGGACATCCACGAGGTCATCATCGCCACCAACCCCAATATTGAGGGCGAGACCACGGCGAGCTATCTGGCCCGTACCATCAAGCCGTTGGGCGTCGAGGTGTCGCGTCTGGCAAGCGGCCTTCCCGTGGGCGGCGACTTGGAGTATGCCGACGAGCTTACGCTTGGCCGCGCCATCGAGGCCCGCCGCGCGATTTAGGTGGCGAGCCTGCTCCTGCCGTATGTTTTCCTCGCGATGCACGGGGTAGTCATAATTTCCCCGTGCGACTGTGAGTTTGTTGTGCAACAAAGATGCTTCGTATCCGCTTATCGCATGGATGCTTCCGCTCGCATCCTTAATTTGCCCATTCGTTGCGCAACCTTTTGGGTTCGCTGATACACTCAAATATGGATTCGAATGAATGCGCCGCTTCTGAGCGGCGTGTTTTTGTTGGAGGAGAACGCATGCGGCCCGGTGGCACTCAGATAAAGCGCGGCGCTGCGGTGCGCATGCGACGCCGACTGGGCTTGGCACCGCGGGCGTACGCACTGCTGTCGTGCTCGCTGGTGCTGGTCATAGCTGGCGTTTCTGCCTATGGCATGACCGTGCCGTCCATGATGCAGGCGCATGCCGCACGCGAGCCGCGCGTGGGGCATGAGGTCAAAAGCGATCTGGGCACCACGACTGGATATGCTTGGGCAAGTGTGGTCGGGCATATTGTGTTTGGCACCGACGATGCGGACGGCGCCGAGGCCCCGGACAACGAAGTCACGCTTGCCAATGGCAAAACCATCGTGCTCACCAACACCAAGATCATCGATCGATTGTCCAACAATAGCGTGGCGGCAACGGTGAATAAGGTCGAGCAGCAAAAGGAGCAGGACGCCCAGCAGTCCGGAAAGCCCGGTAGCTCGGATACTTCTGGCTCCGGCTCGGATTCATCGAGTTCGGGCGGCGGCTCTGGGTCGGGTTCCTCTACCGGAGGGCCTGGAAACGGCGGCTCGACGGGCGGCAACACTGACAACGATGCAAACTCCGGCGGCCTTTCCGCTGCTGAGGAAGAGAGCATTCACAGTTGGCTTGTGACCAAGTACAACATGCTCGACGGCTATGTTTCTCGTGCCAATGACGTGGTCTCGACCTATAACTCTACGGGAGATCCCAGGCCGTGCGACAGCCTGGTCGGGGAGATGTTTGTCATTCGAGCCGAGTTCGGTCGTCAGACATTCTCGCCCCGGTCAAGGTGGTATCAGCAGTATGCCAATCTGTGGGGCTGTTACACCAACCTATGTCAATGGGTCGGCCATTACGGCGATGATGACGTCGCGCTCGGTAACTTCAACAATAACGTGGCGGCGCTTGCCCTATGATGACCGATCTTGCATCCACCACACCACAATCGCTCGGTCGCGATCCCATGGTCGGCCTGCGCCTGGCGCGTGTCGACGGGTTTGAGCCGGTCATTGCGCTCGGTCAGGACGAACTGCCTACCTATCTGCGTCGTTTTACGATGCTGTTTGCCGACGATGCCACCATGCGCCGTGGCGGTATCGGCCGCGTGACGCGTGCCGTCAACGCCCAAGGCGAGGCAGTGGCACTCAAGCAGCTCATCTTGCCGACGCGCGATGAGTTTGATGACGATGCCGCTCACGAGGCGCTGGTTGCCAAGTTCAAGGCGGCGTTTCGCGAGGAATACGAATGCCATCGCGCCCTTTCGGGCCTTAAGGGCTTTCCCCGCCTCTATGGCTGGGGCGAGGTCGACGGTGTGCCTGCAATTGTCATGGAATGGGTCGAGGGCGAGACACTTGCCCGCTTGCGTTCGCGACTCGCCGTGGACGATGCCGGACGCCTGTCGCCGCTTGTGGCGGCGCGTCTGGGTCGCGACCTGTTCGATCTGCTCTGCCGTATGAGCCTGGTGGGCGAGGGCTTTGTCCATCGCGATATCTCGCCCGCTAATATTATGGTGCGTACGGCGCGTCTACCGCTTGACCGGCAGCTTGCCGAGGGCACCTTTGACCTGTGCCTGATCGACTTTGGCTCGTCGCTGGCGCTCGAGCCTGCGTCGGCCGTGGCCGGTACCGGCGGCAAGGCGTCGTTTACGGAGCGCTATGCCACGCTGCGTCGCGCGACGGTTGCCTATGCCCCGCCCGAGATGCTCACCGACGATATTCCCGACCTGCGCGCTTTGCGTATGTCGCCGGCGATTGACGTATACGCCGCGGCAAGCACGGTTTACGAGCTCATTGCCGGCGTCGCGCCATACGAAGCCGCGCCGAGTACTTCGGGTGCCTCGGGTTCGCGCAAAAAGACGCGCGACATCGCGAGCCCCTACCGTCTCAAGATGGACACGCGGCCCGACTATCCCATTGGTGCCCATGCGCCCGGTTGTGATTTGACTCAGCTGCTTCGTCGTGAGCCCGATGTGGCGCTCGCCGCGGCCGAGCAGGCCAGCAGCTAGGGCTTGAGCCGGATTCCGAAGAGCTACGCGATGCGCTGGCGTTTGTCGATGCCCAGCTGTTCGACGTGGTGATGGCCTGTCTGTCCAGCCATCAAAAAGATCGTCCCGAGCCGGCGGCGGTCGAGGCGGCGCTCTCAGCGTTTTGTGACCACTATGCGCAAAATGTCGGCCGTTCGCTCCGCGGCGAGCCGCTCACGCCGTGCCCCATGGATGCGTCTGGCCGCGCGGTTCGTCGCGCGCTGATGGTCGGCGCGACGGTCGTCTGTGGCGTGGTTTGGGCTGTGGTCGTGGTTTCGGCCGCGCTGCTGGCGTCGGGCGCTCGCGTGACGGCGACTTTGGGATCGCTCGTGTGGTCTGGGTCGCTACCGGGTATTATTGCCGCACTGGCGTTGGCGCTGCCAGGCATAGCCGGCGTTGCCGCGGGGGCACTTGCGCGCGATCGGCGCTCGGGCTTCCTGCAGGGTGTGCTTGCGCTTTCTGCCTGCGAGGTTCCGGTGCTGGTTGTGGCTGCATGTAGCGTATTTTCCCAACGCGCCGTGATGGGCGGCCTTGTTGCCGCTCTGGTTGCAACCTATACGCTTACGTGGTTTTTGCTTGCGATGGGCTTTGCCTTTGAACTTCCCGTTTCGGCACCGCGACGCACAAAAGCCCAGATGGCGACTCCGCTTGCCGGTGGAGCCGCAGCTGCCCGTACTTTTGGCGGACCTGTCGAAGTATCGTCCGATTCTATTTCTACGACTAAGGAGGCCTAGGTCATGGCATCTCAAGTTGAGCTCACCCCATGCGGGGCCATGTTTGACATCTTTAAGCGCGCGGCGCATCTGAGCCATATCGAGCTGTGCGGCTTGGTGCTTTCGTCCCGTCCGCTCGCCGACGGCCGCAGCCCGCAGAGCCGAGCCGCCGATCGCTCTTGGGTTTCCCGCTTTATCGTTCGCGCGCCGGTCGGCACGCTTCAGCAGCGCTACTTTGCCGAATACGGTACCTCGGCTGCGCGTATTATGTCACAACTGGCTCTGCGCCAGCGCAATCCCATGGACTCCACGGCTGTGATCAATATGGTGTGCGGTCCTGCAGGTGAACCGATGGTACGCGCGCTCGAAGAGTGCCACCAGGACACGAATCTCTATCGCAACGCGCTCGATCGCCTGTCCCAGGCGGCAGATCTCATGCCTGCCGAGCGCGCCGAGGCCGTGCTGGTGCTGTTTGTCGCCGTCGGCTGTTCGGCGGATGTGCGGTCCTCGGTGAACTATGCCATCGACTACGCGCACGCGACCTGTGGTGGAGGCACCTCCACGCCGCGTTCGCTTGGCATGTCGATGACCGCGGGCGAACGCGAACCCGCCCCGGCGCACCCCTTGGGCTTGCTGCGCGTACAAAACAGTTTTGTCGTGAGCGCCCCGCGCTGGATTCAGCCGAGTGAGCAGGGTGTTGAGATTGGCGCGCTGGCCACTGGTGAGGGCGATATTACCGACGTCGGCGACGATGTCTCGGCCCGCCATGCCCATATCTGGTGCGATGCTCAAAATATCTGGCATGTCGAGGACTTGTCGTCCACCAACGGAACCGTGGTGGTAAACGGGGCCACGCGCGTCTGCATTCAGGTCGAGCCCGGCCGTTCCGCCCAGCTCAATCCCGGCGACGAGCTCAAGCTCGGCGAATCCACTACCTACGCCATTCTCTTCGGTGCCCTCTAGCCGGCAGATAGGGACGTTCCTTTTCTGCCGGCACTTGGGGACACTCCTCGGCGCGCCAGAGCCAGTCGCCCGGGGATGGAGGGGCCATTTTGGCCCTTGGCGGTCAGTCGGGGCGAAACTAGAAGATCTTTCCGATTCGCGGCTGTTCATGCTTGTAGAGCATCTAAAACAATAGGATGTTATTCTGGAATATGCCGGGTGCGTGAACTTGCCTGTCTTAGCCTTAATAAGGTATAGGGGAGTTTGGCTCAGGGGTTCCGTCTTGTTCTTCAGCGCAGTATTGTGGGACAGATTTGCTGAGATTGGCGCCTTACACCGCAGAGCGCACGGAAGGCTCTCGATTTGTGTTCTGGCCCCAGAATACAGGGCCTGATACTTACCAACTGTGGCATGGATGTAACATCTGTAGAAATCAACCCTTTTGTTGTCGACCTTTGTAAGAAAAACACTGCCATCAACTCTTTGGATGACGAAACTAGGGTGCTTGAGGGGAGCCTTTACTCCCCTCTGAGAGATGACTCATGTTTTTCGCTTGTCGTTGTGAATCCTCCGTTACTGCCGATTCCGGATGAGATTCCTTATCCCTTCGTTTGAGATGGAGGACAATCGGGTCTGGATAAAACACTTTGTATTCTTAAGGGTGGCGATACGCATTTAGAGAAAAACGGTAAATACTGCTAATAGGGGTGACGACGATGGTGCAGGGGCGACCCGCGATGCTCTCATCAATACGTCGGATACTTGGGAAATCAGGTCTAGATGCATGTATGATGATGCTGTGTGGCTATTCAATTAATCCGCGTTCCGAATGGGTGCAGGGTATAGCTGCGACATCGTATGCTTTTGACCCGGCGCGATACTCAGATATTTCTGAGGCGGTTGACGAAGTTTATACGCACTATGCCGCGCAAGGCGTTTCGGAAGTTTGCACATCTACGTTACGGGCTTAGGTTTCTTCAAGCGAGCAGGCCGGTTGCGTTATTTCGAGCGATTTTTCTAGTCTAGACGACAAAAGGCAAAGGATTTGATGGGTATAAAACGCGGACGTTTGTGGGCGGATGCTCAAATCTATTGTGGCAATCGGGCGGTTGAAAAAGATATTTCAACCGCCCGATTGCCAGGTTCGTCGGAGGAGATGTCCGATTCCGACTCTCTTGTAGGAAGAGCTTGAGATCGTATTGGCCCAAGGCAATCTTAAAGCAGTCTCATTGGCAAATCTTCGCTCCTGTTGTGTTGAGGTGTAAGGTATCAGTGATTGATGTTTTGTGGCGGGTAGATTGGGGCCTTCCTTGATTCGATGCGTTCTCTCGAGGTTCATCAGAGCAAAAGGGGCTTTCGTCTTCATTGCTATCACGGTGATTGGAACCGCTCTCTCCTATGCCATGCCATACGTGAACGGGAAATTCTTAGATTTTCTTCTCGGTAACCGCAGCGAAAGAGACGCCGTACTCTTCGCGCTCCTGGTTGCGTCAATAGGAGTTTTCTCCACCCTCTTTACTTATTTTGCAGGAACACTTTCCATTCGCATAACCACGAGACTTCCCTTTGATCTTCTCAGGGAGGCCGTCTTGCGTTTTGAAAGAGACGATTACTTGGTGAGTCGGACCATCGATCCAGCCTATACAACGCAACGGATTATTTCCGACTCCAGCGTGGTCTCATCCTTCGTTTTGGCGAATTTTATCAGTGCGCCGCTGTCCATTGTAGCCATTCCCATCGTATTGCTTATCATATGGTCAATTGATTCAACTCTCGCGGTGTTTTCCATCATTCTCCTCATCGTGTATTTCTGTGTAATTACTGGGTTGAGGAAACTTTTGTATAGGGTCACGTATGAGAAGAAAGAGGCGGACAGCGCCTTTTACGCCGCAATTGCATCGCAGCTTAATCAGATTCTCAACATTCAACTGACATCTTCGTACGGCAAGAGCGAACAAGCGCTCGACGCTGGGTTTAAGAGCTATTTTCCCAAAGTTTTGCGCTCCGGAAAGCTATCATATTCTCTGACATCGCTCGATGGTCTTTTCGCAGCGTTGTTTCAAGCGGTGATACTTGTTGTTTCCGGAGTACGAATCATTAACGGAACTATGTCAATAGGCGAGTACACTATCATCGGTACATACTTCGCGGTTCTCTTTAAGACTTTGAAAAGTATGATGTCATTGTTCAAATCCTATCAAGATGCCAAAGCATCATGGGATAGGACGGCTATCGCGACGAGAGAAAAGGAGAGATCGGGGTGGAATCGGACCGATTTAGCTAAACTCGATGAAATAAATGACATTTCGGTATCTGATTTGGAATTCTCGGTTGCCCTTCCAGACGGATCTGTCCGAGAGGTCCTCGGCGGGTTTTCTTTCAAGTTTTCCGGTCCTGGTACATATTGCATAGTTGGGGAAAACGGAAGAGGCAAGACGTCACTTCTTTACTTGATACTCGGGCTATACTCATCGAAAGGCAAAGTAAAATACAACGGCGTGCCAATCGAAGAATGCGACTTGGATTACATACGTGCGAGAGAGATATCGTGCTGCCCACAGTCGTGCTTCGCGCCGGACGAAACGGTGAAAGAGCTGTTAGAGTATTTCGACACGCCCTTTTCTTCCTATCACCGGGGTGTAGATGGCCTACTTTCGCTGGAAAACAGCGTGAAGGAGTTGCTCGGGAAACGTTGCTCCGCGCTTTCGGGCGGTGAGCTGCGCCGAGTGTACTTATGGTCGGCGATTTCACGCAAGTCGTCAGTTTTGGTACTCGACGAGCCCACGACTGGGTTAGACGCTGTAAGCCGCGCCGAGCTTGCGGCCTATGTTAAGCGCAACAAGCAAAGCCAGCTGATCATCGTTGTCTCTCACGATGACGAGATGGTCGGCGCGGTAGAAGGGGTAGTGGATTTAGGCAGCATGTACCAGGGTAAATGATGACAAGTGTAGTGCTACCCAACTGGCAGAGATAACAAAAAGGCGATGCAGATGCACGTAGCATTCAGGCGGTTCGGACTCGGTGCCTTCACGCCATCGCAACGCTTTCAGATATAGTTCTCGTTCTCTTACTAAAGGAAACTTTAGTCTACGTCATCTTGTCGAGACAGAGGTGAAGCGAAGTGTTGTCGCGACGTATCTTATTCCAGGTGGCTCAGTATCAGCGTGAGAATCGCACCAAAGTGTACTTACGATTCTCGTGTCCCACGGACAACATGAGCTGAGCATTGAGGTTCCACCCTTTGCTGCAACTACACGGGGTTGGACGGCAATGAATATGCCGGGCCGCATACCACGCGCAGCGGGGGTCCATGTCCCAGTATGTTGCCTACAGCAGCCTCGATGTCCACGCACACATCATCTCTGCCTTCGCGTTCAATCCATTTGCCGGAGAGTGCGAGGGTTGCCAGGCCGTAGAATTCGAGCCGAACAAATGAAATGCGGTATCAGCGCATAGGATTAAACTGACGATTGCTTTGCACTGAGAATACGCTTGGAAAGCCGCTATGGGTGGCGGCCCGGGTTAAATAGAGAAGCCCGTCCGATCACTTTCATGTGGCGAACGGTCGGGCTTCTTATTCCACTTGCCAATGCTCGGCTCATATTGGAAGAAAGCTACGCTAATGTTTGCGTGACACTCCTATTTTCTCCGAAGAAAGAGTCGGATAATGAAGAATAGAATTAAAAAAGGTGCCAGATATAACGCAAGTATAAAGGCTAATCCAACGAGACCTTGCAATAATGGCATAACTCCTCCCAGACACGAGATTTTGGTATTTGTTCCCATCTTATTCTGAATTGGACCAAATAGTTCCTAGCCACAAAACTACTCGTCAACTGGATCGCACCAATCTGCTGGCAAAACACAGCTTGATTCTTTATCGACATAGCACCAATCCGCAACAGGGCACTCGGCGATGTCGTAAAAATTGCATATATCAACTCCAAGACAACAAGGCTCAACGGGAGGATGTTCATTTGAACCAACAGGATGGATATGCTTCATAACAGCTCCTCACCTTAATCCAATTAGAGACTACGTTTGATCAATGCCACAGTGATCTACAACGCAGATGCTGCCGCCATCCATGTCATAGTCGCAGTAATCGTATGCACCACAGCCATCTGCTTTATCATAAACAGTACAGATGTCAGTAATGCCCAAGAGGCAGTCAAAAGACATCGGCTTCACGCCTGCCTCGTCGCCACTTCCTGGATTAATCGGATGAATATGCTTCACGACTACCTCCCTTTGAGTGCAGAAAAACCTCAATATTGTGTATAACAAACCAAGATGTCTAGTTCACCATATTTCTAGAATGGTTTCGGCGAACGTAGCAATAAGCTTCGCAGACGGTAATCAGAAGAACGAACACCTCCACAATGGTGACAGCAATGCGCTGAACCGCTTATTCCGATACAGTAGCTTCTCGTTGATTTTTCTCCTGCGAAGATGAGTGGCGGGAAATAAGGTCAAAAGCCATCTCGTAGCACATTTTTCTATATTCACATGATGCAGGGTGTAGACTCTTGGGCAAGTAGCCGTGCTCGTCTGCAGCCTCCCAGCTACAGCCCCCACCACAGAAAGACCGAGCCCAACAGTCCGTACAGTCAATTCTTTTTTCGACACCCTGACTCCAGTTTTCAATATACCTAGTTTCGTCAATTCCGGTGACGATGTTGCCCATTTTGAATCGCATCATCCCGACAAACCTGTGACAGGGGTATACGTCCCCTTCGGGAGTCACGGAAATAAAACGCCTGCCAGCCCCGCATCCGACAAAGGCGATCCTGTTGCTCATAATCAAATCAACTGCAGTTTTCAATGTTCTAAACAAGGGCTTTTCCCCTTGATCAATCTGTTTGAGATATTGATCCGCCAAATCTATTAGGCCCGCCCTGATTTTGTTTAATGAGTGTTCGTCGAGTTTGATATTCTCATCGAATGAGCTCACGGGCGAGAAGTAAATCCTTCTGAAGCCCATCTCTTTAAACTGAAGATAGTCTTCAACAAGGTTACAGTTATTATTTGTTAAGGTCGCTCTTGCGCCGAAGGGGAACGACTCGGAAAAACGACGAACGTTTTTGTCGATATCGGAGAAAGAGCCGCCTCCCGTCTTGTACGGGCGCGATGCATCGTGCTTGCATCCTGTACCATCGAGACTAATCAGAACAGAAAACCCGTGCTCCTTGAAAGAATTCACAGCAGTGTCATTCAAAAGCGTTCCGTTGGTCGTAATAGAATAGGTAAAGTTTCTATTGGGGTATATTCTTTTTGATTAGTCGACCGTTTTCCATATCAGCGGCTCGTTAATCATGGGTTCCCCACCAAAAAAGACGATCGCAAGCGTTTCGTTTTCCGATGAACTTGCGACGAGGTAGTCGACCGCCTTGAAGGCTATCTCGTCTGTCATCAGCAGAGGAGACGTTCCATAATCTCCTTTACCGGCAAAACAGTAACTACAACCAAGGTTGCATGCATGTGAAACGTGGAGTTCGATGGATCTAAGTTTTCGAGGCGTGTCTTTTGTTAAGAAAGTCCGCTCAGACAATCGTTGATACTCATCAATGTCGTCTTCAAGTTCTGCTATGGTCGTTTGGTCGTAGCCTTTCGCAGCAAGTGACTTTGTTAGCAACTTCGAGTTGACCGTTCTTCCCGATGCTTCAAATATGCGAAGCGCATCTTCTGATGCTTGGTCAACCTGAAAGCAATTGCGAGTGACCTCATCGAAGCAGTAACGACGATCACTTACTGAGAAAAAATGCATACGTTCCTCAATTTCATGCTGGACTGGCACTAACCTTGTTTATTGTTGCGCAGCTATAAAAAACCACCAGCGGGGATTCGGTGTGCGGCCCAATCGGACTCCCAAAAGGTTCTATTTGAGACTGGCAAGCTTTGTGTTGTTGGCACTTCGACAGCGCTCTTTATTCCAACATGGAGCCTCGCAGTTTGAGTCGACTTGCCTCTGGAAGGTCCGATCTTAACTTGATTTAGGATGAAAACAGATTACAGGCGCGCTCCTCTAGAAAGAAAGGAAACCAATCGCCGCCTTTCACCAGGAAAGTTTTTATAGCCCACCTCGAGCAAAATGAAAGATGCGAGAGCGATTGGGGAACAACGCGAATCTCCCCTTTTGGGTGGGAGCGAGCCTTCAGCCACCGGCGAACGACTCGCCCTGGTCAGAATCTGGAAGTGGTGCCGGGCCGCTTGGGCCTCCCCGGTGACTTCGTGGGGCTTACCTGCCTGACGTCGAGGAGTACATCCGCAAGATTCGTTCCCTATGCCGTTTGCTCTCACGCCCGCCTTAGTTCCAAGTCGGGCGAGCCGCCGCGCTCATGCGACCCGTGGCGGCGACACGTCGACGCCGCGCTCGCTGAGCACATCTTCGGTCGCGGGCGAGCACGAGGTCGCGCCGGCGCATCCGCTGGGACTGCTGTGCGTGCAAAACGGCTACGTGGTGAGCGTCCCGCGCTGGATTCAGCCGAGTGAGGAAGGCGTTGAGATCGGCGCGCTGGCAACGGGGGAGGGCGGCATCACCGACGACGTCTCGGCCCGCCATGCCCATATCTGGTGCGACGAGTCTGGCGCATGGTTTGTCGAGGACCTGTCGTCCACTAACGGCACCGTGGTGGTAAACGGGGTCACGAGTGTGTGTATTCAAGTAGAGCCCGGCCGCTCCGCCCAGCTCAACCCCGGCGACGAGCTCAAACTCGGCGAATCCACCACCTACGCCATCCTGCTCGGCGCCCTCTAGCCGGCAGTTAGGGACGTTCCTTTCCTGCCGGTACTTGGGGACACTCCTTGGCGCGTCAGAGCCAGTCGTCCGGGGATGGAGGGACCATTCTGGCCTTTGGCGGTCACCCGAGGTAAACCTTTACCGCCCGCCTATATTTGTCGAAATTACACTTAACGGCGGGGTACAATAAACCCGCATGCGGATTTCCGTTGCGGGCGCTTCCCATCGCCGGGGCGTGCCCGGGAGCATCCGGCATGCGGCCTTTGCGGCGCTCGGTCATGTGCAAGACGGGCGGTCGGGTCTGTGGGGCGCATCAGCTGCCCCTCGCCTCGGCATGTCTTCTCTCCACGCCACGTACCTGCTGCTGAGCCTGCCTGCCAGATGATTGGAAGCAACAGCGTAAATCCCATCACGCCAACATCCCGGCGATCGCCGGGGCCTGTATACCTATATGAGAGGAGAGGGGTATATGGCGCGTAAGTTTAAGTCTATGGACGGCAACGAGGCGGCCGCATATGTTTCGTATGCGTACACCGAGGTAGCGGGAATTTATCCCATTACGCCGTCCAGCCCGATGGCCGACCATGTCGACCAGTGGGCGGCCCAGGGTCGCAAGAATATCTTCGGCACCCCGGTCAAGGTCGTCGAGATGGAGTCCGAGGCAGGTGCAGCCGGTACCGTTCACGGTTCGCTGGGCGCCGGTGCTCTGACCACCACCTACACGGCTTCTCAGGGTCTGCTCCTGATGATTCCGAACATGTACAAGATCGCGGGCGAGCAGCTCCCGGGCGTCTTCCACGTCTCCGCGCGTTGCGTCGCTTCCCACGCCCTGAACATCTTTGGCGATCACTCCGACGTCATGGCCTGCCGCCAGACCGGTTTCGCCATGCTCGCCGAGGGCAACGTCCAGGAGGTCATGGACCTCTCGCCGGTGGCTCACCTTGCCGCCATCGAGGGTAAGACCCCGTTCCTTAACTTCTTCGACGGCTTCCGCACCAGCCACGAGATCCAGAAGGTCGCCATGTGGGACTACAAGGATCTTGCCGAGATGTGCGACATGGACGCCGTCCAGGCTTTCCGCGACCACGCGCTCAACCCTGAGCACCCGCACACCCGCGGCAGCCACGAGAACGGCGACATCTTCTTCCAGAACCGCGAGGCCTGCAACAAGGTCTACGACGAGCTTCCCGCCGTCGTCGAGGGCTACATGAAGAAGATCAACGAGAAGCTCGGCACCGATTACGGCCTGTTCAACTACTACGGCGCTCCCGATGCCGACCGCGTCGTCGTGTGCATGGGCTCCTTCTGCGACGTGCTCGAGGAAGTCATCGACTACCTCAACGCTCACGGCGAGAAGGTCGGCCTGGTCAAGGTTCGCCTGTTCCGTCCGTTCTCCATCAAGCACTTTGTCGACGTTCTCCCCGAGACCGTCCAGAAGATCGCCGTCATGGACCGTACCAAGGAGCCGGGTTCCATCGGCGAGCCGCTCTACCAGGACGTCGTCTCCGCTCTCTACGAGGCCGGCAAGACGGGCATCAAGGTCGTCGGCGGCCGCTATGGCCTGGGCAGCAAGGACACGCCTCCCGCGTCCGCGTTCGCTGTCTTCGAGGAGCTCAAGAAGGACGAGCCCAAGCGCGAGTTCACCATCGGCATTGTCGATGACGTGACCAACCTGAGCCTGCCCGAGGCCGAGGATACGCCCAACACCGCAGCCCCCGGCACCATCGAGTGCAAGTTCTGGGGTCTGGGTGGCGACGGTACCGTCGGCGCCAACAAGAACTCGATCAAGATCATCGGCGACCACACCGACAAGTACGTCCAGGCCTACTTCCAGTACGACTCCAAGAAGACCGGCGGCGTCACCGTCTCGCACCTGCGCTTTGGCGATTCTCCGATCCGTTCGCCGTACTACGTGACCAAGGCCGACTTTGTCGCTTGCCACAACCCCAGCTACATCGTTAAGGGCTTCAAGATGGTCCGCGACGTCAAGCCGGGCGGCACCTTCCTGGTCAACTGCCAGTGGAGCGACGAGGAGTTCGCCGAGCACATGCCCGCCGTGGCCAAGCGCTACATCGCGAACAACAACGTCAACGTCTACCTGATCGACGCTATCGACCTGGCCGCCAAGGTCGGCATGGGCAAGCGCACCAACACGGTGCTCCAGTCCGCCTTCTTCGCGCTGGCCAAGGTCCTGCCCGCCGAGGACGCCCTGCAGTACATGAAGGACGCGGCTACCAAGTCCTACATGAAGAAGGGCCAGGCTATCGTCGACGCCAACCACAAGGCCATCGATGCCGGCGCTACCGCCTTCCGTAAGTTCGAGGTTCCGGCCGACTGGGCTACCGCCGAGGATGCCGCTCCCGTCGAGCTCTCCGAGGAGACCAAGTCCGCTATCGCCCAGCAGGTCAAGAACCTGCTCGAGCCCATCGATCGCATGGACGGCGACAGCCTGCCCGTTTCCGCCTTCGTCGATTGCGCCGATGGCCAGTTTGAGCTGGGCGCCTCCGCATACGAGAAGCGCGGCGTCGCCGTGGTCGTTCCCCACTGGGACGAGACCAAGTGCATCCAGTGCAACCAGTGCGCCTACGTGTGCCCGCATGCCACCATCCGTCCGTTCGCGATGACCGAGGACGAGGCTGCCGCCGCGCCCGAGGCTACCCGCACGCTCGACGCCATGGGCCCCAAGGCCAAGGGCATGAAGTTCACCATGGCTGTGTCCCCGCTCGACTGCATGGGCTGCACCAACTGCGTCAAGGTTTGCCCCAAGGGCGCCCTCGAGATGGTTCCCACCGAGCAGGAGATGGACCAGCAGCCCGTTTGGGACTACATGGTCGAGAACGTCTCCGAGAAGAAGGAGCTCATCGCGGCCAACGTCAAGGGCAGCCAGTTTAAGCAGCCCTACTTGGAGTTCTCCGGCTCCTGCGCCGGCTGCGCCGAGACCGCCTATGCACGTCTGGTGACCCAGGTTGCCGGCGACCGCATGTTCATCTCCAACGCTACCGGCTGCTCTTCCATTTGGGGCAACCCCGCTGCCACCGCTCCTTACTGCAAGGACAAGGACGGTCACGGCCCGGCGTGGAACAACTCCCTGTTCGAGGACAATGCCGAGCATGGTCTGGGCATGGCCGTTGGCTATGAGGCCGTTCAGCACAAGCTGATCGCCGCTACCCAGGACATCATCGCTGCCGATGGTCCGTCCGACGAGCTCAAGGCCGCCGGCCAGGCTTGGATCGACTCCGTCAACGACGCCGAGGCCTCCAAGACCGCTGCCGCTGCCTACGTTGCCGAGCTCGAGAAGTGCGGCTGCGACGCTTCCAAGGCGATCCTCGCCGACAAGGCTTACCTCACCAAGAAGTCCTTCTGGATTTTCGGCGGCGACGGCTGGGCCTACGACATCGGCTTCGGTGGCCTGGACCACGTCCTGGCTTCCGGCCACAACGTCAACGTCTTCGTCTTCGACACCGAGGTCTACTCCAACACCGGTGGTCAGGCCTCCAAGGCCTCGAACCTGGGCCAGGTCGCTCAGTTCGCCGCTGCCGGTAAGGTGACCAAGAAGAAGTCCCTGGCCGAGATCGCCATGAGCTACGGCTACGTCTACGTGGCGCAGGTCGCCATGGGCGCCAACCCGGCTCAGACCCTCAAGGCCATCCACGAGGCCGAGGCCTACGACGGTCCGTCCCTCATCATCGGCTACAGCCCCTGCGAGATGCACTCCATCAAGAAGGGTGGCATGCAGAACTGCCAGGCCGAGATGAAGAAGGCTGTCGAGTGCGGTTACTGGAACCTCTTCCGCTTCAACCCCGAGGCTGCTGCCGGCAAGAAGTTCTCGCTCGATTCCAAGGAGCCCGCGGGCGGTTATCAGGAGTTCCTGATGAACGAGGCCCGTTACGCTTCGCTGACGCGTTCCTTCCCCGAGCGCGCCGAGGAGCTCTTCAAGGAGAACGAGCAGGCCGCTATGGACCGCTATCAGCACCTGCTGAAGCTCAAGACGGTGTACAACGAGGCCTAAGTCTCCCACCGCAGGACCTGAGGGCTAACCTTCGCGGACGTCCTCGGACATGAAAGAACCCCTGCTGCGCATTACGTGCGGCGGGGGTTCTTTCGTCCTGCGGAGTGTCCGCGAAGGTTAGCCCTCAGATCCTGCTACGGCTACGTCCTCGGATTGTGTGGGCGGATGACGGATGTGGTTGGTCGGGTATTCCGTCTCCTTCGCCGTTTCGTGGTTTTGCCGCGAAACCTCGCGCCACTTTGGGGATGGATGGGGGACTTGGCTGTTGCCGCCTTTTCGGAGCCCTTCTTTATTCCTTATGCTGGATGAAAAGCCCCTTGTTTTTGCAGGGGTGCATACTCGACTTATAAGTGCATAGAATCTCGTATAGTGCGAGTAAGATATTGCGCTGTCTGTTTTGTGTTTAGCAAAGATATAGTTTGCATAATCTGGTCTAATCCCTGCTCTATTAAAATAAAGTTGCACGTAAATGGCGTAGATATGCTTGAGCTGGGGTTCTGTACGCTGAGCGGATAAAAACGACCGTTCACCGTTCCGCTATTTTCAAAATGAATAAAATGAGCGATAAAGAGAATATAAACCTTAATAAACTCGCGTATCGCACGGACGCGGGTTATTAATGGGTTGTAGGCCTTTTACAGAAAGGATTCCAGCAATGTCTAAGCCTCTTGGCAAGCCCGATCGTATTGTCGTCGCCCTTGGCGGCAACGCCCTCGGCAACAACCCCGTCGAGCAGATCGAGGCCGTGAGCAACACCGCCCACGCTCTCCTCGGTCTCATCGAGCAGGGCAACGAGATCATCATCACCCACGGCAACGGCCCGCAGGTCGGCATGATCCAGAACGCCTTCGCCGCTGCCCACGATGCCATCGGTACCCCCGAGATGCCGCTGCCCGAGTGCGGCGCCATGTCCCAGGGCTACATTGGTTATCACCTGCAGCAGGGCATCGGCCGCGAGATGCACAAGCGCTATAAGCGTTGGCACGCCGCCACCGTCGTCACCCAGATCGAGTGCGACCCCGACGATCCCGCGTTCAAGAACCCGACCAAGCCGATCGGCCCCTTCTACACCGAGGAGCAGGCCAAGGAGTTCATGGCCGAGGATCCCTCCAAGGTCTTCGTCGAGGATTCCGGCCGCGGCTGGCGTCGCGTCGTCGCTTCCCCCGATCCCAAGAAGATCGTTGAGGCTGACTCCATCCTCAACCTGCTCGACAACGAGTTCATCGTCATCGCCTGCGGTGGCGGCGGCATCCCCGTCGTCCGCGACTACGAGAACAAGGGCTGCTACAAGGGCGTTCCCGCCGTCATCGACAAGGACCTGGGCGGCGAGCTGCTGGCCGAGGACTGCGACGCCGACGTTCTGTTCCTGCTGACCGCCGTTGAGCATGTCGCCATCAACTTCGGCAAGCCCAACCAGGAGGAGCTCGAGGACCTCACCGCCGACGAGGCCGAGCGCCTGGCCGACGAGGGCCAGTTCGGCAAGGGTTCCATGGAGCCCAAGGTCCGCGCTGCCATCAAGTTCGCCCGTTCCCGCAAGGGCCGCACCTGCATCATCGGCGCTCTGGACAAGGCCGCCGAGACCATGGCCGGCCTCTCCGGTACCCGCATCCACGAGTAGTCTCTACTCTGTTGCCTCTCTCGTGGGCGCCAGGCAAAGCGCCCACAAACTAGCCTCTCTTCCTGAGCCCCGCAGTCCGCTCCGGCTGCGGGGCTTTTGCTATTCACCTAGTCATTGGGGACAAACCCGGCACTTGGGGACGGTCCTTTCCTGCCGGCAGCTTGGGACAGTCCTTAATAGTCATTGGGGACGTTCTTAAACGACTAGCCAAACAAGAACGTCCATTACAGTCGAAATTGTCAGCCCGGGCCCGTCTCGGGCTACGATTGAGGCGCGCCCAGAACGGGCCGCCGACCGGGCGCCCGCGCACGGCCGAACGTCCCTGCCCCCGAGAGGGCCTGTTGGGTGCTGCCGGCGCGGGGCGCGCCGCCCCCGACGGCTGATAGGAAAGTGCCGGGCAGGTGCCGCGGCTGGTAATGTGAGTGCCGAGGGGGAGGCCATCCGGTCGAACGACTACCGGAAGGATACCACCGTGAAAGCGCCATCCACCAGGCCCGCGGCCGTGCTCGGCCTGGACGTCGGCAAGTCATCGCACTGGGCCTGCCTGATCGACCGCGACGGGGAGGTGCTGGACAGCGCCCCCGTCCGCAACAGGGAGGCCGAGCTCGACGCGCTGTTCGCCTCCGCGCCCGCCGGCACGCTCGTCGTCGTCGACCAGTTCCGCAACATAGGGTCCCTCGCCGTGAGGCGGGCCCGCGCCGCGGGGCTCGGGGTCGCCTACCTGCCCGGCCTCGCCGCCAGCCGCGCCGCGGGCCTGTTCGCCGGCGAGGCCAAGACCGACGAGCGCGACGCCGCGGTGATCGCGCGGACCGCCCTGGGCGTGCCGGACTCCCTGTCGGGGGTCCCGGGCCGCGGCGAGGCCCTCGAGGCCGCTCGCGCCCTCTCGTCGCAGCGCGACCACGTCGTCGCCTGCGCGACCAGGGACAAGAACCGCCTGCGCGCGGTGCTGCTCGAGTCCTGCCCGGCCCTCGAGGCCGCGGTCGACCTGTCGGACCGGCGGTGGCTGGAGCTGCTCACCGTGCCCGGCATCGGCCCGAGGACCGCGGCGCAGCTCGCGGTGTCGGTCGACATCGGGAGGTTCCCGGACCACGACCACCTGGCCTCGTACTGCGGCATAGCCCCGAGGGTGAGGAGCTCCGGCACGTCGGTGAGGTCGGTCAGGGCGTCCAGGCGCGGCGACGCGAGGCTCAAGTCCCTGCTGATCTTCTCGTGCAACAGCCTGGTGAGGTCCTCGGGGCGCTACGGCGAGTACTACCGGGCCTGCAGGGCGCGGGGCATGGGGCACGGGCGGGCGCTCAAGGCCGTCGCGAGGAAGCGGCTCAGGGCGATATACGCCGTGATGCGCGACCGGGTGCCCTACCGGGAGTAGCCCCGACGGTTGACAAAACTATAGGAACACCCAACGACTACTCATTTAAGTCTGTCCCCAATGACTGCCCAATGGCTGGGAAGGCGCATCCCACACCGACGCATTGCCTTCGGGCCCTCTCCCCAGGCTCTCCATAGCTCAGCTGGACTCCCCGCAACTTGTTCCGAGTTGGCGGAACGAGCGCGACGTGGAGTGTCATTCTTTACCGCGTTAGACTAGACGCAGGGAAAGGAGGAGGACATGGATGCTCGCGTCAAGCAGCTTGTAAATATGATCGAGGACGCTCAGCCTGTCGCTGTCGCGGTACTTGCCAAGCGTCTCGAGGTAAGCGAGCGCGCCGTGAGAAACTATATCCATCGCGCAAACGACAACCTTGCAGGGGTTGCACGCATCGTTGGCAGCAAGGGGCAGTATCGTATCGATGTTGCACGTGCAGATGAGCTTGCTCGCTTGCTAGACGGTGCGGCTCTGGCCCATCCGGGCATTCCTGATACGCGCGACGGCCGTGTGTCCTTCCTTCTTAACGACCTCCTCATGCGGTCCCAGTGGGTGACGATTGAGGAGTATGCGGATTTACTCTACGTTTCGGCGCGAACTCTGTCCAATGACATGCGTCTGGTAGAGCAGAAACTCGCCCAATTTGACTTAACGCTCGAAAAGCGCCCACGCTACGGAATCCGCGTTGCGGGCGGGGAGTCGCAGCGGCGCCTGTGCCTGGCCTCGCTGGTGAGGCCCGTGTTGCCCGACACCGACGATGCAAAGCTCGCCGAGCGCCTGCGGGCCATCGCCGCATGTGTGGACGATGCTCTGACGGCCTCGCCCGTCACGGTGAGCTCGCCGGCATCCCGCAATCTCATCATGCATCTTTACATTGCTCTTGGCCGCATCGAGCAGGGCTGCTATGTCCCAGCTGCAGAATCGGACGTTCAAAAACTGGAGGGAACGCGCGAATACGCCGCGGCTTTCCAGATTGCCGCAAACATCAAGGATGCCCTGGGCGTGAGCATGCCCCGAGAAGAGGTTGCCTTTATCGCAATCCATTTGCTCGGCAGGGGCACGGGCGTGCCCGAGAAGGGCTCTGCCGTTATCTCGGACGAGATGTGGGAGATTGCTTCCGAGATGGTACGTGCGGTCAACGATGAGTTTAGGTTTGACTTTAGCGGCGATCTTGAACTTCGCATGAACCTTGCTCGGCATATCGGCCCTCTGGGCTATCGCCTTGAATATCACATGCATATGGATAACCCCATGCTGTCCGATATCAAGACGAGGTTTCCGTTGGCCTATTCGATGGCAGCTGGCACCTCGCAGGTACTCGAGCGTCATTTTGGCAGCCAGCCCTCTGATGAAGAGCTCGGCTACATCGCCATGGCATTTGCCCTGGCCCTCGAGCAGCAAGCCGACCAGCCGCGTCGCAAACGCATCCTGATCGTGTGCGCCTCGGGAGCGGGAAGCGCCCGTATGCTCGAGCACCAGTACCGCAAGCAGTTTGGCATGTATATCGATTCGATTGAGACATGCGATGTCGCCCGCGTGGGAACGTTCGATTTTTCGCATATCGACTACGTGTTCACAACGGTGCCGCTCAACGTCAAGTTGCCCGTGCCCGTCCGCGAGGCCGATTTCTTCTTGGAGACGAGCGATGTCAACGCTATCCGCAAGGTGCTGAGCGACGACACTGCGCAATCGGACTCCGTAAGCTCTTTCTTTAGCCGTGCCCTGTTCTTCAACCGCGTTGAGGCGTCGTCGAAGCAGGCCGTTCTCCGATATCTCTCCGAGCGCGCCGTCGAGAGCGGCCGTGTCGATGCCCAGTTTGCCCAAGAGGTCGCCGAGCGCGAGAGCGCGAGCGCCACCTCGTTTGGCAATGGGGTAGCCATGCCCCATGGGATGCATCCCTTGAGCGCCGAGGCCTTTGTTACCGTGGGCCTGCTCGAACATCCCATTCTTTGGGACGAATACGGCCATGAGGTCGATATCGTCTTTATGGTGTCGTTTGCCCGGTCGGGCGGCGATGAGGCGCGGATCTTGAGCTCACTGCTCGCCGAGATCTTTATGGACCGCCAGGGGGTCGAGCGCCTACGCGAGCGCCGGTCCTGGCATGAGCTGATGGCGCTTGTGCAAGCGCATACGGCTTAAGACTTCTTTTGTCGATGACCCTGTCAGTCTACCTGCAATAAACCTCGAGGACTGCGGGCGGGAGATAGGCGTTTCGAATATTCAAGTACAAACCAAACATCACGGGAGAGGAGACCGTTATGGACGATCAGGGAACCGAGATGGTTTCGTTTCAGCTGGTCGCTGCAGCGGGAGAGGCACGCAGCCTTGCCTTCGAAGCCCTTGAAAAGGCAAAGGCGGGGGATTTTGACGCCGCCGCCAAACTCATGAAGCAGTCAAAGGATGCGGGAATCAAGGCTCACCACATCCAAACGCAGCTGCTTTCGACTGAGGCAGCGGGCGAGCATCTGTCGGTGGATGTGTTGCTGGTCCATGCTCAGGACCACCTCATGTGCTCCATGCTTGCTCAGGAGCTCGTGCAGGAGCTGATCTGCCTGTATGAGCGCACTGCAACCAAGAACGCCTAGCGGCGTGCGGTGACTATCCAACCAATCAATGCGAAGGGAATCCCTTATGAAGATCCTTCTTGTTTGCGCAGCTGGTCTGTCTACAAGCATTCTGATGAAGAAACTCGAGAAATATGCGGAGCAAAACGGCATCGAGCTCGATATCGATGCGGTGGGTATCGGCGAGTATCAGGAGACGTGCGCCAATTATGACGTGCTGCTCTTGGGGCCGCAGGTGTCCTACCAGCTCAACACCGTCAAGCAGGGGAGCGGTAAGCCGACCGCGGTCATCCCCGCACAGGACTACGGCATGGGCAACGCCGCCAACGTGCTGGCACTCGCCCAGTCGCTGTTGGGTTAGGAGGCAACCATGGAGAAGTTCATGACCCTGCTTCAGGAAAAACTGACCCCTATCGCCAATTTCTGCGGCACCGAGCGCCACTTTGCCTCCATGCAAAAGGGCTTTATGAGCGCGATCAGCTTCATCTTGGTATCTGCCGTCTTTATGATCCTCGCCAACCCGCCGGTCACGGCCGACCTGGTGGCACAGGGCGGGTTCTGGTCCGTCTTTGGCCCTTGGCTCGATTTTGCCACGGCCAATAAGCTCACGCTGCTCATTCCCTTCAACATGACGATGGGCATACTGTCGGTGATCGTGACGTTCGCAATCGCCTATAACCTGGCGGGCACCTACAAGATGCCCAAGCTTAACGCCGGCATGACCTCGCTGGTGATGTTCCTGATCGCCGCGGCGCCGTCGTCCTACTACCAGCTTGCTGACGAGTCCGTGCTCCAGGCGGTCCCCTGCACCTATCTGGGTGCGCAGGGCCTGTTTACCGCCATCATCGTTGCCTTGGTCTCCGTCGAGGTCACGCGCTTCTGCCAGACCAAGGGCATCACCATCAAGATGCCCGATGGCGTGCCGCCGTTTTTGTCCGAAACCTTTGGCGCCATCGTACCTATGCTCGCCAACATCCTCATCTTCTTTGGCGGCAACCTGCTGATCCAGATGATCGATCCCGCGCTGTCCATCCCCTCGGTTATCGAGAAGCTGCTCGCTGCCCCGCTTTCCGTCGCAGTTGACTCTGTGCCCGGCGCACTGCTTATCTGCTTCATGACGCTGCTGTTTTGGTGCTTTGGCGTCCACGGCAACATGATCGTAATGCCCATCACCGCCCCGGTCACGCTTGCCGCCTTTGCCGCCAACGCCTCGCTCTATGCTGCCGGGCAGCCGCTTGAGTTCCACCCGGCGCTCATGTCGTTGGCCATCAACCTCATCGGCGGCACGGGTAATACGTTCTCTTTTGTGGCGCTCTGCGCGTTTAGGGCAAAGTCGCAGCAGCTCAAGGCATTTGGCAGGGCATCGATCGTGCCGAGCTTCTTCCGTATCTCCGAGCCCGCGATCTTCGGCGCGCCCATCATCTTCAACCCGATCCTCATGATTCCGTTTGTGCTAGGCGGCATGATCTCGGCCCTGCTGTATTGGGGTGCGGTCTCACTGGGTCTTGTCTCTAACTTCTACATCTTGGTGAGCGGCACGTTCCCCATCTTCGTTCAGGGCTTTGTCCAGTGCCTCGACCCGCGCATCTGGGTGTTTACGATCGTTTTGATCGTGGTCATGGCTGTGGTCTGGTACCCGTTCTTTAAGGTGTACGATAACCAGCTCCTGGCTCAGGAGCAGGAGAACGCCGCGGCAGCTTCTGCCGAGGATGCTGAGTAGCATGAGTTACTTTGACAGAACGTCTGCCGCCGGTATGCCCGAGGGCTTTTTGTGGGGTGGTGCCCTCGCCGCCAACCAGGCCGAAGGGGGCTGGAACGAGGGCGGCCGCGGCATGTCGCACTCCGACCTGATCCCACAGGGTTCCGACCGCTGGGATGTAATGTTTGGCAGGCAAAAGCCCGTGGACGATCCGGACAGGCTGTATCCATGCCGCTGGGGCAACGACTTCTTCCATCATTGGCACGAGGATGTCGAGCTCTTTGCCGAGATGGGCTTTAAGTGCCTGCGTCTTTCAATTTGCTGGAGCCGTATTTTTCCCACAGGGATGGAGACCGAGCCCAACGGCGAGGGCTTGGAGTTTTACCGTCAGGTATTCGAGGCGCTGCGCGAGCATGGAATCGAGCCGCTTGTGACGCTGTCGCACTACGACTATCCGTTGGCTCTGGTCGAGCGCTATGGTGGCTGGCAAAGCCGAGAGATGATCGAGCGGTATGCGCACTACGTCGAGACCGTCGGACGCGCGTACCAGGGCCTCGTGCGTTATTGGCTTACGTTCAACGAGATCAACAGCGTGGCGCTGTCCTATCTCAACGCGGGTGTCACGCTCGAGGATGAGCGTGACCGTGCAGCCGTGACCGCGGCGTTCTCGCACCATATGTTTATGGCGAGCGCTCGCGCTGTCGAGATTCTGCACAAGATCGATCCCGCAAACAAGGTGGGTTGCATGGTCGCTGCCGGTGCGACCTATCCGTACCGTTGTGCGCCCGAGGACGTATGGCTTGCGTATGAGGAGGACCGCGGCCGCTACTTCTACACAGACGTGATGGCTGCGGGCGCCTATCCTGCTTGGAAGCTGCGTGCACTCGAGAAAGAGGGTGTTCACGTGCCCTTTGAGCCGGGCGATACGGAGTATCTGGCAGAGCATACGGTCGACTTCATCTCGTTCTCGTACTATTGCTCGCGCTTGGTGTGCGCCGATGATCAGGTGATCGCCGAGAAGGCGGAGGGCAACGTGTTCCCGACGTTGCGCAATCCGTACCTCAAGGATAAAGAGACTGCCTGGAAGTGGCAGATCGATGCGCTGGGTTTGCGCGTGACGCTTGCCGGCTACCACGATCGTTACCATCTTCCGCTCTTTATCGCCGAGAACGGTGTGGGCGGACTCGATGCGCTGGAAGACGGCAAAGTCCACGATGCGTATCATATTGATTACCTGCGAAGGCATATTCTTGCGCTGCGCGATGCAATTGTCGAGGACGGTGTTGACCTGATGGGATACACGCCGTGGGGCTGTATCGATTTGGTGTCGGCCTCGACGGGGCAGATGAAGAAGCGCTATGGCTTTGTTTATGTTGATGCCGATGATATGGGCAAAGGCACGTTCGATCGCTACCGAAAGGACAGCTTCTGCTGGTACCAAAAGGTCATTGCATCAAATGGCGAGGACTTGAGTTAACTCTTGCAGGTCTGTTGCCCCCGCGGTCCGCTTCGGCCGCGGGGGCTTTTGTTATTTACCTAGTCCCCGATGAGACCCTCATTCTGTGGGTAGTCATTGGACGTTCTTAAACGACTAGTCATTTAAGTCTGTCCCCAATGACTGCGGAAACCCGGCACCTGGGGACGTTCCTTTTCTGCCGGCAGCTTGGAACAGTCCTTAAAGCCCGCATCAATCAACTGCGGAAAGCGCATCCCAGAATGAGCGTCCAACATGGGACATGGTTTCCCTTGAGGGCCTCAACCGGAAAATGCATCCCGGAATGTTGCCGGAAAGTGGAACGTAGTTTCCCAAACAGGCCGTGCGCGGAAAGTGCATCTCGCTATCGAACTTCAAAGCGGGATGCATTTTCCGTGCCAGCAGTTCCGGGCAGCCAGAGACCACTCATTTAAGTCTGTCCCCAATGGCTAGTAGTAAGCCCACATGGCTTCGATTTCGTTGAGGACCTCTACGCAGCCCCAGCGGCGGGCGCTGCGGCTGGCCGAGTTGGGGTCGTAGACGCCAATCTGGTCGGCGTCGTCAATACCGTAAAGCACAATGTAGTGGCCCACGTTGGTAAAGGTGCCCGGCCGAACGGCGGCGATGACGGGCGCTCCCGAACGCAGTGCCTGAGTCATCGATTCGCGATCGTTATGGAGCTCCGTTCCGTTAAGTCCCAACTGCCACGCGCCGCTCGTCATAAACGACCATTCGGTTGCACCGGTGGGGGCGTAATTGCCCGCCTCGGAAAGCGCGCACATATCGACGGGGGTCATATCGGTGCGTCCCGTCTTAAAGATGTAGACCATGGTGAGGCACGTAGGCCCGCAGGCATTTTGGCGGATGGTGCCGCCGGCGTAAGGCAGCTCAGACCATGCAGGATCGATCTGATAGATATGGGGCATCGTGCCGGCTTGCCATTGCGAGCGCGGGGTCGAAAAGGCGAAAGAATAACCGGGCGCGACGGGGGCCTTGAGCAGCTTGTCCTCGGCGGTGGGCTCGAGACCGGCCGAGCCGTGGGACATACAGGAGCTCATAAGCACAAAGACCAGACAGGTAAGGATAGAGCACAGTGCGAGGCGAAGTCGACGAGCCGGCAGGGCGGGGGCATTCACGTGCGATGTCGAGCGGTAAGGCTTGCGGTCGCGTCCGCCTTGGGGATGCGAAAAGAAGCGGTTGATATGGATGCCGGGCTGACGTGCGCCGTTGCGGCGTAGTTGCGGAACCTCGGCCTGACGCTGTCGAGTGCGCGCGCCCAAGCGGCTATCTTGCTGCGCGCTTGTGCCCGTGCTCGGACGGCCACTCTGCCGCGTTCTGCTTGCCTGCTGCCGAGACGAAGGCCTGGGTTGTTCTTGAGTGCGTTGTGGATTGCTGCTCGTGGCACTTCTGGGCGTCGGCGTGGTACGGCCAGCAAGGCGAACGCTTTGTCGCCGTTGATCACCGTCGTTGTATCCGTATGCCATTCGTACCGCCTTGTCTCATGTATAACCTGTCTATCCTACAAAAAAGATGTGCAACAAATGGGTCTGCGCGTCAAAAGCTCGGTAAACGGTACGAAAGGCGCAAAACACACGGCCTCAAAAACATCTCTATATGCGTCCGATGAACGTACGCCCGTCGGACGGGCGGCAACAATGAACGGCAAACCGTGCCGTTCGTCCCAAAAACGGCGCCGCTCATATGCGAGTTCGGCCTTCGGTCGAGCCATGGGCGGCCATGCTGCGCCAAGGCCGTATCTTAAAGCCACGAAATAAAAGAGCGCGGCAAAACAGACCGCGCAAGGGGTGACGTCAAGGGGCGTCAAAAAGGAAAGGAGGGGAACAATGGCGGACAAGAACGCAGAAGTTGCAGTCGAGGATAACGGCGGCATGAAGAAAACGCTTTCGCTCTGGAACTTCTTCACCATCGGCTTTGGTGCCATCATCGGTACCGGTTGGGTTCTGCAGGTCGGCGACTGGATGGTCGTGGGCGGCGGTCCCGTTCCCGCTATGATCGCATTCCTCTTGGGTGCAATCTTCCTCGTGCCCGTCGGAGCTGTTTTCGGTGAGCTCACGGCTGCTATCCCCATCTCGGGCGGCATCGTCGAGTATGTCGATCGTAGCTTTGGCCGTACGCTGAGCTACATCACCGGATGGCTTTTGGCCCTGGGCAACGGCATCCTGTGCCCGTGGGAGGCCATCGCCATTTCGACCCTCGTGTCCGAGATGTTCGGCAGCCTGCCCGGCCTTGAGTGGCTGCGCGCCGTCAAGCTCTACACCATACTGGGGGCCGACGTCTACCTGTTCCCGACGCTGATCGCGCTCGGCTTTGCAGTCTACGTCATCTTCCTCAACTTCCGCGGTGCCAGCTCGGCTGCCAAGCTCCAGGCCTTCCTGACCAAGGCCCTGCTCTGCGGCATGCTGCTCGCCATGGGCGTCTCGCTGTTCACCGGCTCGCCGGACAATGCCATGCCCGTGTTCTCCCAGGTCACCGGCGCTGGCGGCGGCAAGGCCGCTACCGAGAGCTCCAGCCTGTTTGCCGGCATCGTGTCGGTCCTGGTTCTGACCCCGTTCTTCTACGCTGGCTTCGACACCATTCCTCAGCAGGCTGAGGAAGCAGCCGAGGGCCTCAACTGGAACAAGTTCGGCAAGATCATCTCCCTGGCCCTGCTGGCCGCCGGCGGCTTCTACATGGTCTGCATCTACTCGTTCGGCACCATCCTCGACTGGCATGAGTTTGTTAAGAGCCCGGTTCCCGCGCTTGCCTGCCTCAAGGGCATCAACATGCTTCTGTACCTGGCCATGCTCGTCATCGCCACGCTTGGACCCATGGGCCCGATGAACTCCTTCTACGGCGCCACGAGCCGCATCATGCTCGCCATGGGCCGCAAGGGCCAGCTGCCCGAGCAGTTCGCCGAGGTCGACCCCAAGTCCGGCGCTCCCAAGCTTGCCTGTGTCGTTCTGGGCGTCATCACCGTCGCCGGTCCGTTTTTGGGCAAGAACATGCTCATCCCTCTGACCAACGTGTCGGCTCTCGCCTTCATCTTCTCCTGCGGCATGGTCGCCCTCGCTTGCCTGCGCATGCGCTTCACTGAGCCCGACCTGCCTCGTCCCTACGAGGTGCCCGGCGGCAAGTTTGGCATCGGCCTCGCTATCGCTGCCTGCGCCATCATCATCGGCCTGCTCGTGATTCCGTTCTCTCCCGCCTCCCTCAACATGGTGGAGTGGAGCATCGTGATCGGCTGGCTGGCCGTCGGCCTGGCTCTCATGGCCTTCACCAATTCCCGCAAAAAGTAACGCCGAGCCGGGGCGGATCAGGTGCGCGGGACCCTCTCTTCCGCGCACCGAACCCGGCACCACTTGGGTAGCTTTGTGAGGCCTTAACCCAACACGGCCTCGCCCACTATATGGATCCATAAGGAGGAACCATGTCCACTAAGTATGCAATCGTTGGCGGCAAGCTCATCGACGGTACCGGTGCCGAGCCGGTCGAGAACTCCCTCGTTCTCGTCGACGACAACGGCAAGATCGAGTACGCTGGCGCCATGCAGGACCTTCCCGAGGGCGTTGAGGTCATCGACGCCGCCGGCAAGACCGTCCTTCCCGGCCTGATCGATACCCACCTGCACTTCTCGGGCAACTTGACCGACGATGACACCGACTGGGTCATGCAGCCGCTCCTCGAGAAGCAGGCCGTCGCCGTCAAGCAGGCCTACGACTGTCTCACCCACGGCCTCACCACCGTCTGCGAGATCGGCCGCTTTGGTATCCAGATTCGTGACTGCATCGACAAGGGCGTCTTCAAGGGCCCGCGCGTTCTGGCCACCGGCCTTGGCTTCTGCCGCGTTGCCGGCCACGGCGACTCCCACCACTGCAGCCAAGAGCTCAACAAGGAATCGCACCCCTGGGGCGATCAGGTCGACGGTCCTTGGGATCTGCGCAAGGCCGTCCGTCGTCGCCTGCGCGAGAACCCCGATGCCATCAAGATCTGGGCTACCGGTGGCGGCATCTGGCGCTGGGACTCCGGCCGCGACCAGCACTACTGCTCCGAGGAGATTCAGGCCGTGGTCGAAGAGGCAAAGATGGTCGGCATCCCCGTGTGGAGCCACTGCTACAACAACCACGCCGCTGCCTACGATTCCGTTCGCTTTGGCTGCGAGCAGCTGATTCACGGCTTCGATATCGATGAGCGCACCATGGACCTCATGGCCGAGCAGGGCACCTTCTTCACCCCGACGATCGCCTTCCTGCCCACCTGGTACGCCACCTATCCGCCCGTCTACGTCCCCAAGCTGCACGACAAGTACGAGGGCACCCTGGTCGAGAAGGAGCTGCAGCGCAACTACGACTGCCTGCGCGAGGCCAAGAAGCGCGGCGTCGTCATGACGATCGGCTCCGACTCCTTCTCCTTCGTCACCCCGTACGGCACCTGTTCCATCGAGGAGATGTACGAGTTCGTCGACAAGATCGGCTTCACCCCGGTCGAGACCATCACCTGCGCTACCCTCAACGGTGCCAAGATGTGCCACATCGAGGACGAGACCGGTTCCATCGAGGCCGGCAAGTGCGCCGACCTGCTGGTCGTCAACGGTGACGTCGCCGCCGACATCCACGTGCTCAACACCGACAACATGGACGTCATCATGAAGGACGGCTGGATTGTCGAGGCCGGCACCTTCGGCGAGGCAAACAAGTACAGCGCCTAAGCTACCGTTCATCGATGGCTTGATGTAAAACACAGTATTTGATTGCATAATGCAATGGGGAGGGTCGCTTGCGGCCCTCTTTATTGCTATGGGGTGCGTCAGTAAGAAGGAGATGACGGTGGATCTCAATAGGCTGATTCTGGGCAAGAGCTACAACTCTACCAAGGTCTTTCGTACCGCTCAGCATGTGGTTCAAGCCATCTTGCTCGGTATTGTCGTTCCGCTGCTTATCCTGCTGCTCATCTGGGATCTAACCGATAATCCCAATCCCGTTCCGGCCGTTGTCGTCATTGCCGGCTTGGTCATGCTGTGCTTCTTCTTCTCGTACGTCTTTGTCGTTCCCGACGACCTCACATCGAGCGCAACCGACCGCACGCTCGCCATCGCTTCAAAAATATTCGCCTACACGTCGCGCGGCCTTACGCCCGAAGCTGCCTTGGGCGCCTCTAAGATCATCCTGTCCGAAACTATCGCCTCTGCCATCTGCTTTACCGACGGCAAGCAGGTGTTGGCAAGCTGGGGCGAGGACTCGGCAAAATGCCCCGCGGGCACCCCGGTCGTGCTCAAGACCACGCTCAACGTGATCGAGTCCGGCGAACAGAGTGTGTTTTCGCGCGACGCCTCCAATGAGACGGGCGGCTATTTTCCCCGCCTGCGCGCCGGCATTGTCGCGCCGCTTACCGTGCGCGGGCATTGTGTGGGCACACTCGAGCTGTATTACCCCCGCCTGAGCAGCATCGATATGCGCCAGACGGCCCTTGCCTCGGGTTTTGCCGATCTCATTTCCACGCAGCTCGCCAGCTTTGAGCTCGAGCGCCAGGACGAGCTCACAGCTCGCGTTGAGCTACGCGCCCTGCAGTCGCAGGTCGACCCGCATTTTCTATTCAATACCATTAGCACGATTGTGTCGCTCGTTCGAACCGAGCCCGACAAGGCGCGATCGCTGCTGATCGACTTTTCCAACTACTATCGTCAGACGCTTTCTGATTCCGATACGCTCACCACGCTCGAGCACGAGGTGGAACAGGGCACCCGTTATATCAATCTTATGCAGGCCCGGTATGGCGACGGCCGTCTGCGCGTTTCGGTCGACATCGACTTTGAGGTGCGCGACAGCCTGGTGCCGCCGTTTATCTTGCAGCCGCTGCTCGAAAACTGCATCAAGCATGCGCAGCGCGAGACCGAGCCGCTTTCTATTCGTGTTAGGGCTTTTGAGACCGATGACGGCTTGGAGATCATCGTCGAAGATGACGGCATCGGTATGAACGAAGAAGTCTGCGCGCATCTGTTTGAGCAGCATCGCTTGGAGGAGCCCGAGAGCATTACCGCCGACGGCTCCATCAAACGAGGCTGCGGCTTGGCGCTCTTCAACGTGCTTCAGCGCATCCATTTCTTTTACGGAGAAGATTCTGGCATGCGCGTGAAGTCCCAGGAGGGCGTTGGCACGCAGGTCATCGTCGAGCTGAACGGCGAGCCGCATGAGCCGGCGCCGTTGACGGCGTAGCACTCGAGTGTATTGAGGAGAGAGAGGAAGCGCACATGTCCGAGGGTTGGAACATCCTGGTAGTTGATGACGAGCCTCCCATTAGGGCTGAGTTACGCTATCTGTTGGAAAAGGATACGCGTGTGGGCCAGATTGCCGAGGCGGGCAATGTCACCGAAGCCGTGGAGTCGATTCTGTCGAACAAGCCCGACGTGTTGTTTTTAGACATTACCATGCCCGGTCGCTCGGGAATTGAGCTTGCCGAGACGCTGCAGAACCTAAAGACGCCGCCGGTGGTTGTGTTTGTGACGGCGTTTGCCGAATTTGCCGCCGATGCGTATAACCTCGATGCGGTCGACTATGTCGTCAAGCCGGTCGAGGACGCACGCCTGTCAAAGGCACTCGACAAGATCGAGGCAGCCTTGGGTGCCCGTCGTGTTATCCATGCTCCGCGCCAGCCTTTGCGTCTGACGGTGGACCGCGGGGGCAAAAAGGTGTTCATTCCCGCCGCAGACGTCTGCTACTTTGAGGCGCGCGCCGATTTTTGCAACGCCATCTGCGCCGAGGGAACGTACCTGATCAATGAGTCGATCTCTTCGCTCGAGCGTCGCTTGGACTCCGAGGGCTTTATTCGCGTTCATCGCAGCTACCTGGTCAATTTGGAAGACGTGCACAATGTTGAGATTGGCTCCACGGGGTTGATGGAGCTCAGGCTCGACCGCGTGAACTCGACGGTACCGGTGTCCCGTCGTCGTGCCGCCGAGGTCAAGGCGCACTTGGGACTTGCGTAGACGGTCTGCATGCCGTCGTTTACCATCGCAGGTTTGGCATGGGTGCGCGGTGGGCATAATGGGTGGCATCGAATGAAATCGAAAGGATCATTATGCCCGCGCTTATCACCCATCATCTGTTTGGCGAGGAAAGCATCGACCGTCTTCCGCAGGGCGTCATCACGTCCGATGAAGAGCGCATTGCCTTTATCTTGGGCAACCAAGGCCCCGACCCGTTTTTCTTCCACATGCTCACGCCGCGCATTTCCGACTGTATGTCGCTTGCTCAGGTCATGCACCGCTCGCGCATGTCGCGCCAGTTCTCGTGCCTGCGCGACGGCGTGTCGCACCTACAGCCGCGCGATGCCAATCTGGGTCGCGCCTTTGCGCTGGGCCTGCTGTCGCATTATGTGCTCGATCGCAATGCCCACCCCTTTGTCTACGAGCAGCAGTTTGGCATTGTTGAGTCCGACCCCGAGCTCGAGGCTTCGGGCAGTCAAGTTCACGCCGTGCTCGAAAGCGACCTGGACGTGCTGATGCTGCAGCTCAAACGTGACGGGGCCACGGTCGAGGATTATCCGCCGGCGGGCGAGATCGTCACTACCGACCGCATCAACCGTGTGGCCGGCGTGCTGATGAGCTACATCGCCGGGCGCGTGTACGGTATCGACATCCCGGCGGGGGAGTACGCCGGCGCCGTCTCGGACATGCAGATGCTCTATCGCACCATTGAGCCGGCCGGCTCGGTAAAGACGCGCGCGATTGCCCTGGTTGAGGGCTTGGTGCATGACTACTCGCTGCTCGACGGCCTTGCTCATCGCGTGACGACGGAGCTTCCCGAGCGCACCGGTAACCTGGGCCACCTGACATGGAAGAACCCCTTTACCGATGAGGTCTCGACCGAGAGCTTCCCCGAGGTCTTTGAGCGCGCGCTGACCGATTACGAGCTCACCGTTGCCCGCTTTATCGAGACCGGTGACATGGATGCCGTGACCGGCCATATCAACTATAGCGGCCGCGTACTCGACGCCGACGAGGAGTTCGACCGCGAGGAGTAGGACCCGTGCGTGCCCCTTTGCCGAATCCTTACCAGCGCTTCTGTGCAATTGGGGTACGATGAACTAACTGCATATCGGGCGAATACGAAGGGGCCCTGTCCATGAAATACACCAAGCTCGAGCGTAACTGGGTTATGTACGATGTGGGCAACTCGGCCCTCGTGCTGCTCAATACCTCGGTGGTGCCCATCTACTTTAATGCCATCAATACCGGTGCCTCCTCGGCAGACCTGGTGGTCGCTTGGGGCAACGCGCAGACGATTGCCTCGCTGGTCATTGCCATGCTCATGCCCATTCTGGGCGCGCTTGCCGATTACGCCGGCAACAAGATCAAGTTCTTCTTGGGCTTCTTCCTCACGGGCCTGGTTCTTTGCCTGGCGCAGGCTATCCCCATGTCCGCCATGGCATTTTTGACCGTGTACGTGCTGTGCACCATCGGCCTTAACTCTTCCATGACGTTCTACGACGCCATGCTGCCCGACATTACCACTGACGAGCGCATGGACGCCGTGTCCAGCTCGGGCTATGCCTGGGGTTACATCGGTTCTACCGTGCCGTTCATCATCTGCCTGGCACTTATCATGGGTGGCCCCGCTCTTGGCGTCCCCACCATGCTGGCAACGCGTCTGTCGTTTGTCATCACCGGCGCCTGGTGGCTCATCTTTACCCTGCCGCTCATTCGCACCTATAAGCAAAGGTACGGTCGCGAGCGCGGTCCCCAGGACACCGTCGGCCACATCGTGGGCGGCGTGTTCTCCGAGGTCGGACACACCATGCGCGAGATCGCCCACAACAAGACCGTGCTGGTCTACATGATCGCGTTCTTCTTCTACATCGACGGTGTGCACACGGTCATTTCCATGGCAACCAGCTACGGATCGGCTCTGGGCATCGACTCGACCCAACTGGTGCTGGCTCTGCTCGTTACGCAGTTTGTGGCCTTCCCGTCCGCCATCATCTACGGCAAGCTCGCCGGTCGCGTGGGCACACTCAACATGATCTTGGTGGCCGTCGCCGCCTATATGGGCATCGTGCTCTTTGCCGCGTTTTTCTTAAAGACCGCCTTTGAGTTCTGGGTGCTCGCCATTTTGGTCGGCTTGTTCCAGGGTGGCGTGCAGGCGCTCAGCCGCAGCTATTTTGGCCGCATCATCCCCAAGGAAAAGTCCAACGAGTACTACGGCTTCTTCGATATCTTTGGTCGTTATGCAAGCGTCATGGGTACCTTCCTAGTGTCGGTCGTCACCTCGCTGACCGGCAACCCGTCGCTGGGCGTCCTTTCTATTGGCGTTCTGCTGGTTGTTGGCTTTGTGCTGCTGGTCCGTCTGTCCCGCATGGCTCAGGCGGCGGCGTGAGGCAACCGGGCTCAGTACAGCAATTGTGCCTATCTGCAGTACTCTTTTGGAAGTAGCCGCATAAATCATTCTGACTTCCGAACAATGTTTAGCCCAAGTGGGTATGATGGAACCAGCTAGGTCGCGGGGCGTCGCCTGTGTTTGGCGGCGCCCCGTTTTTGTGTTGCAAGGAGGGTAAAGGTATGAACGCCACGGTTGTGATCCCAACATATTGGGCGGGCGATGATACCCATGCAAACGCTCCCGGCACCTACGATCACTCGACGTCGCCCAATGCCGCCAACCCGGAACTCGATCGCTGCCTGACTTCGCTCGAACAGGTGCGCGACATTCCGCGCATCATTCTCTTGGTGGTCTGTCCGGTTTCTGCCACGGCCGACGTATCCCATCGCGTGCACGAAATCGTTAATGCGCATCCCACACTTAAGGTCACCATCGTTACCAATACTCAGGCTTCGCGTGTTGCCGACCGCGTGGCGCAGATTGCACCCAAAGGCTCGGGCGAGTGCGTGAGCCTGCGCGGCTACGGCGCTATCCGCAACATGGGTCTTGCCTGCGCGGCGGTGCTGGGGCACGACGCGGTTGTGTTTTTGGATGACGACGAGACCGTCATCGATGCCGACTTTATGAAGCGTGCGACCTATGCACTGGGCCAACAGACGCGTCAGGGCCTGCCGATTTTGGTCAAGAGCGGATACTTTTACGATCGCGACGGGTCGCCGCTGGCTCCCACGGACAAAGTGGGCATTTGCCATCGCTGGTGGACCAAGCGTATCGAGTTTAATCGCTGGATGAAAAAGGCGCTCTCGGGCACCCGCATCTCGCGCTCCAATTACGTGTGCGGCGGCCTGATGGCCCTGCACGCCCGCGCCTTTACGCGCGTGGCCTTCGACCCGTTTATCACCCGCGGCGAGGATCTGGACTACCTGTTTAACATGCGCATGTTCGGCTATGACGTGTGGTTCGACAACGAGTGGACCGTGCGTCACCTGCCGCCCGAGTCCGAGAAGCGCTCGCCGCGCTTTATGCAGGACGTGTACCGTTGGTACTACGAGCGGGCCAAGCTGACGTTCGCTGCGCACCAAAAGGAGCTCATTCCGGTTACGGCGGCATCACTCATGCCCTATCCTGGTCCGTGGATCTCGCGCGAGCTTGACGACCGCGTGCGCAAGACCGCCATGGTTCGCAGCATGTTTACCCGCGAGCACGAGGGGTATCTGCGCATCTGGCGTCATGGTATTGACGAGGCCAAGACCTATGCCCGCCAAAACGCCGCAAGCTACCTGCGTTTTCAGAGTTTCTGGCCCAAGATCATGGACGAACTTTGGCGCGACGCACAACTGATTAGCATCCTGGAGGGGGCTGAATGATCGACCGCCGCGCCCAGCGCGATAATTCAATTTCAATCTTTCGCATCATCGCCGTTGTCTGCGCCGTTTGCGTGTTGGTGTACTTTATCTTTGCCCTGGCGACTGGCATTGAGCCGATTGCCACGGTGATCGCCTGTGCGCTGCTGTGCATCTTCCTGTGCATCTTTATCTATTTGACGCTCAATCCCGATTCGGTACGCTCCCAGTACACCGAGGAGACGCTCTCGGTTGCCTCGGCCATGCTCGAGGACATTAAGGGCGGCCTGACGCAGGAATCGGCGCTTTTGGTGTGCCGGCGTATCCTGCCCGAGACACGTGCCATGACCGTTGCCATAACCGATGAGAGCAACGTGCTGGCCTGCGCGGGCGAGTTCGAGGAAAAGCTGCTGCCCGATTCGCCCATCCATACGCTTGCCACGCGCTACGTCATTGAGCACGGCATCGTGCAGTCGTTCAACCGCGTGGTGGACGTGGTGGGTTCGGATGGCTCGCACAACCATGTTCCCGCCGGCATCATCGCGCCCATCAAGGTGGGCGACCGCACCGTCGGCACGCTCAAGTTCTACTACAAGACCCCGCGTGCCGTCGACCGTACCCAGTATGCGCTCGCCTCGGGCTTTGCCGAGATCCTGTCCACGCAGCTCGCCATCCACGAGCTCGAGGTGCAAAAGGAGCTCACGGCCCGTGCCGAGGTTCGTGCCCTGCAAGCGCAGATCAATCCGCACTTTCTGTTTAACACGCTCAACACCATCGCGTCGTTTACGCGTACCGACCCGCTGCGCGCCCGCGAGCTGCTGCGCGAGTTCTCCTCGTTCTATCGCGCCACGCTCGACAACTCGGGGTCGCTTATCCCGGTCTCGCGCGAGGTCGCCCAGACCAAGCGCTACCTGACGTTTGAGAAGGCGCGTTTTGGCGAGGACCGCGTACTGGCGACCTTCGATGTCTCCGAGGATGTCGAGGACACGTTGGTCCCGGCCTTTGTAATCCAGCCCATTGTCGAGAACGCCGTGCGGCATGGCATGGGCGATGGCGATGCCCTGCAGATCGATGTGACCGTCCATCAAGACGGCGACGACGCAATCCTGATTGCCGTGGCCGACAACGGCGTGGGCATGGACGAGGGCACCGCCGCCAGGCTGTTTGATGAGCGCTCCGCCCGCCCCGATGCCAGTTCCCCGCAAGGCGGCGGCGCCGGCGTGGCCATGCACAATATTTCTGAGCGCATCCATCGCTTTTATGGACCGCACTCTTATACGCGCGTCGAATCGGCGCCGGGCAAGGGCACCAAAGTGCTCCTGCATCTTGATTTGTCAGAGAGCATCTTTGACATTCAAGAGTAAAATAAAAGGCTATGGGCTCAACGCCAAGCGGCGGATGCCCAGCGTAGTTTATTGACGAAAGGTTTAATCCCTATGCTGCGTGCGATGATTGTGGATGATGAGGCCCCGGCCCGTTCGGAACTTCGCTTCTTGCTCGAGCAGACGGGCAAGATCGGCACGATCACTGAGGCGTCGAGCGTCCGCTCCGCCATTGAGATGTTGATGGAAAGCCGCGTCGATGTCGTATTTCTCGATATCTCGATGCCCGGCGCTTCTGGTCTGCAGCTTGCCGAGGCACTGCATAAGCTTAAGAATCCGCCGGCGATTGTGTTTGTGACCGCGTATAGCGATCATGCCGTCGAGGCGTTCGACGTTGATGCCGTCGATTACCTAATGAAGCCGGTTGAGGAGGCACGCCTGGATCGCGCGATCGAGAAGGTCATGCAGCACGCCAAGCCCGTCACGGACAGCAAAGCCACCATCGAGCGCATTCCGGTGGAAAAGGGCGGCCGTAAGGTCCTCATCCCCGTGGATGACATTCGCTTCATCATGGCCAAGGACGATTACTCCTGTATCTATACCGTCGATGATCGTTTTCTATCGACGACTTCGCTGGCGCAGTTCGAGGCCAAGCTTTGCGACTTTGGCTTCTTTCGCGTTCATCGCCGCTATATCGTCAACTTGGCGTGCGTCACGGATGTCGAGACGGTGCCCTCGGGCGCTATCCAACTGGGCATTACGGGCGTCGACGAACGGGTGCCGGTCTCGCGCCGCCGCGTCGTGCCGCTCAAGAAGGCCTTGAGCCTCTAGTACACTGGCCCCGCAGCCCTGTAGACCAATTGTCTGCGGAGCCGTGGGGCTTTTTGTATATACGTCGAATCGGTTTTGCAGAAGGGATCCCATGAACAGTGCAAGCGCCAAGCGCATCGACATCATCTCGGACACCCACGGCTATCTTTCGCCCGCGCTTCTGGACGAGCTCAAGGGCGCAGATCTGATCATCCACGCCGGAGACCTCACCTCAGAGATGGATTACGAGCATCTATGCACCATCGCCCCCGTGCGAGCGGTCCTAGGAAACAACGACTACTACCGCGACTACGGCCCGGATGTAGACCGTCTGGCCATCTTCACCTACGAAGGCCTCAAATTCGCCGTAGCCCACTACCGCGAAGACCTTCCGGTGGGATCCGTAGACGTAGCCATCAACGGCCACACCCACGTAACCAAAGAAGCCCAAGTGGGCCGTTGTTTAGTCCTCAACCCGGGCAGCGCCAGCTACCCCAGAGGCACCAGAGGCCCCACCATGGCCAGAATGCTCGTAAAAGATGGCAAGATCCTGAGCACCAAATTTATTGACCTAGAGTAGGTGCAACAAAAACGGGGGATGCACAACGCATCCCCCGTTTTTTATGAGCCAAAGGCAGAGTCCCAACAAGAACCTAAGACAACCCCGCCACGGAGAACGGGGTCGCCGAGCCGCGAAGCGGCGAGCAACAAGAACTGGTTGAACATAGTGACGGCAGGGAGGGTCTCCGGGGCTGAGGGCGGGGGTTAAGTTTGTCGCGAGTTCCGCACGCAAAGGAAAGCACTTAATGTGCTTTCCGTCTTGCGCAGGACTGTAGAGCAGCAAACTTAAC
Organism: uncultured Collinsella sp.; assembly: GCA_902491565.1. Lineage (GTDB taxonomy): Bacteria > Actinomycetota > Coriobacteriia > Coriobacteriales > Coriobacteriaceae > Collinsella. The sequence continues at coordinate 132,462 of CABUIE010000004.1, forward strand.
CCCCGCCCTCAGCCCCGGAGACCCTCCCGGAGGGGCCCAAAAAATATTTTCAAAAAAGTTGTTGCGCACCGGACAGACTTCTGTGTATACTAATCCCCGCAGCGCACGCGAGTGGAAACAAACGCGAACGACTGCCTGGGGAGTTAGCTCAGTTTGGTTAGAGCGCCGGCCTGTCACGTCGGAGGTCGCGGGTTCGAGCCCCGTACTTCCCGCCAACGCAATTAAAGCCACGTCTTCGGACGTGGCTTTTTGCGTTTGATAGGACCTTGACCCCATCGGCTCCTTTCGCCCAAAAGCAAATCCTTCCAATTCCCGAACAGACTCCGTTTGTGGCATGTGCTCAAACAAGGCGTTTGTTGCGCAACACCAGTTCAACGAAGCAGGGGGTAAGGTTATACTGAGTTGCACTGTGGGCCGTTTTTGATGCAAGAGGCTTCAAAAACGGCATTCAGCGGGCGCCCGTTTTGCTATTTGGGCGTCCATACGCTCATTGACGTCTCGACGTAAGCTCGGCCCCGGAGCTCGTTCGAGCTGTTCCTATTCCTTGAAAGGGGAAAAATGGACATATCGAGGAAGACTGATTACGCCCTTCGCATGCTCGCGATGCTTGCCGAGGACCCGGAGCGTCTGCTTTCTGTTCGCACCGCCGCCGAAGAGGTCAATGTCCCGTATTCGTTTGCCCGTTCGATTCAGCATGGTTTGGTTCAGGCCGGTATTGTGGAGAGCCTGCGTGGCGTCCATGGCGGCATGCGTCTTAAGGTCAGCCCCGACGATGTCACCATCCGCCAGGTCGTTGAGGCCGTTCAGGGCCCCATGGTCATGAACGATTGCACCGCGCCCGATGGCGACTGTGCGCGCATGGGCACGTGCTGCTATCATCCCCTGTGGGCCGGAGCTCAAGCGCTGATGCGCGACTACCTCGATTCCGTTTCGCTGGGCGATATCGTCGCTCACCGCCAGTTCCCGGCCGTCGATTCCAAGTTCGCCGACCGCGATGCGTTTCCCGAGTACGCCACCTGTGCGTGCGCTTGCCGGGAGGAATAGCGCCGCATAAGGAGCATAGCTATGATTCAGGACCCCTTTCGTTCGATGATTCGTTCGGAAGGGGCCCTGCGTTATCGCGACCTTCCGTGGCGCCGCACGCGCGACCCGTACATTATTTGGCTTTCCGAGGTTATGCTGCAGCAAACGCAGGTGCCGCGTGTGGAGACGCGTATGCCCGCGTGGCTCGACCGCTTTCCGACCGTACAGGCGCTCGCTCAGGCCGCTCCTTCCGACGTTTTGGATGCTTGGCAGGGGATGGGCTACAACCGACGTGCCCTGGCGCTTCACAGAGCCGCTCAGTGCGTTATGGAAGACTGGGGTGGGGAGTTTCCACGTGAGACTCGCGACTTGGTCGCCCTGCCTGGTATTGGCCCGGCGACGGCGCAGGGCATCCGGTCGTTTGCGTTCGATCTACCGGGTGTGTATCTGGAGACCAACGTGCGCACGGTCTTTCTGCATCATTTCTTTCCCGACGTGCCGGCCGTCCCCGATCGCGAGCTGGTGCCGCTGATTCAGGCCGCCTGTCCGGCGGCCCCTGGTGCGACGGCGGATGAGATCGCTCCCTTTGCCGTGCCGCTCGATGATGCCGACACGCCGCGCGCATGGTATTACGCGCTGCTGGATTATGGCGCGTATCTTAAGAAGACGCTGCCCAATCCGTCCAGGCGCTCGGCGAGCTATAGCCGTCAGTCCAAGTTTGAGGGCTCGCGCCGTCAAAAGCGCGCCCATATTGTGCGCATGCTGCTGGCTGCGCGCGATGGGCGGCCGTCGGGCATTACGCTCGATGAAGCCGTTGCAGGCGTTAACGAGATGGAGACGGCAGCCGGCCGCGAGTCGGTCGATCACGATCTTGTCGCAGACATTTTGGCCGACTTGGAGCGCGAGGGCTTTTGCCGTTCCGAGGGTGACCGCTGGCTAAGCGTGTAGCCAACCCGAATCTGAAGAAGAGGATTGTAAGGTTTAAATTCTCGGCTTGAGGGCATCCTAAAGACAAGGCCGCTCGAAGCCTACGGGCGGCATGTTGAAGGGAAGTACACCTATGGATTTTGAGAACTCTCAAACCAAGAAGAACCTCGAGACCGCTTTTGCCGGTGAGTCCCAGGCGCATACCAAGTATCGCTACTACGCATCTAAGGCCAAGAAGGATGGCTACGTTCAGATCTCGAATATCTTTGCCGAGACGGCGGGCAACGAGTCCGAGCACGCCAAGCTGTGGTTTAAGTATCTGCACGACGGCGCCGTTCCCGACACCCTGGATAACTTGCGTGATGCCGCTGCAGGCGAGAACTACGAGTGGACCACGATGTACGACGAGTTCGCCAAGACCGCCGAGGAGGAGGGCTTTACCGAGATCGCCGCAAAGTTCCGTGGCGTCGGCGCCGTGGAGAAGGCTCACGAGGAGCGCTACAACAAGCTTGTCGAGCGCATTGAGTCGGGCGAGGTGTTTGAGCGCGAGGGCGTAAAGGTGTGGAAGTGCCTGAACTGTGGGCACTTGCATGTTGGTGCCGAGGCGCCCGAGGTGTGCCCGGTGTGCAACCACCCGAAGGCGTACTTTGAGGAGCAGGTGGTGAACTACTAGCGCGTGGCGCTGGCTGCTGCGGAGCGCAGGGCGGGAGGCCGGACTACCTTCCCTCCCCGCTCACGGCTCCGCAGGGTCGCGTTGAGGGAAGGTAGTCCGGCCTCCCGCCCTGCGCTCCGGCTTCGGGTCGTCGCGTGCTCACTACAGAAAAGCTGATAAGAAGTTTGTGTGCCGCCCCTTTTGGGGCGGCACGTTTTGTTTGGGGGCTGGTTGGGACGGCACCGTTCATGGGTGGGGTACACTGGGTAGCGACTTTTAGTTTATCTACTACCTGATGGGGTGTTTTTGTATGGGTAAGAAGTCTCGGGCTCGGGTTGCTGCGGCGGGGACTCGCAAGGATCCTGGTCGTCGGGTCCCTGAGGGCAAAAAGGCCGATCGTGCCGAGAAGGACAAGAAGGTCGGTGCACATGCTCATCCTGAGTGGGCGCCTCACCTCAATACGGCTAGCGAGGATCTGACTGCTAAGTTGTTTACTCTGGTCGAGGTTATCTTGGGCGTGGTGCCCGTGGTGGTCGTTGGCTTGTTCTTGGCTTCGAAAGATGCCACGAGCGTGGATAAGCTCACCGATGTCTTTTCTCAGGACCCCTCGATGGTGGTTACGTTTATCTCTGCGTGCCTGCAGCCGTTTGTGGCGTACATGCTGTACATGATTTACCGCAAATACTGTGAGGGCGATGCGGGCTTTGCCGCCGGCAACCTGATCGGTCTTTTGTGCTCCGAGATCCTACTGCTCAATATCCCGGGCGTCATCGGTATGGGCATCTTGCTGTGGCGTGTTTGGCGCAACGTCGCCCCGCACTTTGAGAGCTGGCTGTTTGAGCGCCGCGCAATGGGTGTGCTGGTTGACATCGCGGGCTCGCTTGTGATTCTAGCCTTGGCGTTTATGTGCGCCACCGCCGCCCGAGGTTTCGCGGGCATGTAGTCTGTCCTCACCGACCACGGAGCGCAGGGCGGGGAAACCTTTGCCTCTCGCTCACGGCTTCGCAGGGTCGCGCGAGGCAAAGGCTTCCCCGCCCTGCGCTCCGGCGTTGAGTCGTCGCATGCTCGTTACAGAAAAGCTGATAATAAGTTTGCGTGCCGCCCCTTTGGGGCGGCACTTTTTGTGTGGGGTCCCGGTCTTCACAATTTCCGTCAAGCTTTTGGTCAGGTTTTGGTTAGTTGGCGGGTTGGTGGAAGGGCAAAAGATTATTCGACAAAAAAGCTCAGAGAAAGTGCTGGTAGGGGAGTTGTTGAGGTTTTCGACAGCTTTTGTCAACAAGAAACTTTGCGGCTATTGCTACGGATTGCGTTGCCGTGGCCTTGGCGGTGCGGGATGCTGGGCGTAAGCGTCGAATGCTCCGATTTTGGAGGCCAGCATGGACCTGTTTCTTGAGACTCCGCAGCAACAAGCCGAGCGCATGTTGCGCCAACAGCAACGGCTTATGGAGATGCAAATGCAAGGGGTAGCCGCTCAGCCCCCTGCGCAAAATGCCACGCCTGCGGTTTCGCCTGCGGGCAGATCGGCGCCAGAGAACTATTCCGTACAACAAGATTCATATGCGCAGGAGCTTGCGTTCGACAAGCGCCGCACGCGTCACCGCCGCGTGGGCCAGCGCCTGCGCACGTTAGCGATGATTGTGCTGATCCCGTTGGGACTCGCAGCAATCTTCTTGGCCTCATATGCCTTCACGTGCATTCTCAACGGCGCCTCACCCAATGAGGTGCTTCAGCACTTGGCAGCTCTCGGCCAGCGCCTAGGCGACGTCATAACAACCATCCGCGCCGGCTGGGAGAGCTAGCGTTTTGACGCCTGTGGCCCAAAATCCACTTGTCTGACTGCCGTGGAGCGCCCGGTGCGTGTGGCGGGGTAAGATTGATCGCAGTTTTGATTGATAATCGATTGGGTTTGTTGGGCGGAATCTATGTCTGCTATTGATATTGCGCTTGTTGTGATTGCCTTGGTGGCGGTGGGGGTTGCCGTGGCTTGTGCCCTGCAGCTTAAGAGCCTTCGCGCCGAGCTGCGGGAGCGCGGCGATAGCGGTGCGGAGACGCTGGCGGCGCTCGAGCAGGCCAACAGCACGCTTGATGCCCTCAACGTCGCGCTGGCAGAAACCCGCCGCACGGCAAATGCCATCGCGCAGCAGCAGACAACCGATGCGGCCGTGGAGCAGCAGCGCTACCTGACCATCGCGCGTGAGTTCTCGCAGGCTGGCGACCGTATGGATGACCTGCGCCGTGAGACGGCCCAACAGCTTGGCGCCAACCGCGAGGGCATCGAGCACCGCCTGGACAAGGTGCGCGAGACGGTCGATGCCCAACTGGGCGCCATCCGCAAGGACAACAACGTGCAGCTCGATCAGATGCGCGCGACGGTGGACGAGAAGCTCTCCCGTACGCTCAACGATCGCCTGTCTGCATCGTTTAAGCAGGTGAGCGACCAGCTCGAGGCCGTGTACAAGGGCCTGGGTGACATGCAATCTATCGCCACCGGCGTGGGCGACCTTAAGCGCGTGCTGGGCAATGTTAAGGCGCGCGGCATTTTGGGCGAGGTGCAGTTGGGCGCGATCCTGGCGGACATCCTTACGCCCGACCAGTATCTGGAAAACGTTGCCACCAAGCCCGGCGCCTCGGAGCGTGTTGAGTTTGCCGTCAAGCTGCCGGTAGACGAGGGCGATCCCGTGCTGCTGCCAATCGACTCCAAATTCCCGGGCGACGCGTACGAGCATCTGCTTGACGCACAAGAGTCGGGTGACGCTGAGGCTGTTGCCGCTGCGCGCAAGATGCTCGATGCGATGGTGAAGCGCGAGGCAAAGGACATCTGCGAAAAGTATCTGAGCGTGCCCGCGACCACCAACTTTGGCATTATGTTTGTGCCGTTTGAGGGCCTGTATGCTGAGGTCGTCAGCCGCCCCGGGCTTATCGAGACCCTGGGCCGCGACTATCACGTCAACGTTGCCGGCCCCAGCACCATGGCTGCCATCCTCAACAGCCTGCAGATGAGCTATCAGACGTTTAGGCTGCAAAAACGTACCGACGACGTGCTGCGCGTGCTTTCCGCCGTCAAGGCTGAGCTGCCGCGCTATCAGGCGGCGCTGCGTCGCGCGCAGCAGCAGATCGAGACCGCGGGCAAGACGGTCGAGGGCATTATCACCACGCGCACCAACGTTATGGAGCGCAAGCTCAAGGACATCGATGCGCTGGAAGACGCGCGGGAGGCCGACGCGATTTTGGGCTTGGAGTCCGCAGGCCTGCTCGCAGACCAAAAAGATGAGGACTAGCTGCATCTGACGGCGGGGCGCCGGCGTAAAGACGCGGGCGCCCCGCTGCTTCTCGCATTGTGCTTGCCTGAAGTGCGCTTCAATGTGCAACAATGGCGTTTCGCCCTATCAGACGCGAAAGGAAGCCCATGTCTCAGAGAAGCACCAGTCCGCTCAAACGCTCCACCGTACGTCGCACGCTGCAGCGTTTTTGGGACGTCACGCGCACACAGCCACTGATCGTCTTTCTCTCGGTATTCTCGTCGGCGGGTTATATCTTTTTGCTTACGTTTGCCAACACCTACGTGATGGCCCTTATCGTCGACCGCGTCCAGGCCGGCCCCGTGGCGGGCGACCAGGTGTTTGAGGTCTTTGGTCCCTACATTCTGGCACTCGTGCTCGTTAACCTAGTGGGCCAAATCCTCTCCAAGCTGCAGGACTACACCGTCTACAAGCTCGAGATTGCGGGCAACTATCACCTGGCGCGCCTGTGCTTTGACACGCTCTCCAATCAATCCATGACGTTCCACACCAGCCGCTTTGGCGGATCGCTTGTGAGCCAGACGAGCCGTTTTATGAGCGGCTACACGGGTCTGGTGGACGTAACGGTGTATTCGCTCATCCCCACCATCACCTCGGTCGTCTGCACGGTGGCGGCGCTCGCCCCGGTGGTGCCGACGTTTACCGTGATCCTGGTGGGCATCATGGTCGTCTACATTGCGTTTGTCTGGCTTATGTACAAGCGCATCATGCCGCTTTCGGCCGCGACGTCCGCCGCGCAGAACAAGCTGTCGGGTGTGCTGTCCGACGCGGTCACGAACATCCTGGCCGTCAAGACCTGTGGGCGCGAGGACTTTGAGCGCGACCTGTTCGATGCCGCCGACCGCGCCGCGCGCGACGCCGAGACGGTTTCGATGCACGCCATGATGCAGCGCAACTTTACGACCTCGGGCCTTATCGTCATCACCATGGCCGTGGTGAGCGTGTTCGTCGCGGGCGGCAACGCGTGGTTTGGCATCTCTGCCGGCGCGCTCGTCATGATCTTTACCTATACGTACAACCTCACCATGCGTCTGAACTACGTAAGCTCCATGATGCAGCGCATCAACCGCGCGCTAGGCGACGCAGCCGAGATGACGCGTGTGCTGGACGAGCCACGCCTGGTGGCAGACGACACGAATGCCCCCGAGCTCAAGGTGGGCGAGGGTGCGATTGATTTTGAGCACTTGAGCTTTGCATACCGTGACGCCGCGGCGGGCGAGAGCGTGTTCAACGACCTGACACTCCATGTGGCGGCGGGCCAGCGCGTGGGCCTGGTGGGCAAATCGGGCTCGGGCAAGACGACACTCACCAAGCTGTTGCTGCGCCTGGACGACGTGCAGGGCGGTCGCGTGCTCGTGGACGGCCAGGACGTCTCGCGCTGCACGCAGCAGAGCCTGCGTCGCCAGGTTGCCTACGTGCCGCAGGAGGCGCTGCTGTTCCACCGCTCTATCCGCGAAAATATCGCCTACGGCCGCCCCGACGCTACCGACGAGCAGATTCGCGAGGCTGCGCGCCTGGCCAACGCGACTGAGTTTATCGACCGCCTGCCCCGTGGCTTTGACACCATGGTGGGCGAGCGCGGCGTTAAGCTTTCGGGCGGCCAGCGCCAGCGCGTGGCCATCGCCCGTGCCATTCTCACTGACGCGCCGATTCTGGTGCTCGACGAGGCGACGTCTGCCCTCGACAGCGAGTCCGAGGCGCTGGTGCAGGAAGCGCTCGAGAACCTGATGCGCGGGCGCACCTCCATTGTGGTGGCGCATCGCCTGTCCACCGTGGCAGCGCTCGATCGCATCGTGGTGTTGGCCGACGGCGAGATTGTCGAAGATGGCACGCATGCTCAGCTCGTCGAGGCGGACGGCGAATACGCAAGCCTGTGGAGCCGCCAGACCGGCGCATTTTTGGAGGCTTAAGGCCCCCGTACGTGGGACAATCGTTTTCGTGAAGTTATGTTTCTGCCGAGCCGAGGAGTCGTTATGCCACGCGAGACCAATGCCGCCAAACGCGAGCGCGCCATCGAGGTGTGCGAGCGCCTTAACCGTCGCTATGGCCCGGTCGAGTGCTTCTTGGACCACGAGAATCCCTTTAGGCTGCTCATCGCGGTACTGCTCTCGGCTCAAACGACCGACGCGCAAGTCAACAAGGTGACGCCGCGGCTGTTTGCCCAGTGGCCCACGCCCGAGGCCATGGCCGGGGCGAGTGTTGCCGACGTGGCGGACACGATCAAGTCGCTCGGCTTCTACAAGAGCAAGGCCAAACACGCCGTGGAAGCGGCGCAGATGATCGTTGCCGATTACGGCGGCGAGGTGCCGGCCGACATGAAGGAGCTCGTCAAACTGCCGGGTGTGGGGCGCAAGACGGCGAACATCGTGCTCAACGTGGGGTATGGCATCGTGGAAGGCATCGCGGTGGATACGCACGTCAACCGTATCGCGCATCGCCTGATGCTGAGTCCCAAGACGCACGCCAAAGAGCCGCTCAAGACCGAGCAGGATCTGCTCAAGATCTTGCCGCACGAGTATTGGGAGTCGGTCAATCACCAGTGGATCACCTTTGGCCGCGAAATCTGCGACGCCCGCAAACCCAAGTGCGACGAGTGCCCACTGGCAGACCTTTGCCCCAGCGTACGGGTGACGGGGTAGGGTCCGGCACGCTTTGCCGGCGTCCGAAGGCTGTGGTCAATGTTGTGCAACACATTTGAGCCGCGAGGGCTCAATATGATGGCGACAGATGCCGTTTGTTGTGAGGGGATGCCCGAATATGTTTTGCACCAAGTGTGGCTCCGAGATGCCCGACGGAACCGATTTTTGCACGAACTGCGGGGCGCGCATGGGCGCTGCCTCTCCGGCGGCCGCGCCTGCTGAGCCCGCATCGATGCCGGCGGCAGGGATGCCTCCCGTGCAGAAGAAGTCACATAAGCGCGCGGTGATTGTCGGCATGTGCGTGGTGGGCGTGCTCGTTGCCGGCGGTGCCGCTCTGGCGCTGACCGGCGTGCTGGGTCCGCTTGGGCAGGGCAACTCATCGCAGATTACGGTACTGGGGTCCGACGAGGGCTCGGCCGAGCAGAAGGACGAGGGAAGCGCCAAGGAGAAGCCTGCCGCCGACGAGGATGAGGCGGATGAGCCTGAGCAGACCGGCAGCAGCGTAAAAGTCGACCTCAATGATCAAGCAACTTATGCCGCGGCGAACTTGTTTCTGTCGAACTTTACGGAGGAGCACTTCGATCGGGACTGGTATCAGGCGGGCGGCTTCGATTCGACTGACGGACTTTCTGATGACGAGAAATACAAGCTGGTCAAGTTTATCTGGTGCCATTTTATTGACAACGCGCCGTATCGAATCGAGAAAGGCGACTATGACAACGGTAATAGCCAGCGTGTGGCGACTGATGTGATCAATAGGGAACTCAACCGCTTGACGGGTCTGACGCTTTCCGATGCCGATATGACTTATGACAGAACGCCGGAGGGGCAGGCGATTCCTGATTCGGCCGAAGCGCATGGTGGGTACTTGTATCTGAAACAGGAATATGGCCAGGGAAATTACAACCCACCGTGTGCCATCGTTACGGGCGCGACTGACCTTGGCGACAACATCTACGAGCTCACCTATGAGGTCTACAGTGCTGGCGGCATGTTACTTCCTTCCGACATCCCCGAGAGCACTTACGGCCTGCCAAAGAACCAGTTCATCGCCGCAATTCAAGCGGACGCATCCATGGGCCGTACCGAGACTTGCACGGTCCGCGTCGCGCAGGGCGACGGCGCTCCGACCTTCACACTGCTTAAAATGGGCGTCTACGATTAGACTCGGCGTATAGCTCACTCTGATAACGCCAGGCGACTCGTCCGTCTGGCGTTTTTGTTGCGGGGCTGGGCATGCGCTTGAGCTGGAGTATTTGTCGCCTCCTGCCGCCTCATGCAAAAATGTGTTGCTAATTTAGAAGCCTATTCAAGCGCGCCGAAGTCGTGCGTGCTGGCGTAGCATGAGCAAAAAATCAAGCAATGGAGGGTAATGTGGCAACATTGAAGACGCGAGAACTCGAAGATTATTTTGAACGCATCGTACGCACGCGCGAAGGTGACCTACCTGGTCGTCGCAAAGGCGACGAATACTTGTCTCAAACCCATGCGCTCTACCACGGAGATCCTGCGCCCTGGGCTTTAACGCCAAAGATATTCGATAAGGATATGACGGCGCTTCTTAAGGAGGCGGCCGAGCGCATGTACGGCATTATGGACAAGGTGACGCGGGCGTTTTGTACTGATGCCTCCGTGCGCGCGTGGTTTCGCATAGATCCGGCTTTTGCTGACCTGTGCGCTATGGATGTCGGCTATGATTGCCAGATCCCCCTTGCGCGCGTTGATATCTTTCTTGACGAGGACACCGGTTCGTATACGTTTTGCGAGCTCAATACCGACGGCAGTGCTGGAATGGTAGTAACCGATGAGGTCTGCCAGGCAGTGCGAATGACGCCTTCCTTTGAGGAGTTTGCATCCGACCACCCCGGCTTTCGGCAGTACGATTTGTGCGGTAGCTGGATAGATGCATTGTTTGAGACCTATGCAGAGTGGAAGCTGGCCCATCCTCGCCGCACCGAGGATAGTGCACGATCGGACGACGGGGCCCGCGTTGACGAGGGGCTCTATGCACCGCAATCAAAGAAATGTCCCGCTTCGGTGGCAATCGTCGACTATTCGGAAAGCATCGACTCGGAAGATGCGGCTCATTTTGTCGACCTTATGAGGCAGCGGGGTGTAGCCGCACGCTTTGCGGATGTGCGCGACCTGCGGATTGGCGAAGGCGAGAGCGGTGCTAGGTGCCTGTGCGATGCCGCCGGTCCTATTGATTGCGTCTGGCGGCGCGCGGTGACCGGCGAACTGTGGGATAAGCCGTGCGACGGACGCTCGGCCTTAATCGAGGCTGCCCAAGAAGGGCTTGCATGCATCGTCGGTGGTTTTAGAACGTGGCCGTGTGCGACTAAGACCGTATTTGCGTTTTTGTGGTCTCGGGCCGGTCAGTCCTTGTTGAGCCCGGAGGAGCAATCGTTTGTACGGGAGCATGTGCCCTATACCGAGATTATGGACGAAAGCACCCAGTTGTCGAGATTTGCCGAAAAGGACCGATGGATCGTCAAGCCGTGCGGCGGCTACAATGCGGTTGGCGTTGTCGCTGGTTTGGATGCCACGGAACAGGAATGGTCCCAGGTGCTTGCTCGTGCTGCGGCCGCTGGGGCGATTGTGCAGGAGTATGCTCAGCAGTATCAGACTCCCTGCTTGCGCGGAACGCTTGTCGATGGGCCGCATCGAGGAGAGGCACCCAAAGGACTTGTGGATGATCTCGGTTTTGCGCCCGCTTCTAATATGGAAGGCCTGTACCTGTATCGCGGCCGTTTTGCGGGCGTGTACACACGCGTCGGCTTTGCCAACACCATAGGAGAGTGGACGAGCCGTTTGAACGTTGCGAGCTTTTTTGAGGAATAGCCGTTTCTTGGGGAGCCTTCCGTGGTTGCGGCGTTCGACGTGATGGGGAGATTTTGGCGAAGCCGGCGAGTCCAGTTCTATCTGGCGTTTTTGTTGCGGGGCTGGGCGTACGCTTGAGCTGGAGTCCTCTCCATGCGCTACCATGACAGGCAACGAATTTGACGAACGACCCGCCGAGCTTGCCCCGGCGGGCTTTTGGCGTTGCGATGCCGGAGGAACAGCATGCTCATTCACCGTATAGCCGCGCAGCTCTACACTGCCGAAGCGCTACAGACCGTCGAGGCCGGGCTCGATTCTGGCGAGGACGTGACGCTGGCCGTGTCTCAGTCGGGTCGCACGCTTATGGCCGCCGCCCAGTTTGCGCGTCGTCCGCGCCCCACGGTCTACATCGTGAGTGGCGAGGACGCGGCCGATCGCGCCGCGCGCAGCCTTGCCGCCTACGTGGGCCTGGCGCACGTGTGCCGTTTTCCCGAGCGCAAGGACTATCCGTGGCGCGAGCAGGCGCCCGACGACGCCGTGGTGGCCCAGCGCTGCGAGGCGCTCGGGCGCATCGTGCGCGGGGACAACTGCATCATGGTCGCCTCGGCTCGCGCGCTGCTGCGCTGTGTGCCGCCGGTCGAGAGCCACTACTGGGAGTCCACGACCTTTGCGGTGGGCGAGGAGATTCCCTTTGACGAGGTGCCGCAGCGTCTGGTGGGCATGGGCTACACCAATGCCGGCGCCGCCGACGCGCCCGGCCTGTTCCGTGTGCACGGCGACACCGTCGAGGTGTATCCCGCGCAGGAAAAGGCGCCCGTACGCATCGAGTTCTTTGGCGACGAGATCGACCGCATACGCCGCATGGTGAGTTCAACGGGCCAAACCATCGGCAACGAAGACAGCATCGAGATCTTCCCCTGTCGCGAGCTCGCGCTTACCGACGAGGCCGTCCACAACATGCATGTGGCGCTCTACCGCGCCAGCCAGGACGACAGCAAGTTGGCGGCGCTGCTCGAGATGGTGGATGCACGCATTGTCACGCCCGAGCTCGACCGCTTTTTGCCGGTGATGTACGGCCAGACCGTGAGCCCGTTGTCGCACGTGAGCGGCAAGGCGCTCGTGGTGCTGTCCGAGCCGCGCTCGCTGTTCGACGATTGCCTGCGCGCCTACGAGGATATCGAGGCGCGTGCCGGCGAGGCGGGGGTCGACCGTCTGGACGGCCTGTACGTGCGTGCCCAGCAACTCGACTTTGGTTCCCAGCAACGCCTGAACTATGTGAGCCTCATCCGTGCCGGCGGTGCGGTGACGGCCGAGCTCAAGATTGAGCAGCCTGCCATCGCAGGCTCGGACAACCGTTTTATGACGCGCATCCAGGAGGTCGTGGGCAAGCGCTATGCCTGCGTGTTTGCCATCCCCGACCGCGGCGCGCGCGAGTCGATGGAGCTCACCTTTGGCGACGAGGGCATTACCTTTGAGGAATCGCTGACCGCGGCGCCCGAAAATGCCGGCGCTATCGGCGACCGCGTGCGCGTGGCAGCGGCGGATTCCGCCGACCGTGCCGCACGCCAGGAGGCCCATGCTTCCATTCGCGAGCGAAAGGCCGATGCGCTCAACGCCCGTTCGCTCGAGGCGGGCGCCGCGCAGGCTGCCGCCGGCGCCGCCGTGCCCACCATCTCGCGCGGGCGCGTGACCTTTGTGGACGCTGCCCTGCCACAGGGCGTGGTGGTGCCCGACGCCAATTTGGCCGTGTTCTCGATCGCCGACCTCAACGCCCGCATGGATGCCAACCGCGCGCGCAGCCGCCGCAAGGTTGACATTACGCAGATCACCTTCCCGTTTAAGCCGGGTGACTACGTGGTGCACGCTACCCACGGCATCGCGCTCTTTAGCGAGATCGCGCGCCAGGAAGTGGGCGGCAAGGAACGCGACTACTTTTTGCTGGAATACGCTGATGGCGACAAGCTCTACGTGCCGCTGGAGCAGGTTGACCGCATTACGCGCTACGTTGGTCCCGACGGCGATAAGCCGCGCTTGACCAGGCTCAACACCGCCGACTGGACGCGGGCCACCAACAAGGCGCGCAAGAATGCCAAAAAGCTGGCGTTTGACCTGGTCGACCTGTATACGCGCCGCTCGTCGATTACCGGTATCGCCTGTCCGCCCGATACGCCCGAGCAGATCGAGATGGAGGAGAGCTTCCCCTACGACGAGACGCGCGACCAGCTGGAGGCTATCGCCGACATCAAGGCCGACATGGAGGCGCCCAAGCCCATGGACCGCCTGCTGTGCGGCGACGTGGGTTTCGGCAAGACCGAGGTCGCTCTGCGCGCGGCCTTTAAGTGCGTGGACTCCGGCCGCCAGGTCATGGTGCTCTGCCCCACGACCATTCTGGCCCAACAGCACTACGAGACATTCTTTGAGCGCTTTGCCCCGTTTGGCCTGGAGGTCGAGGTGCTCAGCCGCTTCCGCACCCCGGCGCAGCAAAAGCGCGCGCTCAAGGCGTTTGCCGAGGGCACGATTGATGTGCTCATCGGCACGCACCGTCTGCTTTCGGCCGACGTGAACCCCAAGAACCTGGGCCTGGTGATCATCGACGAAGAGCAGCGCTTTGGTGTGCAGCACAAGGAGCAGCTCAAAAACCTGCGCGAGCAAATCGACGTGCTCACGCTCTCGGCAACGCCTATTCCGCGAACCATGCAAATGGCCACGAGCGGCGTGCGCGACATGAGCCTGATCACCACGCCGCCGACCGGGCGTCGCCCCGTGATCGTGCACGTGGGGGAGTACGACCCCGACGTGGTGAGTGCGGCGATTCGCCTGGAGGTGGGCCGCGGCGGTCAGGTGTATTACGTGTCCAACCGCGTCAAGACCATCGACGATGCCGTGGCGCGCGTGCACGAGGCCGCGCCTGAGGCGCGCGTGGGTGTGGCACACGGTAAGATGAGCCCGCGCGAGGTCGAGGACGTGATGATTGAGTTCGCGACCAAGAAGATTGACGTGCTTATCGCCACGACCATCGTGGAGAGCGGCATCGACAACGCAACGGCCAACACGCTCATCATCGAGGACTCGCAGCGCCTGGGCCTGGCACAGCTCTACCAGCTCAAGGGCCGCGTGGGCCGCTCGGCCACGCAGGCATACGCGTACTTTATGTTCCCCGGCGAGCTGCCGCTCACCGAGGAAGCAACGGCGCGCCTGACTGCACTTTCCGAGTTCCAAGACCTGGGCAGCGGCATGCGCATCGCCATGCGCGACCTGGAGATCCGTGGCGCCGGTTCGCTCATGGGCGCCGAGCAGCACGGCAACCTGTCGAGTGTGGGCTTTGACCTGTTTACGCAGATGCTGGGCCAGGCCGTGGCCGAGGCGCGCGGCGATGACGATGCCGGCGTGGAGGCGGCGAGCGTGGGCATCAACCTGCCGGCCGACTACTTCTTGTCCGAGGAGTACATGCCGGCGGTGGACCAGCGCGTGCTCGTGTACCGCAAGCTCGCGGCGGCTGAGGACCTGGAGAGTATCGACGAGGTGCAGGAGGAGACCGAGGCTGCGCACGGCGAGCTGCCGTTGGCGGGACTCAACCTGTTCAACCGCGCTCGCATTCGTATTCGCGGCGAGCGCCTGGGGCTCGAGAGCGTCACGCTCAGCGGTGGACGCATTACCTTCCTGGGTGTTGACGTGCCCAAGAAGGTGGCCTTTGAGCTTAAGACCCGCTATGGCGCGGTGAACTTTCCCAAGAGCCGCAAGCTGTCGGTGCCCTACAAGGTGGGCGCCGGCGCGGGCAGCGGCCTGGGTCGCGGCCTCGACGCCAACGACGGCACCGGCCCCGTGGCCGCGGCACTCATGCTGCTGCAGCAGTTGGGTGCTAGCGACGACGACTAACGGGTCGACGCTGCAAACGCCCCATTTGGGCAATCTGACCCTCACTCGTCGGTCGCGTACGCAAGTACGCTTCCCTCCTCCTTCGGGCCACCTTGCCACAAATGGAACGTTTTCGCTTACTTATGCTCAACCTGTAAGGGTATTTACGGGACAAAGCCATCTTCGTCTCACCCACATTGCAGGTTGACTGCCCTTCGCCCGACCGAAAGGAAAGCATGTTCGGATACATCTATAAGAAAGATGTCGCCATTATCGCGGTTGTCCTGTGCCTTTGTCTGGGCGTGGGCAGCTTCTTTGATTATCAGATCTCGAGCGCGCTGTTCAACATCGGCAGCATGTACGGCCGCTTTATCGAGGCCGCTGGCGAGTTGCCGTTTGAGCTGACGGCGAGCATCGCGGGCGTTATGCTCGTGCGCGCGGTGCGTCCCGACTCCAGGGGCAGCAAATGGCTTGCCGCGCTCGGCATCCTCGTCAACGTTGGCCTGACCGGCTACGAGATCGTTTCGTCCCTGAGGGTTGGCGGTAAACTCATTGCGGCTCAGTTGGTGCTGACGTTTGTGCTGGTCATCGCTGCCAACCTTATCGTCTATCGCCTCACGCGCACGACCGAGCCCGACGAGCTCACGCGCTGGGCGTTGATGGTGCTTGCCGTGTGGATCGCTCAGGCCATCATCCTCAACGTGATCGTCAAGCCACTGTGGTCGCGCCCGCGCATGCGCGTGATCGAGGTCACGCCGGGGCTCAATTTTCAGCCGTGGTGGGTGATCGGCAATCCCGACAAGTGGACCTATATCGCCGCCGGCGTGATCAAGGACGGGTTCAAGTCGTTTGCGAGCGGACACACGGCGCATGCGGCGATCGGCCTTATGCTCGCCGGGCTTCCCGCGGCAGCCTTTAAGGAAAAACCGTCGCGTCGCCGCGTGATTTTTTGGGCGGCGGCTGTGATCGCGGCGCTCGTCGCCTTTGGGCGCATCGTGATCGGTGCGCACTTTTTGAGTGACGTGAGCTGCGGTTTTGCCCTGGTACTGGCACTTGAGTGCCTTGCCGCGCGCATTGCCTATCCCAACGGCGTACAATAGCTCCGTTTGAATCATCTGGCCGATACCCGGTAAGAGAGGATTGCCATGCTCGCGTTTAACAACGATTATTCCCACGGCGCACATCCGGCAGTGCTGCAGGCGCTCGTCGACACCAATATGGAGCCGCAGCCCGGCTACGGTACCGATGCGCACACCGAGCGTGCCAAGCAGCTTATCCGTGAGGCCTGTCAGGCCCCCGATGCCGACGTGTTTTTTCTGGTGGGCGGCACGCAGGCCAACGCGACGGTGATCGACATGCTGCTTGCGCCCTACGAGGGCGTCGTTGCTGCCGAGACTGGCCACGTCGCCTGCCACGAGGCGGGCGCCATCGAGTTTGGCGGCCACAAGGTGCTTACCATCCCCGGCTACGAGGGCAAGATGCACGCCGAGGACCTCGAGAACTATATCCAGGTGTTCTACGAAAACGAGAGCTACGAGCACACGGTGTTCCCGGGCGCCGTGTACGTGAGTCTGTCGACCGAGTACGGCACGCTGTACTCCAAGGCCGAGCTCGCGGCGATTCATGCGGTATGCCAGAAGCGTGAGATTCCGCTGTTTGTGGACGGCGCCCGCCTGGCCTATGCGCTGGCGTCCGATGAGTGCGATATTACCCTGCCCGAGCTGGCACAGCTGTGTGATGTGTTCTACATCGGCGGCACCAAGTGCGGCGCGCTCTGCGGCGAGGCTGTGGTGTTCTGCGGCATGCACGCTCCGGCGCATCCCATTCCGCGTATTAAGCAGCACGGTGCGTTGCTGGCCAAGGGCCGCCTGACGGGCGTGCAGTTTGAGGCGCTCTTTACCGACGGCCTGTATTTTGAGATTGGTCGCCAGGCGATCGAAACCGCGCAGGCGCTTCGTCGCGTGCTGCACGAGCGCGGTTACCAGTTCTTCTTGGAGACGCCCACAAACCAGCAGTTTGTGATTCTGCCCAACGAGGACATGGCCCGCATTCGCGAGCATGCCTCGATTGAGTACTGGGAAAAGTACGACGAGACCCACACCGTGGTGCGCTTTTGCACTAGCTGGGCCACGACGCAGGAGGACATCGACGCGCTGGCGGCTGTCCTGTAGCCTGATGTAATGACAAGGGGCCGCCCTGCGCCTGAGCTTGGCGCAGGGCGGCCTTTGCTTTTGGGGGAGAAGGGTTGTATGACCGAGATGTCCGAGCCGACGATTCGCCTGGCGACGCCCGATGACGCGTCGGCGTTGCTTGCCATCTATGAGCCGTATGTGCGCCAGACGGCGATTACCTGCGAATATGAGGTGCCGAGCGTTGAGGAGTTCGCCGGGCGCATCGAGCGTACGCTCAGGCGCTATCCGTATTTGGTGATGGAGTTGGACGGGCGTCCGGTGGGCTATGCCTATGCGAGCCCGCTTAACAGCCGCGAGGCATACGACTGGTCGGTCGAGACGTCGATCTACCTGGCACGCGATGTGCGCCATGGCGGGCTGGGTCGCAAGCTGCACGATGCGCTCAAGCAGTGCCTGATCGCGATGGGCATCACCAACATGTGCGCGCTCATTGCCGTGCCGCACGATAAGGACGATGAGTACCTGACGCACAACAGTCAGGATTTCCATGCTCATATGGGATATCGCCTGGTGGGCACCTTCGATCGCTGCGCCCAAAAGTTCGGCCGCTGGTACGACATGTGCTGGATGGAGCTGGTCCTAGCCGAGCGCACACCCAACCAACCCAAACCAACCTGGTTCCCCGACCTTCCCAAACCTATCATTTAGGGACAGGTTTATTTTGGCAGGTTAGCCGATTGGCTCGGTGTATTTGGCGCGGTCGGTGCGTTGGATGCGCTTAGAGACATGGAGCGGTCGGCCGTCGGTGTCGTAGACGTAGTCGGTGATCAGGATCAGCGCCTGCCCGCGCTCGACGTTGAGCAAAAACGCCTCGTTTTGCGAGGCATAGCACACCTCAAAGGTCTTATGTCCCTGTGCTGGCGCGCGATGGAATTCTTGGCGCAGCGTCGCGTAGAGCGAACCGTTGATATCGCGATCGATGAGCGTCTCGAAGCTTGGCGGCAGGTAGGTGGTCTCCAGGCACAGCGGCACGTCGTCCAGGTAGCGCAGGCGGACAAGTTTGACGAGCTTGCTGCCCACGGCGGCGTCAAAGAACTTAGCTATGCTGCCGGCCGCCTTGGCAAAGCCCGAGTCCACGGTGCGCGTGGTGGGCTTCATGCCCTGACCTTCGACCTGCTTGGTATAGCTCGAAAACACTAGGTTGTTCTCGTGGAGCGCGGGCGTGTCGGCCACAAAGGCGCCACGCCCGCGCTCGGTGCGCACCAGGCCCTCATCAACGAGAACCTTAAGGGCGTGGCGCACGGTGCTGCGCGACAGCCCCGATTCGTCCATGAGCTCCATCTCGGACGGCAGCTTGTCTCCGCGTGCGTAGATGCCGGCGGCGATGCGGTCGCGAAGCGTACCCGCCAAGCGCTCGTATTGGCTCAGTTTCTTTTTAGATGAAGCGTTCATGCGATCAGCCTATATCTAACTTGTATGCTTATCTAAGCAAGCATGTATTCAACACAATAATAAAACCGCTGGTATTGAGCTACCGAAAACCTTACCAGCAAAATTTCTAAGATAAATATAGCATACAACTAGTCGACATAACCAAAACATGTATGTAACTTGTATGCCTGTGATGAGCATCAAACGAGAAGAAAGGCTGATGCACGATGACTACTCAGGAACAGGTTAAGGATGTCGTCTCCCAGGTTTTGGCTGACAAGGCAGACAAGGGCGGCATCAAGCGCGTCGTGTGGATTGGTGCCGGCGGATCCAACGGCGGCAACTATCCTGCCCAGTACTTTATGGAGCACGAGGCCACGCAGGTCGTGAGCTCCAGCTACACCAGCAACGAGTTCGTGCACGCCACCCCGGCCTACGTCAACGAGAACACCCTGGCCGTCGTCGTGTCCATGCGCGGCACCAAGGAGACCATCGTTGCCGCCCAGGTCGCCAAGGACCACGGCGCCAGCACCATCGCCATCTATGTTGACGAGTCCGGCCTCACCGAGGTCTGCGACTACAAGATCCAGTACGACAGCCTGGCCGTCGACGAGTCCTGCATGGGCCGCACCAACTCCGCCGTCGTGACCATGATCGCCATGGAGCTTACGCAGCAGACCGAGGGCTATGCCGAGTACGAGACCGCTATGGCCGCGTTTGACTTGGTCGACCCCATCTATCGCAAGGCCGTCGAGTACACCCGTCCGCTTGCTGCCAAGTGGGCCGAGCAGAACGCCGACAAGCCCTGCATCAACGTCATGGCTCAGGGTCCGCTCTTTGGTGCCGCCTACGTCTTTAGCATCTGCAACGTGCAGGAGATGCTGCAGATCGACTCCTGCACCATCAACACCTGCGACTTCTTCCACGGCCCCTTCGAGATCCTGGACAAGCGCACCTCGCTGTTCCAGCTCATCAGCGTCGGCCGCAGCCGCTGCAACGACGAGCGCGGCATCCGCTTCGTCAACCAGTACGGTGGCGAGCGCGTCTATCAGCTCGACGCCAAGGAGCTCGGCCTCAACGACATCAAGGACAGCGTGAGCGAGTACTTCAACCACCTGATCTTTGCCCCGATTCTCAACAACGTCTACATGCGTGCGCTCTCCGCCGTCACCCACAAGGACTACATGACGCGCCGCTACATGTGGAAGCTTGAGTATTAGTTACGCGGTTTTACCAAACCGCGTAACGGCTCGACGCTGCGCGGTCCGCATTTGGGCAATCTGACGTTCAACTTCAAGGGCGCGACCAGAAGGTCAGCGCCCTTTCGTTTCACGTCACCTTGCCTCAAATGCGGCCCGCTCGCTGACTTATGCTCAACCAGCGGCGCCTTAGACGTTGGGAACGTTCCTTTTCTGCCGGCAGTTGGGGACAGTCCTAGTCGTTGGGGGACGCACTTGAATGACCAGTCATTTAAGTGCGTCCCCAATGACTACTCAATGAGTATGTGGGGAGCAGATTTTTCCGCTCGCCGATTTGTGTCTTGAAAAATGTATATAACGACTATAACGTAGTGTGAAACATATTGGAAACAATACCGAGGAGGCTGCGTTGAAGAAAAGCAATCTGGGCTATGTGCTGGTGCTGATCGCCGCGCTTATGTGGGGCAGCATCGGAATCTTTGTAAACGGCATCTCGGCCATGGGTGTTTCGTCTCAGAGCATGGCGGCCTTTCGCCTGTTGTCGGGTGCCGTCTTAATGGCTCCGGTCTTGGCGTTCATGGGTTGCCAGGGAGGCGATCGTGAGGGAAAAGCATCGGGTCCCCTGGCACTGTTCAAGGCAAGTCCTAAAGAGCTTGTTCCCTGTGCGCTTCTTGGCATTATCGGCCTCGCCACCGCTAACACGCTATATTACGAGTGCATGGGCGAGGTGGGCATGTCCACGGCCTCGGTGCTGCTCTACACCTCGCCGGTGTTTGGCGTCATGCTCGGCCGCGTGCTTTATCGCGAGGATGTGACTCCCAACAAGCTCGTTGCCATCGCTTTTAATATCGGTGGCTGTGTACTTGCAGTGACCAATGGCGACCTTTCCGGTTTCCATTTTTCGGTTTGGGGCGTCACGTCGGGCGTGATCGCGGGCTTTTGTGGCGCGTCGCTCGCGGTGTTTAGCCGGATAGCAACCAAGACGGTCCACCCGCTGGCTGTCACGTTTTGGGGCCTTGTTTTTGGCGGTGCGGTTATGGCGGCTATCGCGGCTCCGTGGCCAGATGTCGCCGCGGCAATGTCGCCACAGCTGCTGCTGCTGTTCTTTGGTTTTGGACTCATCCCCACAGCCGTGGCCTATGTCTTATATATGCAGGGTCTGTCCATGGGGCTCGAGACGTCGAAAGTTCCCGTCGTAATGTCATTCGAGACGGTCGTCACCGTACTGGTGGGCATTGGTGTCTACGCCGAGCCCGCCGGCGCGATTAAAGTCCTGGGCATCGTGCTGGTGCTCGCGTCCATCCTGATTATGAACACCGACTTCTCCAAGCTGCGCAACAGTGTGTTTGTCGGTCATGTCATTGAGAGCATGACCTTTAAGCCCAACGCGTGGTGGACCGAAAAATCTCAGGACATGGATTTGTTTAAGGAACGCACCGGCATTGCGCTGGAACCCACCGTACAGGAAAGCCCCTGGTACTTCGTGCGATAGGGGATTGCGCGCAGGGTCTGACCTGGGGTTATCCAGCTAGCGCCGGCCTACCCAGCCAAACGTTTCGGGTACGTTAAACCCGTCAACGGTCGATTTTCACCCGCGAACGGTCTTTATACTAATTAGCAATATAAGCAACGTATAAGACGTTATAATGACCATAACGAAAAGGAGGAGGCAAGATGAATCAGATCATTCTCGCATCTCATGGCGGCCTGGCCGCAGGCGCCAAAGACACGCTCGAGATGGTTCTCGGCGACGTGTCGAACGTCCACGTCGTGTCGCTTGCTCGTGACGACAAGGAGCCCATCACCAATAAGGTGGACGCCATGATCGCCACGTTCAACGCGGACGACACCGTCTATGTGCTGACCGATATGCTCGGCAGCTCGGTCAACAACAACATGGTCGAGCTTTCCAAGAACGGCACGAAGTTCACGGTTGTTAGCGGTTTCAACATCCCGCTGGCGCTCACGCTCGCTATGAGCCCCGTCCCCGTCAAGGGCGCCGAGCTCGCGGCCCTCATCAATGAGGCCCGCACCGGTCTGACCAACCCCAACGCGCCGGTCGAGGCCGCCGCGGCTCCCGCCAAGAAGGCCAAGGCGTCCCGTCACAGCTCCGGTCCCGCCAAGATCGTCCTCGCACGTCTTGACTACCGTCTGCTGCACGGCCAGGTCGTCTTTACCTGGACCACCAAGGTTCAGGCCGAGCGCATCATCGTCGTCGACAACGCCGCCGCCAACGATGACATCAAGAAGGGCGCTCTTAAGCTGGCCAAGCCCCAGGGCGTGCGCCTGAACGTCTTCACCGTCGAGCGTGCCCTCGCCAAGATGGATAAGCTCAACACCCTCGGCGAGCGCGTCATGTTCGTCTTTGGCAACACTGCCGAGATGCTGCAGTTCTGTCAGGGCTACAAGCTCGACGCCATCAACCTGGGCGCCACCGCCAACCACGACGGTGCCGATCAGGTCGGCGGCAAGGACAGCTCCGTCTTCCTCGACGCCACCCAGAAGGCCGACGTCAACCAGCTGCTCGACATGGGCATCAAGCTCTATGTCCAGCAGACCCCTACGTATCAGAGCGTCGACATCGACGCCAAGCTGTAATCAACCAGGCTTTTGCCTGACTGAAAGGAGAAGGGTATGAATACGTTCATCAGTGCGGTGCTCGTCGGCCTCGTCGGCGTGTTCTGCATGTGGGACTCCCGCCTGCTCGGTCGTCTTAACTTCGAGCAGCCCCTCGTTGGCGCTACGCTCGTCGGTCTGCTGCTGGGCGATGTGCCCACCGGCCTTGCCGTCGGTGCCGCCGTCGAGCTCGTGTCCATGGGCCTGGTGCAGGTCGGCGCCGCCGTTCCGCCCGATATGGTCCTGGGCGGCATCGTGGCCGCTGCCTTTGCGTGCCTGACCGATGCTTCTGCCGAGACCGCCATGACGATCGCCATCCCGGTCGCCGTCCTGGGTCAGCTCCTCGGCATCGTGTTCCGTTCCATCATCGCCGCCCTCACCCATGTGGCAGATAGCGCGATCGATAACGGAAAGTTCAAGACCGCCTATCGTATGCACATCTGCGCCGGCTCCGGTCTGTACGCCATCATGTACTTCCTGCCGATCTTCCTCGCCGTCTTTGTTGGCACCGACCTGGTTCAGGCCATCGTCAACATGGTTCCCGAGTGGCTGTCCACTGGTCTTAACGTTTCGACCAAGATCATGACCGCCTACGGCTTGGCCCTGCTGCTCACCATGATGATCAAGAAGGGTATGACTCCGTTCCTGTTCATCGGTTTCCTGCTCGCCGCTTACCTCAACCTGTCCGTCATCGCGGTCGCTCTGATCGGTGTGTGCCTGGCTGTCGTCTTCATGGGCTTCAAGTTCAACGGGTCCCATGCAGCCGCCGGTGTCGATTCCGACTACGATCCGCTCGAAGACGACGAAGACTAAGGAGGAACACACTATGGCAACCGCAACCAAGGACGTGTCCCTGAACAAGAAGGTCAGCCAGTTCTTCTGGCGCTCCTGGGCCATCCAGGCCTCTTGGAACTACGAGCGTCAGATGAACATGGGCTTCCTCTACGGCATGGTTCCCACGCTCGACCGCCTCTATCCGGACGAGTCCGACCCCAAGCAGCTCGCTGCTAAGAAAGAGGCTTACCACCGTCACATGGCGTTCTACAACTGCACCCCGCAGACGAGCGCCTTTATCCTGGGCCTCACCGCCTCCATGGAGGAGGAGTACGCCAAGGATCCCGAGAACTTCAACCCCGATTCGATTAACGCGGTCAAGACCTCCCTTATGGGCCCGCTTTCCGGCATCGGTGACTCCTTCTTCCAGGGCACCATCCGTGTTATCGCCTTTGGTCTGGGCGTTCAGCTGGCTCAGCAGGGCTCCATCATGGGCCCGATCCTGGCCATGCTCATCTCCATCGTCCCCTCTGTGCTGATCACTTGGTTCGCAGCCAAGATGGGCTATCAGGGCGGCCACGAGTACCTGAGCAAGCTTCAGGGCGGCGACCTCATGGAGAAGCTCATGTATGTCTGCGGCATCGTGGGTCTTATGTCCGTAGGCGGCATGATCGCCACGCTGATCGGCGCCACCACCCCGCTGCAGTTCGCTGAGGGCACCGTCGTTATCCAGGACATCCTGGACGGCATGATGCCCCAGATGATCTCCCTTGGCCTCACCGGCCTTATGTACTGGCTCATCAAGAAGAACGTCAACACCGGTTGGCTTCTCGTGATCGCCATCGTGGGCGGCATCGCCCTCTCCGCGGCCGGCATCCTGGCCTAGTCGCGACCAAGCGTCTAACCGCTTTCCCCCGGGGGCCTGCCTGGCATCCCATACCCCAGGCAGGCTTCCATCCCCAAAATGCGACAATGGGACAGTCCCTTTGTCGCATCCTCAACGGGCCGGCGACTCGGTCCAAATCACGGTAACCCTGCGAGCGCCCGGCAATGTGGCGCCGCAAAAATCGAAAGGAATGTGTCAGATGTACGAGATCGACCTTAACCTCCCTAAGCAGATCGTCGCTGACGTCCTGTCCAACCACGAGATCCACAGTGTCGCCTTCGTCGGCTGCGGTGCTTCCATGTCCGACCTGTACCCCGCCAAGTACTTCCTGGCCAACAACACGGACAAGCTGAACGTTCAGATCTTCACCGCTAACGAGTTCAACTATGACACGCCTTCCTGGGTCAACGAGCACACCTTCGTGATCACCTGCTCCCTCGGTGGCTCCACGCCCGAGACCGTCGAGGCCAACAAGACCGCCAAGAAGCACAACTGCCCGGTCGTCTCCCTCACCAACAAGGCTGGCTCCGCTCTGACCGTCGACGCCGACTACGTCATCGTTCACGGCTTCCACGCCAACTTCGCTGCCAAGTGCGAGAAGCCCGGCTATGCCATCGCTCTTGCTCTCGAGATCCTTCAGCAGACCGAGGGCTATGACAAGTACGACGACATGATCACCGGCCTCACCAACGTCTTCGATCTCTGCGAGAACGCTGCTCAGTCCTGCAAGAAGCTCGCCAAGAAGTTCGCTGAGGACTTCAAGGACGACAAGATGATTTACTTCATGGCCTCTGGTGCCTCCGAGAAGATGGCTTACTCTCACGCCGCCTTCCTGTTCACCGAGATGCAGTGGATCGACGCCGCCGCCTACAACACCGGCGAGTACTTCCACGGCCCGTTCGAGGTTTCCACCGAGGGTAAGCCCTACGTCTTCTTCATGTCCGATGGCGCTACCCGTCCGATGGACGCCCGCGCCCTCACCTTCCTTGAGCGCATGGGCGCCAAGGTCGCTCTGATCGACTCCAAGGACTACGGCCTGGCTGACGCCGTGCCCGCGAGCGTCGTCACCTACTTCAACCCGCTGCTGCACCTCGCCGTTATGCGCGAGTACGGCAACCAGATCGCCGAGGCCCGTCAGCACCCGCTGACCATGCGTCGCTACATGTGGAAGCTTTCCTACTAATCACAAGTAAGTAGACCTTACGGGTTGATTGAGAGGGGATGGGGTTTGCGCCCCGTCCCCTTTTTTGCTCTTGGGAGGGCACGCCTGTCGCGTCGCAAAACCCAGGATAAAACCTACCAAAATAAACCTGTCTCTATTTGGCAGGTGGGAGGAGATGCGTATGATCAAAGCAGTGCTGTTTGACATGGACGGCGTGCTGGTCGATACCGAGTGGTTCTACAACCGTCGTCGCGTGGCGTTTATGGAGGAGAAGGGCTTCCACTTTGACGAGATCCCCGATCTTTCGGGGTCTAACGAGCCTGCCATTTGGGAGGCGCTGGTGCCCGACGATGTTGAGCTGCGCGAGCGTCTGCGCGTGGAGTACAAGCAGGTCTATAGCCCGGACCATCCCGTTCCGTATGCCGAGCTGCTCAACGAGCAGACGGAGCCGGTGATGCGCGCACTGCACGAGCGCGGCGTGAAGTGTGCCATCGCGAGCTCGTCCTATCGCGAGTTGATCGACGAGCTGGTGGAGATTGCCGGTATCCCCGACGTGCTGGACTACACCATCAGCGGTCACGAGTGCAGTGCGTTTAAGCCCGACCCCGAGATCTACCTGCGTGCCATGGAGGCGCTGGGGGTGGAGCCTGCCGAGTGCCTGGTTATCGAGGATTCGCCTTTGGGGATCGAGGCTGGCAAACGTTCCGGCGCCCGCGTCCTGGCACTGCGTCCGCACGAGGGCGTCAACCTCGATCAATCGCGAGCCGATGCCGTTATTGATAATCTGACCGATATTTTGGCCGCTTTGTAGTGTCAATCCGCCGCGAGAAGCACGGGTTCAAACGTTTTTTGCGGTGGACTGGCTCAATTTGGTTTCGATTTTGATCCGTTTGGCTTCGATTCGGACTAAGTGAGTAGACTTTTTGGCGCAGGCCGAGCGCAATGCATATCTTCCTTTGTAAAACCGCAGGTCACAGGGGTGGCGGTTTTGGGTGTGCTCTGCAGGTCGCGTAAAGTCTACTCACTTGTAATTTGGGCCTTTGGTCGTGGGGTTGCTGGTCCCGCTTTGGTTGTCGGGAGAGGGTGAATTGAAGCGCCCCCGCACGCTCCATGCTACAATCGCGGACATATCCCACAACTACATCTGCCTTCGAAAGGAGCCTGCGTGGCGAACGCCATCGATCAGCTCACGGACCGAGTGCTCGTGCTCGGCCGCCTCACCATCGTCCGCCGCGCCATTACTGCTGTGGCGGTCACCATTTCCGCCGTTCTCCAGACATTTCTGATCCAGGCGTTCATTCAGCCCGCCGACCTGCTTCCGAGCGGTCTCACCGGCGTCGCGGTCCTGCTCGATCGCGTTACCTCGCTGGGCGGCGTTCACATCGACATCTCGCTCGGCATGCTTGCGCTCAACATTCCCGTGGCGCTCCTATGCTGGAGCGGCATTAGCAAGCGCTTCGTCATCTTCTCGATGATGCAGGTCGTGCTCTCGTCGCTGTTCCTCAACGTCTTTCACTTCGCGCCGTTTTTGGGCGACAAGATCATGCTCATCATTTTTGGCGGCGTGGTCTCGGGTCTGGGCGCTGCCATCGCGCTTAAATCCGGCGCATCCACCGGCGGCACCGACTTTATCGCGCTGTGGGTTTCCAACCACACGGGCAAGACCATCTGGGGCGTCATCTTTGGTTTCAACTGCTTTATCCTGGCGATCTTTGGCTTTATGTTTGGCTGGGACAAGGCGGCGTATTCCATCGTGTTCCAGTTTATTTCGACCAAGACCATCGACAGTTTCTATCGTCGCTACGATCGCGTGACGCTGCAGATCACGACGCGTAAGGCAGACGAGGTCATGACTGCCTACGTAAACCATTTTCAGCACGGCATTAGCTGCGCCGAGGTCGTCGGCGGATACAGCCGCGAAAAGATGTACCTGCTGAACACCGTTGTCTCGACCTACGAGAGCCAGGACATTATCAAGTTGGTGTGCGACGTTGATCCCGGCGCCGTGATCAACGTGTTCCACACGCTCAACTTTGTGGGCGGCTGGTGGGGCGGTCATGTCGACGAGCCCATGCCCACGGCCGTTCCCGATCCCGACAAGCCCGCACGCATGGCCAGCAGGCAGGCGCGCCTCAGCGAACAGGACAGCCTGCAGCAGGACGACGGCAAGTAGGGTATTGGCATTTTGCCGGTCCTGCGCAACCCATCCGAACGAGCCCCCCGAAAGCCCCGTTGCTTTCGAGGGCTCTCGTTTGCCCAGATAAAACCTACCAAAATGAAGCTGTCGCTTTTGGTAGGGAGGGTGTATCGTTTTATCAATATGAGGTAACATGAAACTAGACGTTATATACGTATGAGAAATTTAGCTATTTTGATAAGAGTGATCAGATATGCCTGCGCCCAAAAATGCACCGCTTTACCAGCAGATTTATGACGAAATCAAGGATGCGATCGAAAAAGGTGTTTATGCACCCAAGGAGCGTATTCCGTCCGAGCTTGAACTAGCCGAGCAGTACGAGGTGAGCCGTATTACGGTGCGCCGCGCTGTCGAGGAGCTGTGCTCCGATGGTTACCTGGTTAAGCAGCAGGGCCGCGGCACCTTTGTCTCCACGCCGCACATCAACCGCCAGTTTCACGCCTCGACGCTGCAGACGTTTACCGCGCTGTGTGCCGGCAACGGCATGAAGGCCGGTGCGCACGTGATCGATCGCCAGATCGTTCCGGCGCGCCAAAACGAGATGGAGTTCTTTGGCCTGCAGAAGGATGCGCTGTTGCTGCATATCAAGCGCGTGCGCACGGCCGACGGCGAGCCCATCTTTGAGGAGAACATCTTTGTGCCGTTTGACGCCTACCGTGAGCTGTTGACGGCCGATCTTGAGGACAAGTCGATTTTTGCCGAGGTCGAGCGTGTTGGCGGAATCCCGATTGTCTCGGTTGGCTACCGTACGGTCGAGGCCGTTCGAGCTAACGCCGAGCAGGCGGCCGAGCTGGGCATTGCTCCGCACGATCCGCTGCTCAATCTGCGTGCCGGCTTTACCGGTCCCAACGATGAGCCGGTCCTGATGGGTAAGCAGTACTACGTGGGATCGCGCTACGTTATGGTGATGTAAGTTACGCGGTTTTACCAAACCGCGTAACGGCTCGACGCTGCAAACGCCCCTAAGCGGCAATCTGACGTTCAATCGTCGGTCGCGTACCGAAGTACGCTTCCCTCCTCTTTCACGTCACCTTGCTCGCTTAGGGGCGTTTTCGCTCATATGACCCAATCCGCTGTCAAGAGCCACAATGGCCCCGCCGACC